>NZ_BDGB01000034.1:21816-24210 GCF_002157585.1 Lentilactobacillus parakefiri
GGAACAAGTTTTAAAAAAATTGTCATTGCTCGGCGAACTTACCAAGGACGTTCAGCTTTAACTTCCTTTATTATCGTTGACGCTCAGAGCGTCAAAAACACCGCTACTGCTGAAAACAAAGGTTACGACGCTGGTAAGAAAATCTCGGGGATTAAGCGCCATCTGGCAGTTGATATTAATGGCTTTCCGCAGGCCATTCACATGACGCGAGCGAACGTCTCTGATCGAGACGGGGCCAGTGCAATGATCGCTTTACATACCATGCATTTACGCCAGGTTCAAAATGTCTTAGTTGATGGTGGTTATTCAGGCGTTAATTTTCAGCTCGATGTAGCCAGTAATTTAAACGCAACCGTGCAGGTTGCGAAGCGCAATGAGTTGCATCGATTCGAAGTCATGCCCCAACGTTGGGTAGTCGAACGATCTTTTAGTTGGCTAGAGAATTGTCGGCGACTTTGGAAAAATTGTGAGCGTCAATTAACCACCAGTCTGCAAATGGTCGTTTTAGCGTTTTTAGCACTATTACTTAAGAGATTTTAGACAGCTTCTCAGGGTACTGAATGGACTTATTTTTATGATAACGACAGCAACAACAAGACTTACAAATATAATGGATCACACTGGAAATTAGAATACTAAATTTGGGGTGATATTTTGAAACTAGGAAACGAAGTTTTATTAGGGGTAACAATTTTGTCAATCGGAACCACCACCCTTTCTGTAAAGCCAACAACGGCATCCGCCAATGATATTCCAACTCGATTGCATCATAAATGGGTTGGACATCGTTGGGGGCAAATCTATCGGCTTAATGCCTATCGATATCACTGCAACTTCTTCGACGGCGCGTGGCATCACCTCTACTACAGCCACACCGGCTACAATAAATGGTCGGCACAACCAGCAGGGCACAGCTACAACGGACTAATCATCAAGTATCTTAGCCCACGGCATATTCGTATTTTGTATGACCTGTCTTACATCAATCTTTATGGATAAGAATATTAACAATTCTAAGATAAAAGCCCCCCAACGGGCTTTTATCTTACATATTGAAAGAACATATGTTCAAAGGAGCGATTATTATGGCTATGTTTACACAATTAAAGACTGGTTGGCCAGCCCGTGTGCGCTATTACGACCAAAACGGTGAACGAAAATCAGTTTCTAAAATGGTTTCCGCACCAAATCAATGGCTAGCGATTGGGCGGACACAATTAAGAATCAGTACAGAGCTGGGAGTGATCTTAAGCAACGTAAAGTAAGCCTCTTGGACTACTTCTTAGAGTGGTATCAAACTTTTCGTGAACCAAAACTATCAGTCAATAGCAAGCACAAGTACATTCAGACCATTCATGTGATTCAGAATTATTTTGGGCAAACGTTGCTTCAAGATATCACCCCCACCAGTTATCAAAAATTCCTGAACTTCTAGGGTAAGGGTGACGAGAATCACCCAGGACACGCTAAGGCCACGATTGGGACCATTAACATGCACATTAAAGGTGCCATTCGAAATGCACTTAACGACGGAATTATTCAAAAGGATTTTACTCATACGACTAACTTGGTCTTTGATAAAAGCAAAAGTAAATAGGTAAAATATCTCAATCAAGACGATGTTAAGACCTTGTTAAAGTTTTTGAAAGCACACCTCTTTGAATCCGTCGCCTACCCGATGGCATATACTTCCCTCATGACCGGTATGCCGGTCTCAGAAGTCGCTGGATTAACGTGGGGTTGTATTGATCGCAAACAGTTAAAATTGATTATCAACAAGGCTTGGAATTTCAGCACTTTAGAGTTTGGACCCACAAAAAATAAAGCTTCCAAACGGATCATTGATATCAACCCACAGTTGGCTCAAATGTTTGCTGAGCTAAAGCTGCATCAAAATTCTGAATTGAAAATGCATGGCAAACTTAATCCTCATAATCACGTCTTTTTGACGAACCGCTTTGTGGTTCCTAACTGTCGAACTATGGAGACCATGTTACGAACTGCGCTTCATAAAGCTCATATTCAGCAAGATTTAACTTTCCACTCGTTCCGACACACTCACGCATCGCTACTTCTATATGATCGGATTGCAATTCCTTTTATTTCCAAACGGCTTGGTCACCAAGATGTCAATACAACTATCAAAGTCTACTTGCACATTATCCGGGAATTACAGAACGAGGAATCACAAAAGACAATTCCATTTACGAATAAACTTGAAGAAATGTCCAACTAAAATGGGTTATTGTGTGGGTCACGATTTTTATGCATAATGGCCCAAAATGACCAGACTTTTGAGGTTCTTCGTCAACTGTTGTTGGTGAACAAAATATTGGAGTTCTAATCACTTGGTGATTAGAGCTCTTTTTGTATGAACTCGAAAAGCAAACAGTA
>NZ_BDGB01000035.1 GCF_002157585.1 Lentilactobacillus parakefiri
GATTTTGATAGCTCGCGTTCTATCAAGCAGCTAGTCATTGGATGACTTGTCTACTCATAAATTGCGAGGATGTTCTGAAGATTCATAATTAGGGAGTATCACACAGCACCCAAGCCTATCCAAAATAAGAACGGAAAGGAGGTCTGAATCAATGAACTTGAATGTTGGTATTGATGTTTCAAAATTGAAGCTTGATTATTGTGGAATGGATTCAAATAAGCAAGTGTGTTTCCAAGGTGAAGTAACAAACACCCCGAAGGGGGCCGGTCATATTCGT
>NZ_BDGB01000036.1 GCF_002157585.1 Lentilactobacillus parakefiri
ACTAAGTGATTACCAACTGGTTCAAATCAATTGGTATCTGAATTCACGGCCACTTAAATGTCTTAATTGGCATACACCAATCGAGATCTTCTTGCTTAATCTACGTCACTAAATTCGTTCAAGTTATTTCTTGCAATCTGCCATATAAAATGTGTAATTTATGATACAATTGCTATGTTCATTATTTCTCCAAAATAAGACATAGAAGTAATCGAAATAACAAAATCATTTTTATAGTTGAACCGATTTGAAATTATTAATTGTGAAGGAAGATACAAATGAGTATAACCTTAAAGACAAAATTCAAAAAAATTTTAATGTGCAGCATATCGGCTATTGCACTTTCTGGTGTTGCCGGAGTTTCGATCGCACAGGCTAATCATGATTATTATCGAACACTGGCAGTTAAGACACATAGTGGTCAAACTAATACGAATCCAACTGTCTCTAAAATAGATATTTTAAAGAGAAACATTAAAAATGATGAGCAAGCACTATCGAAGGCTAAAGGGAGACTTAAGAATGCTAAATCGAGCAAGAAAAAGAGGGAAATTAAAATATTAATCGATAAATACAAGGAGAAACTAAAAAGCGATAATGCGATTTTAAATAAATCAAAAAGTAAAAAGAGTAAAAAGAGTAAAAAGAGTAATAAAATAAAGCACAGTTCTAGTGACAAATGAGAGCGTAAAATATCTTGTGTAAATGCATAAAAGATTTCTGAATTGTATAGAAATAGCGAATGCCTTCCCTTATGATATTTAGTAACCACAGAAAACATCACAGGAGGCATTCCCCATGAATGAACTTACCACAGAACTTACCACAGAAATTATCGCTGCACTAGCCCAAAAGCAAGATTTGGACGAAGTTTTTCGTCACCACCTCGAAATTGCGATTAACCAGCTTCTTCAAACCGAATTGGCAGAGTTTTTGGGTTACGAACGCTACTCATACGCTGGGATTAACACTGGTAATAACCGCAACGGCAGTTATGAGCGCTCGTTTGATACGAAGTACGGCCAATTTAACTTAACCATTCCTCGAGATCGCAATGGCCGGTTTGAAAATCATACCTTGCCAGCCTACGGTCGGCACAGTGATAATTTAGAAACAACGGTCATTCAGTTGTATACCAAGGGAATTACCACTGCTGAAATTGCCGAACTCATTGAGAAAATGTACGGTGCTCACTACTCCAAAGCCATGGTTTCCAACATGACTAAAGCCGTCAATGAACAGGTTCAAGCTTTCCAGCAACGTCGACTGGCTTCACAATATGCGGCCATCTTCTTAGATGCCACTTACTTGCCGTTAAAGCGGGATACCGTTCAAAAAGAAGCCGTTCATATTGCGATTGGCATTCGTCCAGATGGTACGAAAGAAGTGCTGAACTACCCAGTGGCGCCAACGGAATCGACTGGA
>NZ_BDGB01000037.1 GCF_002157585.1 Lentilactobacillus parakefiri
GCTCAGTTTTTCTATCCAACCAAAAATATGAGTTAAATTGGCCATCATTTTGGCCAATTTATTCATATTTGCTGCCATACAGATAATTCCTAATTCATTATTGACTTGTCTTAATCCACGTACCGATAATCTACGGAAACGCAAATTAGCCTTCAGGTTACCAAAGGCTGGCTCATCCTCAAGTTTTCGCTTAGCGAAAATGGCCTGGCCCTCTGGGCTTGAAAGCTGTTC
>NZ_BDGB01000038.1 GCF_002157585.1 Lentilactobacillus parakefiri
CCTCAGCGGAATTGTAATTGGATAAGTCGCCTAACTCAACTTTTAACTTGTTAAAGAAGCTTTCCATACAAGCGTTATCTAAGCAGGTTGCTCGTCGAGACATGCTTGGTGTGATGTGAGCGCTTCTGAGCTTCTTCTGCCATGTTCGATGTCGGTACTGCCAACCTTGGTCAGTGTGCAGGAACTGCTTGTATGGTTGGTTTGGTATTAACTCAATTAGGGAATTCAATGGTTTCATGGCAAATTCAAGATTGGGACTGCC
>NZ_BDGB01000039.1:0-435 GCF_002157585.1 Lentilactobacillus parakefiri
ACCCTTCATCACTCACGCGGCGTTGCTCCATCAGACTTTCGTCCATTGTGGAAGATTCCCTACTGCTGCCTCCCGTAGGAGTTTGGGCCGTGTCTCAGTCCCAATGTGGCCGATTACCCTCTCAGGTCGGCTACGTATCATCGCCTTGGTAAGCCATTACCTTACCAACAAGCTAATACGCCGCGGGTCCATCCTGAAGTGACAGCCGAAGCCGTCTTTTAAACCAAAACCAGGTGGTTTTGGTTGTTATACGGTATTAGCACCTGTTTCCAAGTGTTATCCCCTACTTCAAGGGCAGGTTACCCACGTGTTACTCACCAGTTCGCCACTCGTCTCAATGTCAAATCTTTCAAATGCAAGCACCTGAAATCATTGGCCAAGACGCGTTCGACTTGCATGTATTAGGCACGCCGCCAGCGTTCGTCCTGAGCCAGG
>NZ_BDGB01000039.1:444-66271 GCF_002157585.1 Lentilactobacillus parakefiri
GCTCATGATTTAAAATTTATTATTTGTTTTACGAATTGACTTCGCAAATGTTTGGTTTCAATTCCGAAAAATTGAAACGCCCTGCACATTTGTTTGTCGAAAATTTTGTTCAGTTTTCAAAGGTCTACTTGGTTGTCGGAAGCGCTTGTTGCTCGCTTTTGACAACTATTTAATATTATCATGACGCGCAATGTGTGTCAATGACTTTTTAAAATTTGTAACTCTGCGAAGAAGTCATTCTTGCAAAAGCCGCACTAAATAATATACCGGCTTTGATGAACATTGTCAACTAAAAAAAGACAGATCATCACGCGATCTGTCTTTACTTCTATTTAACTCTTGCTAAAAAGTACTTCTTTTTACCACGACGGACAATGACAAATTTGCCATCAAACTTATTCGCCGGATTAATCTCGTAATCAACATCTTCAATTCGTTCACCGTTAATTCTGATTGCGCCATTGGTAATGTCTTCTCTTGCCTGACGGCGTGATTTTTCAATCTTGGTTGCATCTACCAGCCACTGAACAATGTTTAATGGTTCTGAGGAAACCTCGACTGATGGCATATTCTTGAATCCTTGTTCAATTTCTGCTGTCGTCAAATCAGCCACGTTACCTGAGAATAATGCCGTAGTGATATGTTCAGCTTGCTTAACCGCTTCTTTTCCATGAACAAATTCTGTCACTTCTTCGGCTAACTTACGCTGAGCCTCACGCTTTTCAGGTTGAGTTTGGACCTTCTTTTCTAATTCAGCAATCTCATCTTGTGAGAGGAAAGTAAAATACTTAAGGTATTTGATAACATCGTTATCATCTTGATTAATCCAAAATTGGTAAAATTCATATGGTGACGTTTTTTCAGGATCGAGCCAAACATTGCCGCCTTCCGATTTACCAAACTTTGTCCCATCAGATTTAAGTAAAAGAGGAATGGTCAATCCAAAGACTTTGGCATCTTGGCCTTCAACTCGGTGAATCAGATCGGTTCCGGAGGTAATGTTACCCCACTGATCGGCCCCTCCCAACTGAATTTGAACGTCGTTGTGACGATACAGATGAAGAAAATCAATTGACTGCAAAATCTGATACGTAAATTCAGTAAACGAGATTCCAACTTCTAATCGACTAGCCACAATTTCCTTATTAAGCATCGTGTTAACGTTAAACAATTTACCGTAATCACGAAGGAAATCCAACAGCGATAATTTAGACAGCCAATCATAGTTGTTAACAATCTCAAATTTGCCATCCTGACCAAACAGTTTTTCCATCTGTGCCGTCAACGCATCCTGGTTATGGCGAACTTGGTCCATCGTTTGCAACACCCGTTCAGACTTCTTACCACTGGGGTCCCCAATTGATCCGGTTCCACCACCAATGACGATCACTGGATGATGACCAGCCAACTGGAACCGTTTCAAAATCATAAAGGGAATCAAATGACCAATATGCATACTGTCACCCGTTGGATCAATTCCGACGTAAATCCCCACTGACTTTTGATTAACCAGTTCATTCAAGCCATCATGATCAGTTTCTTGATTAATCGCACCGCGCCATTTCAAATCTTCCAAAATGTTCATCAAATAATTCCTCCTAAATAAAAAAGTCCCTGACAAAATTAATTGTCAGGGACGAAAAGTTTTCCGCGTTACCACCCAAGTTATTGTCGAAAAACGACAACCACTCAATTCATCGGTAACGAGATGATCCGTCTAACATACAAGACTCAGCAGCTGTAAGTTCGTCGATTAACCGCTCAGCTCACATCTACCGCTGAGTTTCTGACTTCTCAAATTAATCGACTACCGAACTGCATCAACGTCTATCAAACAATAGGTTAATCATAGTGTTTGGACAATCGCTTGTCAATGGTCTCTCACCAGAAATTAAAGCTGTCCGTTAAGCATTTGCTGGTAGTATAGTCCCTGATTTGAACGGTAGTGGTGAAACTCGGTTTGAGACATGCTCCTGGTCTTTTGGAGCGTCCATTTTGCTAATTTGGCATCAAACGATTTAATACTGGTGGCATAATTGCCGCCCATGATTGTCTGCCGCTTGAATAAACTTCGAAGCGTCCCATTTGGATAATTGTACAAATCCTTGGTTCCAAATGTGTGACCAAGCTCATGAATGACCACCGCACGGCGTTTTTGTTGATTGTATCGACTCATCCATGAGTTGTTCAAAGCAATCACGCCACTATTAATTTCTGCTACCCCCGCATAATTTCGGTTGAGCTTATTAGTTCCGGTGAAGACCAATCGGGAACGGCTGATTGAATTGGTGCGTTGAAAAACTTTTTTGCCTAGCGCCTTATTCCATTTTTGAGTTGCATAGGTTATTTCAGGTGCATATTTTTTCGCATCTGCTTTGACATAGTACTTGATTGTGCCGTTGTAAGTCAGATTTTTGCTGGTATGCATCGCGCTGGTAAACTTGATGGTTTGAGCTGAAGTCGACTGACCGCCAAAAGCTGAGAACCCAATCACCAAGATCAACGTGGTTAACACAATAACAAAAATATGCTTAAACTTCAACATTCAATTCCCCCTAATTAAACGTCGTCATTATAATGTTAAATTTATAGGATGTTATTGACAGCCATCCCCTCATCAATAATATATCATGGCCCAAATTTACCGTCGAATTTAAAGTCTCAAAAAAAGCAAACATTCTTCACAGAAATTTCACAAAGGCAGTTAGTTGTATTTCAAAAATGGACCATCTAAAATTAGGCTGTATAAGAAGATTAATCTTTATAGAAAGAAAGTGGCATCATGTTAAAAATTAAATACGAAAATGGTGGCGGTACCGAGTCAATTGAATACAAGTCTGCAGCCGATTTTCTGGCCAATCAGCGTTTGGAAGTGCCGGATCTGGAGGATTATTACAAAATTGTTGACGTGACACTCGATGGCAAACCCGTTGAATTAACAGATAAGACCATCATTGGCTTGTATAAAAAGTTCGATAACGAAGACGATTGACGTGAACTATCTGTCCGCGAGGCGTTCTGCACCAAAATAAAAAGCCCCGGAAAAATCCAGAGCTCCCCTGAGTCGTGGGGACTTAGTCAACGTTTTCAATTCGGAAAAATGTTTCACCATCCTTAACGACGCCATAAATCCGCTGAGTATGCGAAGAATCGACGTAGCCAAAATCAAGAACACTTTGATCTTTATCAAAGTCAACGCCTTTCAGTTGGGAACGCAGAAATTCGCGAAGAACCGGCAATTGACGGTCAAATTTTTTAGCTCTGTCCACAGCTGCCTGAAGGGTAAAACCGCTGCGCAGAAATCGAGTGACGTGAAAGATAAAGAATAGGGTGTGCATCGAATACTCTCTTGCGGCACCCTTTTTTTGGCTGATGGATTGAATATATCCCTGCTCTTCCCAATAACGCAGTTGTCTACCGGACACCCCGGTAATCTGTTGTACCTGGCCAATACCAAATATTAATTTGTTTGTATCAATGAACGCATCGTTACCTTCCAATTCTGCCATGATCGTCACCTAACCTTCATTTATAATCTTATTATATCAACTTTGACCCGCCACACAAATTTTTCAAATAACCGTGAAAACGCCGGCCAATTTGTTATAATGCTTTTGAAAGGTGTGAGTACAATGGGATTTTCGCCGAAACTGATCGTGGCAGATGCTGCCCTCGTGATTTCAATCGGATTAGCATTCTTTATTCAAAAGTCATCATTTCCAGACGACGTTAAAATTGGTTTGGTCATTTTGGCCGGAATCTGTTTGTTGGTTTCAGTTATTATCAACCTGGTTTCCGCCAACCAAAACAGAAGAGAACGTAAAAATCAGCAAAAATAAGTAAGACTTGTCAATCAAACAGGCAGTCGCTCTCAATTTGGGAGCGACTGCCTGTTTGTCTACCATGATTAATCTAAACTTGTTTGGATAGGTATTATGACTGCTCATACACTTTCAGTAGACCTTGGGTGCCAAGATCACCCAGATGCAATTCGTCAGTCATCTTCTGATAAAGATCCCGGGCGACTTTGGTTGCCGGCAGATCAAGTTTCATCTCATCGGCAGAATCCAATGCAATCCGCAGATCTTTCAAAAAATGTTTGGCAGCAAAGCCGGGCTGAAAATCACCTTGGAGTATCCGTGGGCCATAATTGGTCATACTCCAGTTAGCCGCAGCCCCACCGTTGATAGTGGCAATCATCTGTGGTAGGTCAATGCCGGCATGTTTGGCATACTCAAGTGATTCAATCATCCCGGTCATCGTCCCGGCAACCATGATTTGATTGGCCATTTTAGCATTTTGACCCTGGCCGGCCTCCCCAAATCGGGTAATCGTGCTGCCCATTGCCGATAGTACCGGCTTCACTTTTTCAAAGATCGTCTCAGAACCACCTACCATAATGGTCAAGGTTCCCGTAGCGGCGCCAACGTCACCGCCGGAAACCGGCGCATCGAGGACGCCAATGTTGTTGGTGGCCCCGGCTTCAGTGATTTTCTTTGCCAGACTTGGCGAACTGGTTGTCATGTCAATCAATGTTTGGCCGGAATGGGCAACGCTAAGAATCCCGTTATCGCCAAAATACACTTCCTCAACGTCACTGGGGAATCCAACAATAGTGATGACAACGTCGCTGTCCTGAGTCACAGCTGCTGGTGTATCCAACCAGTACGCCCCCGCATTAAGCGCACCACTCGCATGTTCCTTAGTGCGGTTATAGACGTCAACCGCATAACCTGCCTTGAGCAAATTCTTAATCATCCCGGTACCCATCACACCAGTACCAATAAATCCAATTTTCATTATGCCACCCCATTATCTGTTGTGGACGGCGGCTAATAAAGGCCGCCACCACTTTTCGTGTGCCACGTACCAATCAACAGTTTGCGCGATCCCGTGATCAAAATCAACCATCGGCTGCCAGCCCAGTTCATGGCGAATTAATTCGTCATTGATTGAATAGCACTGATCATTAGCTGGCCGATCGGAAACGTGCTGGATTATCGACTGAGGCAACCCCAACCGATTAATAATTTTTTGAACTATTTGACGATTCTCTTCATAATGATGAGCCGCAATGTTATATATCCCACCCGGCCGACCTTGGCGTAAGACGGCATCAATTGCCCGACAATTATCGCGCACGTGCAGCCAGTCACGGACATTGTGGCCGTCTCCATAAATTGGCAATGATTTCCCTTGAAGTCCATTGGTGACCATCAAAGGAATTAATTTTTCGGGAAATTGAAACAGGCCATAATTATTGGCAGATCGCGTAATTGAGACGTTCATGCCATACGTTTTGTAATATGAAAGCACCAACAGGTCGGCACCCGCTTTAGTCGCAGAATACGGAGAACTCGGATTAAGATGCGCGGTTTCAGTGAACGGCTCTCCATCCCGTGAGCTGCCGTACACCTCATCTGTAGAAATTTGGACAAACTTTTTAATCCCCAGTTGCTTCACCACATTCAGTAACGTGCTGACACCGACAAAGTTACTGCGGACAAACGCGTCAGGATCGAGGATTGAGCGATCAACGTGGGATTCGGCGGCAAAATTGACGATTGAATCAACCTGATAATCAGAAACGACGCGTTCAACAGCCTGTTGATCAGCAATGTTCCCCTGCACAAAGTGGTAGCGGGGATCATTTTGAACATCCACCAAATGTGCCAAGTTACCAGCGTAAGTCAAGGCATCAAAATTGATGACCTGGTCAGTTGGATGATTTTTAAGCAAATAATGGATAAAATTTGACCCGATGAAACCGGCACCACCAGTTACTAATATCTTCAAATTGCACCTCCACGATGAACGATTTTGTTACCTATAATCTACCATAATTGACAACCAAATAACTGATAAACCAAATAAAATGAGAGTGGAACTTAAAGCGGTTAGTTTCCAGAATATAAGCCAGCCATCCGAATATCCTGGGTTTGGATATTTGGATGGCTGGCTTATATGGCCGGAAACTGCTTTAATTCCCACGTTTCTGCTAATTGAACATCCGACATAATAAAGTACGGGTGAGACGATACTTATTTTTGTCCCAGCCCCATTGATTTAATTTTTAAAATGATGGTACAGCCGATCCCAGTGACTCATTCATGTGATTTGAATGCTAGTCATC
Source organism: Lentilactobacillus parakefiri (assembly GCF_002157585.1). Taxonomy (GTDB): domain Bacteria; phylum Bacillota; class Bacilli; order Lactobacillales; family Lactobacillaceae; genus Lentilactobacillus; species Lentilactobacillus parakefiri. The sequence continues at coordinate 6,578 of NZ_BDGB01000039.1, forward strand.
AATCGCATCTTCATTGACCCAATAACGGGCTGCTTTCTTGTTCGCAGAAATTCGAATCCGATAAAAATCTTCACTTTCCCGTTCACCATCATCATCTCGATAATAGGCTTTGGCTTTCTTATCAACGAAGACGCGTTTGCCTGAACGAGCTTTAATGGTCGACCAACGATACGTGCGATTGTTCTTCTTAGCCCCCGGAACATAACGATACAACTTTTCCTCACGGTAATCTTCATCCAAAACAGTTTTAAAGTTAACTGTCCGATATTTCACACTAAAAACGCGCGATGGCTGAAAATACAGCGGCCTGATATGGCCTTTATTTAAGTCGGAATTACCAGAATATTCAGTGTCAATATTTTCACCAATCTTGTTAACCTGAGCCGCTTTGGTGTTGGAAATATCGTGATCATGGGTATGGATACTAGCGGAGAATCCGATCATCGTCAACGGAATAAGTAGCAACAATACGGCATCAGCCAGATCAAATTTTTTCATCATAAACACCCTCCAATATTGAAAATTGATCATGGTTCTTTTGGGTAATATCTTATCTACACCATAATTTTATCTTAATGTGTTCAACAAGTTGTGAAGAAAGTGTGAAGATTGTTGGAAGGTTTTTGGATTGTGCGCGAAGGACGACTCTTTTGTCGGAAAAAGAAGCTTCAGGGTATCAACTGACAGCTATTAATCCTTGGGGCTTCTTATGGACGTTACCCGGGTTTTGTTGCAGCGCGTTTGTTATGTTATTTTGAGCTCCCTGCTGCCTTGAATAACACGTTCCGACCGCCGTATGAAAACGGCTTGGCCTACTTGGTGAGGCCCCCGGGTCTCGTTCGGGGGGGGCACACTTGTTATCCTCTTTTGCGCTCCCTTCTGCTTTGCAAATACGCTCCGACGACCCTGACTCCTGCCACACAAGACAAAAAATTTAGTAGCGAACAAATACCGTTCGCTACTAAATTTTCCGCCTTGTGCTCTGGGGCCACCCGGGTCTCGTCGCGCTCTGCTCTATTTCATATCATAAGCTTTCTGGAACAATTGAACGATTTCTTCTTTAGTCCCTTTTCGTGGGTTGGAGAAGGCGTTACCGTCCTTTAAAGCATTCTCAGCCATCAATTCAAAGTCTTCTGGTTTAGCACCAATTGCCTTGATACTGCGTGGAATGTGGACATCATCGGCCATTTGACGCATTGCCTTGATCGCAAGTTCTGCTGCATCACGAGTGGACAAACCATCCGTGTTTTCGCCCATTGCTTTTGCCAATTCAGCAAATCTTTCTGGACATGCGACTAAGTTATACTCTTCAACAATCGGCAGCAACATTGCACAGCAGACACCATGAGGCGCATCATACTGGCCGCCTAGTTGATGGGCCATTGCATGGACGTAGCCAAGGTCGGCATTGTTGAAGGCCATCCCGCCTAACATTTCAGCTTCGACCATCTTGGTTCGAGCTTCAAGATTATGACCGTTAGCAACGGCTTCCCGCAAACTTTCCTCACATAATTTGATTGCTTCAATACACTGTCCGTCAGTGATCTCGTTACGGTTGGTTGAAACATAAGGTTCAATTGATTGAACGAATGTATCCATTCCAGTCGCTGCGGTCATTGCGGCTGGCACGTCCAACTCAAGCATTGGATCATTAAATGAAACCAGCGGAATGTTACGCCAAGAAACGACAACGAACTTCAACTTAGTCTTTTCGTTGGTAATCACACAGTGACGGGTCAGTTCTGAAGCGGTCCCGGCAGTTGTGTTGACAGCCATCAGTGGTGGCAATGGGTTCTCCAAGGTTTCAATGCCGGCCAGTTTGGTAATGTCGTCACCGTTAGTCAAAATAATGCCGGTTCCTTTACCACAATCGTGTGATGAACCGCCACCAACGGTAATAATACTGTCACAGTCATTGTCCAGGTATACTTGCTTGGCAGCTTGAATGTTACGAATCTTAGGATTAGGCTCAACACCGTCAAAGATCACGTATGAAACACCAGCAGCGTCCAGTGAATCCAATGTTTGAGCGACCGGACCATTGTCCATTCCACGAAGAAACTTATCGGTAACGATCAACGGTTTGGTCATATGCAGCATTTTGGCACGATCACCAATCTTTTTAATAACCCCTTTGCCAAAAAAGTTCACACTTGGCATTAAAAAATCAAAATTTTCTTTCATGAGTTCTTCCTCCAATGATTATTCATATTCTTAAACCGATTTCATACTAACACCTTGTGAAAAATATGTAAATAGGCTCAACGAAAAAAGCTTAAATTCATTTTCACCTTCTAATCACCATCCAGACCATGTAAATAAAGGATTTGTTTTGGCTGACCATTTACATTTACTTAACCATCCAGCTTCTAATTAATCATAAAAATGGTAAGATTGTGAAATAATATACCATAAATTTTAGATAGGTCATTGACCTTTGCGTCAAACTATTCTACAATTATATCAATTTTAATTATCTTAAGTGTTGATGAGAAGAGTAGCGTTTTTAATCTGATAAAGAGAGCTTCGACTGGTGAGAGAAGACTGATTAAAAATGTGAAGATGATCTCTGAACTCCGAATCGGTCACCCAGTACATTTGGGTTGGCTAACTCGACGTCAGCAAGCGTTACTTTGCCGAGTATCCCATGTATCAGCATGGCGTACTTAATGAGGCTAAGGTTGTGAAATCTCAGTGAAGCCAGGTGGTAAAGTGAAACAGCCTTCACCCTGAACAGCGTTAACGCGCTTCGTTTAGGATGAAGGCTATTTTTAATGAAATGACTTAAAGGAGAATGAGCATATGTCTGACAAATTAATCGATATTGACACCTTACTCGCACAAGCTGGCAATCGGGACAACCATGACCAGTATCATTCCGTTTCAACCCCAATCTATCTCACGTCAAATTTCCGGCACCGTGACTTAGAAGATGCGGAAACTTTTGATCCCCACAAACAGTATTCTTATTCACGCTTGTCAACGCCAACCAGAAGTGTCCTTCAAAAGACGTTAGCCGACTTAGAGGGCGGTGCCAATGCCTTTGCGGTGAGTTCTGGAATGGCTGCAATTCAATTAGTCTTTTCATTATTTAAATCTGGTGACGAAATTATCACCTCGAATGATTTGTATGGCGGCTCATTTCGCTACTTTGATTACTTGGCCGACCATTATGGTGTTAAATTCAGCAAGTGGAACGGCAAAGATTATGAAAAACTAAGTGAACTGGTCACGGCCAAGACCAGAGCAGTCTGGCTGGAGACTCCCTCGAATTCAACGATGAAAATTATTGATATTCAAAAAGTTGCCAATCTCATTCATGACGCTAATCGGAAGAAATTGCCAGCGAACTTGAATTTAATTTCAATACCACCGGTGTGACCTTGGATCCCTTTGATTCCTGGCTACTGCTACGAAGCCTTAAAACCCTGGCTGTCCGCATGGAACGCCACACCAGCAACGCTAAATATGTCGCAGCGTGTTTGAAAAAGCTGCCTCAAGTCCAGAAGGTTCTGTATCCCGGTGTCGGCGGGATGATCAGCTTTTATCTGCAAAATATGGATCAAGTTGACCGACTGTTTAAACACCTTAAAATTATTTCATTTGCGGAGAGCCTTGGCGGTGTTGAAAGTTTGCTGACCATCCCCTCCTTACAGACTCACAGTGATATGGCAAAGGAAGATCGCCTGAAACTCGGCATTACCGACGAATTATTACGGCTATCGACAGGATTGGAAAATCCAGAAGATTTAGCAAATGATTTGACCCAAGCGCTGGGTGATTAAACCTGAGTTGTGGCATGATTCATCACAGTTTCTCACTTTTACGGGCATCATGAATAACCATATTAAAAATCCTCACCATTTCCATCGTTGGAATGATGAGGATTTTTCATTGTTCAGTTTGCGCGATTTTAACGTAAAAGCTGGCAAACGACAATTGATAATACGGTTGCAGCCACACCAGTAAAATGCCATAAGTGAACGCGTTCAAAATGTACCAACCGATGAAGCTCAATTCCATGATGAAGTAATCCATCTTGTGGCTAACCATCATTTTTCGGCTCCGAGTGATTGCTTCCAGATAGCCGATCGGCTTGCCGGCATCGACCGAATCCCGGTAAATATTCAATGCTTGGGAATAGGCAAAGCCCTTGATGATCCCCGGGATAACCAACAATACTGACCACAACAGCGTCAAGACGGTGGTAATGATGCCAATCATGATCGCGCCAATGAAGTATTGGCCGCGGTTCAAAATGGTAAACGACTTGGTCACCGGCTGGTCAAAGGAACTTTTGCGTCGAAGAATATCGATACAGACAAACATCATCCCAGATAGTAGGAGTCCGGAAACGATCGAAATCACCGTCGAAATGCCCCACAAGTTGAGTACTTCATTGCTGCCAAAGTGCGCCGTCCCTTGGGCAATCTGATTAAAAGCCCGGTTCATATCAGCCTGATGCAGTGGGTTCATGGAATAAGCCACCGAGTAGCCTAACTGAATAAGCACTGCTGGCAAAAACAAGACAATAAAAAACGGAAAGTGGCTGTTAATTAACCGTTTAGCTTCTAATTTTAATCCTACGCGGTCCATAGATACCTCCAAGAATAATTGATACTGTCTATTTAACCATAACTTGGAGTCCGGCCGCAATAATACCACCGGTTAGCGGGCCAAACATTGGTACCCATGAGTAATACCACTCACCACTACCACGATTGGGAACCGGAATCACGGAGTAGGCAAATCGCGGTCCCCAATCACGAGCCGGATTCAAAGCAAAGCCGGTCGTTGTTCCGACACCCAGTCCGACAACCATAATTAACAGGCCAACGACAAAGGGTTTTAGCCCCTGGGAGAAATCACCCAAATTTAACAGCGCAAAGACAAACACAAAGGTTGCTACGACTTCGGATAGATAATTGGCAACTGGTGAATAAATGGCGGGACGGGTCGCAAAAATGCCGACAGTGTTGCCATTTTCAGGTGTCGTGGTTTTAAAATGTGGATAAAAGATCATCATGATGGTGGCAGCGCCGAGAAATGCGCCGAGAAATTGCCCCAATAAATACGGCATCACCTGGTTCCATGGGAAGAGGCCAAAAATGGCATAAGGGATGGTGACGGCTGGATTCAAATGTCCAAGCGACCCCAGCGACGACGCCACATAGACCCCCATCGTCACCGCCATCCCCCAGGCAACACTAATAAATGTCCAATTAGATCCCTTTGCATAAGTGTGTTGGAGATTGGCCCCGGCACAAGCACCGGTTCCCAGCACAATCAACACGTACGTTCCAAATAATTCACCGATAAATCCATTCATATTCTTACCCACCAAATTTTTTGTATTCAATCATATTTTACAGGTTAGCAGAGTGAGATGAAAGCCCTTTCGCAGTCAAATGATTCAGCCATAATACCAGTCCCAATGCGATAACCGCATAAACTGCCCCACCCGGGCCAACACCATCAAGGCTGAGGTTACTGACAATCACTCCGCCGGTTGCTGATCCCAAGGCAATTCCGAAGTTTGAAAAAATTGAATTCAACGATGAAGCCAACACAATGGACTGTGGATAGTCCCGTTCGGCAATTTGGAGAAAGAAAAGTTGGATGGGTGAATTGATTAATGGCATGGTAAAAATAACCAACGTCAATAAAAGTGCCCCGGGCCAGCTGAAGTTAAAAACAAATGGCATCAGCATCATTAAGATGAACTGGGCGAGATAAACAAACGGCATCCCCTTTAGTCCCGCACCCTCGCTCAAGCGGCCACTGGCACGGTTGCCAATAATGTTGGCAATTCCAAATACGGATAACAAAATTGTCAGCATTGACACCGAAAAGTGGAGCTGCTTGGTGATAATTGGCCGTAAATAAGTATAGAAGACATAGATTGTCGCTAAATTAAACATCGGCAGCAACATCCCGAGTTGAATTCGGTGGTTGCCCAGCAAGGCCAACTGCCCGGAAATGGTACTCTTTTTTTGCCTGAAGTCCTTTGGTAGACTCATCAAAATCATAATCATCGTCAATAATGAAATAACGATAACTGTCAGAAAAGATATCCGCCAGCCAAATTGGGTTGAAATCCAGGTTCCAAGAGGGACGCCGACCACTGAAGCGATTGAGAACCCCGAAAACACCCAAGATAACCGCCAGCCACGTTTAGGCATTGGGGCAACGTACCCCGCAAAGGTCAACCCAAGTGAGATTGAAACGCCGGCTACCATGGCAGTGACAACCCGAGACACCGCCAACATCAAAAAGTTAGGCGCCAAAAAGCTCAAAATATTGCCAACCGTAAAAACGGCCATTGCGACCATTAAATCCCAAAATAAATTAAATCGACCAATCAAGATCGTAATAAACGGCGTACTAATGGCATACACAATCGCAAATGCGGTCACCAAATAGCCGACCGTTGCCACAGACACGTGGAACTGGTGGCTCAAATCATCCAGGATCCCGACAATTAGGAATTCACTGAACCCCAATACAAATGCAATAAGAACTAAAACAAAGCTTTGAAACTTGAATGTTTTCATTGATTTCTCATCCCCTTTATTAATTTCTGAAAAGCACAACTTTTTCATACTACAGGTTTTATCAGGAATTATCTAGCCACTTTTGAGAAAAAATGATTAACTGAGTTGATTTAATGCGGCTGTAACATTTGCCAAGACTTGGGGCATTGCCTGACCACGTGGTCACTTGATACAATAAACTTAAATAGTGATTGTTAATGAAGGATATCAAGGAGGAATAATGATTATGTTTGGAAATCAAAAGGCCAAGAAGCGTTTTACTTCAACCAAGTTGGAAAGCACTGATTCTGGGAATCTTGTCAGCGTCATTACTGATCGGCAGACGGGTGTTCAGTACCTCAACATTGGTGGCGGTGGTGTTTCTACAGGTGGAGGTGTGACGGTATTAGTGGATGCTGATGGAAAGCCGCTGTTGAATGACGACCAAGAATAATCGTTTATCAGGTTTCCATTCAATCGATAATATCGGTAGAGAGTTATTATCAGCTCTCTTCTGCCTTTAAAATACGTTCCGACGGCCGACGGGAGTCTGCCTAGCTTACTCGGCGACGCCCCCGACCCCTGCTACACAAAGAAAGACAGCCAACGATGAATAACCCCCCATTCATCATTGGCTGTCTCATATACACTACGGGTACATCGGCTTGTTTTTCTATTATCTCCAGCTACCTTCTGCTTTTGAACTATGCTCCGACGGCCGGCTGAAAGCCTGCCTAGCCTAATTGGCGACGCAACTGATGCTAACGGGTTATCGATTGAACGAGGTGAGGATCTGTTATTTCATTTCCTGCTCCCTTCGGCTTTTGAAATACGTTCCGACGCCCCTGACCCCTGCTACACAAAGAAAGACAGCCAACGATGAACAAACCCCATTCATCATTGGCTGTCTTTCTTTGTGCTCCGGGGTCACCCGGGGCTCGTCACGCTCCACAAAAAAGGAACCCGCACACTATTTGCGAGTTCCCTTCTCAAATGCATCAACTATTTTAATTCGTTCTCCACAGCTGATGCCTTAAGAGATATTCCACTATTCAAAAAGCATCACCTCCTTTTTTGATTGGTAATAGAATACAACCAATCAAAATAAATTGCAAGCCGTTTGAATTCTTAGTCATCATAGTCGTTTTCATGATCATTTTGCAGGACATCGTCGCCGACCCAATACTGTTTACCAGATTGATTGCCCAAGGTAATTCGGTAGAAGTCCTCATGATCATACTCGTTATCATCGTCATCTTTGAAGGTCGCAATTGCCTTTTTATTGACGTGAACCAACTTGTTTTCCGAAACGTTTAAGTTGTCCCAAGAATCGACTTTGTTCGAATCAACGGTTCCCGGCACATTCCGATACAAATATTCTTCGCGATACTCCCGATCAAGAGTCGTCGTAAACTTGGCCTTCTCATAGCGAACTTTGATTGCCCGCTTTGCGTGGGTAATCGTGGTCGAAGTGGATGCCGAAGGAGTGGTTGAAGAACTTGCCGAACTAGACTGCTCGGTCTTCGTACTGCTAGAACTTTCACTACTCGAACTGTTTGACTCATTCGAACAACCAAACAATCCCAGTGGCAGAACAAATAACAGCAACGCTGTGGTGAGTGCTTTTTTCATATTGGCCTCCTAACAAATCGTTTGCTATAATACCTATCAATATTATAAATGATCAGGTAACGAAATTCTAACAAACCGATTCAAAAAGGCTGGGTCATTAGTCTAAAACCGTGTATGAATATTTGTGTTCGTACTTATGGTTGGGAAATACATGGTAAGTGCCAATCCCATGATATTTAATTAAAACCTTCTTGTAGGAGCCACCAATCAGTTTCTTGGTAGTCTTGTACTGGCCTAAATCCTTCTTTGATGACTTTGACTTATTGAACAAATACCAGGAACCCCACTTGCTAACTTGAAGCTTGCGGGCATCTTTTTTTGACGGCGTATAAGCCTTGCCGTTCGCTGTAAAACTATGGGTGGTAATCTTGATGACGTTAAACTTACCGCTGCCGCGATATTCATACCAAGTGCCCCGCAATGCTTTGGGGGTCGTGGTTGAGGTGCTAGCGTCAGCTTGGGCTGGAAGAGCTATTAACTGAATTCCGAAAACGATCGCCATTGCAAACATAAAAATCTTGAATTGTTTCATTATTCCGCCTCCCATTTGGTTATAACAAGTATATCATCGATTACCTCAGAGTTATTTTTCCATCCGACTACAATTACTTTACAGAGAGTGGGAATTAAAGCGGTTAGTTTCCAGAATATAAGCCAGCCATCCGAATATCCTGGGTTTGGATATTTGGATGGCTGGCTTATATGGCCGGAAACTGCTTTAATTCCCACGTTTCTGCTATGAAATATTGATAATGCTGAAGTCCGGGTGAGACGATAATTATTTGTGTCCCAACCCCATAAAACGCCAAACGAGAAAAATGGTCATTCACTCATCTCGCGCATTCACTCATCTCGCGTTAAACCAGACGACTGAATGACCATTTTTGTAATCAATGTTACGAACTCACGACAGATTTTACATTAATCGTCAAAGCGGCTTTCGATCGCCCTGGCATGGGCTTCGAGGCCTTCAACCCGCGCAAGGGTCGTGATCGCATCCTTCTCTTTCTTCAATGCTTCCCTAGTATAGGAAACAAATTGTGTGCGTTTAACGAAATCTTGAACCCCCAGCGGTGAGAAGAATCGGGCAGTCCCACCGGTTGGTAAGATGTGAGTGGGGCCTGCCAAATAGTCACCCAGCGGCTCAGATGCAGAAAAGCCCAGAAAGACGGACCCCGCATTTTTGATTTGGTTCAAGTATTCAATTGCATCAGGTAATTGGACTTCCAAATGTTCTGGCGCAACGGCATTCATGAGGGTAAAGGCATCATCAATGTCATCAACCACTGCAATGAATCCTTCATTATCCATGGCGGCTTTGGCAATTTCTTTTCGGGGCAGCAAATCAACCTGGCGATCCATCTCCTGACTAACAGCCTCAGCTAGGGAACGGTCATCGGTCACAAGAATCGGCCGGGCCAATTTATCATGTTCAGCCTGAGATAATAAGTCGGCCGCAACTTGACTGGGAACGGCTTGTGATCCCGCAATGACACCAATTTCAGACGGACCGGCAATCATATCGATATCAACCTGACCGAACACCTGCTTCTTAGCGGTTGCCACAAACACGTTACCAGGCCCGGTGATCTTATCCACTCGCGGCACGGTTTCAGTTCCGTATGCCAAACTGGCAATTGCTTGGGCGCCACCCACCTTATAAATTTCATCAACGCCAGCAATCTTAGCAGCTGCCAGCACCGCTTTATTCAAGCCATCCTTTTGCGGCGGGGTGACCATGACAATCCGTGAAACCCCAGCAATTTTAGCGGGAATAACGTTCATCAAGATTGAAGACGGATAAGCAGCCGTCCCACCCAGAACATACAGCCCAACTGCCGCCAGCGGAGCGATCTTTTCACCACGAATGACCCCCTTCTTTTTGGCGTCAATGAAACTGTCTTCCACTTCCATCTCATGGAACGAGGTAATATTATCTTTGGCAAGTTCTAAGGCCTTGATGACTTGATCGTCAGTGGCTTCATAAGCATCGTCAATTTCTTGCTGGGTAACCTTCAAGCTGTCCAACTCAACGTTATCAAATTTCTGTTCATACATTTTCACCGCCTGGTCCCCATCTTTGATGACATTGGCAATGATTTCTCGAACTGACTTTTCAACCTCTTCCCGATTGGCAACGGCGTTAGTCCTGATAGCAACCTGTTTCAATAATTGGTCCAAAGAATCTTCAATAATTTGCATATGAGCGGCTTCCTTTCAGCTGACAAAACAGTCGGTCACGATCAAATCCTATGAAATAAAAAAGTCCTCAGACATTGCCTAAGCAATATCTGAGGACGATCTTTCGCGGTTCCACCTCACGTTTATCGTTTTCTTACAAAAACGACCTTACGCTGCTTATAGCTAGTCGTCCAAATTGGAGAACAGCTACAGTAGCCGTGGTAACGCTCACTAGCGGGATAACCTACTTGGTTCAATCACCCAGTTCATAGATGTGTGTTCACTGCCACTCACTTCCCCTTCCCACCGACGGGGCTCTCTTTATGTGAATTAAACAGCTACTTTTCTAATCGTAACTTCATGTTTATTATTTATTTTTAATTTGTTGATACTTGTAATTTACCACCAATTATCATTAAGTCAAGCAGTTTTTGAAAAACGATTGTCATTAAATATTAAAGTAAATCGATAAAAACATTGTCAGCGTGCCACCCATAACAAAGAAATGCCAAATCAGATGCATCCCTGGAATCTTTGGAATACTATAAATCAACGCCCCCACGGTGAAGGTAACACCACCGGCGACCAACAGCCAAAAACCACTAGTACTCAAATTGGCATACAATTCCTTTCCCAGGAGCATACATAACCATCCCATGACAACATAGATGGTGGTTTCAGTCTTTTGAAAACGGCCATGAAACACCACATGGCTGACAATCCCCGCAATGGCCAGGATCCAAACACTTGCCAACAATAAATTGCCAGCCCAATTGTGGACGAAAATCAGACAATATGGCGTATAGGTGCCAGCAATTAAGAGAAAAATGTTACTGTGATCAAAGATCTGAAAGAGTCGTTTCGCTCGGGTAAAGACGAAGCAGTGCAGCAGCGTCGAAGCTAAGTACAAACACAGGACGGTCAAACTATAGATCACTAAGCTCACCACGGCGACACTGGAAAGGCCATCCCGAACAGCTTTAGTAATCAATAAAGATGACAGCCAGATGGCAACGAAAAACGAAACACCATGCGTGATCGCATTCAGTGCCTCATAAATAATCTGTTGGTGACGCATTTTGGCAGTTTGTTCATTCATCACAATGTCTCCTTAACATCATCATAAGGTATCGGCATTCTATAGTCAAGGTAATCTAGGCATCAAATCTACGTTCTTTATTTTTGACATTTTCTATGTAATAATACAAGTATTTACTTTGAAAGGAAATAGGATGGCAAAAGAAAATTTTACAAAGCAATTAGCAAAAATGACCATGCCGCACTTCAATGATCTGCCAAATTTGGACCTTTATATGGACCAGGTCATCGATGAGGTCAACCAGTACTTGGCCCCCATTACCCACACTAAGATTACCAAAGCAATGATCAACAGCTACGTTAAAAAAGGCATCGTTGACCGACCCGTCAAAAAGCGCTATTCACGGCTTCATTTGGCAAAAATTTTAGTTGTCAGTCTACTCAAACCAATTTTATCACTGGATACGATCGATCAAGCCATGAAAATTGCGTTGAAATTAGAGACCCCCAGTCGGGCATATGACCAGTTCATTGATTTATTTAACCAGGAATTAACCGACGTTGATATTGATAATCTATCCGCCAAACAGTATCAATCAATGGCTATCCGGGCACTACTCTACAAACTGGTTGTCGATGACCTGATTAACAACAGTAAGAAAGTGTAAGGCCTTTTTATTAAGTGAAAATCTCACCTTGAACTATAATAAGAATGTAACTAAATTTATTGGGGGTTGATCTTATGAATCGAGCAGCTTTAAAATTAGACGCTAAAAGTCTGTTAAATGCTCATTTTAAATTTTTCTTTCTGCTATTTTTGCCAGTATTCATTCTGGAAGTGATTGGCGGGTATCTCTCCGCACCTCGAGAAGATATTTATGATGCTCAGTTGAACGCCAACATGCCGGTGTGGACCGGATCGCAAACGTTTGGAACGTTGGTGACCCTCGTTGGCGCTCTGGTTGGTGTTGGAATCTTCTTCATCTGCATTGATGCCATGCGGCAAAAGCTGACTTATGAACAGCCGTTTCAAAAGTCAATGACCATTTTCAATAACGTCGATTATTTTTTAGGAACCATCCTACTGTACATCATTCAGTATGTCTTTATTTTCTTATGGATGATCTTGCTGATCATTCCAGGACTCATCAAGGCCTTGGCCTATTCACAATCGTTTTATATTTATCGCGATGCCATCGACCGCGGTGAGAAAATTAGTTACCTTGACGCAATCACGCGCAGCCGGAAACTAATGGATGGTCACAAATGGGAATACTTTGTAATGGGACTCAGCTTTATCGGTTGGGGCCTACTGGCAGTCATTACTTTCGGAATTGCGGCAATTTGGGTACAGCCTTACATGACCCTGAGCTTTGCGAACTACTATCGGGAATTGGCCGATGAGCACAATACGAAAGTTACCCAGGAAGCTGGCCGGATTAATCCAACGCCAGTGAATAACGGAGAAGCGCAATCAATCAATGATTCCAATGATCCATCAGATAATACATCAAATAAATAAACAAACAATCTAAGATTAGATCCAGTTAGAAACTGATGAATTTCAGTTTTTAGCTGGACCTTTTTCGTTACACTCGGGATGAGTCTAGAGGCGGGAGCAAAAATAATTATCGTCTCACCCATCTTTCAGCATTGCAAATATTCCATAGCAACAACGTGGGAATTAAAGCAGTTTCCAGCCATAATTATCACTGGGTTGATACCTGTTTGAAGAAGCGGGCTCTTAGTTTTCACTGGTATGGTATTATACAGATACAAGTATTTATCATGATTGGAGATCCTAGCGATGCGGGTAACAACTTTTGGCGAGATTATGCTACGGCTAACGGTGCCGGATAGCAAGAAATTTGTCCAGGCGACTTCTTTTAACGCGAACTACGGCGGTGCTGAGGCAAATGTTGCCGTCTCGCTGGCCATTTTGGGTGATGATGTGGGCTTTATCACTAAACTACCCAAGAATGAATTAGGCGATGGCGCGATCCAAAAGTTGAAAGGATTCGGGGTTGATACCAACCACATTCTTCGTGATACCGGTCGGCTGGGCGTTTACTACCTTGAACCAGGGAGTGGCGTTCGCCCGAGCAACGTGATTTATGATCGAGCTGGCAGCGTTTTTTCGGCCTCAGCAGTTTCTGACTTTAACTGGGCAGATATTTTGGGGAAAACCGATTATTTTTACATCTCCGGGATTACCCCCGCTCTTTCGGACAATCTTCAAACCGTGCTCCTTGAAGCGGCCCAGTTCTGCCACGATCATCGAATTCACGTGATCTACGACGCAAATTTCAGAGGAAAGTTATGGACATCAAAACAGGCAGTGGCCTTTAACAAACAAATTCTACCGCTGATAGATACTTGTCTGGTGCACGACGAGGATATTGAACAAGCATTTGGTATTCCTGCATTCAAGACCGCTAACCATCAAGCAATCGCTCAAAAGGATACCTTTAAACAAGCAATGGCCGTTCTAGCCGAAAGATACCCGAATCTCACCACTGTGGCCAGTGTCTTGTGTGACATTCATTCACCGCAAAATAGTCGGTGGATGGGAATAATACGTCGTGGTCGCCGCTTCTACGAAAGTCCGATTTATTCCGTCGATATTTTACCCGAAGTTGCCGGCGGTGACGCCTTTGGTGCGGCACTAGTTCACGGAATACTAAACGACTTTTCTTCTCAATTCCAACTTGACTATGCCATTGCGGCAGCAGTTTTAAAGCTGACCATTCCGGGTGACTTCAACCTTTCGACTGATGCAGAAATTCAGGCAGCGATGCCCGTGGATCCGCGATCAATTAATAGATAAACAATCTAAGATTAGCGCCAGCTAGAAACTAATTAATTTCGGCTTCCAGCTGGCGCTAATTTTAAATTGTTTTAGTTGGCAGGCTCCTCATCAAGCCCTACTTTTCGTAATGGCTTCCCACAACCCGTTTAAATAGGTGACACCAAGCGCCCGATCATAGAGACCATATCCTGGGCGCCCATTTTCTCCCCAAATATTTCGGCCGTGGTCCGGTCTAATATAACCATCATAGGCATTATCAGCCAGTGCTTTGACAATTTCATACATATTCAGCGATCCAGTAGAAGACAAATGTGCCGATTCGTGGAAGGCTGTTTTTGCCTGATTCATAAATCGGATATTTCGGGCATGAATAAACGGTGCCCGCTCTTTCTTCACAAATTCGCGAATAATCGCCGGAACGTCATTTCGTGGATTCTCTCCCAAGCTGCCGGTACAAATCGTAAAGCCATTATAGGGTGATTCGTGCAGCTGTTCGATTTTTAACATATCTTCCCGATTTTTATAAATTCTTGGCAGTCCAAATAATGGGAACGGTGGATCATCAGGATGCATCGCCATTCTGACATCGTACTTTTCACAAGTCGGTATGATTGCATCCAAGAAATATTTTAGATTTGCACGCAATTGTTCGCCATCAACGTGTCGGTACTTCGCAAACAGTCGTTGAACATGTGCCAGTCGTTCAGGCTCCCATCCCGGCATTTCAAAGCCCTTTGATCCGGACATGATCTGTTGAATCAGATCGTTGGGATCATCAGAAAGTCTATCTGGTTGGTAAGCCATCGCATTCGAGCCGTCTGGCAACTGATAGTTCAGATTCGTTCGCAGCCAGTCAAACACGGGCATGAAATTATAGCAAATCACCTTCACACCATATTTGGAGAGGTTTTTGATGGTTTGCTGATAGTTTTCAATATATTGATCACGTCCAGGCTGCCCAGTTTTGATGTCATCATGAACATTCACCGATTCAATGACTTCAAATCCTAAGCCGGCACTGGTGACAGTTTGTTTAAGCTTTGCAATCTGGCTTGTTGGCCATACTTCGCCCACAGGAATGTCGGACAACGCAGTGACAGCCTGGGTCACGCCTGGTATTTGGCGAATCTCTGCCAGTTCAACTGGATCATTTTGTTCACCAAACCATCTGAACCCCATTTTCAAGGCAATCATCCTTTCCGAACCCTTAATTTGATACTAATATATCACTTTTAAAATCCTTGGTCAAAGTCGCTATTCCGCAATTTCGTTCACTTTGGCGATTCAGGAAAATGATTAATATGGTAACATATTCTCAGTGAATCAATTTTAACAAAGGAAAGATGAGATGACATGGAAAGCTTACAAGATAAGGCATAACGCAATTTATTCAAAAATCATGAATTTAGATTTATATCCTGGTCAACAAGTCTCTGACAAACAGTTCGAAGAAGAAATCGGCGTGAGTCGTACGCCGGTCCGAGAAGCGATGCTCCGTTTACGACGGGATGACATGCTCTACTCGCTTCCCCAAAGCGGGACCAACGTCACTCGAATTGACCTCAAAAAATCCTTGGATGCCCGCTATTCACGTCAACTACTGGAGTCAGATATTGCGAGATCTATCGGCGATACTTTAACCGATGATCAAATCAGCCAACTCGCTTCGGTGGTTGAAGAACAGACAACTGCCTCCAAACGCGATCAGATTCAATTATTCTTTCAAATGGACAATCACTTCCACCAAAAGATTTACGAATTTGCTGACAAACAAAACATTTGGAATTGGCTGGTTGACTTTAGTGTCGACCTCAACCGCTACCGCTTGCTCAGAGTTTACGACGCCAATCTGCCGATGAGCCGATTGACGCAGGAACACCAAGACATTATCGACGCCTTTCGCGCTCACGATGCAGCCAAAGTTTACCAACTTGTTTACAGCCATCTCAATTTGATGCTCAGTGAGCAAAAGTCCGTTCTGGATAAATTTCCAGACTATTTCACCAATATTAATTAGTGGTCGCAGAATTACTCCGATCGAACAGTTCTTTTACAGTTCTGTTAAAAAGTCAGGGTGGCTGGTCGTTGAATGTTACACTTTGAATTGAATGAGGAGGAGATTATTTATGAAGATCAAACAATTTTTGCGGCTGACGCTCATTACCTGTGCGGCCACAATCACAGTTGGGATCGGCCTTTCCGGTCAGTCATCAACGGTTAGCGCCAGTTCAGGTAGTTATAAGACCGTTGCAACAGCAGCGATCAAAAAAGCACCCTACCATAAAAAGTCGTCAGCAGGGGCTGTCTATAACGCTTCACACACTAAAAAGGTTGCTAATCTAAAAACTTACCCTTACACCACTTGGTATGCAACTGCCAAAGTTACTTTGAAGCACGGCAGTTCAAAGGCACTCTACTATAAAGTCAAGAATGGTTCCGGCAGCGTTTCTGGGATTGTCTGGAATAAATACCTGAAGCCCGGCACCTCACCATTTGGTCTCAAGTATGCCAAGTCAGCGGTCGCTTTGGATGTCAACACCAATAACAATGTTTGGACTAAAAATGCCAACACCGCGCGACCAATCGCTTCACTTTCCAAATTAATGACCCTTTATCTGGTCCGACAAAAGATTTCTCAAGGTAAAGGCACTTGGTCTAGCAAGGTGACGACCAGCAATGCCGGTTTGAAGAAATTGGGTAAATCCAACGTCTTTGGTGGATTCAAATTCAACCATAACAGCTACACCGTTCGTCAGTTGTATCTAGCCGGGTTGATTGAATCGTCCAATAACGCCGCTATTGCCCTTGGTCAATGGGTCGCTGGTGGCTCAACCCCTGCCTACAACAAAAAATTCATCGGCATGATGAACAACCAGGCTCAGGAATGGGGATTGAAGCACTCGTCATTTGTTTCCGCATCCGGGATGGAACAAAACAGTTTGGTTCCATACGGCTATAGCATTGGGGCAGCTAAAAACGCCAATTACGTTTCGGCCATTGACATTGCGCAAATTTCCCGTCACTTTGTTGTTGATCACAATGACATTTTGACTGACGCTTCAGTTAAATCCATGAAGGTTGATGGACAAACGCTCCATAACTACAACAACCTACTACCCGGTCGAAAGTATTATCAAAAGTCATTGAATGTTGATGGTTTGAAAACCGGCTACACCGATCCTGCTGGCTACTGCTTCGTCGGTACTGGTCGAAAATCGGGCCACGACCGGATAATTACCGTTGTCTTGCATGATGAAAATGAGTTTACTGAAACCCGCTCATTGATGAACTACGTTTACAATAAAAATCTCGCTTAGTTAAAACCAGGTCGAATAAGACCATTGTGCTAACACTAACGGCAGCTGTGATCAAGCTTACCACTTTTGTCACAGCTGCCGTTTTTTGTCGTTTTCAATGCAATCAATCCCGTCTTTCAACACAAATAACAATCCCCTAATTGACTTATTACCGAAAAAATCATAATCTAATAGATAGTGATTTCATTATACAAATAGTTGAGTTTTGGGGGAGCGTCTACATAATCATGGAAAATGAAAGCAATTATGATCTATACACACGGCTCAGTCCACGCTGCTGGTCGGAAGCACTGGTCGCCAAGGCTGCCGAAAACGAACTGAAGCATAGTGCCAATCGCGGTGACGGTGAGGCCCGAATGCTGTTGGAGCTGCATCAACTCGAACCGGCAGCTAAGCCATTATTCGGCCATGTCGCCCATGCCAGGCATAAAAAAATGCGTTCGTATAAATATATCTACACATTGCATTTGAAGTTTGGAAACTAAGCGCTTGATTTCCACGTTTCCGCAATGTAAGAGTCAAAATAATAAGTTGAGACTGGGACAATAGGCGTTTAGATCCCAGAGTTTAACGAGAAAGTGCAATCATTCCTGGTTTTGGAATGGTTGCACTTTCTCGTTAAACGGCAGGGATCTGCCGTTTGCCACGTAGGCTAGGCAAGCGATGCTGGCCGTCGTCGCAGCTTTTGGCAAGATAGAAGTGGTGATCAAAGTTGCCATTACAAACACAAAAGAGTTATGTCTCACCCTCGACTTTTTCGAATCCAAATAAAAGTTAGCAATCCAACATCACCGGATTTTTACATAGCGGTCATTCCACCATCAATTACAAACTCAGATCCTGTCGAATAGCTGGCGTCATCCGATGCCAAGAAAAGCACCATCTTGGAAACTTCTTCCGGCTCAGCCACTCGTTGTAGTGGAATCGATTTTGCGAATTGTTTGATGACTTCTTCACTATCACCTTGATGAATCATTGGCGTTGAAATAAACCCTGGGTGAACTGAGTTAACACGGATATGTGAACCGGCCAACTGCAACGCAGCCGCCTTGGTCATTCCACGAACCGCAAATTTGGTGTCGGTATAGCCAATCGCACCGCCAACCAGACCGTTCATTGATGAAATATTCACGATACTGCCGCTGCCATTCTTCTTCATGGCTTCAGCCGCGTACTTCATCCCCAGAAAGACGGAAAGTTGGTTAATCTTGAAGATCTTCATGTAGTCATCGAGGGTAATCTCGGCAAGCGGTTTGTTAAAACTGATCCCGGCATTATTAACCAATATATCCAGTTTGCCAAATCTCTTGACCGTCTCATCAATGACCTTCTTCCAATCATTTTCACTGGAAACATCCTGTTTGATAAATTGAACGTTATCGCCTAATTCATCAGCCAAAGCATTGCCCTTTTCTTCGTTAATATCGGTAATGACAACCTGGGCGCCCTCATGAACGAACAACTTAGCATGACTGGCACCCATTCCTTGCGAAGCACCGGTAATGATAGCAACTTTGTTATCTAATTTTCCCATATTCGTGGCCTCCTGTGAAAGCGTTTACTATCTACGGACATAGTATAACCGATTTATTTTAATTATCTAAATAATTTGCTTATTAAAATTTGAGGAGGATCTTTTTCTTCTTTGAATTTTTTTCAAGTTTCTTGTGTGCCCAAGCCGCATCTTCGTATGACTTCTCCAAGATTGAATCCTCAAGCAGGTAGCCATCCGCCATTAATCGATTGATAAACTTCGCAGCATCTCTGATTTGATCAAGCGGCGCATTGCTGATCACAAAGCCGCTGATTGTCTTTGACTGGGTATAAAATTGCCGGACATCAAAGGCGAACCGATTATTCTTTGGCGCTGTAATCAAACAAACTTTCCCACCAGGCTTTAGTGCCTGTAAATTATCTTGGAGTTGCACTTTACCAGAGGTATCCACCACGTAGTCGACCTTTTGAATGTCAGCCTTACTCAGCTGTTTTTTGAGCGACTTGTCGTAGTTCAAACATTGATCACTCCCAAGCCGATCCAGCAGATCAAAATCACTGGTATTTGAAGTTGTGACCACCTTTAACCCCATCACGTGGGCCATCTGGACAAATTTGGTCCCGACATGTCCGGCAGCGCCTTCAACCAAAATCGACGTCCCGGAGACGGCCCCAAACACTTTGGTCAAAACGATTGCGGCAGTTGCGGCAGAATGGACCGCGGCCACCAGTTGAGTAGGCTCAACATGCTCTGGTACGTGGAATAGTCGAGCCGCTGGGATTGCCGCATATTCGCTGGTGACGCCTTGGCGGCCTGAATAGCCCATACTGTTAGTCCAAACCCACTCGCCCTTGGAAAAGCCGGTAACGTCACTGCCAACTTCCTGGACTTGTCCGACAGCATCTCGCCCGACGACAAATGGAAAATCGGTGTCGGTTTTAAATGAGCCTGAACGGACAAATGTATCGACGTGATTGACGGCGACCACATTGACTTTAATCAACACTTCATCACTGGTGATTGTCGGCTTGGGCAACTCACCTACTTTGATGTCCTTGGCCTCACCGTTTTGCGTAATATAAGCTGCTCGCATAATAATTCCTCCCATCCAGATATCTAATTCTTAACACCTCGATTATAAGGCCAAACTGATAAGCGAACAGGAATAAAGACGATTAAAATGATTGGGACACAAAAAGCCTGAACATCACCAAAAAGGGATGCTCAGGCATTGAAAGTGTGAATTAATATCATCAGATCCGATTTCTAGTCAAGCCAGCAGCTTCAACCAACATCCCAATTTAAGCGAATAAAGCCATTATTTCAAGCCGGAAATAATCGATTTAGTCCCTTAAATAGTGATCAATCTGCCTGCAGTTGGCCAGTCACTGATTTAACCACTGAATCTTGAACTGCTGCTCGCCGTCAATTGAATGAACCGTTTCTTCATCCCCATTAACCGGTGCATGCGGGATTCGAAAGCTGGGGTGCATGTGGCTGGTAAAATCAAATTCATAACCAATCCCAGACTTTTGCTTTTCAGCTTTCATCAATCCAAACGTACCATCAGACAGTTTAACGATCTGTTCCTTCTTTTTTGAAGGGTCAACATAAATTGTTGTCATAATCTGCACCTCCACTTACATTATAGCAGTGGTTTTGGGCGTCGATGACATTAATCATCAGATATCCTTGACTTATAGTCCACTTCAACGTTTATAGTGATATTAATCGTAACCAAATCCTGACCACGGTTTTGTTGGAAACGAGTATACTGAAATTAAGTCCTTTTCAGAAAATAAGCTATTAATGATTAATAAGGAGTCGCAATGAAACAATATCTGAACCAATATTTTGACGGCGAACGACCGTTATTTGCTGAAGTCAATGCGGACATCACCGGCACCACATTTGGCACCGGTGAGTCCCCACTAAAAGAAAGCCGCAACATTCATTTAACCGATTCAATTTTTACCTATAAGTACCCCTTGTGGTACAGCAAGCACATCAAAGTTGACCACTCGATTTTGGAAACAATGGCCCGTTCAGGCATCTGGTATACCCACAATATTCAAGTCAACGACAGTGCCATCCAAGCGCCCAAAATCTTCCGTCGCAGCAGCGATATCACTCTGAACAACGACCACTTTTCAGACGCCAAAGAAACCCTCTGGAATTGTCAAAATATCAAGATCAACAACGTGCAGGCAAACGGTGACTACTTTGGCATGAATAGTGAAAACATTTACGCTGATCATCTGAATCTGATTGGCAACTACGTCTTTGATGGTGCCAAAAATGTTGAAGTCCACCATTCCACTTTGGTTTCCAAAGATGCCTTTTGGAATTGTGAGAACGTTAAGATTGTTGATTCGACCATTAACGGCGAATATTTGGCTTGGAATACCAAGAATCTAACTCTCATCAACTGCACCATCGAAAGCGATCAGGGTCTTTGCTACATCGACCATCTCACAATGCGCAACTGCCGCCTGCTGCGGTGCGATCTGGCGTTTGAATACTGCTCAGACATTGACGCAACCATCAACTCTAATATTATGAGTGTCAAAAATCCCATTAGCGGGACAATCCACGCTCGTTCAATCGGCGAAATCATCCTCGACCCAACCAAAATTGACCCAAGTAAAACAACCATTACAACCGATGACAAAGCATCGACAAAGGAGACCGCCTAACTATGTATGACTTTACTTCAATGATTTCACGCAGGAATACCGATTCGGTTAAATGGGACGTTAAGCCAAATGAGCTACCAATGTGGGTGGCTGACATGGACTTTAAAGCTGCACCGGAGATTCTTGAGGCGATGCGCCAAAAGGTTGACTTCGGCATTTTCGGATACGAAGAGCCACATGACGATTATTTTGAAGCCGTTGCCAAATGGTATCAGCGTGAACACCACGCCAACATTGAAAAAGACTGGATGTTTTTCTCAACCGGCGTTGTGCCAACCATTTCTTCGGCCGTTCGCCGTGTCACCAACGTCGGCGATAACGTGCTGGTTCAAGCACCGGTTTACAATATTTTCTATAATTCCATCGTTAACAATGGCCGCCACGTATTGTCATCCGATCTGGTTTACGACGTCAAAACTCATCAGTATCACATTGACTGGCAGGATTTGGACGCCAAACTGGCCGAACCTTTGACAACCATGATGATCCTCTGCAACCCTCATAACCCAATTGGCAAAGTTTGGACTAAAGAAGACTTAATGAAGATCAATCGGCTTTGTCTCAAACACAGTGTTACGCTGCTGGCCGATGAAATTCACGGCGACCTGGTTTTTAAAGGTGCTGACTATACGCCCATGTTCTCATTGCCAGAAGAACTGCTGCAAAACGTCATCGTCGCAGTCTCGCCAAGCAAGACCTTCAACCTTGCCGCTCTGCATGCCGCCACGGTCATCGTGCCAAATGAAGCCCTGCGCAGCAAAGTGAACCGCGGCATTAACACCGACGAGCTGGGTGAACCCAATCTCTTGGCAATTCCAGGAACGATTGCCGCCTATACGAGAGCTGGGCAATGGGTCCACGAACTCAGAGGCCAAATTCGTGCTAACTACGAAACAGTCGTCAAATTCTGTCAGGAAAGCATCGCCGGTATCACAGTGGTCCCGTCAACCGCCACCTATCTGGTGTGGATCGATGTTCGCCAACTCACCGATGATTCTGCGAAATTAGCGACGTTCATCAGAGCCAAAACCGGCCTGTATCTTTCAGCCGGAAATGTTTATGGCGGTGATGGCAATCACTTCTTGAGACTAAATATTGCCAGTCCGAAAGCGATGGTTGAAGATGGCTTGAACCGGCTGCAACAAGGGATAAAAGAATTTAGCGCAATTAACTAACAACCTAAGTTAATGATCAAAAAACTCGGCCCCAATCAAAAGTTCTGGAAAACTTTTGATTGGGGCCGAGCACCGTCCAGCATTATTTGAATTCAATGCCGTATAAACAATTATCATACGTCCAGCGCATGATCTCTTGTGAATTGCCAGTTTCATAATACTTCGCCAGCAGCGTGTTAAAGACTTCCAACTGGTTTTCGTTGATATTAACGATCCCAGCGCCGGCGTTAATCAAAATGTAGTTAGCGTACAAAATGGCAGTCCGCTTGTTACCATCCCAAAAAATTTGTTGGCGCATGATATCATACATTATTTTGAGGGCCTTTTCAGTAGCGGCATAATCATTATTCATAATTGTTTGAATATCAGTTTTGACGTTATTCACATCTGAAATTGGCGGTACGTACTGAACACCACCAATTTGTTCGCTCCCGGTCCGGATTTGTCCAGGAACCAGGGCATCCTCAGCCGCAACAATCCGATTAATTTGCTGACAAATTTCTAGACTAAATGGTTCGCTATGACTTAATACAAATTCCAACCCTTTTTTGAGATTAACGATTACCTGAATATCATCAATTGAAACACCGGCGACACTCATTCCGTCAATAATCGTCTTTGTTTGTGGAAGAGTTGCCGTAACCCTCTCAAATTTGGAAGTTGAATATACCATACTAACAAGATTCTTTTTTGTAAGAAAGCGATTTTGTTTCAGAGTTAGCCTAAATTTGTTTTTCATAACTCGTCTTCTTCTCCATGTCATCCACTCATCGTCAGTATGCTGCCTCATAGAATAAAAAAATCTATTCAACAGTTGAAATCACCTCAACCACCAAATAGACCTCATTTAATTAAGCTTCAACAATCTTTCCAACCGCAATCGGCAAAGTTGTGTGTTGATCGTACTTGCCAACTGCACCTTGGATCGTGTCAGGTAAGTCCATCGACTCTGGAACGCCGTGAATGTAGACTACCCGTTTTTCAAGGTGCAGGTCATCGTCATTGAAGACTTCCTTGAACTTCTTGCTGATTTCTGCCAACGGAACCGCCTTCTTGTAATGGAAATGGCCATCCGCGTCTGAAGTTGGGTAGGTTATCAGTTGGGATATCCATCTTCTCTGGAGCGTCGTTAAACGGCACCATCGTCGTGCCAGATACCGGTTCTGTTTCCGGTAGGTCAACATAGCCGTCATGGTTGATATCTTGAGCCGCAGTCGCTGGTTTCGCATCCTTGCCATCTGGGAAACCATGGAAATGCATCCAATGCTGTGTATTTGGTGACGTGTGATCCATGGTAATTTCAACGGTTAGGGTATCACCGTCAATC
The DNA here is from genome assembly GCF_002157585.1 of Lentilactobacillus parakefiri. Classification (GTDB taxonomy): domain Bacteria; phylum Bacillota; class Bacilli; order Lactobacillales; family Lactobacillaceae; genus Lentilactobacillus; species Lentilactobacillus parakefiri. The sequence goes on from NZ_BDGB01000039.1 coordinate 30,781, forward strand.
GTAAAGGTCGCCTCACCAGTCGGGTGGGTACCAATTTTATCGCCGTTCAATGAAGTAATTTCTGCCTTGTATGTTTTTGTCATCACGAACGCTTCCTTTGAATAAATTATTGATCCAACTCAACTATACCACCCAACTATGTTGTACACAATGTACTCTTAAAAATTAATAGACTACAACGGGTGATTAACCGGCCACTGTGGTGAATCACCGCTCAGGACCCGGACCACCTCACTGGCCGCATCGGTTGCCATTCTCGAAAAACTTTCAACGGTGCTGGAACCAATGTGGGGGGTTAATAACATGTTGTCCAGTTTGAACAATTCACCGCTCATCGGTAGCGGTTCTTCATCGAAAACATCAAGCGCCGCCCCACGAATCGAACCGGTTTTGAGGGCTTCAATCAGTGCATCGGTGTCAACCAACACGCCACGGCCCAAATTAATCAACATGCTGCCCCGTTTCATTTCGGCAAGTTGCGGCCGACCGATAATGTGTCGTGTCTGGGGATTGGCCGCTAAGTGCAGCGTCAAAATACCCGCCGATTTAAGCAGTGTATCAAGATCGACAAATTCGCCGTATAGTGATTCCCGTGGCGTCCGGTTATAAATCAGGATTCGCATCCCCAACCCACTGGCTTTCTTGGCAACCAAGCGGCCAATTTTGCCGTAACCAAGAATCCCCAGGGTCTTGCCTTCAAGATCAAATCCTAAGTGGGACAATGGATAGGCAGAATTACCGGCTCGCATTTCCATCGAGTCTTTAGTCAAGTGTTTGGAAACATCCAAGATTTCTGTCAAAGTCGTTTCTGCCACAGTTGCCGCATTGGCATTCGGCGTGTTGGTCACCCAAACACCATGCCTGGCGCTGGCGTCGAGATCAACACTGTCATACCCGACACCATGGCGAGCAATAATCTTTAAATTCGGCATTTGAGAAATGACCTTTTCACCGACCGGATCCAAAAATAAGATCATCGCGGTGGCATCCTTACCGTTTTTCAGAATATTTTCAGCATTGGCCCGCATCAATTCAACAACTTCAAAACCGTGCTCCTGTAAATATCGCTTTCCATCTGGATGCAGTTGAGCTGGAACTAATACTTTATCAGCCATCATAATTCCCCCATCTTGAAAAAATTATCAATCTTTGCTGTTATGGTCTTACAAAACGTTTCGTAAAGCAAGTCAATCGTCTGTCAATCAATGTAAATATCGGCAAACTACTAACATATTAGTAATGATATTACAAATATCGTCAAGTTATTCAAAAAATAGCGCTTCCAATTAGAAATTGCAAAGAATTCAATGCTGTCAACGTTTTCATTGATGTTTTCACTTGTATTAGTTTTGAAAGTGTTTAGAATGACAATTGAAGCAAGGGACAGATTATTAGAACTGATATGTCAGATGGATATCTCTTACCCAATTCAGAAACTCATTGAAACACGAAAGGAAGTTTAAATATGACAAACACAGATTGGAAAGCATCATTAGAATCACCAAGCACCTTTAACGACTTTATCATCAACTACTTTAAGGATCACAAGCAATTAACTGGTAATTACGAGACCCCTTCTTATTACGAGTACTACACTGTTACATTGAATAGCCAGAAAGGCTTAATCATCACCTTAACCAGCGCTATCAATCCAACAGTTAATACAGACATGCCAACCATCCCATTCAAGGATGTGGAAACAATCTCAGTTGAAGAGTTCCGCCAACTTATTCTCCATAAGAAGTTTGCCGATATGCACACATCATTGGCTGACGTCTTTCAGACGGTTGCCGGCGTTCCGGGATCCACAAAATAAGTTGACTGATAGGTGTTTCATCTAATGACCTTAGACAAAGGGGCCGACCATCGTTCAAAACGATGGCCGACCTCTTTTTAATTTGGTTCCAAGTCTATATGGGATCAATGAATAATCTTTTTATTTGGATCGAAAATGTTGATCACAAAAACCACCACTAGCATGACCACCACGCCAACAAACACCATATGAAGCGCTGTGAGAATGATTGGATCAATCAGTGACCGATTGGAAACGACGACGGCTCCCTTTGAACTGATGACGTTATTGACCCGAGAAAAGGTAATGCTACCGTGCAGCTGTAATCGAATTACCAAATTTAAAATGGCGCCGTAAACCCCGGCCATGACCGTTTGACCAAGCGAGCGTCCAAGGGTTAAGACCGAGGTTGCCGAGCCAACCATTTCATTCGGCACCAAATGCTGACTTAAAATGGTGTTCATGCTTACAACAACGCCCATCCCAACACCATTAATCATGGCAATCAGGTAAAATGCCCAGACAGGAAATGCCTGACTGGCAAAAATCAACGACAAATAACTCAGCAGCATCACACCAATCAAAGTGGTTGCAATTCGTTTGGGGACGAAGTGAGCAATCAGTTTGCCAACGAAAAAAGACGCCGTCAGCCACATAATTGAACTGGAAGTGACGACGAGTCCAGCAGTGGTTGCCGATACCCGATACAGCGACTGAAGCCAGATTGGAAAATACATCTGATAACCAATCAGCACCCCGCTTAAAATCGTCGCAGTGAGAATTTGAATTGTGAAGGTTCTTGAATGAAACATTTTAGGCGAAATCAACGGATCGACAAATCGCCTTTCATGACGCACCAACAACCCGGTTGCAGCAATGGTGATCAGTAGCAGAGCCAAAGCCAGCCAAGGCAGCGTATCCAGCGACTGAATTCCTAATAGCAGGCTCACCAGTGTAACAGTCAGCCAGACAATCCCCAACCAGTCAATCAGCAGCTGGTGATCAGGTTGAACGGTTTCGTGATACCCCAGCCATACCAACAGAGCAACCACCATCCCCAGCGGGACGTTGACAAAGAAGACCCAGTGCCACGAGAGATGGTCAACTAAAAAGCCGCCAATCAGTGGCCCCACCAAAGCTGACAAGCCCCAAGCAGTATTGTTGAGTGCCAGCACGTTAGCCCGTTGTTCAAAGGAAAAAATGTCGGCAATAATCGTAAACGTCAGCGGCATGACCGCTCCGGCACCGATTCCCTGGACTGCCCGGGCCAATATTAAGAATAGAATTGACGGTGACAAACCACTCAAGAAAGAGCCGATGGTAAAGACAATCACGCCCCACTGAAACACGTTTCGGCGGCCCAAGGTGTCTGCGAGTTTGCCATAAATCGGCGTTGTGATCGCGGTTGTCAAGAGATAGGCACTCATGATCCAGCTTTGATAGGCGAGTCCGTGAAGCTCACTGATAATGGACGGCAGTGCGGTTGTGACGATCGTTACTTCGACTGAGGTCATAAAGGTAGCGATAAACACCGCGGTCATGATCACCCAGCGTTTGTTATGTATTGTTTGATTCTGTGCCATATTGGCAATCTCCTCCCAACTTATGTTAAAATTCTTCAGTCATGATAATCGACACAAGAAAATAATACCACTTGGAGGCACAAAATTGAATTTGGTCTATCAACCTGCACTCATCAGCGAACTTCCAGCGATTATAAAAATCGAACGCAGCGGTTTTTCGCCTGCCGAAGCAGCGACTAAAGCAGCCATGCGCCAACGGATTCAATCATATCCCGAAACATTTCTGACCGCCCACAATCAGGATCATCAATTGGTCGGCTACGTCGTCGGCCCAGCCTCAACTGACCGATACATCAATGACGACTTGTTTGCCGACGCTCAACCAAATGATCCTAACGCCCCCTATCAAACAATTCTCAGCTTGGCAGTCCATCCGGATTACCAACATCGAGGCGTTGCCGGCGGCTTATTGGAAGAACTGGGGATGATTTTCAAGCAACAGCACCGTAAAGCAATTAGCCTCACCTGCTTGAGAACGCTGGTTTCGTTTTATGAGCAGCATGGTTACCAAAACGAGGGCCCATCTGCCTCAACCCATGCCGGTGAAACCTGGTACAACATGGTCAGGCCGCTATGAAGAGCCGTTATTGACGTTAATCCAGGGATATTGCGAACCACTTCGCTTGAAGGATCCTGGGCTGAATGATAGTATTCAGTCAGAATGTATTTTATACATCTGAAATGGGGAATTTATTATGAAAAAAAGAAATCTGTTACTTGTCGCCCTTGCCAGCGTTTCGTTTGCGTTGGCTGCGCCGTTAACCATTGACACAGCTTCAAGTCCAATTACTTATGCTAAATCTACCAAAAAAGTCACGGGACACACAGTTGCCAAGGCTATCAAATCAACACCGGATCTCAATCCAACGGCGAGTGTCCGCAAATTCCCCACTTCAGTTTATGACAAATATTGGCAAACATTTGACCGCTGGTACAACGTTGAGGCGATGAGTCGGCCAGGCACGTTCAAGAATCATACCGCCAGCATTTACATTTCCAATAAAACATTGCGTCCATACGCCGCTGCCGCTATTCAGAATTGGAATCAAGCCCTCAATACTAAGGTTTTCAAGCTTGGAACCCAGGCCAGCCACACAATCACGGTTAATTTTAAGCATGCCGGCACCGGCACAGGCAGCTGGGATGGCTACTACATCTCGAACCGTGTTTATCTCAACTATAATTTCTTCGACAACAGTGCTTATTTACCCGCCGTGTACAAAGCAGAGACCGGCCAAGCCATGCCTGATGGGAATAAACCTGAAAGTTCAGACTATCAGGCCCTTTACGTTAAGTATTGGGAGTCCGTTATTACCCATGAACTTGGCCATAGCCTGGGCCTAGACCACACACCATACTCAAATGACATTATGGAATCTGATTCAGAGACTAAGGGCAGTGACTTCAAGTACTCTTGGAGCCGGCCAATAATCGTTAATAACAACTTCGCAATCTTCCAAAATAAATTATCATCACGAGATATTAATCGGGCTCATCTTACAAAGATACTTGGGTACTGGTGATCAAAAAAGAGTGGAACACAAGGCGTTTTGATCCCAGAATTTAAGCAAACAATCCAGTTATTCCTGTTTTTGGAATAACTGGATTGTTGGCTTAAATGGCCGGGATCAGCCGATTGCCAAGTAGGCTAGGCAGGCTTTCAGCCGGCCGTCGTTGCACGTTTAGGCTAGATAAAATTGTCGCTCGACATGACTGGGACGTAACAACAAATAGTTACAGCCTGGTCCTTTTTTGTATTGCTCTTATCCAAACTAGGGACTGGTCGTCAACTCACTAGCATGCCGATAACTGCTATCAAATGCAACTAAGAAAATAACGGCGATCACCAGGATGATTCCCCAGACGGCACTAAAAATCAGCCACGGGGTCATCGTATCGACCGTATGGACAACGGAGATTCCCGGCTGCCAGTCGATTAAGGCATGAATTAAAATCACCCAGACAAGCGAGTTCGTCGTCAGTCGAATCGATGCAAAGATCGCCCCGATCACAAAGGCATAGATTGCCTGTTGCAAAGTTTCCAGTAATCCTTGGCCGGAAGTCAAATTCATCAGGTGAAACAGACCAAAGAAGATTCCAGAAGCCAGAGCTGCAGCCGTAAACTGATATTTGAGCTTTTCAAACAGGGATAAAAAGGCTGACAACAGCAACCCTCGGCACAGAAATTCTTCAAAAATTCCGGCGGATAACGCCATCAGCGTGTCCGCAATCCAAGTGTTTGACTGCATCATCATTGCTGAATGACCCAAAATATTCAATAGAATAAAGAGTCCGCCGATACAAATACCAAAGATGAATCCCCAGATTTTTGCAAAGGTCGAAAGCTTGATTCTCCGAGTGAAAATTTTCGTCGTACCCAATACATAGAAGATAATACCGGCAACAACCAGTGCGAATAACAATCGGACGCCGCCTCTCAGCAGTGGCCCCGATCCTTTGACAGAGAATTCAATTCCCATTAATAAGATGAGAAATAGTGCCGCCAGCCAGAATTCTTTTCCCCAAGATAGCTTGTTCTTAATCATTAACTGTGACCCCGTTTCAGTATGTAGAAAAACAGCCGAACAAAAGCAAAATTTTGTTTGGCTACTTTCGTGTACACTCATTATGTGATACTCACGTGGAAGTGGTTGGCCGATCCGCCCCATTCGGGCAAACAGCGTTCACTTCACTTTTATTAAGTGTACCTCATTATAACGTTTGGTCAAAGAACCCAACAATGTCATCCCAGACATCGTCCAGATATCCCTTTGCGTGCCGACTGCCAGTCAACATCCGGGTTCGATACGGAATCTGGTGTTGGGTCAGTGCTTGTGCCATGTCCAAAACACCACTGGTTGGCACAAATTCATTCAGTGAGTTGGCTAAATACATCTGCCCAGTCGTGTCAGTGACTCGGTGAACAGGGGTTGCTTCTGTGTATTGGTCAGTCCGGCCGTTAAAGTAGTTGGTCACGAACCACTTGTAGAACGGATCATTCGCACCGGTCTGATTAATATTTGAGCTGGCTGTTGAGTTAAAGCCGCTCGTATCACCTTCTGCGGCAACCACATCTTCATGCTCGCCCAGCCATTTATCAATGTCCAAAATGCCTGACAAAGAGACAATCGGAATCCCATATTTGATCGCCAATTCAACGGTCATGTTACCACCGGCAGACGAACCAAACGCCCCGATGCGGTCATGATTGAATGGCAAATCAGATTTCTTCAGCCATTCATACAAATGATCCATGTCTTCCAAAGGAGCGGGATAGAAAGCTTCCGGCGTAATTCGATAAGCCGGGGTGACAACCAGATAGCCGGCTTCCACAAAACGAATCGAGGAATCGGCATCCTTTGACTTGTTGCCACGGAACCAGCCGCCACCATGGATATCGATGATGGCACCCTTACTCTCGGCCTTTTCACCATCATAATAAATATCAGTTAACTGGTGGTTAACAGCATCATATTCAACATCTTTTTTAATCACTAAATTTGTCATGTGAATCCTCCCCAAAATAGATAACTTGTTATTTCAGCAAAAGTATCTACCCGAAGAGGGTCGTGGTCAACAAAAGCGACTTCAGCAACTCTTAATGGCGGATTGCCTCGCCTTGATAAGCTGCCAAGGCTTCATAGGTCGGATATCCATCGTTATCACCTGGTGCTTGAACGGCTAACGAGCCAATCGCATTTCCCCGTTTAGCAGCTTCTTCATTACTCAAGCCTTCGAGGAGGCCGGTAATCACGCCAACTGCGAAGCCATCCCCAGCACCGACAGTATCAACCACGTGGTCAACATGATAGCCACTGACCATCGCGCCGTGGCCACCCTTGGTCTTGACGTAAGCCCCCTTGGAGCCAACTTTGACAATCACCGTATCTGTCTGTTCCCCATGATTCAGATAATAGTCGGCAATCTTTTCCGGATCGCGGCTCCCCATCAAGATTTCACCCTCGTTGACACCGGGCAAAATAATATTGGCTTGACTTGCAAGTTCATTAATCGTCGAAACCATCTTTTCCTTCGACGACCAAAGCTGCGGTCGTAAATTAGGGTCAAAGGTTGTTCGAATGGCTGGATACTGATGAATCAGACTAATCAAATGTTTAAAGGCATCTAAAGCCGTGCCAGAGATTCCAGGGAAGATCCCTGACAAATGAACCAGCTTAATCCCATCGAAGTCAATGCGATCGAGGATGGCCTTTTGAAAATGGGCTGCCGCAGAATTCTTCCGGTAATAAAAGATTCCTGGATCCCCTTTAGTCACCCGCTGTTTAAGCTGGAGAGCGGTCCAATAATCCGGAGTAGTTTCTACATAATCAGTTGCAATATGGTTCAAATTCAGCTGTTTAACAATAAATTCACCAACCGGATCTTCTCCCAAACGCGTCACGTATTCCGTACTGTGCCCCAAACGAGAAACACCGACGGAAACGTTGACTTCCGCGCCCGCCAGATATTTCTCGAAATGGGTTGCATCGGCCAGTGACTGGTCAACATCCTGTGACGCAAACAATCCAATTGGTTCGCCGATCGTTAAAAATTCACTCATTTGTTTTTCCTCCTAAATAGAAGCGCTTACAACATTTACCAAAAATAAAGTTGAAACCATTGCAAATTTCTCAGTAAAGTAATATATTAATATATGTAAGTAATATATTAATATTATAGTACATGGCAAGCAAATTTAAAAGGAGCTGTCAATAATGACTATGAATCGTGTTCAAAATCTCCAAAAGATTGTCGACGCTGGAATTATCGCTGTTGGCCGTGCAGACACCCCTGAAAAAGCTGAGGCTTTAAGCAAGGCTGCCATCAAAGGCGGCGTGATGGGAATTGAGTTAACCTTTACCGTCCCCCACGCAGACCAGGTCATTGCCAAGTTAACTGAAGAATTACCTGACGGCGTGATCGGAGCCGGAACAGTTTTGGATGTAGCATCTGCCCGACTGGCCATGATGGCTGGTGCCGGCTACATTGTCAGCCCAACTTATGACCCCGATATTGCCAAGTTGTGTAACCTCTATCAGGTGCCGTATCTACCAGGCTGCAGCTCAATGACTGAGATGCAACGCGCTCTTGAAGGTGGCTCAGACATTGTTAAGCTATTCCCAGCCAGTGTCGCCGGTCCTTCAATGATCAAGGCCGTTAAGGCACCATTCCCACAAATCAACGTCATGCCAACTGGCGGCGTGGACCTAGATAACCTTGACCAATGGTTTGCTGCCGGTGCTGTCTGCGTCGGTGCGGGTGGCAACTTGGTCGGCCCAGGTGAAACTGGTGATTATGATCAGGTGACTGAAAACGCCAAGGCTTATATTAAGAAATTAAATGAAATTAGAAATAAGTAATCAATGATCCTTCAAAAGGCCAATCTTCAGGTTAATTCCTGTTGATTGGCCTTTTGACTCACTATTCCTCGAAAAAATTTAACCACACGAAGGCCGGCAGAGTTCGCATTCTCTACCGGCTTTCTAGCAATTATTATTTAAAATGTTGGCGCACTATTTTAACTGTTTTAGGTTTGAAGCCTCACCTCACTTATTGCTGTTTTGATCTGGCACGCCAGCGACGGTTTGAAAGACATCGGCCAATGACATGTTTTGATCGGCAAACTTTTTGTTTAGAATCAATGTCCGAAAATCTTCAATGGACATCTTCTCTTTTTCTTTCGACGGCAATGGGACACTGACGTTATCGCCAGCTTGATTCATTCCAGTGGTTAAGGCAATCACAATTTTGTCGTGCTTATCCAATTTGACGACGTAAGGCTCATAGTACGACGGAATATCGTAGGACCCGGTTAAGGCTTCATGCTCGGCGAAATAGTTAATGATGAACTGACGAAATTTATCTTCAGCCTTCAAAGCATTTTTCCAATCACTTTTGGATTCTGACATTTACTTGAGCCTCGATTCCTTGGTTTGTGGCAACAGCAAAGCGATCGTTAGTCATTGTCATCATTTGCATCAGGTACGCCGGCAACTGTCTGAAAGACATCTGCCAACGACATATCTTGATCGGCAAACTTCTTGTGCAGAATCAAATTCCGGAAGTCTTCAATTGACATGGTTTCCTTTTGCTTGAATGGCAATGGTGCAGATACGTTGCCGCTGCCGCCAGTTTGGTTCATACCCGTTACCAGTGTAATGACAATGCCATCATGACTATCTAAGGTAACCGTATAGTGCTCATAATACGAAGGAATATCGTAAGACCCGGTTAGCTGCTTATGGTCTCGAAAATAATTTGTAATGAAGTCTTTAAATGCATCCTCAGACTTTAATGCTTCTTTCCAATCTGTTTTTTTATCTGCCATGATAACTTATCCCCTTTTGATTTTATCAATCGATACCAAACGGCATGGTCCGATCGGTTTCCGGAGTCATGCCGTTTAATTGAACGCTAGTTAAGATAACTTCTGAAATTTCGGATCATCATTCTTCTTCCAGAAATCAATTGAATCATACTTGACACCAGTTAAGTCTTCGCAGACTTCCTTGGTGTGTGGATCAACATCCTTAGGACTGCCACCCTTTTGGAGACGACCCAGTTCTTGGGCAAGCACTTTAAAGGTCTTCTTGCTTAAGTGGAAACGAGCGGCGAAGAACATGGCCAACAGGATCATGAAGCCAACTCCACCGGAAACGATGAAGATAATCATGTTAGTTGCGCTGGCAGGTTGTGAGACAGCACCACTAACTGATTGACGGAAGTGCGCAAAGTCCAGTAAGTAACCGGCAACAACGGATGCCAATCCCTGATGATTTGGTTAATAAAGGTCATGACTGAGGCAAACAAACCGGCTCGATTCTTACCAGTGACCAATGTATCCAAGTCAGGAATGAATGGGAAGACGTTCCATGGGGCGAAGTACAAAATATACAACCCAACTTCATAGAACGACATGCCGACAATCAGCCAAACCATCATGTGAGCTGGTCGGGTAAAGGCAACGAAGGCCCAGTTAGCAGCACTAATTAAGATCAGTGAATAACCAAACAGATACAGTGAACGGTAAGTGAATTTAGTCACCGCAAAGCCAGCAATAATGGTAACTGGGATTGAAACAATACTTAATGATTGTAAGAATCCTGAAGTACTAGTCGACATTTTCAAAACATAAACAATGTAGTAAACGAAGACGGTTGAGAAAAGAATGGTTGCAAAGTAGGAACTCAGGTAAATCCCCATGTGAAGTCTGAAGGTTTTGATCTTGAAAGTTGAGAAGTAGTTCTTCAACTCTGACTTCAAGTTAGGCTTTTCACCATTATTTTCTTCCAAAGCTTCAGCTTCCAACTTCTTGGCTTCCGCTTTGGTAACGAAATGCTCCCAAGTGGTGTGGTAGGTAACCAAAATCAAGAAGAATGTGGCAACTGAGAAGATCACCTGCATCAAAATATATGGTTCTGGTGAGGTCTTTGGGAAGTACTTGAACAGTTGTGCTGGAACAAATTGGGTTAACATCCCGCCCAAGCCGGCAAGAACCATTCGCGTGGTTGACATCTTGGTTCGTTCGTTAAAGTCCTTGGTCATTTCATTTGGAAATGTCTCCCAAGGAATTTGTAAGGTTGACATCAAGACGGTCACGATCAGGTAAGTAACCAGGTAGTACCAGAAGCTCATCCCGGCAACCCACATCGTAATCGCAACCAGGACCGATGGTGCGGCAGCTAAGATAAAGATGTGCCGACGACCAAACTTCCGACCCAATTTGTACTTGTAAATATTATCGGAAATATTTCCCATGACCAGTGAGACGATGGCATCAGCCACCCGGCCAATTAGGAAAATGGTGGCTCCTTGACCAGCAGTTAAGCCGGCAAAGGTGGTGTAGAAGAACATCAACCAGGCACCAACTAACCCCTGCATTGAAATACTGAAGAATGAGAAGGCCCCAAATCCGAGTGACCGCCAAATTCCAATTTTGCCACGACTCTTATAAATCCGCTTGTTGGCATATTCATCCCAACCGTCGTGGGCGACTTGCTTTTGATTGTCCATGATTACAATAATCTCCTTTTCCCAATTATATCTAATGAAATTGGTTATCCCGATGTGGAGTTGAACCGCTTTCAATTTTTAATTCACGGTTCCGTACACAATTGGGATCACTGGACTAAATGAAATTTTAGGTAAAATAGCAGTGCTTCAAGTCCACTGATCAAAATAACGGAACCGGTACATTCAATCTCTGTTATTGAAATACTAGAATACTAATATATTAGTATCTTTATAATAGCGCTATCTGAAAACGCTGTCAACCATGTTTAGTGATTTTTGTTCATCTTTTTACAAGCAGCTAAAAGGCCCCCACCACCTGAAGTAGTGAGGGCCTATCATTGTAACAACTTAGTCTTTGTCGCCTTTCAATCGAAGCGCCATTTCATCATCACTGTACGCCTTGTGGGTGTTAGACAGCAGCATGACCTTCCCATCGCTGGGCAGCATGAGGTATTGTCGTTCCCATTGATCTTCGTCGGGCCCATCGCCAATAATTCTGACGTAGTTCCGTAAGGTCTTCAATGTATCGATTGCCAGAGTGATGTTAGTGTAGCAGTCATTATCGTAAATGTGGGTCCACTTCTCGACTGGATTGTGGTGCCAGGCATTGACAATGACCCGCAACTTATCAATCGCATCGCTCAATGACAGGAATGATTTGAGATGGTCACCATTGCCAAACTCATCAAAGGCCCCCATCGTCAATTGAAGTGCCTGAATTGAATATGTGTGAATGGCAATGCTCAGCCAAATATCGTTGAAGAATCGACCACGGTCATCCTCAGGCAGTTGCTTCATAAGAATCTGGGCATCATTGTCCAATTTAACAAATGGCTTAATATGTGGCGTGATCATGTCGGTAATCATTGTTAGTTGGTTATCCAACATCCGATCACCGGTAACCCACTCCATATCGGGCAATTTGTCTGCATGGTTCAACCAGGTTCGGATGAGCTTTCTGAGCGTATATTCATAGAACTCGTCGCCGGCCTTTTGATCCTCAATATCGCGATAATTAAAGGTTGTTTCAAAATATTTCCGATAAACATCGGCAATTTCGTTTTGGTGTGACCCATAGAAATGGTTGACGTACTCAGCAATAATCTGTTCGTTAGACTCGAGCTTAAAGTCTTCACGCCACGACTGAGCAACTAGCCAGATATAGAAGATATGTGGCTTGATACTCCCAGTGTTACACATGACCAAGTCATCCATCCCGGCCTTGCGAACTTCCGTTAACTGATTGGCAACGTAGTGGGGGTCAATTTGCAAGAAAGTCAAGAAGTTAGACGCCTGCAAGTCATGGAAGGCCACGTGATAGTAGATTCCTTGAGAAATCGAATCATCTTCAGCGGACAAAACTTCAGAACGGGGGTCATCGTTGCCTTGACGCCGTGAAACCATCGTGCCGTAGCCGTTATCTGCCCATATTTGAATGACGTCCTTAGGTAATTTCAGTAAGCCGGCGTTATAGATCGCTGTTGTTTCACCATAAATATTGGTCGAGCAGATTGCATCCGGATCAGCTTTTTTAACCATATCATACTGAAGTTTAATGACTGAATTAATGACATCGGCCTTATCCTGCAGTGTGTACTCACGATCTTCATCGGCCCAAAACGGTCGGTCACCCTGACCTCGGAAACCAATGTTGAAGATGGTCTTGGTGTCTTTTTGACGATCAATACTTTCCTGCCAGATTTTCTTGAACAAGTCAGGATATTTCAAATACGATGCTTCCAAATCGGGGTATACCCGCGAGAACATCTCCGCCCCCAGTGGTTCAGCGTGGTGATGGGCAATCGTCAAGCCCATCGCTGCGGCCAGTGTTCTGTTGGAATGGCTGTTCTTATCTGTTCCGGGAATCACAACGTTACCACCACACCGCAGCAGGGTTTCGAAAATCAATTTCCAAACATACTCCTTCGACTCGCGGTACTGCCAGTTATTGAACAACAATTCATCGTTGACAAACCAGCCACGGTATTTCACGTGGTAGTCGGCCATCTTGAGTGAATCAAAGTCTGACCACTCAATCGTCGCGTGTTTTGGTGTTTTGGTATCCAGCCAGAACCAGAAGTTGTCAACGCCCAACACGGTGCGGGAAATCGCCAAGGCACCATACATGACGCCTAATTCAGTATCAGCTGTGACCTCAACGTGTTCTGAATCAATCAGCTTAACAGCATATTCATCAGAATCGCCGTTACCATGATCGTTCAAGGTCAGCGTAATTGTGTTCTTAGGTCCATTACCAGTCACCGTGGTTCCGATATCTCGCTTTAAAATGCTGACCGCGTTTCTTAAAACTTCGTTCCTGAAATCAGTTTGAACGGCGGTACCTTTTGAAATAACAAATTTTGTACTCAAAGTATATTCATCCTTCCATTACTGGAGCGACTGAGAATCAACCTTTCGTTTTTTCCAGTGCTTCCCACAAGCCAAGCAGATAGGTGATTCCAAGTGCTCGATCATAAAGACCATAGCCGGGACGACCGTCTTCATTCCAAATATTGCGACCATGATCTGGTCGGATATAGCCATCGTAATCTGTATCATGGAGTGCTTTCATGATCTCAAACATATCGAGGGAGCCTTCACTGGATGGATGGGCCGACTCGTGGAAATCACCTTGTTGATTAACAAACTTGATGTTACGGACATGCATGAACGGCACCCGATCCTTCGGCACAAACTCGCGGATAATTGCTGGCAGGTCGTTATTTTGGTTCTCACCAAGACTGCCAGTGCAAATCGTGAATCCATTGTACCGTGATTCATAAAGCTTTTCGATTCGCAGCATATCATCGCGATTCTTAAAGATCCGTGGCAGCCCAAACAATGGCTTCGGTGGATCATCCGGATGCATGGCCATTCGAACATCATACTTCTCACACACTGGAATAACCGCGTCCAAGAAGTATTTCAAGTTCTCAACCAGTTTGGCTTCGTCGACATCTTTGTAGGCATCAAACAAATCCTGCAATGCAGCCAAGCGTTCAGGTTCCCAGCCAGGAAGTGAAAAACCGTTTGAGCCGGACTTCATGTGAGCCATTAAGGCCTCTGGATTCTTTGGCAGCTTTGATTGTTCATACATCATAGCATTTGACCCATCAGCCAATTGATGATGCAAATCAGTCCGCAGCCAGTCAAAAACGGGCATGAAGTTGTAACAAATCACCTTAATACCAGCCTTTGAAAGATTCTTAATGGTTTGAATGTATTTGGCGATGTACTTGTCACGGCTTGGCAAACCGATCTTGATGTCGTCATGAATGTTGACTGATTCAATGACTTCTAGCTTCAAGCCAGCGTCCGTTACCTGCTGCTTAAGGCATCAATTTTTTCTTGCGGCCAAACTTCGCCGACCGGAACATCAAACAATGCCCCGACAACTTGCTTTGTTTGTGGGATCTGACGGATCTGGGCCAAAGAAATATCATCATCCTTTTCCCCAAACCAGCGAAAGCCCATTTTGAGTTGTTTCATTTCTTCCTTCTCACTCAAGCATGATATAATTTAGTAAATAATAGAATACTTTAGTAAACATTGTTAATATATTTTCAACTGGTATTCTAATATATCAATTACTTAAAAGTTACCACCATGTGTAACCGCTGTCAATGGTATGATACAATTCAGTTGAAGTATTTTTATAACGAGCTTGTCAGAGTGGTACAATAAAAGAACCGAATACAACGAATAACGAGGTTTATCATGCAAAGTTTAAACGAAGTTGCTTATGAATCGATCTTAAATGACATCTTAAAATTAAAATTTTTACCTGGTGAAAAAATCCAGGATAAAGCGCTCATCGATCGCCTCAACATCAGTCGGACCCCGGTTCGAGAAGCTATTTTGCGACTGAAAAATGACGGTCTCATGATGACCGTTCCTCAAAGTGGCACATATGTCACCAAGATCAGCTTGAGCAGCGCCTTGAATGCCCGCTTTGTCCGCCAAAGTGTCGAACAAAGTGTCGTCAGTGAAGCCGCTGAGAAGATGTCTAAGATTAACATTCTCGACAGCCGCACCATTATCAGTAAGCAGCAGATTGCTGCCGAAGAACACAACGCCGTGGACTTCTTCTATCTGGATAATGATTTCCATAAACTGTTCTATACGGCAACCGACCGCCTTCAAGTCTGGGACTGGCTGGAAAATCTATCACTGCAATTAGACCGTTATCGATTCCTGCGAATCCAGCAGACTAATATGCCACTGGATGAATTGATCAAACAGCACGGTGAGATTTTGGATGCCGTCGAAGCCCATGATCCAGCAAAAGCTGAGAAACAAGCCTTTAACCACCTGGATTTGATGCTGGCTGAAAAGGATGAATTAATTGAGAAGTTTCCCGATTATTTTATGGATGAAAATCATAGCTAATCAGTACCCTAAAAGTTCCCAACTCAGAAAATGAGCTGGGAACTTTTTGATTAAACACTATTAAAATTCATCCAACGTTGCACTGACCGTATGATCATTAAAGCTAATGGTCAATTTATTGCCATCAAGTTTAACGTCAGGCAAAACAATCTTGCCATCATCATCTAAACTCTCCAGCTCACGATCGCCAAGATAAAGGGATACCAAAGTATATTGACCTGGTTCCAGGACCCCTGTCTGCAATGGAATCTTCGTCTTATTGAAGTACAGGTTGGTATTTGGTTCTGGAGTGGATAATTCAGCTGTCAGTTCCTTTGACAAACCTACAATCCCAGTAATTCCAACTCTTGAGTGATAAAAGACGGCATTTTCAACGCCAGTCTTCATTTCGTACTCATCAGGCGCACCACTATCAGGTGCTGAGAAACTGCCTTCTGCGAGATGAAGTGTTCGACCAGTATTGACTTTATGCACTCTGACATGCCAAGGCATTGCGGGTACAACGAAGTTTTTGATTTCAACATCATCGTACGGCTTCCAATCCGAATAGACATAGTTGTCGTGAATAGCGTAGTCATCGTACTTAAAGGCAGTCTGCCAAAAGTTATCAGACTCAGCAACGGCTAACGTATTATCGTAAGCCCCTTGTTTGAGGAGAACCGATCCCTTCGGCGTACTGAAACCAAAGGTGGTTGAGTAAACGTACTTCTCATACTTGGCCTCACCGTGGGCATGCTCATGGGAATGCTGGCCGGCAGTAAATGATTGCACTTCCAAGCCGTTTTGGCTGTGGGCAATCAGCATTCTTGGTTCTGGCTGTTTCTTTAAAGCTTCAAACTTGAAGTCGTCGCTTTCCTTGGTCGTCCAGAATGGATCATCATCAGTTAAGGCAAAGAAGATAAAGGTCTTTAAAGCCCAGTAAGCGGAAGCGGGTCCGTTGTAACCTTCAGCAAAATTCATGTTGGGATATGAATAACCGATTGGAATTAAGCCATCGGTCTGGAAGATGTTTTGCTGGAACCACCAACGCAAGTTATTCAGCAATAAATGCTTAATGTCACCCAAGTTGTAGCCCGCTGGCATATCAACATGCGCATAGGCATATGCGGCCCAGAATGCGGCCTGAGCAAACCGGTAGTCCAAGCTACGGCCATAAGGCAAGGCAGCACCATCGGCGGCAAACCAGTTGGCATAACTAGGGACGAACTTTTGCGCTCGCTCCTTCAACAGCTTACTTTGCTCGTTGTCGGTGTGAGCCAAACCAACCGTTAAGATCGTAAAGAACTGGTAAGCAAACGGAATGTAGTTATCGATCTGGTTGACATAACCGTCGTAGGACCAGCCATGACCCAGATAATGTTTGTTGGTAATCGCATAATCAGCATCGATTAATTCCGAGTTATCCATATAGCCAGAATCGGTGATAAATTGGTTAACCATGGCACGAAAGAACAGCCAGTTAGTCTTTGGAATCACCTTGTGGTTGACTTGGTCCATCCACTTAACGATCGTTTTTTGTTTCTTAACCGTCAAGTTATCCCAGAAGGTTTCTTTGGTTTCGTATAGAAAGGCGGTTAAAGCACCCATTTCCACGAACACCTGATCATAGTCGCCCAGATCGCCGCCCCAGTAATCGGGATCATCAGGATCGGTGCCGGCCATAATGCCTTCTGTTACCAATTCATACCATTGGGGTTGTTCATAAATTCGCTTCTTGTCCGCAAAGAACGGTCCTAATCCCCAAAGTAGGCGCATGAAGCCTTCCACTTCGGTCTTGTCTTGGAGATAAACCGCCCCACTGTCACTCATGCGGAAGCGGCCCTTGCGTTTTTGCTGAGCCAAGACTTCCATGGCAGGTGCTAAGATGTCTACTAAGGCAGCCTTGACATCCGCTTTGCTGCGTAATGGATTGTCCTTAATTTGCTCGTTAAATAGTTTTCGTTTCACTGTTAAAATCACCTCATCATTGTATTTGAAAGCGCTTTTACAATATTAAGAATAACGCGTATTTTACTAAAATGCAAGTAAAAATGGAAACCGTTTTCTCTAATGACGATGGCTTTCTGGTAAACAAAAAGCAGCCGATCATTGGCTGCTTCAGAGTAATTAAACTTTCCTAATCTTAAACCCAAAATCAATATCTTTACCCGCTGGAATATGGTACTGTGCTTCAACATCCCGACCCCAGCTGTCAATGCCACCAACACCACGAACAGCGCCTAGAATGGACACAACTGTCCGTCTTGGCAACGGCAGCTCTTCTTGATGAGTGGCATTTTCCAATTCCCCAGCCGTATATGGCAGGCAGCTGAAGGCAAACGGCTGACCATCTTTTTCAAATTTAATGCTAAACGGCGTGTCTGAGTGATCAGAACTGACTTTGGTTGCGTTTCGGGTAATTGTCAGCCAATCAGTCTTCATATGAACCCCACAGTCTTGTGGAACCATGTAATTGGTCACCGGAAGGCCGTCAATTCGATACTCACCGGGAATCCCACCGGCCATCCGATCTGGATAGGTTTCACCGGATAGCCCAGCATATTCATAACCGGTCGCCGCAGTCGGCAAAACAAACCGCATCCCAAAGACTGGCAGATCTGGCAGTTGATCATTGCCAGTATAGTGGACATGGACACTCATCACCCCATCTGCGGTGACGGTATAACTGACTTCAACATCAGTACTTGGAGTGGTCAAAGTTGCATAGTGATAAATGATCGCCACCTGGTCTGCGTACTCGTGGTTGGAATACTGGTTATTGCGTGGTGCGCTTGGGAAGTCAATCAGTTGATCATTGATTTTAATGTCAACTTTGTCTGCACTGGCAAACATATTGGCGCCATACCACTGGACAGCCTGTTTGGAGAAACCATTGCCGCGGTCATTATCAGTCGTTGCCCGCCAGAAGGTTGGCTTTGGTTCGCGATACATCCACTCGCGGCCGTTAATGACCATTGACTCGATGCCGCCACGGGTGTAATTGAAGATGTAATGGAAATCATCCCCGCCGACACCAATTCCGCCATCGCCATAAATAATGTGCAATTGTTTAGTTGTGTTGTCCATAATAGTATTTCACCTCCTGCATTGCCGGTTTCTCAGTCCGATCGGCGAACATCAGTCCGTCACCCGAAAATTCGTAATCAGACATCCGGTCATCAAAGTCGCCGCCGTACCGTAAGACCTTTTGACCGGTCACTTCATCATTAACCTCGATCGCCTGGTCGATAAAATCCCAAATGAAGCCACCAGCATACATTGGATACCGGTCAATCAAATCAATATAGGATTTCATCCCGCCAAGTGAGTTGCCCATATCATGCATGTATTCGCATAATAAGAACGGTTTTTTCGGATCATGATCTAAATAATCCTTAATCTCATCGGGAGAAGCATACATCCGGCTTTCCACGTCGGATATTTTGTCCTCATACTTTCTGTTCTGAACAACACCCTCATAATGAACCAAGCGAGTCGAATCAACGGACTTATAGAATTCTTCCATTGCTTGAATATCGTCTCCAGCATATGATTCATTGCCCAACGACCAGAAAATAATGCTGGCGTGGTTCTTGAGTAGTTCATAATTGTTGCGGGCACGATCGACCACCGCTGCTTTCCACTGGGGGACCGATCCGGGAACGTTGTATGATGGCTCCACAGCACCCAATTTCTGCCAGGTTCCGTGAGATTCCAAATTATTCTCAGCCATCACGTAAATCCCATTGATATCGCACAAGTGATACCACAATGTGTGATCGGGATAATGACAAGTTCTCACGGCGTTAATGTTATTTTTCTTAAAGGTGCGGATATCGGCTTTCATATCGTCTACCGAAACCACTCGACCGGAATGACAATCCCATTCATGACGGTTGACGCCGTTGATGACCAATCGTTTACCGTTAAGCATAATTACTTTATCTTGATTGATTTCAATTTTTCGGAAGCCAAATTTATAGGGCACAATTTCCAGAATATTGCCGTCTTTGTCATCAATCTCAATCGTCAGTTGATATAGATAAGGCTGGTGATTGTCGTACAGGTGGACATGTTTGAGGGAAAGGTCCTTTACCGTGATGGCGTCGTTAACCGGCTGTGAATCGGCATATAGTTCTTTGCCGTCTGCATCGGCTACTGACACTTTAGCAGTCGCGCCGGACTTGTTGACCGTCATTTTAGTTGTGACATTCAAAGTGCCATCTTTTAAATCATCGCTCAACGTTGGTTTAATCGACAGATCCTCAATGTGAGCTTCTGGTTGCGCAATCAAAGAAACATCCCTGAAAATCCCAAAGAAGCGGAACATATCCTGATCTTCCAGCCAAGCGGCCGTACTGAGTTTGAAGACCTCAACGGCTAATCGATTCTCACCGTCTTGTAGATACGGCGTCAAATCAAACTCTGACGGGGTAAAACTATCTTCGGCATACCCTAGGAAGTGACCATTCAGCCAAACGTACATGGCCTTTTCGACACCGTCAAAACGGACACGGACCTTTTGATCTTTAAAATTCGAAGCCAATTGAAATTTCTTAATATATTGACCAACCGGGTTGTCAGGGGCTTCACTAAACTGGCCGGCTTCTGGATCACTTTGATCAAGTGCATACGCAGGCCGGCGGTAAATCTTCCCCTCCCACGGATACATGGTGTTAATATAGTGAAAATCATCATAATCGGCAAATTCAATGTGCTGCGGTACCTGAATTTCATCAAAATTATCGCTGTCAAAATCAGCGGCATAAAAGTTTTTGATTCGATGCATCGGGTCCTTGGCGAAGGCAAATTGCCACTGGCCATTCAGGCTTTGCACGTAACTACTGTGATCATTATTGATCTCATCGGTGCTGCGGTAAAACTGATGGTCACTATGAGCCGGCATCATCCCGACCCGAAAAGTCTCAGGATCGTCTAACCATTTAATGTCTGGTTCCATAAATTTATCACACTCCCCTTGCTTAGTTTCAACACTAATTCTAAAGTAAGCGCTTAATTATATTTTGTCAATAAATAATTTAAACTTATTATTAAATGTTTAGCTTGTTTTACTAAATATAAAAGCATAGAAAAAAGGTGAGACAAAATCGTTATCGTCTCACCCTTAATTTCTCATTATGAATGTTACCTTGCTGAAACGTGAGAAATAAAGCAGTTTCCGGCCATATAAGCCGGCAATCCAAATATCCAGGATCATGATATTCGGATTGCCGGCTTATATTCTGGAAACTAACCGCTTTATTTCTCACTCTTTCCTATTTTTGACCTCGTTTGAACCGCGCATCCGGCTCCGAAGCCAACATCTTTGAAAAGATATCGGTCAAACTTTCACTTTGGTCTTCGAACTTTTTGTTCAAGACAAGTTGACGGAAATCTTCCACCGAAATATGTTCAACGTCCTTAAATGGAAGCGGCGCATTGACATCACCGGTGTTCTGATTCAGGCCAGTCTTAAGGGTAATGATCAACCCTTCCTTACTGTCCAGGGTCACAACGTAGTATTCATAATAGCTGGGCGTTTCATAATTCCCAGTTAAATCCTTCTGATCTTTAAAGTATTCGTAGATAAAATCAGCAAATGCATCCTTTGACTGGAGCGCTTTCTTCCAGTCTTCTGAATTAATAGACATAACTCATCCTTCTTTCCTAAATTATTCAAACGGTGGATTACTTAACCCGCTTAATCATGGCAATTGCAATACCACCAATCAATTCCATACCGATGGCGAAGATAAAGATTGCACCGTAACCAAAGGCTTCAACAATGGCTGAAGCAACCATAGCACCAAGCATTTGACCTAATGTGTTGGCCAAGTTAATTAAACCTAAATCTTTTCCGGCAGTATCGGATGATGGCAAAACATCCATGTTTAAGGCACCATCAACGGAGTTATACAACCCATTACCAAAGGCAGCAATAACGGCGTAGGCAAACATTGCCCAAGGTTCCTTAACAAATAATGGGAATAATGCAGCGGCACCCAATGCAAAGGTTGCAATCACAACTGGGGCTTTAACTCGGCCAAGTTTATCGGCAAGTGGGCCACCAACTAAGGCAAAGAAGACACCGATGAAGAGCATGATCGAACTAAAGATTGAAATTGAAGTTCCGGCTTGACCAGTACTTTGACCAATGTAGTCGGTAAAAATGAACAGCAGGAAAGTCGTTACAATCGTTGAACCAACAACCATGAAGAACTTACCAAATAGGGCCAAGTAGAAGTCACGGGCATCATGAGTTGGGAAGAAGAAATACTTCTTCAAGCTATCCTTATCGAACTTAACCTTAGGCTCATCCAAGTTTCCTTTTTCGTTAATCAGCAATTCATGGATGATTGCCAAAACAACGGTACATCCGGCCATGAAGTAAATACCAAACTTAACGTTGCCAAGGAACTGGGCAGCTAACAGCGCAAATCCTTGCTGAGCGATGATAAATCCAACTCCGTAGAAGGTTGAAACAGTCCCACGCCATTTTGGCGCAACCCGATCAGAAATCTGCGGATAAATCGCCGCGGCAATTGCGTTTTCGGCCGCAGCCGCAACAATCCAAATTGCAATGATGGCAACAATTGATTTCATGTTGGCAATTAATACCAATGAAATCGCAATCGTTCCTAAGACGATGTATGGTTTCCGTTTACCAAAACGGGTTCTGGTAACATCTGATAAGGCACCGAACAGCAAGTTGGTGACCGCACCAGTGATTGAAGCAATCGTTGCTAAAATACCAACGGCCCAAACTTTATGTGCCGGATCCAATTGGGCAAACAATTGTGGAATTAAAACACTTCGGGTAGAGCCAATTGGCCCATACCAGCAAAGCGGTGCTAAAAACATTGCGGATGAAATCATCCAAGGTAGCTTGGGTTGTTGTTCATCCTTAACTTTGGCGTTGGTAACAACTCCAACAGTTGTTTTAACAGCGTCTTTTTCTTCATCTTTCTTAGCCATGAATTTCACTCCCGATAAAATATTATTGTCATACAAAAAGCTTTACCAAAACTCAAACTGTTTTAACTGTTGGTCACGCCTCCTCAATGCATTCATAACGTAAGCCGTTGATGTTAATCGATCGATCCATTAACCGCTTACATTTCACTTCAAATATAAAAGCATTCAATTTCTAAACATGGCCGGGCAATGAATAATGGTTGAAAATAAATGGCTGTGTCAGTGCCGGCAGAAGCACCATCAAAGATGAATGCTTCAAAACAATTGAATACTTATATATCAGTGACTTCATAATAACGTCATAAGAAAGCGCTGCCAATATCTTTTTTTTCGATTTTTACTAAAATAGTTTTGGCGAAAAGGTTTTACATGCCCGCCTGTAGGCTATACGCTATATGTATTACAAGTTGTATGCGCTTTATTGTTTGGATATATCTGGCCAATAATTATCTCGAACTAGTAGTATGCCAGTTCATCATTATGAGTTTAATCTGATTATGGCGCAGTGTATTTCTTGCTTTTTAGTAAAGTAAAAGGGTGAGACAAAATATTTAGCGTCTCACCCATCCTTCAGCATTGCGAATATTATATTGCAAAAACGTGGGAATTAAAGCAGTTTCCGGCCATATAAGCAAGCCAGCCAAATATCCAAACCAAGGATATTCGGCTGGCTTGCTTATATTCTGGAAACTAACCGCTTTAAGTCCCACTGTATCAGCACCCTTGCTACTTGGCCGAAACGTGCATCAATCGGCTGATCCCTGCCATGTAAGGCAAATAAGTAATCATTCCAAACTCGGGAATAATCACTTATTTGCCTTACATTCCGGGATCAAAGCGCCTCTTGCTCCACTCTTATTATTCCAAATACATTTCCCGCAGTTGTGCCTGTTGCTCTTTAGTAATGTGAAGCCCATCAGTGATAAAACCGGTTACCGAACCATAGTCCTGCCGCATTTGATCAATGGCGGCTTTCAAGTACGAAAGGTCAACACCACCATCAATTTTGGCAAACTTAATTTCTGAGCGGGTGGCACCCTTCGCCTTCAAGCCCGCGATCCGTTGATTAATCTGTTGTTTCAAAAAGTCATTGGAGGCCAGGTAGTCCTTGAAAATGGTTCTGGCCTCAACTCCCAGCGTGTAAAGAATCAATGCAGCAGCGACTCCCGTCCGATCCTTTCCAGACGTGCAGTGCCAGAGAATTGATTTCTCCGATGAGTTCTCAAGTAGGGCCGTGAATAAGTCATGATAAACCTTCCGCGCTTGTTTAGATGTTGCGTAAGTCCGATAATGTTTCCGGTTATTCTCTGGGTTAATGTGATAATAGTAGGTTTCCCGGGTATCAACAGAATCATCAATGTATTGAACCCCTGGTATTGAAATGTCCGGCCGCTCATTGACTTCTTCGGGTCGCCGCAAATCGAAATCCAGGGCTAAATGATAAGTATTCACAAGGGTATCAATATCTGATTGAGTCAAAGCGTTCAATCTGGCAGATCGTAAAAGCAGATGGCTCCTGACGACCAGTCCATCCTTGGTTGGATAACCGCCCATATCACGGACGTTGAAAGCGCCCTGCAAGTGAATTTCATGTTCTTTCACATTTTTCAGAGCTCGTAAAGCAGGCTGACTAACGGAAAAAGTGTTGGTATCCTCCCCTGCAGCGGGAATTGAGCCTTCCGATAAGGCCGAAGCGGCAAATGATTCATCTTGTTCTTTCATGTAAACCCCTCCCAACATTGTCACCATAGTGAGCAGAGCAAAGCGCTTAGAAGTCGCCAAGTAGGCTAGGCGTTTCACGGCCGTTGGTGCATAAGTCTCCTCTAACAGAAATTCCTGGTTTTGGAATTTTGGTTAGAGGTACTTATGCGCAGGCTTCTGCTTTGCGGAGCTGTCCTAATCTCGCAACTTCCAATGTAACACTTTTAGTATAGAAGGGGCATATTTTTGTTTCGTGTTGATTGGGTAAAAGTGTTGTAAAAAGTAGAGTGCGACGAGACCCGGTTAGGACCCAGAACATAAGCAAAGAATACCAATGATGAACGGTCTTTGTTCATCGTTGGTATTCTTTGTTTATGTGGCCGGGTCCTGGGTCGTCGGAGCGTATTTTCAAGGCCGAAGGGAGCGCAAAAGAGGATAACAAATGTGCCCGTCCGAACGTATTTGAGAGGCCGAACCTCACACAATCATAACCACTCAAACCCACACACCTCAAAAGAACCCCAAGTTGTCACAATACATTAAAGTAACAACCGTACCCAATAGAAGCCATCACATCTTCCGCCGCGCTTTCAGCATAATCAACATCGCCACGATCAATACAACTGAGATTCCCAAAGTCAGCATCCACGCGTATTGCAACCCAGCCAGTGGCAATTTAACATTCATCCCATAAAAGCCGGTAATAATTGTCGGCACGGCCATAGTGAGTGACCAAATTGTCAAGAACTTCATTGTGTCATTCAGATTATTATTGGCAATGCTGTTAAACGTGTGATCGATTCGGTCAACAACTTGCATTTCAATTTCAAACATCCGTTGCACCTGCTCGCCCTCAATTTGTACATCTTCAAATAAATCAATCTTGTCTTGATCCGCGCCAGCACCAAAATGAGTCTTGGGCAGGCGATTCAATTCACTGAGGTTGGTTTGAACCGCGCTGGATAAAAAGGTCAATGTCTGTTGAAGATGGGACAAAGAAACCAAATCACTGTTTTTCGTTTTCCGATTCAACATTTTATCCAAATAATTTCGCTTCTTGGTAATTCCCCGAGAAATGGGGATAAAGCTATCAACCACTGCGAACAAGGTTTCCAAAATGAACGCATCCACAGTCTTGACCTTAGGATTATCCAATGCAGCGTATAGCGCCGTGTTGACTTCTGGAATATGGCTTTGATTAAACGTGAATAAAACGCCCTTATGAAGCAGCATTCCAAATGGCTGGGTAATGTATCTCAATGCGTCCTTATCGAGGGCATACGGCGCCAGAAAGATGAATAGCTGGTCATCCTCATTGATATCGTAAACATAATTGGTACTTTCATCTTTATCAGTAACGTACTCAATAATATCTTCGTCAATGCCGTATTGATTCTCTAAAATCTGCGGTTCTTCGGCGTTAATTTGGATTGTTTCAATCCACTTGGTTCCATTGATCATCTTTTCGGGCTTGATCATTTAGTAATCCCCCTATTAGTTATTAATTTCTATTTTAGACTAAAAGAAAAGAAGCCGCAGACAATTTTTTGAATTGTCAACGACTTCCAACTTTGAAAGACTTTCATAAAAGATAACCAGAATTGATTGATATTTTATAAAGGCTCCTAAACGACTATTTCAGCAATCCAACTGTCTGGAGAATCAAGTAAACATTCAAGGTTACCAGCACAATTGTGGCAAACCAGGCTGCATATTTGACCCACGTATGGTTTGCGAACTCTCCCATCAACTTCTTGTTACTGGTGAACATCACTAATGGGATGATCGCAAACGGTAAAGCAATACTCAAGAATACCTGAGATGCAGTCAGCAAGTTCTCAATCTTAGCTTCATTACCATGATAGTAAATTGCGAAAATCAGAACTGGCGTGACTGACAGCAGCCGAGTAATCAACCGTTGAACCCAAAGTGGCATTCTCAAATGAATGAAACCTTCCATAATAATTTGTCCTGAAAGGGTTCCGGTAATCGTTGAACTCTGGCCTGATGATAACAAGGCAACGGCGAACAGCATACTCAGAATCGGGCTGGCAATGGCGCCAACGATGTGTGAGTTCTGTAAGGCGTTGAACAAATCAACGAACCGGCCAACTGAACTATTAGTGCCGAAGAACAACGCAGCTCCCAGTACCAGCAGCAGACTGTTGACAACGAATGCCAATGATAGTTGGATATTTGAATCAATGGTTGAAAACTTAATTGCTTTAGCAACATCCTTATGATTCTTGCGGTTAACCTGGCGGGTCTGCGAAATCGATGAGCCCAAGAACAAGTCATGGGGCATCACGGTAGCACCAACAATCCCCAGTGCCAGGTAAAGCATTGATTTGTCAGTCACAATCGAAGTTGAGGGAATGTAACCGGCAAACAATTCAGGCATATTCGGTCCTGATAGGAAGACTTCATATGAGAAGACCAGCAAAATCACTGCCACTAAAGTTACAACAATCGCTTCAATCTTCCTGAATCCTAATTTCATCAGTAACAATAAGATCAACACATCGGCACTGGTAATCAATATCCCAATCACCAACGGAATCTTAAGCAACAGTTCCAAGGCAATCCCAGAACCAATAATTTCAGCAACATCCGTTGCCATAATAGCTAGTTCGGTAATAATCCATAGAATGAACCCCACTCGCTTGGAGGTTCGCTCACGCGTTAACTGGGCCAAATCTTTTCCAGTCACGATTCCAAGTTTAGCTGCCATGGATTGTAACAACATCGCAATCAAACTTGAGATCAAGACCACTGATAACAGGCTGTACTTGAACTGCGCACCACCGGCAATTGAGGTAATCCAATTACCGGGATCCATATACCCGACCGCAATTAAAATTACCGGTCCGGTATAAGTCGTTAATGTCCGCCAAAAGCCGGCATCTTTGGGAACAACGATACTCCCATTGACTTCATCCAAGCTCTTGCCCGCACCTGGTTCTTCTGTACTGCTGAAAAACTTCTTCTTAGGTTCTTTCATTTCCACACTCTCTCGCATGTCATAGCCCTCTTTCATTGGTTTAAATTCGGACAATTGTTTGAGTAGTTACTCACTCAATCACCAACACTCTTTATACGCATGGGAATATAAAGGTCAACCATTCCTTTCAAAAGTTTTCAAGAAGCCGTTTTCATGGCATTTATCAAGAATTTACATGAAAATTTTCTAAGTCGCTTTATAAATATGGGATTGAGTGTATACTTAATTTGAAATTCAAACTGTAAGCATAGTAAGGAGTCCCACCAAATGTTAAATGGTACCGAATTAAAATTATTTGCCGATGCCAACGTGTTAAATGAAATGACCGATAAGCAGGTCAAAATTCTATTGGCAGCAATCGAAGTATTCGCAGAAAAAGGCTACGCCAACGCCAGTACCAAAGAAATTGCGACGAGGGCAGGCGTTTCTGAAGGTAATATTTTTAGTAAGTTCAAAAATAAGCGTGGGTTACTGGATGCCATCATTGAACCGGTGATCAACTCTATTTTTCCTGCCGTTTTGACCGACATTAGCGATGATCGGCTTCCCCAACAGTTTGTGACCCTACATGCACTCGTCGATTCATTAGTCCACGATCGAATTCAATTTCTTAAGGACAACGCAGCGGTGCTCAAAATTTTTGTTTCAGAGGTCCTGTATAACGAAACAGTCCGTCAACAGCTGCTGACCAAATTCCCACCTTTGTACTGGCGCAACATTAATCGGAACCTAAACCAGCTTAAAGAAAACCACTTGATTGTCAACTGGGACAATTTGGAAATTTTAAAAATAATGTGGTCAATTGTCGGTGGTGCCATTATTGGCTACCTATTGTTTGACCAACCACTCGAGCAACGAGAAATTACCCATACAATCGACGCACTGGTCAAGTCCCTCGCCAGATAATCGGGGCTTCATAGCAAAAAGCTGAAATTCAACGATGAATTTCAGCTTTTTTAATGGGGATAATTTCAATTTAGACAATGTTTTTTCAAGCGATAACGGTTTCATCCCCATCAGAACAATCATATTGTGACATCCTTAATTGACGCTTCCAAACACGAACATTAGAGTACAAAATTAATTTGGAATTACATATTGATTATTGCAAACCTAGTGTTTATACTAAGCATTAACTAGTCAGGCGAATTATTTATTTTTATTTTAGATTAATGTTCGTGTTTGACTGAAATCAATTAATTGAGGAGAGTTCTTAATGAAACGCAATGATAGCGGTTTGCTTTACGGTCCAGAAGACAAAGTTTCATATTTCCAGTCAGGATTACTCGGTCTCCAACATGTGTTGGCGATGGATGTTTATGTGCCCCCAATCATTATTGCCGGCCTCCTGTCCATGAGTCTTGCTCAAAAGACCGGCTTCTTACAGGCAGCCTTCCTGGCCTGCGGGATTGGAACGATTCTTCAAACTAGGTACTTCATGAAGCTACCGGTTTCTCAAGGCCCTTCATTTGTGCCAATTGGTGCCGTTGCGGGTGTCTACTTAGCCAATGGTGCTGCTAATGGTGGCATGGCAACCGTCCTGGGATCTTTGATTGTCGGTGCGCTGCTATTAATTTTACTTGGCGTTTCTGGTGTCTACCAAAAAATTATCAACACGTTGGTTCCGGCAATTGTTGGCGGCACCATTATTACCTGCGTGGGTCTGTCGTTATTACCGTCTGCTTTGAACGACAATATTTTTAAGGCTAGCGGCAACGTCAATCAAAACATTGAAATCGCTGCGATTACAGCTTTAGCAATGTTAGTTGCGATTACGATTGGTATTCGCATCCCACAACTTCAGCGTTTATTCAAAGTCAGCTCAATCATCATTGCTTTAATCGTCGGCACGATCGTCGCTTCAATGATGGGTCGCTTCGATTGGTCAGCTGTTAATAACGCAGCTTGGATCAGCCTACCCCACTTTACGTCATTACATTACGGAATTCATTTTTCACTGCCCACCATTTTGACCTTCGTTGTCATCTACATGGTATTGACAACTGAGACGACCGGTACCTGGTTTGCGATGAGTGCCGTTGTCGGTGAAAAAATCACCAAAAAGCAATGGAATCGCGGCATTATCGGCGAAGGACTCAGCTGTTTATTTGCCGCATTACTGGGAACAACGCCCATGACGGGTTATTCAACCAATGCTGGGGTCGTTTCAATTACCGGAGTTGCCAGCAAACGAGTTTTTGTTTCAGCTGGTATCTGGTTCGTTGTCCTTGGCTTCTTCGGTAAATTATCGGCATTCCTGTCAGCCGTTCCCGCTGCAGTCATCGGCGGCATTTTCTCAATCATTTGTGTCATCATTATGCTCAACGGCTTAAATGTCATTCGTAACCTTGCAACTGACGAAAGCACCATCTACGTTCTGGGCATTCCGATTGTCTTGACGATGGCTGTGATTCTTTTACCAGCTAAGGTCATCAGCGAAACGCCACAAATGGTTCAGTACCTGCTTGGCTCCCCAATCACGATTGCCGCTCTGAGTGCCATTATCATTAATTTGGTAATGGGTAATCGGAAGGTATCAGAATCACCAGAAGACACTTCAGAAATCAAACCCACTGCCGTTTCTAAAGAGGAACTCGCCGAATCAAAATAATGATTTAATTTTATGGATAAACCAAATGAAGAAGACTGGGACATAGGCGTTTAGATCCCTGCCGTTTGCCACGTAGGCTATGCAAGCGATGCTGGCCGTCGTCGCAGCTTTTGGCAAGATAGAAGTGGTGTTCAAAGTTGCCATTACAAACGCAAAAGAGTTATGTCCCACCCTTCTTCATATTTTATTTACTTAACTTCCTGTAAACTTCATCCGCTATCAAGTCGTTGGTCCACATCCAAACAACGTGTCCCAATGCTTCGGAGACATGTTCTTCGGCTGGTTGATCCTTGGCGGCCGGAACCGTGCCCATTGCCGGCATGATTCCCAAATGGAAGGCGCCCCAGACGCCTAAGCCAAACAATGTGCCGTCACCCATTTTAATCATTGGAACATAGTGTCCGGCTAAACTGTAAAACATTGCAAATGAAGTCGAAAAGCCAAAGTGAATCACGTAGCTGACCCACGGCAACTGCTGATCGGAATAAGTGTAAGTTGCGTGGGTGACCTTTTCAGGGACACCCGCCTGCTCCAGCAAGCGTTGTGGCGGATTGGTTTTATTGCGTTCCGGTGTCCGCGGCGGCAAAACATTTTCCCACCCCAACTTGACCAGGCCGGAAATGACGCCGGCAACGCCACCTGCAATTAAGGCGGCTTTCCAATTGACTGATTTGCTCATATGATGATCCCCTTTCAGCATTAACGTTACCTTTATTATAATCCAAGTGGCCAAATGACACTTCCTAAAGCCGGAAAAATACTTCTATTTGCTTTTTTCAAAGTTACCTGTTAGTATACAGATAATGTATTTAACTTCGAAACAAGGTCCATCGTTCTTATAAGAATGACTCCTTACTTTTCAAGTTTCAAATGCAAAATTTATCGCGCTATGCGCAACGGAGGTTTCATTCTTATGGAACAAGGTACTGTTAAATGGTTTAATGGAGACAAAGGTTACGGTTTTATCACTTTAGAAGACGGCAAGGACGTTTTTGTTCACTTCTCAGCTATCAATGCTGACGGTTACAAGACCCTTGAAGAAGGCCAAAAGGTTACCCTTGACGTTGAAGACAGCGATCGTGGCCCACAAGCTACTAACGTTTCAGTTGTTGAATAATTAAATCAAAATAAATAAAGACCCCTGTGAGGGTCTTTTATTTTGCCAAAAATGCGCTGGATTTGCAAATCCAGCGCATTTTTGGCTCTAGAAAACAGTTGTAATAATGGCCCCAGAGATAATTAGTAGCAAACCAAGCACTGTAAACACCAGCTCACGATGAGTTTTCGTTTCGTGCATCCAAATCATCCCCAACAATGTCGAAATAACCACGGCCAGCTGGGAAACCACAAAGGCTGAATTAACCCCGTTGTTTTGAACTGAACCGATATACGAAATTGCGCCAAGGGAAAAGACCAGCCCACCAGCAATATTTAGCCAACTTGACCGTTGCTTAAAGATTCGTTGTTGGTGAGTCACAAAGACATAAACCATCACGGCCACTAAAATGCCAATAGATTCGGGTAAAAAGATTGCCAGCCCAGAATCGCTCAGGCCACGGGGAATGGCCATATAAACGATGTATCCCAAGGTCGTCGTCAACAGCATGATGATGGTGGGCAACTTCTTATTTGGCTGATCCTGTGCAATCAGCGGTTTGTCAGTGATTGATGTCAGCACGATCCCCAAAATAAGGACTAGAATTCCAACTGCCCCTAATACCTTTTCCATTGTGGTGGACCACTCACCGAAGATCACCACCCCAACCAAGGAAGTTCCAATCAGCTGAAACCCTGTAGATGTTGGCATGGTCGTGGATACCCCAATGTTTTGAAAGCTAATGAACTGCCCTACCTGGCCAATGACCCAAAAGCAGCCAGCCAGCATCGCGGCTAAAAAAGTGAACGGGGATAGCTGGGGATGATAGACAAATGTCATCATGACCGCAACGACAAGGGTTCCAACAGCGGTACCAAAGATTTGATTTGCGGGTTTACCACCAATTCGGGCAACAATTGGCGGTAAGAGTCCCCACCCAATTGCCGGTAGTAGCATCAACAGGATATTCATTTCACTAAGGCCCTCTTCAGTCAATTAATCGTGATTCTTCAAAGATCCAATACATGTTTATCAAAGCCACCCAAAAAGCTGGCTTCAAAGTCCTTGCGACTTTTCAGAAACTGCTTGCCAAATTCGTCAATTAAGCCGTGAAATTCTTGGGCTTCCTGATAGGTGAATGATTTCGGCAACTTAATCCGCTGTTGCAGCTTGGAATAATTCCTAAGATTACGAAATCCCAGATACCCAAAAAGCGTTCTTGCATACTTGTCGGCAATAAACGCCGGCTGATCAAATACATACACCAACAGTGAATCAGCCGTTTCTTCGCCAACCCCCGGCATTTTTAACATTGTCTGACGCAAGCCTGAACCGTACTTATCAGCTATTCGCACAAAATCGCAGTTGTCCTGATCAAACCATTTGAGGACGGCCTGTAGACTGCGAGCTTTATTCACATAAAACCCACTTGGCCGGATAAGTGACTGTAGACTTTCAATTGGCAGTCCTAAAATTTGGGTGACATTTAAGTCGGTTTCATCCTTCAAATTAGTCAGTGCCATATCCACGTTATTCCAATTGGTATTTTGGACAAGGATCGCCCCGATCACAATTTCCATTTTTGAATCAGCCGGCCACCAATATTGCGGCCCCATTTGCCGATACATTTCATGATAAAGTGGCATTGGATTAATCACAGGAACTCCTCCTCAAAAACAGCTAAGACCATTATAACAGTTCGGTTGGTGGTAGCGCTACCATCGGTTAATACGTTATACTGAATTATCATACAAATTTGGAGGAAATTATGAACGAACAAGAAAAAATGCTGGCTGGTAAAATTTACGATCCAACTGACCCCGTTTTAGCTGCCCAGCAACACCAAGCTCACCGACTTTCAAAGCAATACAACGACACCTTCGATAAAGAGTCCGAGCGACGAGCAAAAATTGTCGCTAAGCTGCTGCCAAAGGCTAGTGCGGACATTTACCTTCAGGGACCGATCTTCTTTGACTACGGCATTTACACGACGATTGGTGACCACTTCTATGGTAATGCCAACCTTTCAATCCTAGATGACTGTCCGGTGACCATCGGCAATAACGTGATGTTTGGCCCAAATGTCACGCTTGCCACCCCAATGCATCCACTTCGCTATCAAGACCGAAACGTTAAACAGCGCTCCAACGGTTCAGAATACGATGATGAATACGCTAAACCAATCACTATCGAGAGTAACTGCTGGCTTGCCAGCAACGTTGTCGTGATTGGCGGAGTGACAATTGGTGCGGGCAGTGTCATCGGTGCCGGGTCCGTCGTGACCAGAGATATTCCTGCTAATTCTCTGGCGGTTGGCAACCCATGCCGGGTTGTCCGTCAAATTACCGATAAGGATGACATTCATTTAAAAACTGACTTATTCTAGGTAAGAAAGCACTCAAAAGGAGGCAGTCAAAATTTTTGTCTGCCTCCTTTTTGTAATTTAAATTTATGACTTCTTCAATTTTCTTGATTGATATGCCAAGAACGCCCAGGCAATTGCGCCAAAGAAGATTGGACCGATGATTGTCCAGAATGCAGTAACATAATCATGTTCCAAGATTGGATAGACCACAGTAAAGCCAATCCCGAGGACCAGTACAATCAACACAATGATTGAAATAGTGTCAGTCATCCAACGTTTCGTATAAATTTCAAATGGTCGTTCCAAATTCTTCTTTCGTTTGAAGAATGGGAAGGCAGCGACCAAGAAGATGTATGGGAATGAAGTGGAAATGTTTCCCATATTTGTCAAAATCACGTAGAACTGTTTGGCACTTGAACCACCAAAAGTCACGAAGAAGATCAGGACGGCAACAATGACCGCTTGGGTCCACATTGCAAATCCAGGCATCCCTTTCTTGTTCAGCTTAGTCATTTTAGTCGGCCAAAAGTTAGGATTCGACCCCATGATAAATGACTTAAGTGGTGAATAGATCAACACGAAGAACGAGCCCATGTAGGCCATGAACATACTCAAGCCGGCAAAACGGGCAAACGTCGTCCCTAATATCGTGCTGGTCGCTGCAGAAAGGTGCAGGATTTGACCAAGAACCACACCCAAGTTAGCCATCAGGACATATGTAATGTTCCCCAGGTTAACGTGGCCGTTGCCGAGGACTGAATGCCAGTTGGCAGTGATTCCCCAGAGAAAGATTGATAATGAATACATCACGGTAATGACCAAGGTTGAAATGATCAGGCCGCGTGGAAATGTTTTTTCTGGTTCGTGCATGTTGTCGGTCACACCACCAAGGGTTTCCGTTCCGGCATAGGCAAAGACCGCGTAAACCATAAACGAAATCAAGGCGATGGGTGACTGGAAGTCCGGGTTGGGTGATTGAATAAAGCTGTGCATCCCAGTCACCGGCTGCGCTAAGTGGCCGCCATTTAAGATTAAAACGGTCACGCTGGCAATGGCAAAAATAACCGTCAGCAAGGAGACAAATATCCCCCCGACAGAAGAAATTTTTGAGATTGAATCCATTCCGCGAACCGCAAACCAAGTGACGGCAATAATCCAAAGAATCGCTAGTAAGCCAATGGTCTTGGTTGAACTCAATCCAAAGAAGCTCCAAGTCTGGGTCGTATCATGACCGAACAAGGTCGTCGCAAATGGGATCCAAACCTTTGAAGCCGTCGACATCATCCAGATAATCCAGGATGACAGCCAGATGAAGGTCCCAATAAAGGCCCATTCCTCACCGATTGACCCTGCCAGCCAAGAATAAATCCCACCGTGGGCATCCTTAAAAGTGGATCCATACTCGGCAAACATCATCGCAGTCGGCAGCAGGAACAAAATCGCGGCCAAAACGTACCAAATAATACTTGCATACCCCATTTGCTCGTAAGCAACGGTGGTATTGGCAAAACCATAAATCGTGGTAAAAATCATTAAGATTAAACCAACTAAGGTGATCTTTTTCTTTGACATAAGATTGATTCCCCAATATATTAAATTTTGAAAAACATTGTGCAAATGATTGCTCAAAAACAAACTAAAGAATAGCATGACATGATTAAAATTAAGCAACAAGAGTGACGAACAAGGTTAAATCTCCATTAAAATTGGAACCGGTTTATCGATTGATGAGATTCACCTTCCCAATTTGGAATGAGATTTTGATGAATCTTTACCAAGTAAAAAAGAGGCTGGGACATAAGTCCCGCCGATAAATAAACTGAGCCGCATTTTCCACTTTCTCTGGAAGATGCGGCTCAGTTTTTCTATCCAACCAAAAATATGAGTTAAATTGGCCATCATTTTGGCCAATTTATTCATATTTGCTGCCATCAAGATAATTCCTAATTCATTATTTACTTGTCTTAATCCACGTACCGATAA
>NZ_BDGB01000040.1 GCF_002157585.1 Lentilactobacillus parakefiri
ATGTTAAATTGGTTTGATTATTGTTATAATGTTTGTACATAGAGATTCACTCCTATCCTTGGGTTTTTGTCGATTTAAGAATAGCAGAGTTGAATTCTCTATGCTACATAAAATGCAAAAAAGCCTCGGAAAAATTTCCGAAGCTTTTTTGTGTTAACTAGGACTTTTGTCCCAGCCTCTTCTCGTTAAACTCTGGGATCTAAACGCCTATCGTCCCAGTCTCGATTGATGATCAAACTTATTTAGCATTCTTCATGAGGGGGCTATCCCGGTCGGTTCCAAACCACTTCATATTGATCTTGTGAAGCTCACCATTTTTGGCCAATCGGTTGAGGCCCTGGTCAATTTTCTTTTTCAAGACCGTATCCCCTTTCCGCATCCCGACCCCATATTGTTCCTTGGGAAATTCACTGGGAATTGACTTAAAACTGGATTGATTGGGTTGGTGTTCCAAATAATAGCCGGCGTAGATACTGTCAATCAACAATCCCTGAATTCGGTTCGCATTCAAGTCGATGAAAGCATCGGTGAATGTATCATACAAAATCGGCTCATGTCCCTTAATCCGATCTTTGAGTAGCTTGGGTTGGTTGTCAATGTCCATTGCACCCGCCGAGCCGCTCTGAACCCCGGCCGTCTTGCCTTTCATATCTGCAAAGTTTTTAATATGTTGATTCTTCTTAGAAACTAGTACCTGATCATTAATTAAATAGGGTTCACTGAAGGTAATCTTCTTGGCCCGTTGTGGATTAATTGAAAAGCCGTTCCAAATCAGGTCAATCGTGCCGTTTCGAAGCTCAGTGACGTTCATTGACCAATCAATTGGCTGAAAATCAACTTTAATGCCATACTGTTTGAACACAGCCCGAGCCAGATCAACATCGTAGCCGACAATCTTGCCGCTCTTCGTCTGGAAGCCCATCGGGACGAAACTATCGTCCAAGCCAACCACAATTCGTTTTTGTTTGGAAACCGTCGACCAAGTATCCGGATTTTCTTGAGAGCCCTGACGACTGACATAGCGAACGCCACAACCTGATAAGCCCGCAGTTACTAAGAGGAGGCTGGTAATGAGTAATAATCGTTTCAAAGATTTTAACATGCTACCCCTCCTACTGAATTTGTTTAACCTGTTGAATTTCATCCGCAACGTTCTTGGCAAAATCCATATCATGGGTAACCACGATTTGGGTCATTTCCTGCTGCTTGAGATCTAAGATAATTTGAGCAACTTCATCTCTCAAAGCTGGATCAAGTGCCGACGTTGGTTCATCATAGCAGAGAATCTTCGGCCGCATTGCCAGTGCGCGAACAATTGCCACCCGCTGTTTTTGACCGCCGGAAAGCTGGTAGGGATATAAATTTTCTTTGCCCTCCAAGCCCAAGCGACTTAATAATTCACGGGCATATTTCTTCACATCGGTCATCGGTTCTTTTTTGACCATTGTTGGTGCCAAAGTGATGTTCCCAAGTACCGTTAAGTTAGGGAATAATTGGTAGTCCTGGAAGACCACCCCGATGATCGTATCTTTTTGAGTCGTGTTGGTTGGATCAAACTTTGTTCCTTTCCAGTAAAATTCGCCGGTATTTACGGATTCCAAACCCGTAATACAACGCAACAAGGTCGTTTTGCCGGCACCGGAAGGGCCAACAATTGCCATAATTTCGTTATCTTTGACGGTCATTGACAAATCATCGATAATCGTCCGAGTCCCAAACCGCTTCGTTAAGTTCTTAATTTCTAACATTGTAATCCCCTCCTAGCGCCATACATTCTCACGTTTCTCGATTAGCTTCAGAACAATGGTACATACAGCAGTTAATGCCAAGTAAATAATGCCAACTAATATTAGTGGTAATAGCGTGACATCTCGGGCTGTTGCGACGTTACCGGCTCGAAGCAAGTCACCCAACCCGATAACGTACACCAGTGAGGAATCCTTAACCAGGTTGATAACCTCATTGCCAATTGATGGCAAAACAATTTTAAAGACCTGAGGAATCACGATCTTACGAATTGTTTGCCCATAACTTAATCGCAGAACCTTGGCACTTTCAAACTGGCCCTTCGGAACAGATTGAAAACCGCCCCGAAAGATTTCACCGAAGTATGCGGTGTAATTCAAAATAAAGGCAAACATGGCGGCATCGTAACGTTGGAAAACAATATGAATGATTGGTAATCCATAAAACACAAATATTAATTGCAATAGCAGCGGTGTTCCCCGCATGATCCAAACATAAAAGTTGAGCAGCCAAGTGAGCGGCTTAAATTTTTGAATCAACCCTAGTCCAACCAAGGCGCCTAATGGAATGGAACAAATCAGCGTCCAGAAGAAAATTGACAGGGTCATTTTGGTCCCAGATAATAATGCCGGTAAAATTTCTTGAATATATTGAATCATTTGACATCCCTCCATAAAAAAATCCCCCTGAGTACAATTAACTCAAGAGGACGATGGTTTTCGCGGTTCCACCTCAATTCGCAACGGGTTCACACCCGCTGCCTCATGAAGTTTAGTTATGTTTTAGAACAAAAAATCCTCTTAAGCCATGATGACTTAAGAGGACGATTATTCGCGGTTCCACCTCTGATTCATCTTCCACTCACATGAAAGATCTCAATGGGTTTAATATGCAACATACTAAACTTCAGCAATAACGCGCTTACCGCTTTTCCCTACTCTGTTCAGAAAAATGACTCCCAGATGTGACGATTAACGATCAAATGCCCAACTTCCACCTTGATGAGCTCTCTGTGATTTGACTGGTTAACCGATTCTGATCAACGTCTTTAAAACTCTTTAATTAAGTTAGATTCATAATAATATTAAATGCCTATCACGTCAAGGACTTTTATCCTTTACGGAACCAATGAGTCACCTTTTGCCAGAATGACGGCTGTTGTTCATCCTTAATTTCCATCAAAGGAACCGATTCACCGACCAGTCGCCGAGCAATATCACGGTAACCCTGACCTGCAGGATTTTCGGCTTGAAGGACGACTGGTTCACCGTTGTTGGAAGTGGTAATAACCGCATCATCATCAAAGATAATTCCCAATAATTCGACCCCTAAATGATGAGTAATTTCATCAACATCCATCACTGAACCATCCTTCATCATATGCTGACGAATACGATTGATGATCAGGTGTGGCTGCTCTTGAAGTGGGTGTTGTTCGAGGAGGCCAACAACCCGGTCGGCGTCTCTCACCGCAGAGATTTC
Source organism: Lentilactobacillus parakefiri (assembly GCF_002157585.1). Lineage (GTDB taxonomy): Bacteria > Bacillota > Bacilli > Lactobacillales > Lactobacillaceae > Lentilactobacillus > Lentilactobacillus parakefiri. The sequence continues at coordinate 3,229 of NZ_BDGB01000040.1, forward strand.
CGGCGTTGTCACAATAATCGCGCTGTCTGCACCGGCAATTGCATTCATGAAACCTTGCTCGATTCCTGCGGGACAATCAATCAGAATAAAATCAAAATCGGGTTTTAATTCATCAACAATTTCACGAACCTGGTCTTCGTTGAGAGCTGTCTTATCGGTATTTTGAGCTGCTGGCAACAGGTAAAGCAGATCATCAAATCGCTTGTCTTTAACCAATGCCTGGCTGAGCTTGGCGCGACCGCTGGCAACATCAACAATATCATACATAATCCGGTTGTCCAATCCAAGGACAACGTCCAAGTTACGCAATCCAATATCAAGGTCCAGAAGAACCACCTTTTTACCCAGCATGGCAAGTGCAGTCCCAATATTAGCAGAAGAAGTTGTCTTACCGACTCCCCCTTTACCCGATGTTATAACATAAGCCTTACCCATTGATGACTCCTCCTATCTGATTGTAAAACTTGGGATTGATTTGTTTGAGATCCTCAACTTTGCCATAATCCAGTACGTGCAGATCATTCACATAAATCACCGTGCCACTGTTCATTTCACGGTTCATATCAGCCACAATCTCAAATTGTTCGCCGATTCGAACCTGTTGAGCGTTATGTACATCCCCAATAATCATCTTATCCTCAAGATCAGGTGCTCCGGCTTGAATAATCCCCCCGACATTTCCAAGAACAAAAATGTTACCGCCAACAAACAGCTTACCACCCTCATGAACGGTACCTAAAAATAAGACGTCGCCCGGTAGATGAACCTCTTGGCCGTTTCGGATCACTCTATCAATAATATGAACACTCGATTGTTCGAGAATCCGGTTGGACTCTTCTTTAGTGATCACATCCGACGTGATCTTATGGACCGAAAAGTAAGAATAATCCGAAAAAATCTTTTCAAGCTCGGAACGGTCAGCTGCCGGCCACAATCGCATTCCCGTATAAATGTCAAATGCAATGGTCTGCGGATTAGTTGACGCTGTCTGTGTTTTCAAATTGTCCAGCAGTTTTCGAAGTGAGGAAAAAATATCCTTCAGATTGGCATTTTCATCCAGGATAATCTCATAACCATCCTTGGTGCCCTTTAACACGGCTGCATCTTGCATTGTCTACTCCCCTTTTTATTGCCTATGAGTCCTATAAAGCGCCTCAACCGGAAAGTAAACAATTGTCAATAAAACCAGATTGAGGGCCAGTGTAGGTGCCAATGTGTTGACTAGGAATTGAGCAACGGAGGAATCCGTTTCCCCAATAAAGACATTGGCCATATATCCTAGGCTAACTAAGACTGTAATTCCCAAAAAGTACACCAAAAAGCCACTCATGAAATTCGGTGGCAAGCTTTGGTAAACCAGTTGGCATAAATAAACGACTAATGGAAAAATAAACACATATACCCCAAGTAGTCCCGTATAGTACATGTCAAAAATAAACCCGATGACAGCGGCCCAAGTGTATAAGTGCAACTTTTTGCCATTACCAAAGAAGGCTGCCAGGATCAACCAGAGAACTGTTAAGTACGGAACCATGGCATTGGGATATTTGAACAAAATACCCGACATGGTCTGACTGATGGAACCATCAAAAAAGAACGCAATGAATTGTCCAATGACAAAGTAAACTGCAATGGGAATTTTTCGCTTCACTTAGATGTCCCTCCCATCAATCTCTGATTGCAACTGAAACAACTTCGATATCGTTCAAGTTGGCAGCCGGCTTAATATAAACTTTTTTGGCAAGACCATAATCGTCTTGGGTCACTTTTGAAACGGTTCCAACGTAGATCCCCTTCGGAATAACGCCACCGAGTCCACTAGTTGTCACCCGATTGCCAACGGATAATTTGGCATTCGAGGTAATATTGCCCATGATAATTCGGTTCGCAGCGGAATCGTACGAAGTGATAATGCCATTAACAACCTTAGAATTATCGCCAAGAACTTGAATGGCAAACCGGTTGGAGTTTTCAGCAGTATTGGATATTAAAACGACCTTACTGTTGGTTTTATTGACTTCAGCAACGGTTCCAATCAGACCAGGACCTGCAATAACGGGCATATCTTTCTTAATCCCGGAAGCCTGGCCCTTATTAATAATGACCTGACTTGCCCAAGACGACGGTGTCCGGGTGATAACAGCTGCGTTGATTTTTTCATATCCGGTCAAAGTATTGCCAACGTTTAATTGACGCTTTAATTGTTTATTTTCTCGCGACAAAACCTGATCCTTGACCTGGGTTTGGGTCAATTGATCAACTTTTGATTTAAGACGTTGATTTTCCTGATAAGTATTCAAAAGATTCTTAGTCGAAACAAACCCATGATGAATGCCGTTCATTGGGGTAGCAACAATCCGATCAGCAAAACCAACAATATCATTTCCAAATTGTTGTACTAAGGGCGGTGTATTCCGCTTATCCCGAATGGCAACCGATAATGACATTAATCCAAAACTGACGATCAAACAGATTACGACAATGACAAGCTTTCGACTGGAGAAAAATTTTTGCATAATTGCCTCCATTCGTTATTCAATAATTAACCGGTGTAACTGGCTAATTATTGTTTTTTCTTCATTACATTAATGCTCTTTAATGATTCTCCAGTTCCAATGGCAACACAATCAAGTGGGTCCGAGGCAATAGAAACGGGAACTTGAGTGGCTTCCGCAATCACGTCCGTAATATTTCTGAGTAAGGCACCGCCACCCGTCAACACAATGCCATGATCGATCACATCGGCTGCAATTTCAGGCGATGTCTCTTCAAGCGTTTCCTTAATCGTGGCAATAATGGCAACGACTGATTCGTTGATCGCTTTGTTGACATCTACTCCGCTAATCTCAACGGTCGTTGGTAGGCCGGTTACCAAATCGCGGCCACGAACGGGAACAGCTTTAATCTGTTCAGCTTCCTTGGCAGAAGCTGAACCAATATCAATCTTAAGCTGTTCAGAAGTCCGTTCACCAATCAACAGATTATATTTTTGACGAACATATTGGGCAATTGCTTCATTGAGCTTGTCGCCAGCCATTCGAACAGATCTGCTGGAAACAATGCCGCCCAAAGAAATCGTTGCAACATCGGTTGTTCCACCACCAATATCAACCACCATGCTACCGGTTGGATCCATCACTGGTAGCCCAGCACCAATTGCCGCAGCAAATGGTTCCTCGATCACATACGCATCTCTGGCACCAGCAACTCTGGTAGCATCAATAACGGCCCGTTTTTCAACAGCCGTAATGCCAGTTGGCACACAAACCATAACATAAGGTTTACCGGATGAATGTCCCAAAGCCTTTTGAATAAAGTACTTCATCATTGCGACGGTGGTATCATAATCGGCAATCACACCATCTTTCATTGGTCGAACAGCTTGGATACTTGCCGGTGTGCGCCCAATCATCGCCCGAGCTTCGGCACCAACAGCAATCACCTCGCCGCTTTTAGTGCTCTTAGCAACCACTGACGGTTCGCGAAGGACAATTCCTTTGCCCTCCACGTAAACGATCGTATTAGCGGTCCCAAGATCAATTCCTATGTTTTTTTCCCCAAATCCAAACACGTTATCCATCCCTTCGTTGTCTATCAACTTAATTTAGTTCGATTTTTATAGATTTATTTATTATTGTTTAACGAAACAAGTATATCATAACGCGTCCAAAAATAAATAAAATCAAGTGAAACGACGCCCGATTTAATAGATTATTTGAAATTATGCTCAGGGTCCAATAAGAACTTTCGAACATCAGAAATAAAATATAACGATCCGGTAATTAATAGCATATCATCGGGCGTTAGTTTCCGTTTCAACTTTCCAATTGCATCCTGCCAATCATCAATAGCGGAAACATTTTTCGGTTGAGTTTTCAGTTGACTTTCCAGTTTTTCTGGATTGGCAGCCAGTCGTTTACCAGGCCCGGCAAACTGGGTCAGGATAATCGACGCATTTTGAACGGATGCCATTTTGTCGACCATTTTATCCGCCTGCTTATCCGCCAAAATCCCCATCAAAATATAAATGTGACCCTGGGGAAAATCAGTCTGTAGCGTATCAACGATTAAGTTGACTGCCGAAATATTGTGAGCACCATCCAGAACAATTGTTGGTTTGGTCGAAATTTTTTCAAATCGACCCGCCCAGTGCGTTGCGGCAATTCCTTTTTGAATGTTTTTGGCAGTCACAGCACGCTTTGTCAGTCGCTGGTAATCGATGTATGCCTGGATTGCTAAACCAGCGTTATGGGTCTGATAATCACCAATCAAGGCCGTTTGAATATCATGTAAGCAAAAGTCTGCTGAAGTAAAATCAAAATGCTGAACCCAATTGCGCTCACCAAGATCTTTGACCTCAAAATCCCGGCCTAGAATTTGAATCGGACTTTGTTTTTGGTTGGCCTGAGCAACGATCACTTTAAGTGGTTCGGGGTCAACACCGCCCACCACCACTGGGACACCGTTTTTGATAATCCCGGCCTTTTGAAAAGCAATCTTAGGCAGTGTATTCCCTAAAATGTGCATGTGATCCCAGCCAATTGACGTAATGACCGACACTTTTGGCAAAATGACATTGGTTGAATCATACAAACCACCAAGCCCAACCTCGATCAAAACAATATCGGCATGTCCCTCAGCAAAGTACTTGAACATCATTGCCGTCACAATTTCAAATTCTGTCGGTCCGCCCTCTGGTAGTTCAGTATCAAGCTTAGCAATCGTTGGATAGATTTCCTGAGTGAGTCTCAAAATTTCACTGTCAGAAATTCCGACCCCATTGACGCTGATCCGCTCGTTAAATTTAATCAAAAATGGTGATGTAAAACTGCCCACTGTTTTACCTTCCGCCTCAAACAGATTGCGTAAGAATGCCAAGGTCGATCCCTTACCATTGGTGCCGGCAATGTGAATGGCGTTAAGGCTTTTATCCGGTGCACCCAATTCGTCTAAGAATCGTCGCATGCGTTTTAAGGTTGGAATTTTCTTGAATTTAGTCCGTCCATGAATGAAAGCCAGTGCTTCATCATATGTGTTAATCATCATTGTCTCCTTAAAAAACGTGGGCAAAAATGCGGTTTTCATCCCGACTGGTGCCGGAAAACAGCATTTAATCCCACGCTTTTTTGAATTTAAAGTTATTAAGTCAGTTTACATTTCATTGGAAATTTGTTGGAGTCGTTCTTTAGCCGCATCCAATTTGGATTGATAATCCGCCTGCTTGGTCTTTTCTTCTGCAACAACCGCATCAGGGGCGTTCTCAACAAACCGTTTATTGGCCAGTTTCTTGTTTGAACGAGCAACTTCAGATTGATATTTATCAACGTCCTTTTGAACCCGAGCCTGTTCATCCTTCAAATCAACCAATTCAGCCAGGGGAACAAAGACGGTGGCATCAGTAATCACCGCTGACATCGACAACTTGGGTGCCTCAATATCTTTGCCAATTTGTAATTCCTGCGTGTGGCAGAATCGGTCAATATAGTCTCGATTGGCTTCAAAGATTGATTTAAGCGTCTGATTGTCAGTTTGAATCAACATATCGATCGGTGAAGACAGTGGTGCATTAGCCTCGTTTCGAATGTTTCGAACTGCCGTAATCAAATCAATCAAGGACTGCATCTGATGTTCGGACGTTTTATCGTCAAACTCTTTGTGGTCAACTGGATAATCAGCAGTTACCAACGACTTGCCGACGTGAGGCATCATCTGCCAAATATACTCGGTTACAAAGGGCATAATCGGCTGCAGTAAACGAAGGGTTTGATCCAACACGTAGGCCAGAATATTTTGGGTATTCTTCTTCAGTTTCTCATCGTCACTGTTGAGGGCTTCCTTACTCATTTCGATGTACCAGTCACAGAAATCATTCCAGATGAAGTCATATAGATAACGATCCGCTTCACCAAAATTATATTTCTCGAACAGATCGGAAACGTGGTTAACAGTCGCGTTCAGCCGGCTCAAAATCCATTTATCGGATAATTGCCATTCAGACTTGTCGGGCAATTCGGGTTGATCAATGCCATCCAAATTCATGATAACGTACCGGCTGGCATTCCAAATCTTGTTAATAAAGTTCCAAGCCGAATCCATCTTGTCATAACTGAACTTCAGGTCTTGGCCTGGTGTTCCACCAATTGACAGGAACCAACGAAGGGCATCAGCACCATACTTGTCGATGACATCCATTGGATCAATGCCGTTTCCAAGGGACTTAGACATCTTGCGTCCTTGAGAATCACGGATTAAGCCGTGGAGCAGGACGTCTTTAAATGGCCGCCTTTGAGTGAATTCCAAGCTTTGGAAAATCATTCGAGAAACCCAGAAGAAGATGATGTCGTATCCGGTAACCAAGGTATCAGTTGGGAAATAGCGTTTCATATCTTCTGTGTCATCTGGCCAGCCCATGGTCGAAAATGGCCACAAAGCAGATGAGAACCAGGTATCCAATACATCTGGATCCTGCTCCCAATTTTCTGCATCTTTAGGCGCTTCCATTCCAACGTAGGTCTCACCGGTCTGCTTATTGTACCAAGCAGGAATCTGGTGGCCCCACCAAAGTTGGCGAGAAATGACCCAGTCGTGGACATTTTCCATCCACTGTTCAAAGGTCCCTTCGAAGCGATCTGGGAAAAAGTTGACCTTGTCATTTGTATCCTGGTTCTTAATTGCCTGTTCGGCCAATGGTTTCATCTTCACAAACCATTGAGTCGACAGCCGTGCTTCAACTTGGACACCTGTCCGCTCTGAATGACCAACTGAATGGACGATTGGATCGATTGACAGCATCAAGCCTTCATCCTCGAGATCTTTGACCATTGCCTTTCTGGCTTCAAAGCGGTCCATACCCTTATACTTACCGGCATTTTCGTTCATTGAGGCATCTTCGTTCATCGTGTTGATGCGTTTTAAATTGTGGCGATTTCCAACCTTAAAGTCATTTGGGTCATGGGCTGGGGTGATTTTCACCATCCCTGTTCCAAAGTCAGGATCAACGTATTGATCGGCAATGATCGGAACTTCTCGATTAATCAAAGGCACGAGAACTTTCTTTCCGACAAGTTCTTTGTAACGCTCATCAGATGGATTAACCGCAACGGCAGTATCGCCCATCATAGTTTCAGGCCTGGTGGTCGCAATTTCAATGTAATCTTTGCCATTGAAAGTCGTGCCATCGGTGAAGGGATATTTAACGTGGTAGAAGGCACCTTTGTCGTCCTTATGAATGACTTCGATGTCAGATAGCGCCGTTCTTGCCTGTGGGTCCCAGTTAATGATGTATTCGCCGCGATAAATTAAGCCTTTATTGTACAACGAAACAAAGACTTTGCGAACCGCTTTTGATAACCCTTTATCCAAGGTGAATCGCTCACGACTGTAATCTAGGGACAGTCCAAGTTTGGCCCACTGTTCCTTAATCGTCCGGGCAAAATCATCTTTCCACTCCCAAACCTTTTCAACAAATTTTTCCCGGCCTAAATCGTAACGGGAAATGCCTTGTTTACGGAGTTTGGCTTCGACCTTAGCCTGGGTGGCAATTCCCGCGTGATCCATTCCTGGCAGCCAAAGGGTATCATAGCCCTGCATCCGTTTACGGCGAATAATCATATCTTGGAGCGTTGTATCCCAAGCATGACCAAGATGCAGCTTACCAGTGACATTTGGTGGCGGTAAAACAATTGAGAATGGTTTGGCTTTCTTGTCCCCACTAGGTGTGAACACCCCTTCTTCTAACCATTCGTTATATCTGCCCTTTTCGACAGCAGTTGGATCATACTTCGTTGACATTTCATGCAATTTGTCTGACATAACGTCACTCCTTCCAAAACGTAAATCGTTTTTATGTAACAAAAAACACCCCGTCCTGTAAATTAGGACGAAGTGTTCGCGGTACCACCTAAATTGGGCTAAAAAGCCCCACTTAATATCATAATAACGGTCTGATAATACCGACTTGCCCTCGCTAAAAGACAAGCAGCTCACAAGCTACCTTCACACACCCTTGGTAAAAATCTCGCAGCAATGATTTTCTTTCTGAAACCAAAGGGATAGTTACTCTCTTGCTCAACACTTTAATTTAATTTTAATCTTAACTAAATACTCGCTAATCGTCAATACGTTGAGCAACTTTTTCCAAAGCATCCAGTGCATCGGCGTAATCCGGCTCGTCATGAATTTCTTGAACAACCTGGCGATAAATAATCTTCCCAGTTGCATCGATAATAAAAATTGTTCGTGCCAAAGCCCCAAAATTGGGTAGATAAAGCTTCATTGCGTATCCCAAAGAAAGATTCTCGTCGGATAGCATTTGTAAATTTTGAACGCCCTGAGCAGCACACCAATTTTTCTGCTGTTCAACCGTATTGTTGGAAACCGTTAAGAAACGAACATCAGGAAACTTGTCTGCTTCCTGGTTAAACTTGCGGGTTTCAACTGAACAAACCGGGGTATCAATATCAGGTACCGTTGAAAGCAAGGTCATTCTGCCAATAATATCAGCAGTTTTGACCTTATTGCCGTCTGCATCTTCAAGCTTAAACTTTGGCAGCTGTTCACCCACTTCGGGCGGATTACCAAACATACTTTCTTCTTTACCATTGATCGTGATTTTCATAAAAGCACTCCCTTGGTCTAACGACTTTATACATAATGTAGCCTAAACAGACGCAATACGCAAGTCTTCAAATGATTAAAGCAACTCGGCAAAGACGTCTTGGTTTTGGTTTAAGAACTCTTCACCAGGCTTAATATCGGTAATTTCAATGTTATCGATTGCTTTTTTCATCAATCCTTCAACATCAATATATTGTTCAAACTTGCGCGATTTAGCCAAATCAGGCCGCGTCTTTGGTGCCGGTGGTGTAAAAATTGTACAACAATCTTCAAATGGCAGAATCGATAAATCATAGGTGTTGATCTGCTTAGAAATCTTGATGATCTCCGTTTTGTCCATCGAAACCAATGGTCGAAGAACCGGCATGGTTGTAACGTCATTAATCGCCATCATGCTCTCCAAGGTTTGTGAGGCAACTTGTCCCAATGCTTCACCGGTGAATACCCCACTGCAGTGCCGATTCTGGGTAATTTGAGCCGCAATTCTCAGCATCATCCTTCGCTGGATCGTCATCAAATAGCCTTCAGGGACTTTTTCCTTGATGGTTTCTTGAATCTCAGTGAATGGTACTTGGATGAACTGAATGTTACCCGAATATTTGCCCAACACAGACGTTAACTGTTTGGCTTTATTTAAAGCTTGTTCGCCAGTGTATGGGGGACTGTAAAAATGAATCATGTCAATCTTGACACCGCGTTTCATGGCCAAATACGTCGCAACCGGCGAATCAATGCCACCGGATAGCATCATCGTTGCTCGACCACCGGTTCCAACCGGCAAACCGCCAGCGCCATGAATCTTTTCAGATGAGAGAAACGCGCCATTCATTCGAATTTCAACTCGAATCGAGATATCTGGGTGTTTAACGTCAACCGTGATTCCGGGCATATTCTCAAGAATATAATCCCCTAACTGGTTATTGATCTGATTAGTATCATATTCAAAATGTTTATCCTGGCGTCTGGTATTGATCTTAAAGGTGGCACCATCATGATACTGCTCTTTCACCATTTCAAGCGCAGTCTGCTTGATGATCGCCATATCCTTTTCAAGCCGAACGGAAGGATAGAAATTTTCGATGCCGAAAACACCCTTTAAACTCTCGATGACCTGCTTGTCATCCTCACCGTTTAAAGCAACATGAAGACGATCCCGCTGAGGTTTAACCTCAAGTTTGGGAAATGGATGGAGAACAGCTCGTACGTTCTTGCCGAGCTGCTTAATAAAGTCCTTTTTATTTTTGCCCTTTGTGGACAGTTCGCCGTAACGAACCATAATTTCTGTATAGTGCATAGTTACTCCTAACTTAATTTGTCAAATTCTTCATACAGCTGGTCAAATACTTTTACGAATTGTTTGGCTTCATCAAGTGTATTATGATCCCCAAGTGAAATTCGAACCGCACTCGTCGCAATGTCGTCAGGAACCTGCATGGCATTTAAGGTGCCGGATTCTGTATGATCCTTTGATGAGCAAGCGCTGGTCGTAGAAATGTATATGCCCTGTTTTTCAAAGGCATGAACAATCGTTTCTCCCCGGACTCCTTTAATCGCAAAACAAAGGATATGGGGGGCAAAAGTATCGTCATTCTTGGAGAAAATGGTGACTTTATCAAATTGGCTGATGTGGTCCATAATCAACTGCTTAATCTGGTGCTCAGTTTCAATCGCGCTGGGTTCTTTTTCAAGCACCAATCGAATGGCTTTGGCCATGGCAGCAATTCCCGGAAGGTTCTCAGTACCGGAACGTTGATTCTTTTCCTGCCCGCCGCCGTTCATTAATGGCGCAATTCGACGGCCGCGGCGACCATAGATGAAGCCGGTCCCCCGCGGTGCATGAAACTTGTGACCTGAAAATGCCGCGAAGTCAGTTCTGTCATTAAAAATCTCTTCCTGAATTCCCTTACCAAGACCCTGAACAGCATCAATGTGAAAATGAATTTTGGGATAGTTCTTCAGTAATTCGGCAGCTTCTTTAATTGGCTGAATCGTGCCAATTTCATTGTTGACGGCCATAATTGAAACCAACGTGGTATCCGGACGGATAGCCGCCTTTAGATCGGCAATCGAAATCCGGCCTTCATCATCAACTGGTAGATAAGTGACCTCATATCCCAGCTGTTTGAGCTGCTCGAAAGAATTACGAACTGCAGCATGTTCAACTGAGGTTGTGATCAGGTGCTTGCCAAATTCGCGTTTTTCAATTGCTGTCCCCTTGATGACCCAATTGTCACCCTCGGTTCCGCCACTCGTAAAGTAGATTTCATCTGGATGAACGTGCAGTAAATCGGCAATCTGCCTTCTGGATTGTTCCAACAGATTAAAGGCCTGTTCACCAAAGTTGTGTAAGCTCGACGGGTTGCCCCAAATCTGCTCACTGACTTTATTATAAGTGTCAAGAACTTCCGGTAATACTTTTGTGGTGGCACTATTATCAAAATAAATCATTTGAAACCTTCTTCTCTAAATTTATTGGTTCGACTCCAACAAATATAACTCTCACGATAATACACCCAAACCGTGAGTCTCACAAGCATTGTCGCTAGACAGTCAATATGGAAAACAAAGAGACTGAGACAATAGGCGTTAAACTCTGGGATCTGCCGTTTGCCGCAGATTTTTGCAAGATAGAAGTGGTGATCAAAGTTGCCATTACAAACGCGGAAGAGTTATGTCCCAGCCTCTCAAGCGTTCAATTATCCTGCATCTTCATTAGATTTTTCTGTCTTCAAATGTTTCTTAGCATTGAAATAATCATCTTTTATTTTGGTAAACATCCCAGATGATTGCTTTTCTAATGCCTTGGAGATAATATTTAAACTCTGCTCGTAGTCATATTTTTGGTCAAAATACATTTGGGCAGTTTTACTGGCCGCAGCAATTTCAGAGTTACTGCCGATAAACCGGTTGGCATACTGAATTGTCTGTTCCGCCAGCGTCGCATCATCAATCAACTGATTGGTCTTTTCTTCCAATGTGTCCATATCAGATTGAATAATTGTCAATTGCTTGGAAATGTCATCAATATCGATTTGTGGCTGATTCATGGCGTCCTCTAGATGATTGATTTCTCGAATAACTGCCGCAAAAGCATCTTGGTAGTCATTCGATAACCCAGGAAGGTTATGATTATCAATTCGCCGTTTGGTGTTTCGCATCGCCAAATCAAACTTCGCCAAGGCATCCCTGGCTGTTTGCTCCTGCTGGGGCAACTGAACCGTTGAGGAGAACAAATCCTTTTGCTCAGACTCAATCTGGCCAAGTTCTTTCATCATGTGCATTTGGTCAGCATCAATGGTTGAATAAACGGCTTCCCCATTCTTCATAGCATTGATCTCATCTTGATACTTTTTTTCAATCGTGGAAATTTGTTGATCAAATTGATGATTGTTTTCAATTTCTTGATGATTCAAAACATAGCTTTTGTCGAGTGTTTCAAGTCGAAGCTGCAGATCACTGTTCTGCTTACGGACATGTTCGATGTATTGGCCAATAATTGTGGTGTTTTTCTCAACATTGGGCCGAGCCTGAAATTCTTTATCAATTGCATCATACAATTTGTCAATGCGGTCGGCAATATCTTGAGTCGCCTTTTCAACCGAATCAATCTCCAGGGTCTTCAACTTATTCATGTTAACTTTAATCTGGTCTGAGATTCCTTTAAGTGCGTCATCGAAATGGTCGTTTGGAAAATTATACTGTTTGCCTTTAAGTTCCTTATAACCACTGGTGATCTCGTTAACCTGTTCGACAAATTCATTTGACAGTAATTGATATAGCTTGGGAATCCGGCCCATATAAGATTCCAGTTTGTCAGTCGAATGATTCAAGTCGCTTAAGACGGCTTCGGCACTATTAGGATCGCCGCTCTTGGTTAGTTGCGTGAACTCGTCAAAGGTCCCCTCAATGTCAGACAACATTTTTTCCAAGCTGTCAATGCTAGGACCAAAGGACTGATTTTTGTTGAGAATGTCCTCCCGCAAGCGTTTGTACTTCTTTTCAAGTTCTTCCAGCGCTAATTTATGTTGCTTATTTAAGTCATATAGCTGAGCAAGCCCCGCTTGAATTTCCTTAAGCGTGGCGTCCGCATCGGCGATTGCTTGGTTAGCACTCTGCCAATCACTTTTAGTTTTCAAAAAATTAATGCCCTTACCGTCTTCTTTAACCGCGGCAATCCCCTCATCAATATCGGGCAACATTTGGTTCTTGTAGTGTTGATACTTGTTGTACAACTGATCATATTTCTTGTGAGATTCACCGGTTAAGTTCATTTTCTTTGCCAGCGCAAACTCATCATCCAGCGGAATTTTGTTTAAGTCCCGTTTGTTCTCGTAAACATCGGTTGCCATCTTGATCGTTCTTCTTTGATAAAATACAAAGCCAAGATAACCCGCCCCAACTAACACGATAATTCCAATCAACAAAGTAAGCATTCGATCCCATCCTTCAGAAATAAAGATAAATAATTGAACATTATGGTAGTAAAAATGTCCAAAACAATTTAATATGTATGAATAGTCAATCAATGTGTTCTAATCTGAATTATATCATAGTAGGTCCCTTTCACCATACTATTTTTGAAGTGAGGAAAACAATTATGCAAAATGTTACTAATTTAATGAATCAACAACTGGATGCACTCTTAGAAAACGAGACCGATTTGATCTCAAACATGGCTAACGCGGCTGCTCTGCTGCAGGTGAGTCTTGAAGACATCAACTGGGTTGGCTTTTATCGCTACGTTCCGGCCAATGATGAGCTGATCCTTGGCCCCTTCCAAGGAAATGTTGCCTGCATGCACATCAAGAATGGCGATGGTGTCTGCGGAACCGCCCTCAAACAAAAACATTCCTTGAGAGTTGCCGACGTTCACCAATTTGCTGGGCACATCGCTTGCGATGCCAACTCCAATTCCGAACTCGTTATACCATTATTCAAAGATGGCCAGGCCCTGGGCGTTTTGGATATTGATTCACCAATCCTCGATCGCTTTTCGAGTGAAGATGAACAGGTTCTTAACGAGTTTGCCGACATCTTTGTTAAACATGTTGACTTACGGTAGAAATCTTTATACAATGGTGATTGTGTAAAATAACGCAGCAGTAGACGGTAAGCTCGTCAACATGTTGTTGCCATTCAATTGGTTCTGCAAGTAACTCAATCGGCTGCTTGAGTGAAAGAGCAAAGCAACATGCACGAATACTAAGTCTGCAACGGCTTATTTTACTCCAAAAAAATATTGGAGGATTACTTATGTCAAGATATACAGGTCCAAGTTGGAGAATTTCACGTCGTTTGGGTATCTCTTTATCAGGTACTGGTAAAGAACTCTCTCGTCGTCCTTATGCTCCTGGTGATCACGGTCAAGGCCGTCGTTCAAAACTTTCAGAATATGGTTTGCAATTACACGAAAAGCAAAAGCTTCGTTACATGTACGGACTTACTGAACGTCAATTCAGTAACCTGTTCGTTCGTGCCGGCAAGATCCGTGAAGGTAAGCATGGTGTTAACTTCATGATCTTACTCGAAGAGCGTTTGGATAACATGGTTTATCGTTTAGGTTTGGCTACTACTCGTCGCCAGGCTCGTCAATTAGTAAACCATGGCCACATCACTGTTGATGGCAAGCGTGTTGATATTCCATCATATGAAGTTCAACCTGGTCAAGTAATCTCTGTTCGTGAGAAGTCTAAAGACCTCCAAGTTATCAAGGATGCTGTTGAAGCTGTTGTGGGTCGTCCACAATACGTTAGCTTCGATGCAGACAAGCTTGAAGGCTCATTAGTACGTCTTCCACAACGTGAAGAACTTGATGCTGATATTGATGAATCACTGATTGTTGAATACTACAACAAGCTGGGTTAATCATTCAGCGAGCGTTTTGCTTATGCAAAGCGCTTTTTTTGGGTTCTTCGTCAACTGTTGTTGGTGAACAAAATATTGGAGTTCTAATCACTTGGTGATTAGAGCTCTTTTTGTATGAACTCGAAAAGCAAACAGTACTCTGAGCCGGAATCTGAAGAAGTTTCGGT
>NZ_BDGB01000041.1:0-66236 GCF_002157585.1 Lentilactobacillus parakefiri
TCGTGTCCACAAATGCGCTAATGGCACGGACAATATGCGTTTCTGACATTGAAATTTCCAGTGGTAATGTTAAATTGGTTTGATTATTGTTATAATGTTTGTACATAGAGATTCACTCCTATCCTTGGGTTTTTGTCGATTTAAGAATAGCAGAGTTGAATTCTCTATGCTACATAAAATGCAAAAAAGCCTCGGAAAAATTTCCGAAGCTTTTTTGCGTTAACTAGGACTTTTGTCCCAGCCTCTTTGTTCCGAGATAACCCGGATTTATTAAACAATTACTTTTTAGATGTGGGTTGGGAATCCTAATCCAACATCAGCAGCTTCTTGAACTGGTTCGCTCAAGGTTGGATGTGGATGAATGGTAAGGGCAATGTCCTCAACATTCATGTGACTATTAACTGCCAAACTTAATTCAGCAACTAAATCACTTGCACCGGGTCCAACAATTTCGCCACCAACAATGGTCTTGTCATCCTTGGTGAAAATCAACCGAACAAATCCATCTGCTTGATCAAGTGATACAGCACGCGCATTACCTGCAAATGGGAACTTCGAAGTTGAAACTTCAATGTCCTTATCTTTGGCTTGTGCTTGTGTCATCCCAACGACAGCAATTTCTGGGTCTGAGAAGCAGACTGCAGGAACGCCAACATAGTCATTAGCAGTGTTCTTACCAGAAATTGCCCCAGCAGCAACTTTGCCTTGGAAGAATGCCTTATGAGCCAATGCAGGACCTGAAGCAATATCACCAATTGCAAAGATATGTTCAGAATCGGTTCTGCCTTGGATATTAGTTTGAACAATTCCATGATCGTCCAACTTAACCTTGGTGTATTCCAAACCAAGGTCATCAGTGTTGGGACGACGGCCAACAGTGACCATGCAGTAATCTGCTTTAATGGTTGTCTGTTTGCCATCTTCTTCATAGGTAACAGACACACTGTTGTCATCTTGACTTGAAGAAATTGCCTTAGCACTGGTATGGATATCAACGCCCTTCTTCTTCAAGTTCTTAACAACTAATGAAACCATGTCTTTGGAGAATCCATTCAAGATTGAATCCAGTCCTTCAATGATTGTAACGTGAGCACCCAAGTTAGCATATGCACCAGCTAATTCGGTTCCAACGTAACCACCACCGATAACGACAAATTCTTTTGGAATTTCTGGCAGGTTCAAGCCGCCGGTTGAGTCAACAACTCGACCGTCAAACTTGAAACCAGGGATTTCAATTGGGTGGGATCCACTGGCGATGATTAAGTTATCAAACTGAATAGTGGTTCCAGTATCAGCACTCATAAATTGTTGCGGTCCGGTTGGCATTACTCTTAATTGAGTATCACTGTCAAGAACGGCTTCACCATGAATGACTTCAACCTTATGCTTGTTCAGAAGCATCTTAACACCACTGGTCATTCGATCAACAACCTTCTTTTGCTTCCATTCCTGGGTTTTAGCAAAATCGATTGTAGCTGGTTGAGTTGTAATCCCATACGTCGAAGCATCGTTAGCTTCTTGGAGACGATGCCCAGCAGCGATCAAAGCTTTGGAAGGAACACAACCAACGTTTAAACAAACACCGCCAAGTGTATCTGATTTTTCAATCAGGGTTACTTTTTGTCCTAATTCGGATGCACGGATTGCGGCAACGTAGCCACCAGGGCCAGCTCCGATAATTACTGTTTCTTTCTTTTCAACATCAGCCATTATTCGATCATCCTTCCATCAACAGCATTGCTGGATCATGAAGCAATTGATTCATGTAATTCAAAGCATTTTGTGCAAGGGCACCATCGATTAATCTGTGATCGTAGCTCAATGAAAGTTTCAGCATGTTGCCGACTTTAATTTCACTATCTTCTGGATCAACATATGGTTCCTTAGCAATCTTACCAACACCTAAGATAGCAACTTCAGGTTGGTTAATAACTGGTGTGAACCAGCCACCGCCAATCGAACCAACGTTACTGATGGTAATTGAACCACCCTTCATTGTATCCGGACCAAGTTTGTTGTCATATGCGGCTTGGGTGTTATCAGTAATTTCTTTGGCAATCTCAAACATACCCTTGGAATCGGCATTCTTGATGTTTGGCACATACAGACCATGGTCAGTGTTGGTTGCAATACCAACATTGAAGTAGTGCTTGTAAACAATTTCTTGAGTGGTGTCATCAATCGAAGCATTGAACTCAGGATATTTCTTCATAACGGCAACCAATGCCTTAACAATGTAAGGTAAGAATGTCAGATGAATATCTTGGTCGGCAGCTGCTTGTTTGTACTTCTTACGGTTAGCCATTAAAGCACTGACTTCAACATCGTCAAATGACGTTACGTGAGGGGCAATATCCTTAGATGTCCGCATTGATTTAGCAATGATCTTACGCATTGGTGACATTGGTTCACGTGTTTCAAGGTCTGGCTGATCGGACTTCCAAGGCTTGATAGCTTGTCCGGCAGCAGCCTTTGCTTCGCCAGCAGGAGCAGCTGCGGGTGCAGCGGCAGCCGGTGCAGCAGGAGCGGCAGCTGGATTAAAGTTATCAATGTCAGCTTTAGTTATCTGACCGTGATTTCCAGTAGCAGGAACAGCAGTGATGTCAACACCCTTGTCACGTGCATATTGACGAACAGATGGCATTGCTTTCACGATTGCGTTTGGATTTGAAGCAGCTGGAGCAGCAGTTACTACGGCTGGAGCAGCGGCAGGTGCTGGTGCGGCAGCTGGTGCAGGTGCTTCTTCTTTAGCAGGAGCAGGTGCGGCTTCTTCCTTTGCAGGTGCGGCTGGAGCGGCATCGTCAGGCTCATCAGGAGAACCATCGTCAATGACAACTAAGACGTCACCCTTTTCAGCAGTTTCTCCTTCCTGCTTTTCAATACTCTTAATGGTTCCGGCAACTGGAGATGGCATTTCTTGGACAGACTTGTCGTTTTGAATTTCAACTAACGGATCGTCTTCCTTGACGGTATCGCCAACTTTAACATCCCAGGTAGCGATTTCACCTTCAGTAATTCCTTCTCCCATCTCTGGTAGTTTAAACTTATAAGCCATGGGATCTAACTTCCTTTCTGTAACAAATTAGAATTTTAGTAGTTCAAAATTTCTCGTACTTTAGCTTCGATATCATCAGCATTTGGAAGCCAATCATTTTCAGCCATAGCAAATGGGAAGATACTGTCAGGAGCAGAAACACGGCCAATTGGTGCATCCAATGACATAATGTCGTTTTCAGCAATGTCTGAAGCAACTTTTGCTCCGGCACCAGCCATCTTTTGTGCTTCTTGGGCAATCACTACTTTGTGAGTCTTGTCGATTGAAGCAAAGATTGTTTCATCATCAATTGGTGATAATGAACGTAAGTCGATCACTTCAACTGAGATGTTCTCTTTTTCTAATTTATCTGCCACTTTTAGTGCTTCGTTAACTTCGGCACTGTAAGCAACAACGGTAATGTCAGATCCTTCACGAACAACATTGGCCTTGTCTAGGGGAACAGTATAATGACCGTCTGGCACTTCATCCTTCATTGAACGATAAAGCTTCAGGTTTTCCATGAATAATACTGGATCGTTATTTTCAACGGCGGAGATGACCATTCCTTTAGCATCATAAGGATTTGCAGGTGTTACAACTCGCAATCCTGGAATGCCAATGAATAAGTTTTCTAGTGAGTCACCGTGAAGTTCGGCAGTATGGGTACCACCACCAAATGGGGTTCTGATTGTGATTGGCATTGTAACGTCGCCTGAGAAACGGAATCGGTTACGTGACATTTGACCGCCAACAGAATCAACAGCTTCCATTGTGAATCCCATAAATTGAATTTCTGGGATTGGACGCCAGCCGGTTAATGCAAGTCCGATTGACATTCCTAAAATTCCTGATTCAGCAAGTGGGGTATCAAATACTCGGTCTTCGCCATATTTATCTTGAAGGCCTTCAGTTGTCCGGAACACACCACCATTTTTACCAACATCTTCACCAAAAATCAGAGTCTTGGGATCGTCTTGTAATACTTGGTCAAGTCCGTTGGTAATTGCTTTAATATATGTCATTTTAGCCATGATTACTTCGACTCCTTTGCTTCGTATTTCTTAATGTCAGCTGCTACGTCTGGGGTTGGAACTTCAAATGTGTTCTTCAAGAAGTCGCTAACCTTTTGCTTAGGAGCAGCTTCGGCATCTTTCATTGCGTCCTTAAATTCATCTTTGTATTGAGCAACTAATTTGTCTTCTTTGTCTTGATCCCAAAGCTTCTTGTCAGTCAAAACTTTTCTCAGACGAATTAGTGGGTCTCGGTCAAACCATGGTTTTTCTTGTTCCTTAGTTCGGTAACGACTAGGATCATCACCAGCTGAACTGTGGGCACCGAAACGATAAGTCAAGGTTTCAACTAATGCTGGACCATTGCCGGCAACAACAAAGTCACGCGCTTCTTTTGCAACCAAGTAAGTTGCCAGAATATCCATCCCATCAACTTGAACACCAGGAACGCCGGAAGCAACACCCTTTTGTGCAAGGGTTTCAGCGGCGGTCTGAGTCTTCCGTGGAACTGAAATTGCCCAACCGTTGTTTTGAACAAAGAATACTTCTGGAGCCTGGAATGAACTAGCAAAGTTGATTCCTTCATAGAAGTCACCCTGTGAAGTACCACCATCACCGGTAAATGTGTAAGCAACGGTATCCTTCTCGCCGTTCTTCTTGATTCCAAGTGCTGCACCAGCTGATTGAACATACTGAGCACCAATAATAATTTGTGGGATAAATGCACGTACACCGCGTCGTACGTAGTCATAAGCTTGGTAGTGACCTTTTGACCATAAGTAACCCTCTTTAACGGTTGCACCGTGTTGGATTAATTGTGGTAAATCACGATATGCTGGGAATAGGTAGTCTTGTTTCTTCATTGCGTGGGCAATCCCCATCTCTGAGGCTTCCTCACCGTAAGTAGGAGCATAGAAACCTAATCGACCCTGACGTGAAAAGTTCATTGTTTGTTCATGCAATGCACGTTCCCAAACCATCTTTTCCATCAGAGTAACTAGTTCGTCATCGCTGAATTGGTCAAATAATTCTTGATTAACTATTTTACCGTTTTCATCAATAACCTGAACCGGTTTCTTATATGGATCGCTCATCGTTGATTTGATCTTGGCAAAATCAACAACATGCTTACTCTTTGCTGCCATAGATAACACTTTCCTTTCCTGTAAAGCTAGACTCGTGATGCACTAACTGATCACTTCTAAACCACAGGTTAAATTTAGCATTTTTCAGCGACGTTTGCAAGCCCTTGCATTGTGATGAAACCAACTTTTTTGAATATAATTTTCACTTGACAAAATTCGGTTTGAAACCGCTTGCGGGAGTATAGTTTGTGAAAATTCACCAACTTTGTGAATAGTGTTTTTTTGTTAAAATTAAGTTAGAATAGAAGTTATTCAATTAATGCTTAAAATATTTTCGGAGGTCTTTAGTGTGTTTTTAATGAAGGATATTGTACGAGATGGGGACCCAGTTCTCCGCGAACAAGCTCAAAAGGTTAAATTTCCCTTGAGCAAAGAAGATAAACAGCTGGCTCATGATCTGATGGAATATCTGGAAGTCAGCCAAGATCCAGAGCAATGTGAAAAGTTAGGCCTACGGGCCGGTGTCGGCTTAGCTGCCCCACAGGTTGGCATCTCTGAAATGATGGCCTCGGTACTAGTACCAAGCGAAGACGAAGATGAAAAAGATGAACCGGTTTTCAAAGACGTCATTATTAACCCGGTGATTGTTTCGAATTCCGTTCAGCGCGGTGCATTAACCGAGGGCGAGGGCTGCCTGTCCGTTGATAAGGACATCCCCGGCTACGTCCCTCGAGCAGCAAGAATTACCTTGAAGTATCAAGACGTTGACGGCAAAGAACACAAAGTTCGGCTGAAAAATTATCCGGCAATCGTCTGTCAGCATGAAATCGATCATCTTCATGGAACCCTCTTTTATGATCACATTAATAAAGATAATCCATATGCCAAAACGGATGATGAGATCTTTGTGTACTAGCGTGCCGCAGATGAGCCGCTCACACATCAACAAAAAGGGTCTCAACTAATCTAATCAATTTAAAAAGCCGAGCAAACTCAAAACTTTGCTGAAGTGAACCCCCATAGTTGGATGAAAAATTCTAACTATGGGGGTTTTACTATGACTAAATTTAGTTTTGAAGTTAAACTTAAAGCTGTTCAAATGTATTTAGCTGGAATCGGTTCACCGACTATTGCCCGAAGATTAGGCATTAAAGGGAAAATATCTGTGCAGACATGGGTTGCTCGTTATCGAAAATATGGTATTCAAGGCCTAGAAATTCGTTCACCAAAATTTGATTATGATGGTGATTTTAAGCTAAAAGTCTTAAACTGGAAAAAACAACACAAAGCCTCGTATCCACAAACAGCACTCCAATTTGATATTAGTAATCCCGGGACCATCGCTAATTGGCAGAGGAAGCTTAAAGAACGTGGTATTGAGGCCTTGTTTACCAGAAGAGGACGGGCAAACCACATGATGACTAACCATAATCACCAAGCTAGGAAACAGTTATCAGAGTTAGAGCGCTTGAAGGCTGATAATCGGGCTTTGAAAGTGGAGAACGAATATCTAAAAAAACTCGAAGCCTTAGTTCAACGTCGCGGACAGTCAAAGAAGAATATCAAATCATCCAAGAACTAAGGCACGAATTCGGATTTAGCTTAACGGAGATTTTGCCATACGCCACCATTAAGCGGAGTACGTTCTATTACCAAGCACACCGTCATGAAGCTAAAGATAATCAAGAATTACTCCAAGTCATTAAAGACATCAAACAACAGAATCCCGGCTATGGATATCGACCAGTAACCGATGAACTACACCACCGTGGAATCAAGGCTAATCACAAACGAGTTAGCCGTCTGATGAGTGAAAATGGGCTATCGTCACTAATGTATAATCGTCAAACCCGTAAATATGATTCATCGATTGGCCCCCAAGGTAAGAAGGCTATGAATCGGTTAAACCGACGGTTTAACACTGATCGTCCTTATCAGAAAATGGTAACTGATGTGAGTGAGTATCGCTATGGTAATATGAGCCAGGACAAAAGGGTTTATCTTTCGCCAATTAAAGATCTGTGTTCTGGTGAGATCGTTAGTTATAATATTAGCGATCACCCGACTACTGATTTTGTGATGAAACCATTAATCGAGCTAATTAATAAGCGGCCCGTGCTTAGCTACCGCATGACCGTTCATAGTGACCAAGGCATCCAATATCAAACAAATACATGGCGCCAGACACTAAAGAAGCATCATATTTTCCAAAGCATGTCACGCCGGGCAACCTGCTTAGACAATGCATCAATGGAGAGCTTCTTTCATACCATGAAAGCTGAATTGTATTATGATCATCATTATCAAACCAAACAGGAATTGATTAAAGCCATGAAGGCGTGGATTGTATATTACAACCAATATCGAATAAGGCATAAATTAAAAGGCAAGACGCCGATTAAATATCGGAATCTTGCCTTAGGAAAAGTTGCCTAAATTAAAGTGTCCAACTTGCAGGGTTCACTTCATGCCCGGCTTTTTTGATTCAACCGATTTTGCCAACATTGGTGTCCGCCTTGCCACAGCAGTTTGGTCATGCCTTGTGAACGAATAACGAATGAACTTTTTGTAAGTCAATGCCTCCTTTTCATTGGTTTTGTAACAAACCGTTTTACTTATAGACATATTACCAATTGATTTAAAACTACCGATGTTGAAGATCGGCTCTTTTGGGGTCTTGATCGCTAGTCGGCATTTGAATATGCATAAAGCTTGGCATCGTCAACCCAGTGACAGCAACCAAAATGATTCCAGACACAATGAAGACACTTCCGTTTGGAATGAGTTGGAAAATAAATGAATAAAAGACGGTTCCTAAGGAAATTGACATCATATTCAAAGACATTTCGGTGGACGATACCCTGCCCATTAGTTCAGTCGGAACGGTTTTTTGCATGTAAATGCCAAAAGGCGTGTTCATAAAGGCCAGTGACATCCCTACCGAAAACAACATCAAAGACCCCACCAATTGAACCATCAATTTGTCAAAAGCAACCATCAACAACGTCCCGACACCCATCAATCCTGTCCCAATGATGATCATGGTGATGGTCAATATTTTTGCCAAATGTCGCAATTCTGGCGAGACGCTAATGACCAAATTCCCAATCAACATGCCAAGGGCATCAGCGGAATTCAAAATTCCAAGCGTCACATTCCCCAAGTGCAGATGTTCCACGACGATATACGGTAAGCCAACATTGATAACGGCAAAAATGAAATTCAAAAACAGCGCAATACAAATGAGGTATCGTAAAAAGGCTTGCGTCATCAAATAATCCAATCCCAGTTTAAATTTTGCCCACTGAGATTCTTGTGGGGCCTTACTTACTTGATTTGGATGTACATAATGGAGGTTCATGGTCAAGAGAATTCCCAGTGCGATTAGATGCGCCATCAGCTGAAAGATGATGAATAGATTAAAACCGACTAACGCATATAATCCGGCAGCCACTATGGGGGAGAATGTTGAGGCAAATGAGGCTGAAGATTGACTCAGAGAGTTCAATTTTTGGATGTGAGCATCATTGACTAATTCATGGACTGAAGCAAGATAACCGGAATTTGAGAGATTGACCGATGCGTAATTGATAATCAGACACCCAATTGTTGGAATCAATTTCCCGACGCCGGTAAAGCGGCCAACCGTGGCTGCGTACACGGATAATGCAACGATCCGAACAACCAAACTGATAATCAAAATCCGCTCGTGCGGATAAGTATCTACCACATTACCAATTGGCACTAACCCGATCAAAGTCACAATCGGCATAATAATCATTGATAATCCAAAGCTTAAAGACATCCCCGTCGCCCGCAGCAACATAAGCCCCAGCGCGAATGAAAACATGTCGCCACAAAAAGTACTGATGAAGTTACTTGATACATCTTTTAAAACCTGCATATTTGACTCGTGATCACTAATTTCCATTGTCAGCACCCGCTTTAATTTTGATTACCTGGATGCTACTACCAATATTAAAGGGATAGATGTAAAATATGTTGCATATATGCCACGTGGGAGGGCCTTATGAAAACAATTGGTCAAACGGTTAAAATGATTCGACAAATTAAAGGCTTCACTCAAAGCGAAGTGTACTCAGGCGTGATGTCACGATCATTTGCCCATCGATTTGAAAATGGTGAAAATGATATCAGTGCGGCTAAATTATTCAAGATTTTAGATAATCTGTCCATTTCGCCCAATGAATTCCGTTTTATTCAAAACGACTATCAAGAGCCTGCTGCAACCTCACTAAGAAGGCGCTTACTACGCGCATATAACGGCCACGACCTTCAAACGATGGGCCGAATTATCGATGAAACCAAAAAGCGCAGCAACCTCAGTTACAAATCGGTCGCTGCGATGGGTCAAATATTGGTCGTCACTTATTATTCAAAAACGTTCACCGTCACACCAGCAATGAAAAATCTGTGGGACACCCTTTTTGCGTCAAAGACTTGGACGCTTGAGGAAATTAGGAAAGCCCAAATTCTACTGCCAATTGCGGTCAGTCGTCATCAAGAAAAATTGATTCCAGAAATTGTTGAAAGATTCGAGAACAACTGCCAAAAATACCTTGGTGCGGTGGACGACCCCTTTCACATCGCCGATGAATTAATGGATCTGTACCTTTCTCTTTTTCAAATCGACCTCAACCTAGCCCAATATCATTCGGCAAAAGAAATCTTAACTAAAGTTAGCCGGCTCAATACTTTAGACTTAAGTTGGGCTGGCCGACTCCAGCAACAATTGATCACAGCAATCTGGGAGCTTTATTTTGGCGGCGAAAAAAAGGGCTTGACCCTGATTGCCAAGCTCGTCGCTGTTGAAAATCTCTATTCGCCACCTGTGGATCACAATCTTTTGGCAATCATCAACGTGCGCAAGCGATTGGCCCAGCAGTATCGAAAAGCCAATCACACTGACTAGCCGATGATTGCTAATGAAGCCGCTTCAAATCATCCACATATTCAATCGTCGTCACGTTCACCAGATAAGCAACATCAAAATGCACCCGATCAGCCAATTGCCAGACATCCGTCACGATGAAGGCCGGCCGATCAGCCTGCTCAGTATGTGCGTGCATATGATGATTATCACCATATTGCTCAAGCGTACCCGCCAAAGCCTTTCTAAACTCAGAGATTGGGCTTTCAATCGTCGCCTTTGGCAGGTGGTATTCAAAGGCCATGACGCCTCTTCCCCATACCTCGGCGATATCTTCAGATTTAAAATCACTTTCATCAAACGGTAAGATGATCTTTTGTTCAACCAGCTTATTAACAGCCGTTTTCACTGCTTCATTGGTAATCCGCTGGGCCAATGCGAGCCGTTTTCTGCCAGGTCTCGTTACAAAGATATAATGAATCAAATTGTAAACAGCAAAAGCCGCAACCAACCCGATGATAATTTGAATAATCAAATCGATGTTCATAACTGAGCCCCATTTCTTTTCATTGGGTTAATTTTACCATGCAATGGTGCGAGTTGATTACTTTCATGTTTATATACTTATTTTTTAGATTATGGTAGAATATCGTTATTAGTTGTGTTTTCACAACCACTTGTCCGTAAAGAAGCCTCGTGCTTCTGCAAAAAAATTGTTTAATTTTAAAGGAGTTTTTTTATGATTTGGAAGGTTTTATATCAACCCAGCAAGAAGGAAAGTCCTCGCCGGGAAACGACTCATTCTCTCTATGTTGAGGCCGACACAGAGGTTGAAGCTCACGCGTTAGTTGAAGACAATACCGATTACGATATTGAATTCATCGAACCCCTCCAAGGAAAGCATTTGGAGTATGAGCAAAGTAATCCTGATTACAAAGTAACGGAGTTTAATAATAAATGAAAAAACTAAACGTCAAGAATAACGAAGCAGCTATCTATGGCGTTGGTGGTTTGGGTGAAATCGGTAAGAACACTTACGGGATCCAATTTCAGGATGAGATTATCCTGATTGATGCGGGAATTAAATTTCCCGAAGATGATCTCCTGGGTGTCGATTATGTCATTCCAGACTACCAGTATCTGGTTGAAAATAAGGATAAGATCAAAGCTTTGGTCATCACCCATGGTCACGAAGACCATATCGGTGGTGTGCCATATTTGATGAAAGTTTTAAATGTCCCTATTTATGCCGGACCACTTGCGATGGCACTGATTAAGAATAAATTAGAAGAACACGGTTTGTTAAATTCCGTGGAATTGCACGAAATTAGTGACAAGTCGGTTCTGAAGTTCCGAAAAATGAAAGTTTCATTCTTCAGAACCACCCACTCGATTCCTGATACGGTTGGGATTGCCGTTCACACACCGGTGGGCGTGATCGTGGAAACTGGTGATTACAAGTTCGACCTCACACCTGTCACCAATCAGCCGCCTGATCTTCAAGAAATGGCCCGACTGGGTGCAGAAGGCGTCCTTTGTTTGATGTCTGACAGCACCAACGCCGAAAAGCCAATTTGGACCAAGTCTGAAAAATGGGTTGGCACTTCGATTGCCCACATTTTTGATAATATTGAAGACAGAATCATTTTTGCAACTTTTGCCTCCAACATTTCTCGGATTAAAACCGCCTGCGATAATGCCATGGCACATGGACGCAAAATTGCCGTCTTTGGTCGAAGCATGGATGCAGCAATTGTCAATGGTCGTGAACTGGGCTACCTTGATATCCCGGACGACGCTTTTGTTGACGCTCATGAACTGCAGTCTCTACCGGCTAACAAAACTTTGATCCTGTGTACAGGCTCTCAAGGTGAACCAATGGCCGCCCTCTCAAGGATTGCCAACGGTACTCACCGTCAGATTTCCATTCAGCCTGGCGATACGGTTATCTTTTCAAGTAATCCAATTCCTGGTAACACAACCAGCGTTAACAGTGTTATCAATAAGCTTGAAGAAGCTGGCGCTAATGTCATTCATGGTCGTGTGAACAACATTCATACTTCCGGACATGGTGGCCAAGAAGAACAGAAGTTAATGCTGCGCTTGATGAAGCCAAAGTTCTTCATGCCGATTCATGGTGAGTACAGAATGCTGAAGATTCATACGGAACTTGCTGAACAATGTGGCGTGCCGCTTGATCACAGCTTTATCATGCAAAATGGTGATGTGCTTGCCCTTTCAAAAGATAGCGCTCGGATGGCCGGTCACTTCACTGCCGGGGATGTTTATATTGACGGCAGTGGCATCGGTGACGTTGGTAACGTTGTCTTACGCGACCGTCAACTGCTTTCTGAAGAAGGCATTGTTGTGGTCGTCGCAACGATTAACCTCACCAACCAGGAAATCCAATCCGGTCCAGATATCTTGTCCCGTGGCTTCGTTTACATGCGAGAATCCGGTGAGCTCTTGGATGAAGGAAGACGCCGAGTCTTTAAGACCATTCGAAAATCAATGCTGGCAAAGAAGGCAACTGAGTCTTCAATTAGAAATGCAATTATTGATGACCTTCAAGAATTTCTTTACAACAAGACCGAAAGACATCCAATGATTTTACCGATGTTAATCATGAATGGTAAGGAATAACCAAACTGAACGAAACTCATTAGAAAACTTGAGAAGCGGATAGCCATATTCGATTCTCAAGTTTTTTACGTAAAACCATCTAAGTTGGGAGCCCATTCGCCAATGAAATATTTCATCATTATTAATTTACATGCGGGTGGTGATAATGCCAAGAAAGTATGGCCAGCTATTCAAAGGCAGCTGGCCGCTTCGCATGCGGATTATCAAACACTGTACACCGCCTACCCTAACCATGCGATTGAACTGTCCGAACAGATTCTCGATGAGCTTGATACCACTAGTCCAGCTGATGCCGTGCTGATTGCTGCTGGCGGCGATGGCACCCTTCACGAAACACTCTTGGGGTGTCAGCGATACTACCAAGCCCATCCCCACGACCATCAAGTGCCAACTGCCTTTCTACCAGTGGGTTCGGGAAACGACTTCGCCCGCGGATTGAAGATCCCCTTAAAGTGGGAAAACGCGCTCGCTGACATTTTAAGTGGCGCAACTTCCAAGATCATCAACGTGGGTCACTATGTTGACCTCGATCATCATTTGGAAGGCTTCTTTACCAACAATCTGGGGATCGGCTTTGACGCGACCGTTGTTCACCTGGCAAATAAATCTTCATTAAAAACCCACCAATTCTTCGGGAAGTTTTCATACATGGCGGCTATATTAAACGTCATCATCCATTTTCAAGGATTCCACGCCGAAATCCAACCAGCAAATGTGCCTGAAGTGACATTTGATAACGTATTTTTATTAACCACAACAGATATTCCTTATTTTGGGGGTGGCATCAACATCGTGCCCACTGCATCAGTATTTGATGACCATCTTGATTTGGTCGTAGTCGAAAAACCGAGCCTTTGGCAATTGATTTTATTTATATCTATGATATTTTTAAAGAGGCACTTACGACTTAAATTTATTCATCATTATCATGAAAAAGAGCTGTTTATCAAAACAAATGGTAATCGGCTAGGTCAAATTGATGGTGAAGAGCTTGGTGCGCGGTCCTATAATCTGAAGCTCAACACGATCAAATATCCGTTTTGGGTCCGATAAGTTTCAGTATCGCGAAAAACTAACGACGAGGTAATTCTATGTATTCAACCAGCTCCCTTTTATTCCAATCATTAACAGCAGTTGCTCTGGGTGACGCGCTTGGATACCCGATTCAACACGATACACGTCCAAATCCCTTCGATGACCCAATTCATGAGATGGTCGAACACCGGACAAATCAAATTCCAGCCGGCACGTGGTCTGATGATACCTCTCTGTCAATTGCCTCTTTGGTTAGTTTAACCTTTGGATATAACCTGTATGACCTGATGACCCGTTATTCGCAATGGTATCATTTCGGTGATTACACCCCCTTCAACAACGCATATGATGTGGATAATACCTCAAAAGCCGCAATTGAACGCTTCGATAAGGGAACCACGCCGGTCCTATGCGGCGGCACACTCGATTCTGATAATGACAACACCGCGCTTAAGCGACTGATGCCATTGGCGTTTTACATTTTAACAAAGAACCAACAGTACACATTCAATGAAACCGTCGCCGATATAATTCATGACTACACTGCCACGACCAACCGAACCCCCAAAACTTTTATTGGCTCTGGGATTTTGACCAATGTCATTATTCGATTGATTCAAAATCCGAATAAATACGCCATGCTGAGAGCGGTTAAGGAAGCACTGGACTATTACCGTTCAAAAGATCAGTACGCCGCTCAGGTGCCGTTTTTTGAGCAATTAGAGGAGTCTCACTTCCTGCGACAGTCAAGCACCAAACTAAGGCCATCAAGTGACGTGATTGCGACCCTCAACGCCGTTTTTTGGTGCCTAATGAATTCGGAACAATATAACGTTGCCGTGTCAAAAGCGGTCAATCTTGGCAGTAATGCGGATACTATCGGCTCGATTACTTCGATGCTGGCATCGCTGCTGTTTGCGCCGGTGACCTTTCCTGAAAACTGGCTGTCAAAATTACAGGGAAGAAATCAGATGAAGATTGCGGTGTCTGTGGCCTTACTATCAGACAACTTCTAAAGCCGGTTGGCTGTTCACGGACCACACTCCCCCATAAAACACGAAAACTTCAATTGAACGCCAAATAAGGCAGATAACGATGAGTGTCTTCACCGCTACCTGCCTTATTTTTGCGTTCAGTGGAACACGTGATGATAAAAAGAAGGTGAGACAAAAATAGTTGTCGCCTCACCCGTCCTTGATCATTTCGACTATCATCTTACTGAAACGTGGGAATTAAAGCAGTTTCCGGCCATATAAGCCAGCAATCTGAATATCCAAAACCCCGGATATTCAGATTGCTGGCTTATATTCTGGAAACTAACCGCTTTAAGTCCCACTCTAAAAAAACGGCACCGTCCTTAGACGATCCCGTTAACACACAATCTAGTCTTCAGAAGCATCCATTGCTTCTAAGATCATGTTGAGCTGCATACATTCTTGATTCAAATGCGTCATTTCGTTTCCAAACTGTGGTGTGATTACTTCAGTAGAACTCGTATTCACTGGGGTAGACTTGATTTTGTCCGCTTCTTCAGACTTTAATTGATCAAGCTTCGAGGATGCCTTTTGGTATTCTCTCAGAATTTCTAACTTATTACTCATAGCTATAAACTCCTTTGAACATTGAATTTGAATTTCAATTTATCAACACTGGATTCTAACACGGGAATGTTATCAATTTTTTAACATTTCCTGCTAACGTCTGGATATACTACCAGATAAAATCCAAGAAAGCAACACCCAGCCAGAAAACACTTCTCTCACCAAAGTTAAACTAATGATTTGGATAATATTAATTGTATTCTGCTTTAATTTCTTCTGCTGTTGGAATGGAAGGTAAAGCCCCCAAACGTTGGACGGTAAGGGAAGACGCCTTTTGGGCGTAAATCAGAGCTTCTTCAATATTTGTCAAATCTTTATCAATTTGCGAACTAAAAGCCCCAATAAAAGTATCCCCGGCTGCGGTTGTATCCTGAGCCTTTACTTTGAAGGCGGGTACAAATCCGCTGCCGGTTGGGGTATGGTAATAAGCTCCCCGATCGCCTACCGTAATAATTAAATTCTCAATGCCCATCTCACTGAATTTAGCAGCATTTTGATCCATTGAATCAGTATCGTTGACTTTGATACCCGTCAATGTGGCACTTTCAGTTTCGTTCGGAACAATCAAATCAGTCACTTCAAGTAACCCATAGATAATTTTGGAGGCTGGGGCGGGATTTAGAATCGTGGTAACGCCATGCTGTTTCGCCAGCTTGAACGCTTCGTAAGTAACTTCTTGAGGCGTTTCAAATTCGGAAATCAAAACATCGGCACTTTCGATGAGTGCTTGGCTTTCAGCAATCATTTCGGTTTTCATCGCTTGATTAGCGCCCCCATAAACCATGATACTGTTTTGGCCTTGACTGTCCAAAAGAATGACCGCAGATCCAGTCCCCTCATCTTGACTAATGCCCACGTGAGCTGTATTAATGCCATCAAGTTTTAAGGCATCAATCATAAAAACGCCGTTTGAGTCATCGCCCACTTGACCAATGAAACTGGTTGTTGCACCAGAACGGGCAGCCGCAACCGCTTGATTGGCACCTTTACCACCCGCTGAGTTAGTTTTACTTTTGGCACTAATCGTTTCCCCCGGCTTTGGCATCTGGTCAATGTGCAATGTTGTATCAACGTTTAGACTTCCAAGCACAACCACTTTATTTGTCATAATAAGCTCCTCTAAATCCCTTAGTATAGTGTGTTAAAACCTTTAACTAAATTCTATCAAATTTTCTCAAATTTAACAACTACTCCCTTTATTTAATTGCTTGAACACTCTGTCGTTCCACTAAAGATACCGGCAGTGAAACCTGCTGGATTGGCTCGCTGTGATTTTCGATTCGCTTGATGATCATTTGAGCCGCGTTGATTCCCATTTCAAAAGCAGGCTGGTGAATGGTGGTCAATTTGGGCGAAACATACTCACCCAAATCAATATCATCATAGCCAACAACTGAAATGTCGGTCGGAATCTTTAAACCGGCTTCCTCAAGCCCACGATAAACACCAATAGCGACTTCGTCATTAATCCCAAAGATGGCACTTGGATCGGTGGCTAAGGCAGCTTTGGTGGCCAAATAGCCGCCCTTCTTGGTCATGTCTGTTGTTACAATTCGGTTGGTCGGAATTGGTGTCCCGTTAGCTTGATAAGTCGCCAGGAATCCCTGTAATCGTTCCTGCAAATTAAGCGTTGGCTTGGTGGCACAAATGACCGCCACATCTCTATGGCCATTCTTGATCAGGTAGTCGGCTAGCAGCGCACCGCCCTTTTGGTTATTAGCATCGACCCGGTCGCCTTTAACCACGGGTGCCTGGTCAATCAAAAGATAGGGAATCCCGTTTTGATTTAAAATATTATCAATGTAATTAATATCAGACACCGCTGAAGCGATTATCATGCCGTCTGCGGCCCTTCTAACGGATTCAAAGAGATAGTGTGTCTCCTGGGATTGGCTGTTGTTAGAACCGAAAATAAGGGGCACATAATCCTGCTTAATTGCCTCTGACTCAATTCCAAGCAAAAATCGACTAAAAAACGGGTTATTGATGTTCGGGATGATCACACCAATTGTTCGACCGCTTTTACGAATGAGACTTTGCGCATTAAAATCAGGAACGTAGCCCATTTCCTTCTGTAATTGCTTCACTTTTTCGACGGTTTTGCTGCTGAAACGGGCCGCTTTGCCATTAAGGATTTGTGAAACCGTTGTCACTGAAACTTGGGCACGGGCAGCCAAATCAGTAATTGTCACTTTCTTTGTCATAATTATTCTCCATTCACAGACAAATGTCTTTAGTTAAATTATACCAAATAAAAAGCATTAAACCGGTTTAATCCCAATTTAATGCTTATTTTAAACAAGCTATTTGCAGTTTAGCAATTATTCTTTAACGATTTTATCAATTTGCGCTAATTCATCTGAAGTAAAGTCAAGATTCTCCAATGCTTTTAGATTGTCTTCCAAATGATTAATCTTAGAAGCACCAGTAACCACACTGGCAACCGTTGGATCATGCAAAAGCCAAGCCAACGACATCTGAGCCAGATTTTGATTACGATTCTTGGCCATGTCATTGAGTTCATTTAACTTCTTAACCAACTCATCTTTGCCATGCTTAATCACAAATTCATTACTCCAATGAATTTTGACATCATCATCCATCCCGTTTAGATATTTGTCAGTCAGCAAGCCTTCAGCCAGTGGCCCATATGCAACCAATGCCTTGTTGTTTTGACTAAGGGTCTTCAACAAGCCATCGGCTTCGATACCGCGGTTAAGCATATTATACGATGCCTGGTTGACAACAAACGGCGTATGGAATTCCTTGAAGTACTTAATAATTTCGGCGGTTTGGGCTGCGTTATAGTTAGAAATCCCAATGTAAAGGGCTTTTCCGGAGCGGACAATTTCATCGAGCGCTTCGGCAGTTTCTTCAAGACTGGTATTGGGATCGAACCGGTGGCTGTAATAGATGTCCACATAATCCAGGCCCATGCGTTTTAAACTGCCGTCAAGGGCGTTGACCAACGTTTTCTTTGAAGAGAAGTTACCATAAGGGCCAGGCCACATATTAAATCCTGCTTTAGTGGTGATGACCAATTCATCACGGTACGGCTTAAGGTTGGCACGATACACTTCACCAAACATCCGCTCGGCAGCGCCGGCACTCGGACCGTAATTATAAGCATTATCAAAACTAAAGATTCCTAAATCAAAGGCCTTCAAAATGACTTTTTCACTGTCGCCATAGTTGGCGTCATCGCCAAAACTATGCCACAATCCGAATGATAGTGCCGGCAGTTGGAGCCCAGAATTTCCTGCTCTGCGTACCACTGCGTTTTCATAACGATCGTCATTTGCCTTATACATAAATTAAACCACCTCGTAAAATATTTTATCTTCCAAACAGCTTACCAACGGATTTGTGATTGTGAATCAAATTAATGGCCTCACCAAATAATTGACCCACAGAGACAACCTCCAATTTTTCAAATTGATCAGCTTTTGAAATACTAATTGAATCTGTCACAATAACTTTTTTGATTGGTGAATCCTGAAGCCGCTGTTGGGCATCCCCTGAAAAGACGGCATGAGTCGCAATCGCAAAGACGTCGGTTGTGCCAGCCTTCTTTAAAGTTTCAGCCGCAATCGTGAGTTTAAATGCGGTATCGATCATGTCATCGACGATAATCGCCCGCTTACCTTTAACACTGCCAATAACTGATTCGGGAACCGTCGTAGCGTCTTCAGGCGATCGGTTGTCAATGATGGCAATTGGGGCACTCAAAAGTTCGGCGAATTTTCGGGCCCGCGAAACCCCCGTATGGTCTGGGGAAACAACGACCACATCGGAACTCTTATGTGTTTTGACAAAGTAGTCTGCCAGCAGGGTATCCGCCTTCAAATGATCAACAGGAATGTTAAAGAATCCCTGGATCTGGTCAGCATGCAGATCAAGCGCAACGACCCGGTCAACGCCATCCATCTCTAAGAAAGAAGCGACTAATTTGGCAGTGATCGGCTCTCTGGAGCGGGCCTTTCTGTCGGCACGTGAATAACCGTAATAAGGGATCACCACGTTAATTGACTTGGCACTTGCTCGACGAACCGCATCAACCATAATCAATAACTCCATCAGATTAGAATTAACGGGATCAGAAACGGACTGAATAATATAAACCTCATCACCCCGAATGCTTTCGTCAACACTAATTTTGATTTCATCATCACTAAACTTTTCAACTGTTGATTTACCAAGGGGCACACCGACTGCTTTACTGATTTTCTCAGCCAAATGGCGGTTGGAATTCAAAGAAAATAATTTAAGATTGGGATGCGTTTTTGATTCGGCCATGATTTCCTCCAAGTATTCTTCTTTACCTATTTATCTAAATTCTACCATAACTTTGGCCTGAACTTGCTAAGAATTCACTGGTGAACTACTCGGCCATGAATGACCGAGCTTCTGGGAACACCGCTGACTTGCATCATCGTGTAAACGCGCTGATGTAGCGGTTACGGCTATTGACCAGGGCCCATTCCGGGCCTAATTGTTTAGTTTACGCGGTTAAAATATTTTTGGCCGCGTTAATATCCCGATCGTGATGCATATGGCATTGAGGGCACGTCCACTCACGAATTTCTAGTGAATGTTGCCCATCGTCATAGTCACAATGAGAACAGATTTGACTGGTTTTATATGGACTAACGATTCGCAACTCTTTGCCATACCAGGCGCATTTATACTCTAATTGGAGTCGCAGTTTTCGCCAGCTTTGATTGGCAATCGCTCTGACAAGCTTGTGATTTCTTATCAGATTTTTGGCTTTCAAATCCTCGATTTTAATCACGTCATAGTTCGTCACCAGTTGCTTAGTTAGTTGCTGGAGATAGTTATTCCGCTGGTTAGCGATTTTCTCATTGTACTTAGCCACCATGGTTTTTGCCTTTTGGTAGTTTTTAAAATCCGCTAAGGTTCTGGGTTCAAGAACTTGATTATGGCGATCCCAAGCAATTTCTTTTTCCGCCAACCGTCGGCGGCGGGCAAGCTTCCTTTCCCAATGGCGCTTCCTATCAGCCATGAGTTTATCAAACCGCACAGTAGGATACTTCTCGCCATCACTGGTAATCATCAGGTCAGAAACCCCCAGATCAATCCCAACTGATTGATTGGTTTTATCAAGTTGTTTAATATCAGTATCAAGCAGTAAAATTGCATAGAACTTCTTAGTTGCTGATAATCGAATCGTCGCACTTTTAATCTTACCAGAAATTTTCCGGCCACATTTATATCGCACGACCCCCAATTTAGGAAGCCTTAAGTAACTGCTATCAATCATTCGAATCCCCATCTTAGATTGGTAACTTTGCTTCGGATATTTCCGAGACTTAAACTTTGGAAATCCCTTGTGATTCCTAAAAAATCGCTTGTACGCCTCCATCAGGTCATGATTTGTCGACTGTAAGCTCGTGCTCTCAGCTTCTTTCAACCAAGGGTATTGTATTTTTAGTGCCGGAAGTAGATTATTCAGCGCAAACGCATTTAAAAATGGTGCCTGGGGGTTATTTTCATGACGTTGAATCATCATGGTCAACATTTGATTCCAGACAAACAGGTTATAGCCAAAGTTGAGTTTAATTTTGAGCTGCTGTTCAGCGTTGGGGTAGATGCGTAACTTAACCCCTTTGAGAACCATGATGGCGCCCCCCCCTTACCATTGTTATGATTAAATTATACATAACTGTATCGTTACAAGGGAAGGGGAACATTCAGATAATTAAGCATGAACGAACCAATGACTATGATTTTAATTTTCATTTAGTTTGAGTCGCCAAATACCACAAAGCCATCTTCACTACCCCTGAAAGGGTTAATAGTTTGAAACGAATTCTGCGAGAGATTGCCAGCCGCATGGGGTCGAGCTTCAAAAACTGGAGGTGATGCCTAACCACGTGCACCTGATGATTAGTTTCCCCACGAAAATGACGCCGGCTTCGGTTGTAAAGTCATTTAAAGGGGGTTCGGCACGTCAGTGGTTCAGCCAATTTCCGGAAACCAAGCAACAATTATAGAGTGGCCATTTATGGACTCCCAGTTACTTTATGAGTACCTTAGGCAATGTGTCCAAAGAAGTGGTTGCCCAATACATTAATTCCCAATTGGCTTAATACAATGGCGGGCGCCCAAGACATTGATTCATCTCAGCATTAAAATACCTTTTCTCAACTGGCGCCGCTTATAAACCTACGCCTTTAGAAAGTCTCGGGGATTGACATCTCCCATGCCAATCATCGGATCAATTAAGTTTTGGTTGATCACTTCCATCGTCAAATGATCGGGCAAATTTTTAACGTCATCCTCATCCACACCTTGTTCAGCCTGAGAGTTACTGGTGGCCCCTTTTTCACCGGCGTCTAAATCCGTTTGAATCCCAATTTGATCCACCAGTCGTTTGACCAAACTGGTTTGGCGGTTAACCGAAACATTTCTGACGCATTGTTCGAAGGCCTCTTTTTCACCCAGCAGAATCAAGAAGTCGCTGGCACGGGTCACCGCGGTATACAGCAGGTTACGCTGAAGCATCCGCGAAAATTGGCGAACGATTGGCAGGATCACCATTTTAAACTCACTACCCTGCGCCTTATGAATCGAAGTACAGTAGGCCAGGGTAAATTGGGTCCATTCATTCTTCTCATAGGTGACTTCGGTTTCATCAAAATCAATCGTAATTTTATTGGGAATTTTCTGTCCTTTTGGGGCTTCCATTGAGACGATGATCCCAATATCACCATTAAAAACGTTGTTCTCAGGATTATTCACCAGCTGCAGAACTTTGTCGCCAATTCGATACGTATGCTCCCTGATCGTAACTGACTTTTTACCCGTGGCATCCCCCTGCCAGACGTTTTGAACCACGTCATTTAACCGGTCAATGCCGGCTCGACCTCGGTACATCGGTGCCAGGACCTGAACATCCATCAAGCCAAAATCTTTTTGCTTGGCACGCTTAGTCACTTGTTCGATGACCGACGAAATCTGATATTCGTTGCACGGGATGAACGAACGGTCCGCTTGATTCTGAGTAAAACTATCGGACAGTTCTCCCCGATGAATATCATGAGCCAACTGAATAATCGATGACCCCTTCTCCTGGCGGTAAATGGTATTCAACTGCATGGCGGGAATCTGCTTTGAGACCAACAAATCATGAAATACTTGGCCCGGCCCCACTGAAGGTAATTGATCCTGGTCCCCGACCAAAACCACCTGCATATGATTGGGAATTGCTCGAACCAATGACCTGAACAGGTAAGTATCCACCATTGACATCTCATCAATGATTAACAGGGCACCCTCAATATCGTTGGTTCCAGTAGTGTCATTAGATTCGCGCCCGTTCAAGCCAAGCAGTCGGTGAATCGTACTGGCAGGCAGACCAGTCGATTCGGTCATGTGTTTAGCAGCTCGACCAGTTGGCGCGGCCAGGACAATTGGAAACGGCTTGTTTTTATAGGAATTGATATCCAGTGAATACTCGTGCAGCCGCGCATAAGTGTTGACAATCCCATTGATAATCGTCGTTTTTCCAGTTCCCGGGCCACCCGTTAAAATAAAGGCCGGTGACTGAATGGCTTGAACAATGGCGGCCACTTGGGAATCATCATAATTAATATCGAATTGTTTTTCAACAACTCGCAGCTGCTTTTTAATGGCGGCTTCTTTGAGCTGATCTTCATCATCCTTATTCTTGATCACCCGGTTTAAATGGTCGGCGATTTGGACTTCGGCATTATAAAGCCGGGTCAAATAAATTCGGTCTTCTTCACCAACGACTTTACCTTCTTTAGCCAGTTGGACCAGACTTTCGGCCAACTTTTTCCCGGGGATTTGCTGCTGGGAATTACCTTCCAATACGCTGGCTGCAGTCTTAATGAGTGGTCCAGTTGTGGTATAGGTATCCCCATTTTGAAGGCATAACTCATCAATCGCATACATCAACCCTGCGCGAATCCGTTCATTAGAATCCGGGACAATCCCTAATCGAAGGGCGATGGCATCGGCTTTTTTGAAACTGATACCGTCAATGTCCTCAACTAATTGGTAAGGATTATTAGAAATAATTCTCAACGCATCTTCATGATATTTTTGGTAAATAGCAGAAGCAATCGAGCTGGAAAACCCATAGCTGTTTAATCCAACAATCACCTTTTCCAAGTTATCATCGGCGTTAAGGTTCTCAATGATTGCCGCACGCAGTTTAGCACTGATGGGAACATCGTCCAGGACACGATTATCCGCGGTAATCTTTTCAATTGCATCATCACCGAGAACCTCCACCACCCGTTCTGCTGTTTTCTTGCCAATTCCTGGAAACTGGTCGCCAGATAAATATTTGACGACCCCTTCTTTGGTGGTTGCGATCACACTGGTGTAGTTGATGGCCTGGAATTGCTTGCCATAGCGGGGATGGTCGACCAGCTTGCCGGTGAAATGATAGCTGTTTTCTTCAACCAAATCGCCAAAGTTCCCAGTAACGACGATTTCATCTTCTGGCCAATTGACATTCGTTTCCGTAATCTCAACCAGGACGACTTTGTAAAAACTGTCGTTGCTCGAAAAGAAGATCGCCTTCAATCGACCATCAACATATTGCGGTTCGTGATTATTCTGTTCTGAGCCAAATAAATCCATTGAATGGTCCAAGACGGTCCTCCTTGCTCCTGATGACAATTACTTTTTCGGCTTGTCTTTGTTGATTTGGATAACTTTTTCAATATCTTTCAATTTTTGCTGACCCTTTTCAAAATAATCGGGGTCTTCGTGTTTGGCTTTTGCAAAGTAGTTTTCAAAGTCTTCGCCATTCACCATGGCAACCAAGCCGCGATTGAAGTTGGCTTTACCGTTTTCGGGTTCCGTTTTTAACACAATATCGTAGAAGTCCCCCGCCTGGGCAAAATTGCCAAGGGCCAAAAGATTGTCACCGATCATTTGATTCACGTCCGGATCATCATGTCGAGCGCTTTGAGCCGATAAAGCAAAAACCATCGCCCGCTTGTTGTCACCTTTGGCCATATAGCTTTGGGCAAGCATGATATAAGATTCTGCCTGAAGCTTTTTGTCGTCGATTTCTTGAAAGAGTTTGATGGCTTTATCATATTCGGCTGCTGCATAGTAGACATTCCCAAGACCAAATTTCAGGGTGTCTTGAACATCTGCGCCGGACTTGTCAAATAAACCGAGTGCTTTCATCAATAGCTCTTCAGCCTGTTCATAGTCTTTAGCTTCAACCAAAAATGCTGCCAGGTCATAGTAGTTGTGATAGTTGGTTGGGTCACGATCGACTTTTTCAACCAACTTGTGGATTGCCGCTTTGGCCTTTGCTTCCTCAGCCTCGCGCTTCTTGGTATATTTACGTTGATTTTCCTGATTTTTTGCTTGTAATTTTTTAATTTTATCTGAATTATTTGCCATATTGTCACCTATACCAAATCTGTCGGGTCTAATTGTTTGTTCAAATAACTGGTGTTGTTCCAATCAATCAATTGATAGGACTGCCCCTGATCATTGCTTTCCAAAATGGTCGTGCTGGTGTTCGCCAAACCTCCACGTTTTCGTAAATCCGGGAGTCCCACTCCCAGCAAGGCGTTGATTTCTGCATTGAGCGCGGCGCCATGACTGACGATCATCACATTTTGATCCGGATATGCCCTAACGATCGCGGTGATTGCCGGGGTCATCCGGTTGATGACATCCAGGTAGCTCTCCCCACCAATCGCCTTTGGATCATATAAATCAGGATGGTTACGAAAGTCTTCGAACTCCTCAGGGTAGGCAAGCTCCACGTCAGCAAACTTTTGGCCTTCCATTTTGCCCAGGTGAAATTCTTCCAACCGGGACAGCAGTGAAATATCTGGATGACTTTTTAGTTTGCGGCCAATTCGGGCTGCCGTCACCCGGGCACGTTTGATGGGACTGGCGTAAATATGGGCAAAATTGATTTTCTGAAAATGTTTGCCTAACAAATCCATTTCAGTATAACTCTGAGCCAGCAGCGGAGAATCGCCACCCGCGCCCTGATAACGGCTTTCAAGATTCCATTCAGTTTTTCCATGACGGACAAAGTACAACTTAGTCAAATGACATTCCTCCAAACTGCTGTTAGCTTCTTACATTATGACAGGAAACCGGTTTGATTTCAAAACTGAAAACAAAATTCATCTTTGATTATTTGACAAATTGTGTACAATGTTCTTGGAGGTGTTCTTAATGATAACGATTCACTTAACTGATCCTATCCGCAGCTTACTTTGTGAGCGGCGCTTCAAAAACAAAACCCTGTTACTCATCACTGATGATGGTGGCGGAAAATATTCGCTCAAAGGGGGTGCCTGCACAATTGGTGCCAACTTCAGCATGATTATTTTAGATAAACCGGATGCCGACTATCCCGTCCGATTAGTTAATCATGCTGGAATCCCCTTATTCACCTCGAACTATGATCTGACATTCCTAGGCAATGGTTTGAAACTCGATTATCAAAACCATAGCATTCGCTTAAGTGATGATTCTGGTCTCCTCGATGGCGCGGTTCAAATAACCAACGGAGCCGATGTCATCACCGCGTTTCAAAATGGGCTGACGCCTGATCAAGCAGGTTGTTAAGGAAGTTTGACGTGTAACGAGGACTGGGAGATGCTGTTTACGTTCGGCCAATATAAAAAAAGGTTGGAACCTAATCCTTTGCATTTGTGATGGTGACTTTGATCACCACTTCTATCTTGCAAAAAGCTGGGACAAACGGCAGATTCCTGCCATTTAACGAGAAAAGACAACCATTCCAAAACCAGGAATGGTTGTCTTTTCTCGTTAAACTCTGGGATCTAAACGCCTATTGCCCCCAGTCTCATATTTTTAAACATACTGCAATTCCTCAGCCTGCTTATAAGCGGCATCAATAATTGCAGAGCCTAAGCATTCGTCACCATCATAGAAAACAACGGCTTGTCCGGGCGTGATTGCACGAACCGGTGCGTCAAAATCAACGCGGACCGACTGGCCGTCATCACTGATGTGAACGGTCACGCCGGTATCCTTTTGACGATAACGGAACTTGGCAGTGCAGTGGAAGTCCTTACCGCGGTCGAGGTTATTAACCCAGTGAATGTCTGAAGCCTCAAGATAATCAGCATACAACAATGGATTGTGGTAACCCTTGCCGACGTATAAGATGTTCCGCTTTAAATCTTTGCCGACAACGAACCAGGGCTGGTTATCAACGCCATCGCCACCGATTCCAAGTCCACGACGCTGGCCGATTGTGTAATACATCAAGCCATCGTGTTGCCCCTTAACCTCACCGTCAACGGTCATCATCTTACCAGGTGTTGCTGGTAGATAATGGCCTAAGAAGTTCTTGAAGTTCTTCTCACCAATGAAGCAAATCCCAACGGAGTCCTTCTTGTCGGCCGTTGCCAAGCCAGCTTCGCGCGCAATCTTTCGCACATCAGGCTTAACCATGTTGCCAATGGGAAACATTACCCGGTCAAGCTGGTCAGCTGACAGCTGGCTCAAGAAGTAGGTCTGATCCTTGTTGCCATCAGATGCCCGCAACAGGTGATTGTGACCATCAGCATCACGGGTTAATTGAGCGTAATGCCCAGTTGCAATGTAATCGGCACCCAACTCCAAAGCATAGTCTAAGAAGGCTTTGAACTTGATTTCCTTATTACAAATAACGTCAGGATCGGGTGTTCTGCCCTTTTTATACTCGTCCAAGAAGTAAGTGAACACGCGGTCCCAATACTCCTTCTCAAAGTTAACAGAATAATATGGGATGCCGATCTTGTTAGCGACTTTAGCAACGTCTTTATAGTCTTCGGTTGCAGTACATACGCCGTTTTCATCAGTATCATCCCAGTTCTTCATGAAAACGCCAATCACATCGTATCCTTGTTGTTTAAGTAAATAGGCGACGACTGAGGAGTCGACACCACCACTCATTCCAACAACAACACGTGTTTGACTGTTGTCTTGCATAAAACCACCATCATTTCAATTAGATTCTGGAGAATCCACGAGTTGAAGGTCGTAATTTCCAGTAAAACTAATATTAACTCATTCTTGAAATGAATGCTACTTTTTGTAAGTAAAATTATTGTCCAAGAAAAGTTGCTATCAATTTTTGGACGGCTTGATTGTCTTCCGGGTGGCCGATGGTAACTCGCAGCCAACCCTGGCGTAAACCGTTCCGAAGTAAATAACCATTTTCCAACAAATAGTCATGAAGCGCATTAGCATCCCCACCCTTCACTTGGAAGAAAATAAAGTTGGTTGCCGAATCATAAAACGGCAAACATGCTTTGATCAAGAAATGTTCCCATTTTTTTCGTTCAGCAATCACTTTTTTGACGGTGCTGTCAACAAACGACTGATCCTTAAATGCGGCCGTCGCAGCAATTTCCGCAAAAGTGCTCAGATTATAGGGCAATCTGGCTGCTTGCAGATAGCCGATTAATGGGTCTGAGCAAACGGCAAATCCCACCCGAAAATTCGCTAAGCCGTATGCTTTGGAAAATGTCCGCAAGACGACCAGGTTCTTGAATTCTTTGGTCAATTGAATCACTGAATCGTGAATGCCGCCGGTAAAGTCAATGTAGGCTTCATCGACAATCACCGTGACTGATTCAGAAACAGCTGCCACAAATGCCCGGATTGCATCGGCCTCCAGAAAAGTTCCGGTCGGATTGTTGGGATTACAAATCCAGATCATTTTTGTCTTGGCGTTGATTGATCGCGCCATTGCTTTTAAATCAATCCGGCCGGAGTCATCCAACCCAACTGACCTAATTTCGGCACCCTCAATTTCTGCGTGCAACGCATATTCTGAGAAAGTGGGTGCGGGATCCAAGACTTCATCGCCAGGCTCAAGGATCACCCGGGAGAGTAGTTCAATTATTTCATCGAGGCCATTTCCAAAGATCAGCTTGTCGGCATTGATATCAAAGTGAGAAGCAATAATAGCCCGCAGCTCATCGGCGTTGCTGTCCGGATACAGGTTGGCATCGCGATAGTGCCATTTGTCCAGTGCCTTGGCCACATCGGCTGAGGTGCCATAGGCGTTTTCGTTGGCGGACAATCGAACTAACTTATCCAGCTCCTTTTGCTTCTTCAACTGTTCCAAAGTGAGTTCAGGAACGTATGGTTTCAGATGTTTAACGGCTTCTTTGACCATTCCTACCACTCCTTAATTTGTTTACGATCCTTGGTAATACTTTTTTTGCCTTCACGGCTGGCAAGCTCCTGTTTGATCTGATCGGGGGTAATCCCACGTTCAGCCATTAGGACTTCAACGTGGTAGGCCAAATCGGCAACTTCTAAAATAAAGTCGGTATCGGATGGATTTTTGGCGGCAACCACCACCTCGGTCGCTTCTTCACCGACTTTTTTCAGAATCTTGTCCAGACCCTTGGTAAATAAATAATCGGTGTATGAGCCCTTCTCGGGGTTGCTTTTGCGTTCCAGAATTAATTGATAAAGTTCGTCTAAATCTTGCATATTATTCCTCCTTGGTTGTTTCCGGTAAAATGGTTCGGTAAAAGCAGCTGGTGTGCCCAGTGTGACAGGCCGGTCCAGCCGGAATCACTTTCATTAGTAAAGTATCCTCATCACAGTCGATGTCGATTGACACAATGGCTTGGGTGTTCCCACTGGTTTCGCCCTTGTGCCACAATTCTTGGCGACTTCGGGACCAAAACCAAGTTTGTCTGGTTTGCATGCTCAAATTGAAACTTTCTTCATTAACATAGGCCATCATTAACACTTGTTGGGTATTGTTATCAATCACGATCGTTGGCACCAGGCCGTCTGAATATTTATCAAAATCAGGTTTCATCGCACAATCACCCCATCTTTGCGTAAATCAGCTTTTACTTCCGAAATCGTCAACTCACCGAAGTGAAAGACCGAAGCGGCTAAGGCACCATCCACATCTGCTTGGTCAAAAACTTCAACAAAGTCGCCCAACTGACCACAGCCGCCAGAAGCAATCACCGGTACGTTCACGGCAGCGGTTAGTTGCTTGTAAAGCTGAATATCGTAGCCACTTTTAGTGCCGTCTTTATCCATACTGGTTACCAAAAGTTCCCCGGCACCCAATGCAACGCCTTTTTTCGCCCACTCAATGGCGTTCAAATTGGTTTGCTGACGGCCACCATTGACATAAACATCATACTGCCGACGCGCTGAATTCCATTTGGCATCAATCGCCAACACAACGCATTGAACGCCAAACTTTTCAGCCCCGGCGGTGATTACTTCGGGGTTACTGACGGCCGCCGAGTTGATGGCTGTCTTGTCGGCGCCGGCTTTCAGCAGGTTCTGCATATCGTCGACGCTGTGGATGCCACCGCCAACCGTCAGTGGCATAAAGACTTGGCTGGCCACTTTTCTAATGGTTTCAGCCATCGCCTTGCGCTTCTCATTCGTTGCCGTGATGTCCAAAAACACCAGCTCATCGGCCCCTTGTTGTTGATAGGCCGCGGCAATCTCGACTGGATCCCCCACGTATTGTAAATTGACGAAATTGACGCCCTTCTTGACTCGGCCGTGGTCAACATCCAAACAAGGAATAATGCGTTTAGCTAACATTGGCATTCACCTCCGCCAGAACAGTGAGTGGTAAATCGCCCGTTGCCATTGCCTTACCAACAATTGCGGCTTTAATTCCGGAAAATCCCAAATCATTCAGATCAGAAACGTTACGAATCCCACCGGAAGCCACCACAGTAACTTGGGGGAATTGGGTCTGCAGGCGACTGAGCTGAGCAGTATTGGGACCCATCATCGTCCCATCCCGGTAAATGTCGGTTACCACAAAGGTATTGACACCAAAAGCCACCATTGATGCCATCAATTCACCCATTTCCACGGAACTTTGTTCGAGCCAGCCCGAAACGGCGACCCGACCGTCTTTACCATCAATGCCAACGACGATTTGATCAGCACCAAACTGTGCGATGGCTTGCTGAACCAGTTTGGGGTTGTTCAGAGCTGCTGACCCGAGAATGACCCGGTTAACCCCGGATGT
This sequence comes from Lentilactobacillus parakefiri, assembly GCF_002157585.1. Lineage (GTDB taxonomy): Bacteria > Bacillota > Bacilli > Lactobacillales > Lactobacillaceae > Lentilactobacillus > Lentilactobacillus parakefiri. The sequence goes on from NZ_BDGB01000041.1 coordinate 30,331, forward strand.
CAGGTAGGTGTTGATTTGGGAAAGCGATCGAATACCGCCGCCAACTTCAACCTTGAGATCAGTTTGTGCGCAAATTTGTTCAATCAACGAGCGGTTCACCGGCCGACCTGATTTGGCACCATCCAAGTCAACGAGATGTAAATTCTTCAAACCGGCAGAATCGATTGCCACTGCCTGTTGTAGCGGCGACTTGCTAATCACGGTAGTTTGTTGAAAGTCTCCCTGATAAAGTCGGACGCTTTGCTGATTTTTTAAATCAATTGCGGGAATAATCTGCATTTTCTACCATCTCCTTGAATTTTGACAGACCATTTAAACCAACCGCCCCACTCTTTTCAGGGTGAAACTGAAATCCAATGACGTTATCTTTGCGAACAATGCTTGGAATCTGGACACCATAATCGACTGTCGAGACAATACTTTCAGAAGTGGTTTTAACATAGTAGGAATGAACAAAATAACTAAATTGCTCATCAAACCCATCACCAAGCGGGTCGACTTTCCGGGACCGGTTTTGATCCCATCCCATGTGAGGCACCTTGACGCCCAAATCTTCGGGAATCGGGACCACTTCACCGGCAATTAGTCCCAGCCCGGTGGATTCACCGAATTCATAACTTGTATCAAACAAAATCTGCATTCCCAGACAAATTCCTAAAATTGGGATCCCTGCATCGGCTGCCTGTTGGATCACTGGAGCCAGGCCACGTTCATTCAAAGAATCCATCGCTTTTTTAAATGCCCCAACACCAGGCAGGATCAACCCATCAGCCATTAAAATCTCATTTGGATCAGCAGATAATTGGTTGGGAACCCCTAAGAAATCCAGTGCGTTCTTAACGTTACGAGTATTGCCAGTATCATAATCAATGATTGTGATCATTAGATGACCCCCTTAGTCGACGGAATCCCCTTGATTTCTGGATTAATGGTCACAGCTGCTCGCAGGGATCTGCCCAGCGCTTTGAAGAGTGTTTCAATTTTGTGGTGGGTATTTCTGCCATATAAGACTTCAGCGTGAAGATTCAGTTCTGCGTTGAACGCGAATGCTTGAAAGAAGTCTTCGGTGACTTCGGTATCGTAGCCGCCCAAATGATCGTTGGCAAATTCGGCTTTAAACACCAGGTAAGACCGGCCGGATAAATCAATCACCACTCGACTCAGCGTTTCATCAAGTGGGATCAACGCAGATCCAAACCGTTCAATGTCGGCTTTATCACCTAATGCTTGTTTAAGTGCCAATCCCAACGTCTTCTGTCGTATGATTTGGGTCAACATCTAAATCGCCTTTTGCCTTGACTACCAACCCGAAGCGGCCATGACGGGCAAATGCATCGAGCATATGATTGAAGAAACCAATTCCAGTATCAATTTGAATCTTTGAATAGTCGTCCAAGTTGAGGCTTAATTCAATTTGGGTTTCATTTGTATTGCGAGCAATTGTTGCTGTTCTCATTTCACTCACTCCTAATTAATTTTGATCGGCTCATTTGGTCGTTGGCATTGGCAAGACTGGTAATCAAGTTTTTGATTTCGGATTGGTATTGGCGCAGTGCCAGTCGGTTAACAACGACTTTGGTGTTAACCGGAGTCAATTTCGCAAAGACTTGGAGGTTGTTTTCTCGCAGGGTATTGCCGGTTTCGACAATATCGACGATCGCGTCGGCCAACCCAATCAATGGTGCCAATTCAACTGACCCTTCAATTTTGATAATTTCAACGTCTTCACCAATTCCCTGGAAATACCGTTTGGTGATATTCGGATATTTGGTGGCAATAATTTTTCGCCGGTGAGCCTGGGGATTAAAATCCTTGGTCGATGCCAGGACGAACCGGCACTTCCCGACGTTAAGATACAACATTGGGTATTGGAAATTTTCCTGTTCAGCTAAGATGTCACTGCCGACAATCCCAATTTGAACCGAGCCGCTGTTAAGGTAAGTAAGGACATCAGGCCCCTTAACCAGGATAATTTCATAGCGTGGATCCTCATCGAAAATCAACCGCCGCTGCTTGTTTCGAATGCCCTGGCAGTCAATTCCGGCCGCTTCAAGTAGTGGAACCACTTGATCTTCGGTCCTACCTTTGGTAAGCGCAATTTTAAGACGTTCCATCATTTTTCAACTGCTTTTGTTAAATTAATGAGTTGACTGTTGGTGCTGGCTGCCAGCCGCTTGGCAGCTTCAAAATCATCGGTCAAACACAAAGTGGCATTGGCGAACTTGGTCAAAGTCGCTTCTGCTTCCTGCCACTGGTCATCATCAAAAAAGATCAGAGTATTCGGCGTCTCATCCGGGAAGCTGGTCCGTTCGACCAAGGCATCAACGTCAAATGCCACCCCGACGGCAGACGTTTTGACATTTTGGAAATTGGTTAATAAGTCATCGTAGCGACCACCGCTGAACAAATAGTCTGAGGATTTATCGGTAAAGCCGCGAAAGGCCATACCAGTGTAATAGCTTTGTGGTGAGGGAATGCTTAGGTCAAGCGTGACATTGGCCGTAGGGAATAACTGGCGGATGAAAGTTGCCGTCTCTTTTAACTGATCGATGATGCCTGCGAGTGCCGTCATATCAGGCAATGTGTCAACGACTTTCATCACCTGGTTAAAATCGCCAAATAGCCAAGGCCACTCATTGATGAATGGAAAAAATGAGGTTTGGGCCAATGGTTGTGAGAGCTGGTTATACTTGCTGAGATCCTTGGTGAATAGTGCCTGCTTCAAACTGGTTTTCGTAGGTTCCGGTAAGTCCAGACGCTCCATCAGCACATCGACAAATTTAGCGTGGCTGAGCTCAATCGTGACATTTTCGATTCCCATGTCACGACAACCGGCTAAAGCGACTTCCAGGCATTCCCAATCAGCCTTCAAGCCTTTGTAACCAACAATTTCGATGCCAGCCTGAGTTAACTGGTTGTAACTCCCCGATAACTGTTTTTTCACTCGGAAAACATCGCCGCTGTAGTACCATTTGACTGGCAGCTCAATACCGGTCGTACTCATGACCCGGGCAACCGGGAGCGTCAAATCCGGCCGTAAAACAAGTGGTTCACCCTGCTCGTCTAATAATTGGTAAGGCCGATAATTCTCGGCACTCAACGGTTGAAAAACATCTGAATATTCTAAAACCGGTGTCGTTAACTTTCGAAATCCTCGTTTTCGAAATCCCTGGAAAAGTTTATTTTCAATTGTTTCCTTAACCTCAGCCTCCGTGCCAAATTCGTCGCGGGTACCGCTTGGTAAGTTTTATTTTTCATAACTGTCACTTCCTATTTCAATAAAAAAAGTCCCCGAAAACTGTATTCAGTCTTCGAGAACGCCTTAAAGTCGTGGTTCCACCTCAATTTGCCGCTACCTCACAGTAGCCGGCCTTACGTTGCCAATATCTAGTCATCCTCTGATAACAGATACGGTAACCCTGATAACGCTAAACATGCGAACCGGTCTACTTGATTCAACCGGTTAGTTCATAGATGTGTGTTCGCCAGCGTCAAATGTGCCTTCTCAGCATCGGCACTCTCTTTTAAATGACAACTGGTTACTTTTTCTAATCAAAACTTTATTATATTAACCTTTGCTTTGTTTAATTTCATATACTATCACCAAACGACCGATTGTCAAGCAGTTTATTCAACTAACGAGACAACGCCATTGTAACCCTGCCCTACTTCAGCAATACTGTGGGCGTCACTGCCGTATACAAATGGGATTTGTAACGCTTTTGCCATCTGAATGATTGAATATGTTGGATACTGCTCATTACAATAGGGCTTGTACAAGCCCGCAGCATTCAAATCCAGTTCACGATGCTGATGGCTAATCGACTCCAGGAGGGTCTCAACCAGCCGCAGATTATCCATCGAAAAGTGGCGGTCCAAGCCAAAATAATCTTGGAACTTTTTGATCAAAGTCATGTGACCAATGCGCTTAGGTGTGTATTGCCCCAAGTCAGCGTTAACGGACGCTAAGACTGCTTGAAAATAGTTTTCGTATAGGTCTTGGAAGTCCGGATACCGACTCAACAGCCCAATTTGGAAGTCTTCAAGGGTGTCATCCACGCACCAAAATTTGTCATTTTTTCCTTGCATGAAATGAACCGACAAGATATTGTCAGTTGTCCGCGGACCGTATTCATTCAAAAAGTCGCGGGTCCAGTCGACAAAATCAGGTAAGAAGTCGACTTCAAAACCAATATTAATTTTAATTTGGTCAGCGTATTTGGCCTTCATTCGGTTAACTTTTTGAAAAAAAGCATCCAAATCGCCGGCAGCCATTGACGCCTCAGTCAGCCCGGTTGTCTTCCCAGCGTATTGCTTAGCCAGCCCATCTGGTAACGGAGCGTGTTCAGTAATACTGTATTCTTGAAAACCTAACTTGATGGCTTTTTGAATCATCAATTCAACATCGTCCCCGCTGCCATGGGGACAAAATTCTGTGTGCGTATGGCCTTCTCGTTTGAGCACAATGACCTTCCTTTCGTGGACAATCAACTGACTTCACCACACCCGATCATTGGTAAACGGTAGTCAAAACACGCAGGGGGATGGGACCTAACCCTTTTGCGTTGTTAATGGCAACTTTGATCACCACTTCTATCTTGCCAAAAGCTGCAACGACGGCCAGCATCGCTTGCCTAGCCTACGTGGCAAACGGCAGGGATCTAAATGCCTATTGTCCCAGTCTGACTTTTTCGATGCCATCATTTGTTGATCGGTTAAACCTCGACTTTTTGAATCCAGCCTTCTGGAGCTTCAACGTCCCCAAACTGAATACCAGTTAGTTCATTGTAAAGTTTCTTAGTAATCGGTGCGACTTCCGTTTCACTATAAAAGACATGCAGCTGGTCTTTGTATTCAATCCCGCCGATTGGTGCAATCACCGCGGCAGTTCCCATGGCGCCGGCTTCCTTGAATCGGTCAAGGTCATCGATGAAGACATCGCCTTCAATGGCCGTTAACCCTAAGCGGTTTTCCGCCAGGTACAACAGCGAATATTTGGTAATACTTGGTAAAATTGAATCTGACTTTGGTGTCACAAATTCGTTGTCTGCAGTAATCCCAAAAAAGTTGGCTGAGCCTGCCTCTTCGATTTTGGTATGGGTTGCGGGATCCAAATAAATCACGTCCGAATAGCCAGCTTTGTGAGCTTGGTCCCCAGGCAGCAAACTGCCGCCGTAGTTGCCACCAACTTTACTCTGGCCGGTTCCATGAGGAGCTGCCCGATCGTAGTAAGAGGTTGTGAAATTAGTTGGTTTCAGACCACCCTTGTAGTAGGCACCAACTGGCATCGCAAAAATCGTGAAGATGTATTCATCAGCCGGATGAACACCAATGGTGCCACCGACGCCAATCATCAGAGGTCGTAAGTAGAGTGTTCCACCCGTTCCGTATGGCGGCACATAATCCGCGTTGGCCGCAACGACTTTTTTTACCGCCGCCACAAATTTATCTTCGGGAAATGCCGGCATCAATAAACGCGCACAGGATCGGGTCATCCGTTTGGCGTTTTGATCCGGTCTAAACAGGTTGATACTACCATCTTTTGTTCGATACGCCTTTAAGCCTTCGAAATCCGCCTGCCCATAATGAAGCCCGGTTGAGCCTTCACTGATGTGTAAGGTACCGTCTTCAGTGAGCTCGCCATCGTCCCATTTGCCGTTCTGATAATGGGCTAAGAAGCGATATGGTAAATCCATATAATCAAAGCCTAAGTTTTCCCAATCAATTTCTGTTGCCGGTTTTGCTTTTGCCATAGTGTCCCTCCTGAGGATATGTAGTAGTGAGTTGTCATCGGTCTAACCATTTTTTAATATTCTAATGTGTGTTAGAAAAAATGTAAAACACTTTCGAAGGGATTAAGTCGTCAAAAAAGTGAGACAAAAACATTGTTTGTCTCACCTGTCCTTTATGATTTTAAATGTTACCTTGCGGAAACGTGGGACATCAAGCAGCTTCCAGAATATAAACCGCGCTCTGGTGCGTTTGTAATGCTCTTTTGAGCTCCCTCCTGCTTTGAAAACACGCTCCGTCGACCCAGGGCCCGGCCACATAAACGAAAGCTTCCAACGATGAACAAAAGCCGTTCATCATTGGAAGCTTTCGCTTATGTTCTGGGCCCTAACCGGGTCTCGTCGCGCTCTCTTTTATTCAACTGGCACAACCCAGCCATATTTATCTTCAACATCACCTGATTGAATCCCAAATAATGTATCATAAAGCTTCTGAGTAACGGGGCCTGGTTCAGTTTCACTGTAAAAGACATGCTTTTTACCGTTGTTGGTTAACGAACCAACTGGCGAAATAACGGCAGCGGTTCCCATGGCACCGGCTTCTGTGTACTCATCCAAGTCATTGACATCGATGTTGGTTTCAGAAGGATCTAATCCTAAATCCTTAGCAATTTGAAGGATTGATTTCTTCGTGATTGACGGTAGGATTGAATGAGATTTTGGTGTATAGAACTTGCCATCCTTGCCAATGGCATAGAAGTTGGCGCCGCCAAATTCATCGACGTATTTATGTTGACGAGGATCCAAATAAAGTTCGCCGGCAAAACCATTATCTTTAGCTTCCTTAGCTGCTAACAAACTTCCAGCGTAATTGCCGGCAGTCTTCGCTTGGCCAGTTCCAGCGTAAGCAGCCCGGTCGTATTTGCTGACCATGTATGGCATTGGATGAAGCCCTTTAATGTAAGCACCAACTGGGGTCGCGTAGATATGGAACGTGTAAGTCGATGAGGGTGAAACCCCAACCAGTGGTTCGGTTCCAACCATGAATGGCCGAATGTAAAGCGAGCCGCCTGAACCATAAGGTGGCACAAAATCAGCATTTGCCTTAACAACTTCTTTAACCGCTTCAACAAATTTATCTTCAGGGTATTGTTCCATAACCAAGCGTTTAGCGGAATTATTAAAACGCTTTGCATTCATATCGGGACGGAAGAGTTGAATTTGGCCGTCCTTGGTCCGGTAAGCCTTCATCCCCTCAAAAACTTCCTGGCCATAATGCAAATCTTCAGCAGCTTCGTTGAAAGTTAATGTCGAATCGGTCGTTAAACCGCCATTTTGCCACTTGCCGTCCTTAAATTCCTCGTTATAACTGTACGGTAAATCACGATATGCAAATCCAAGATTGGTCCAATCTAAATCCTCTAACTTTTGTTTTGCCATGTATATGTGTCCTCCTTAAAATATTAATTAAGCAGGTGATAAGCGTTGTAACTAAGTATGGTTTCTACAATTCAGATATGTAAGAAATCATCGGACGAACATGAAACACACCTTGTTCATAAGATCATCACTTATTCGTTTATCATCATATCTTAATTATTATCTAATTTATCGCTTTTATGTGGAGGTGTCAATGTTAATCTTGAGAAAGACAGTGTGGCTCAATCAGCGGTTAGCTTCCAGAGTATAAGCGGGCTTAGTCAGATATCCAGGGCTTGGATATTTGGCCAAGCCCGCTTATACGGCCGGAAGCTGCTGATTGAGCCACCATTCAACTTAGTAGGCCAGACTGCAAAAGAGCCAGGACAAGGTATTGCTTTTGTCCTGGCTCTCTTGCATGAGGCGAATTATGTTTTTGTATGTGAGTGCTTATCGCATGTGATGATCTTGACTCGTACTTGGCTGAAAGGTGTTCCGGGTCCTATCCAGGTCTCTCACACAGAGGAGCACGTTTGTTATGCTCTTTTGTGCTCCCTTCAGCTTTTAAAATACGTTCCGCCTCACCCGTTGCTCGTCACACTCTTCTCTTAATTACATCCCGATCAATCAAATCATTAATAATAAATTGATATTGATCAACACTCGGTTGAGTGTCGGGATTATTGAAGATGTTGACTTTTTCCAGACCGTTTCCAGTGGTGATCGCCATTCTAAAACCACTCAAATCCTTATCAACCTTCATTTTGAATTTATAGTTGGCATTGTATGGCGACGTTGGGTCCAAGGACTTTTCCAGTGAAAAGACCCCCGTCTTGCCTTCGATAAACCCTAAATCACGCAGTGTGAACCGTTTAACGTTATCCCTCAGCTCATACACCGTATCATCACCGTTAACCTTACCTGTCTTTGAAAATGCCATTACATCTTTACCCCCTTAGTTTTGACCCGATTAACAATCTTGGTAATTGCATCTACCAACTTATCAAGGTCCTCAATTGAATTATACCGCCCAAAGCTGATTCTGATCGACTCGCTTATTCTTGGGCTGTCCTTGCCATACATCGCCACCAAAACGTGTGACGGCTCAATGCTGCCGGCTGTACATGCCGATCCACCGGAAACAGCAATTCCCGCCAAGTCTAGATTGGTCTGCATCACATAGGTTGAAATACCTTTAAGCCAGATATTAAACACGTGATTCAAATTATCCTCAGTGATGCGGCCGTTGACTTCAAACTCAACCCCGTTTTGGGTCAATTTATCCGCGATATAATGTTTAAATTTCAAATATTTTGCTTGTCGATGAGCCTTCTCTTCGGCCGTAATCGTTTCGACCGCCTTGGCAAATCCGGCAATTGCGGGAACGTTCTCGGTCCCGGCACGGCGCTTTTCCTCTTGATCACCGCCCTTAATCAAACTGGGGAAGTTAACCCCCTTACGACGGTAAAGAAAACCAATCATCTTGGGACCATTGATCTTGTGAGCCGATGTTGACAGCATGTCAATGTGATCACGTTGAACATCAATATCCAACAATCCGTATGCCTGAACGGCATCCGTATGGAACCAGGCTTGATGGTCCTTCAAGATTTCGCCGATTTCATGAATTGGCATCACTGAACCAACCTCGTTGTTCCCAGTCATAATTGAAACCAGGATCGTGTCATCGTCCAAAGCAGCCTTAAGGTCGTCTAAAGAGATGTTGCCATAGATGTCAACGGAGAGGTAGGTAACTCGAAAGCCCATTTTTTCAAGTGCTTCACAGGGCCTTAAAACGGCTTCGTGCTCAATGGCGGTCGTGATAATGTGATTACCAAGTGACTTGCGGGCAATGGCCGTTTGGGTGATTGCCGTATTGTCACTTTCAGAACCGCCGCTGGTAAAGACAATGTCATCTGGATCAGCGTTAATGCTTTTGGCAATCAGGTCCCGAGCATTTTCCATGACGGCTTTGGATTCTCTTCCCAGGCCATACAGGGTGGAAGCATTCCCGTAAAGATTCTTATATTTATCCATCAATTCCGTGTAAACCTCATCAGAAACCGGGGTCGTTGCGGCGTTATCGAGGTATATCTCTTTCATTATTTTTACTCCTTAAATTCACTCGTTCTTAAAGAGGTCAATCAGCATCTGACCGGACTTTTTACCGGCTGTAATGATAAATTTATCAAAACTGATTTCAGCTTCCTCATCACCAACGTCAGACATGGCGCGAATAACGGCATATGGAACATTATTCTGATAAGCCACTTGTCCAACAGCCGCTCCTTCCATTTCAGAACACAGGGCATCGGGAAAGTTGTGCTTAATTTGCGCAATTTTATTCGAATCGGCAATAAATTGGTCGCCAGAAACAATTAACCCTTTGTGGGCAGTCACACCACTTTTTTGAGCCGCTTTGACGATCTTGTCGGCTAGTTCTTCTGACGCTTTAAAGCGAGCTGGGAACCCAGGCAGCTGCCCCATCTTATAGCCGGAAGTGGTGACATCAACGTCATGATAGGCCGTCTCGGTTGAGACAACAATGTCGCCAACCGACAAACCTGCACCAATGCCGCCAGCTGAACCTGAGTTAATTACGGCATCCACGTGAAATTCATTAATCAAAGTTGATGTCGTGATACCGGCTTGCACTTTACCAATCCCTGATTTAACAATGACCAATGTTTGACCCTGAATCGTTCCAAGAAAGTAATCAGCATTGCCATAATGCTTTGTTTGTTCACCAGAAAGGGCTTCTTTTAAGATCGCCAGTTCTTCATCCATTGCACAAATAATTCCGTAAGTCATTCAAATTCTCCTTAATTGACAAAAAACAACACTAAAAAAACGATCACCATCAGTAAAATTAAGATTGTGATTGTCCAGTTCATCTTGCGGTTAATCCGATGCCAACGCGGTGTTTTAAAATCATCGGCTACTGAATAATTTTCACGAGCCCGCGTTGTTTCCTGTGGTTCAGGAGTTGCTTCGGAAACCGGCTGATGGTGTTTTCTTGCATATTCACGTTCGACTTGCACCCGACGTTTATCGCGTGCCTGAAAGTCAGCTTCCTGTTGCCCTTTTAATTTTCGATACTGTTCTCGCGTTAACGGTTTCCCGTCATTTTTGTGATTATCATCGATCGCCAAGTTAAATGGTCACCTACTTTTGCATTAACTGCCAATATTGAATGGCAGTAATGGTCTTTGCGTCTTGGATTTCGCCATCAGCAATCATTGCCACCGCCTCATCCAGCGTTTTTTCAAACACTTCAAGGAATTCCCCCTTGTCGCGTGGCAATTGATTAGCAACCGGCGTCAGTCCTTCAGCAAGGTATAGTTTCATGTATTCATCAGAAAAACCGACTGATGAGTAAAAACCATAGAGTTTTTTGATGGTTTTGGGCACATAACGAATTTCTTCGTTTAATTCTCGAATGACGGTATCGTGAAAATTAGCATCTCGACCATCGACTTTTCCCGCAGGAATCTCAATGGTGGTCTTTTTAGCTGGTGCGCGCCACTGCTTCTCAAGAATTATTTTATTATCGTGGGTAAGGGCTAAAATACCCACGGCACCGGAATGGTGGACAATCTCTCGAAATGATGTCTGTCCGTCAGGCAGCTTAACCGTCTGCTTTTCGACATTGATAATTGCCCCATCATAGATCTTCTCAGTACCCATTACTTTTTCTTCAAAGTCCAACTCGATCACCTTTTTTAGTTAATAGGATCATTCTACAAATAATACCGGGTCATTGCAATCAAGACGGCTAATCATCGATCACGTGGGTCTTGGCAGCTTGGGGTCCCTTCTGTCCGGCAACAACAACGTATTCCACTGGTTTACCGACTTGAATGGTGCCATATTGATCTTCAGGAAAGGCGTTTTTAAAGAAGAACAGGTCATCTTCGCCACTGTCCTGAGTAATGAAGCCAAATGCATTCTGTGGGTTATAACTTTTAATTTTTCCTTTAAGCAAAATATCCTCCGAAGTGTTCGGCACACGGGGTGGGCCAACACACATTTCAATTATTTAAAATAAAAAAAGAAACTACAACATTTAAGTCATAGTTTCATTTTAATGGTTAATCATGAAGATTGAAACATCTTTTGCTGAATTTTAAAGGATCAATGGTACAAACTTCGACTTACTTTTCCTCAAATCCTTCAGTCGCTGTTTCAGGGAACTGGTCACGGACAATTTGGGCACAAGATTGACAGAAAGTTGGGTAGTCCGAATCAGCACCAACGTCCTTACGAACCAGACGACAACGTTCACAGGTCTTGCCTTCGGCGGGTTCAACCAGTAGTGCCAAGCCATCGCTATCGAATTTAGTGCTGTTATCAGGCGCATCGGCAAAGTCCTTGATGGTCAATTGAGAAACCATCAAGACAGTTGCCAGATCAGTCTTCAAACTGTTCATCAAGTCGGCTACTTCACTAGTTGCGTAAATTGTCAAAGCAGCTTCCGATGACTTCCCAATCTTCTTGGCGTCACGCGCCTCTTCAAGCACTTTAAGAACATCATCACGATAACTTCGGAATTTCGTCCAGTTGGCCAGAATCTCTGAATCGTGCTCGTATTTCTTAGGTTCCGGAATATCGGTTAACTGAACAAATTCTTCAGGTTCGTGGAGGAATCCCCAAATCTCTTCAGTAGTGTGTGGCAATACCGGTGTCATCAACTTAGTTAAGCCAACGGCAATCTCATACATGACCGTCTGCATTGAACGACGTTTATGGCCGTCCTGCTTGTCGATGTAAACAATGTCCTTCGCGATATCAAGGTAGAACGCGGACAGATCATTGGTAATAAAACCGATGACCTTCTTGTTCCAATCCAAGAAGTCATATCGTTCCAAATAGCTTCTGGTATCAGCCAGGAATTGATTGAAAAGTACCAGCATGTATTGATCTTGAGATTCCAATTCATCAAATGGGACGGTATTTTCTTTAGGATCAAAGTCCGTTGTGTTGGCCAACAAGAACCGCATCGTGTTCCGAATCTTCTTATACGAATCCGAAATTTTGACGAAGTTTTCGGTACTTACCCGCACATCAGCTGAAGTATCAACTGAGGTAACCCACAGACGAACAATTTCAGCTCCCATCTGTTTGATCACGTCGATTGGTGCAATTGTGTTACCAAGTGATTTGCTCATCTTATGGCCATTGCCATCGAGAGTGAAGCCTTGTGAAACCACTTGTTTGTAAGGAGCCTTGCCAGAAACAGCAACGCTGGTAATCAAACTGGAGTTGAACCAGCCACGGTACTGATCTGAGCCTTCAAGGTACATATCAGCCGGATAGGTCAGTTCTGGCCGTTCTTCAAGAACCCCCTGGTGTGAGGATCCAGAATCAAACCACACATCCATGATGTCGTTTTCTTTGGTGAATTGACCATTTGGTGAATGCTCGCTAGTAAAGCCATCGGGTAGCAAGTCCTTGGCCTCCTTTTCAAACCAGATGTCAGAACCATATTTCTCAAATAAGTCAGCCACATGGTTAACGGTCTCTTCGGTGATAATTGCTTCACCATCTTCACCATAGAAAATTGGCAGCGGCACACCCCAAACCCGTTGACGGGAGATAACCCAATCCCCACGGTTTTGAATCATGTTGGAGAGACGAACCTTGCCCCAATCAGGGAAGAATTGAACATCATCCAAAGATTTGATGATTTCATCTTTAATTTTGTCGACAGACGCAAACCACTGTGGGGTTGCCCGGAAAATGATTGGCTTTTTAGTCCGCCAGTCAAATGGATAACTATGCTTCAATGGCATGTAGTGAAGCAATAAGTTGTCGTCCTTTAATTTGTCCAAGGCAATCTTGTTGGCATCATCATAGAAGACGCCGGCAAAATCTTCACCGGATTCTTTGGTTAAGTAACCTTTATCATCAACGGGGGCAAAAATATCCAAACCGTATTTGCGGCCAATATTAAAGTCATCTTCCCCATAACCAGGAGCGGTATGAACTAATCCGGTCCCCTCTTCAAGGTCGACGAAATCGCCCAACATCGTTAATAGTTTACGGCTATGATCAAATGGATGTTCCGCCAAAATGCCTTCAAGGTCTTGGCCTTTGACCGTTTTAACTGTTTTAACATTTGTCCAGCCGATGAGGTCGGCAACTTTATCAACCAACTCAGTGGCGATGACAAATTTCCGAGTCTCACCTTCGGGCTGAACAACCGAGTAATCAAAACCGGCATCCACGGTAATTCCTTCAGAAGCTGGAATCGTCCATGGTGTCGTAGTCCAAACCACCATGTAGGTATCATCATCTAAGACACCTTTACCATCAACGACGTGCTCACCATAAAATGCCGTTGGTGAAGTAATATCATGGTATTCAACTTCAGCTTCTGCGAGTGCAGACTCTGATGACCATGACCAGTAAACCGGTTTTTTACCTTTGTAAATCAAGCCACGCTTGGCAAAGGCACCGAATACACGAACTTCTTGAGCTTCAAATTCTGGCTTCAGCGTTAAGTATGGGTTGTCCCAGTCACCCGAAACACCCAAACGTTTGAATTCTTCCTTTTGACGTTCAACCTGCTTTAAAGCATAGTCCCGACATAATTTGCGGAATTCGTTGGTCGACATTTTCTTGCGGTCATACCCGGCCTGAATCAACTTCTGCTCGATTGGCAGTCCATGAGTATCCCAACCTGGAACGTAAGGTGCTCGATAACCCGTCATAGATTTGTATCGAACAATAATATCCTTTGAAATTTTATTTAAGGCATGGCCCATATGAATGTCACCATTAGCATATGGCGGGCCATCGTGGAGGACAAATGTTGGTTTGCCCTCATTTAATTTTTGTCTTTGTTGGTAAACATCGTTGTCTTCCCAAGCCTTTTGACGATCGACTTCTTTAACAGGAAGATTACCACGCATTTTGAACTTTGTTTTGCCTAAGTTTAACGTATCTTTTACCCGCATTGCTGGACTTCCTTTCGTGGAGATATTTGACGGAGTAATGATGAGTTTGGTGCCATGGAGCTTGGTGGTGGATGAAGTTTGAGTGGTCGTGAACAGCTAGGTGAAATGTGCTCCACCGAGCAGCAACCTGTGCCTAAGCCAACATCGGGCGAAATCAAACTCGATTTCCCCCAAAGTCAACTTAGGCTCCGGTTACTAACCGCTCGGCTCCGCACTCTGATCGAAACGTGCTCAGAAGCTAACTGGGGCACGTCGCAGAAACACGTTTGTTAGATTCTTATGTGCTCCCCTTCTGCCTTTAAAATACGCTCCGACGGGCCTGGCCCTAACTTCCAAGGGTACTTTGATTAAAGTTCCAAACCCAGGAACTTCAATCAAAGTACCCTTGGAAACCGGGTCACCCAGCCCTTGTCGCGCTCTTACAAAAAAAGACCCCGTCACAAGGGACGAAGTCTTCGCGGTACCACCCAATTTTAGAATTTAAAATTCTATCTCTTCAGATAATCGATTTATGTACTAGAGGTGATCGATTTATTGGTTGGTGACTGCTGAACTTCCACTAACTTCAGCTCGCTGTTGTGTCAGCCAATAACTTTCTTTTCTCTAACCGATTAATTATTCACTTTTCGTGCGACCATCTGGATAAATCACAACGGTTTGATCTGAATCATCCACAGTAGCCGGTGTTTCCTCAACATCTTTCGCACCATTACTCTGTTTAGTTTCAGATTGTACCCCTGGTTTTACAATGTTGTCAAGGCTACCAACCACTTTTTCAATATCTTCATAGGTCGTGGTTGGCTTCTCTTCAACCAAACGATCCCAGTCAGAACCTTTAATCACTTCAAGCTGACTTTCTAACATGACTTGAAGTCGTTGACGGAACACCCTGGTATTTTTCTTTAAATCATCAGTCTCAATCGCTAACTTCTTAGCACGTTTTGAAGCTTCTTCAAGAACAGCATCCGCCTTCTCGTTAGCAGCGTTCAAAATATCATCAGCCTTCTTCTGTGCTTCACGGCTGGTGATTTCAGCTTCCTTCTTCGAGTTGGTTTTAACTTTATCTGCAGCTTCCTGCGCAACCAAAATGGATTGGTTCAAGGAATCCTTTAAATCGTTAAAGTAGGAAAGTTTGTCTTTGGCTTCATTGAGCTGGGAGTCCAAGTCTTTGTTTTCTTGCAAAACGATTTGATAATCCTTGATAACTTGGTCAAGAAAATCGTTAACCTCATCAACATTGTAGCCTCGTAGTTTTGTCGAAAATTCCTTGTTATGAATATCTTGTGGGCTTAATACCATAATGATTCAATCCTCCTATTTATTTCGATTATATACTTTTAATGCAATTCGAATCTTACCCTTTTTGGTCATGCCGGCAATATCCTGCACAACCAATCTGCCGAAACCGCGAACCGAGATAATATCTTGAATGGAAATTTCTAAATCAGGACGGTTGGCATCCTCCCAATTAATGCGAATCATGCCGCTTTCAATGAGTTCCTTGGCATGATGACGAGAAATGTGGAATCCTTCACTAACGAGTGCGTCAACCCGTAAAGAAGCAACAGTTGTTGTTAATTCTTCGCCTTCGTCAACCGGCACAATGATCTCTTCAGGCTGAATTTTTTCCAGCTTGATTTTAATCTTACCAATCCGATCGACTTGTGATTGAACATAATCCGCCATTTCGGACTCACACATGAATTGCCAATTCAAACCATCGGTGACGATATCACCAATGACATCTCGATCAATGCCACTCCCCATAATTGATCCCAGAATTTGTCCGTGAGATAAGGTTGCAAATTTGCTGGGATAGTCAATTTGGAATGCGGTAATATTATAATCGTCGGCCTTGGGAACAAAGTAATCCGGAAAGGCAACCGCTCGTTTTAATTCGGCCGAAGGATATCCGCCAAGCGTCTGAAATGAGACACCCTCGTATCTATTGACGATTGTTTCAAGTATATAAAGCTGTCTAGGATTCAAAAAATCAGTAAGGATCGGTCGATATTCATTTGCAACCCTGCCGCTCAAACTGTCGATTGACTCTAAAAAAGGCAATTCGGCCTGTCGATAGTGTTGCGAAACATTCGAGTCTACCAAGATATTTCCCCCTCTTGCTGAAACGTCTGCACCCCAATTAATAGCCGATTAACAATTGTCCAAGATAATTGACGCCCATTTGAACAAACGTCAATACTGCTAAAGCAACAATCGGAGCAAGGCTAATCATCCCAATTGTGGCAAAATTAAACAAGCTTTCAAACGGTTCAACAATCCGTGCCAAGAATCGACCAATTGCCGTTCCATAAGCATTTGGGAACCAACTCATTAGGGCATACACGACAATACACAGCATATAAATGTTGATGGCCTTGTCGATAAACCAAACTGCATACATAACAAATGTGACCAATAGGTTGCTCCTTATTTTTTGAGATTACTCAGTTACTTGAAATTTCTTTGGTGAACAAATGAAAATGTTTCGACCGAGCCGATTGATTGACCCGTGAATGGCAAACAAAACACCATTCAAGAAATCAACCATCCGGGCAGCTGAATTGTTATCGAGTTTGTCCAGCTTGATGATGACAGCGCTGTCCTCCAGTAATTTTTGGGCAATCGTGTCAACATCAGTATAGTTGACTGGTTCAAAAACAACGATACTGCTGGTTTCTGGTTCCTGTCTATTCATCAATACAACGTTATCCGCCGGCTTATCAATTTGATTTTCTGGTTGGTCTGTATCCATCCCAAAAAAATTGGCTAAATTAAATTTTGGCATTTCGTGTCCTTTCACATTTCACCAAACATCAGTACCGGTCAGCCTGTACTACTTACCTCAACGACGGTGCTTAAAGAATGGTGGAATATCGTCTTGTGAATCATCACTGGTGTCTGGCCTTGTGTCATCAGAACTAACGTCTGGTTGGAAGGGATCAAAATCCTTTTTCTCAACGTCGTTGAATTCATCCTGAGCAGCAGGACGGCTTGGGGCTGGTTGTTTTCGAATGTCCCAGTTACCAAGTGGATCACTATTAGTATTTGAACGGTCTTTTGTTTGATCAGTGTCTGACGTTTGGCGATCTGAATGTGGCCGTGCACTTGGTTGTGGACGAGCAGAACGAGTCCGCCGTGTTGACATCCGCTCCTGTTCGGCTTTCTTCTTATCGATCCCGGTAGCAATAACCGTCACGCGGACTTCATCACCAAGTGTTTCGTCAATGGACGTTCCAAAGATGATGTTGACATCGCTGGTTGCAGCTTGTGACACAATGTCAGAAGCATCTTGGGCTTCAAACAAGGATAGGTCAGGCCCACCGGTGATGTTTAACAACACCTGTTCGGCGCCATCAATTGAAACTTCCAGCAATGGAGAAGAAATCGCTTTCTTGGTTGCTTCAGCGGTTCTATTTTCACCATTTGCGGTTCCGACACCCATTAAAGCTGAACCTTGGTCCTGCATCGTGGTCTTAACATCAGCAAAATCCAAGTTAACGTAACCAGGACTGGTGATCAGATCTGAAATTCCTTGGACACCTTGTCGTAGAACGTTATCGGCTTCCTTGAAGGCATCCATCATTGGTGTCTTCTTGTCGACCATTTCCAGCAAACGGTTATTTGAAATGACAATCAAAGTATCGACATTTTCTTTGAGCTGAGCCACCCCTTCATCAGCATACTTTGCTCGACGAGGTCCCTCAAAGCTAAATGGCCGGGTAACCACACCAACAGTCAGTGCACCTTGGTCCTTTGCAATCTTGGCAACAATTGGCGCAGCACCGTTACCAGTACCGCCACCCATTCCGGCCGTTACAAAGATCATGTCCGCACCTTCAAGTGCTTCAGTAATGGCTTCTTCACTTTCTTCAGCAGCTTTAGCACCAACGTCAGGGTTGGAACCGGCACCCAGCCCACGTGTAAGTTTGGGTCCTAATTGAATTCTGGTTTCGGCTTTTGAAGTTGCTAAAGCCTGAACATCGGTGTTGGCAACGATAAATTCAACACCTTTTACATCTGAGTTAATCATCGTGTTAACGGCATTACTTCCCCCACCGCCAACGCCGATAACTTTTATGTTTGCACCGTGGTTATCGGTGGAATCTAATGAATATTCCATAATTGTCTTTTCCCTCCGTTTGTGCGCTTAATCAAAGAAATCACTAAAGAAGTTCTTGATTCCTTCACCGCGTTTTTTCTTCTGTGTCGGTTTCTTGGCCTTTTTAGACTTACCAGCAACAGCAGGTTTGACTTGTTCTGGTTGACTAAGTTTAGGTGCCTTGGTTAATGTCGCACCAACGGCCGATCGAACAATCATATCCACATCTGCCAAGTCGGCAAAATACGATACCAGTGAAAGTGCGGCTGTAAACGACGGATGTCTTAATCCCATCTGATCAGGAATATAGACCCTGACATTAGTGTTGAATTGGTCAGCGGCTAATTCGGCAATTCCTGGAAGTGCAGCCACACCGCCAGTCAAAACAATTCCACCTGGTAAATCAAGTGCTTGAATTTGATTCAAACGATCCTTAATTCGATCAAAAATCTGGCTTAACCGTGCTTCGATGACTTCAGCGAGATAACGTTCGTCGATATACGTTGGTTCTGATTGACCAACTACCTCAACTGGAAATTCATTATCTGCCGATGCTTGTAAGGAGTCGGCATAACCATAATCACGTTTAATTTTTTCAGCATTTTCCATTGATGTATTTAAAACAATTGAAATATCTTTGGTAATAAAGGTGCCACCCTCAGGATCAGTTGTGGCGTATTTTAATTGATGATCATGAATGACGGATGCGGTAGTTTGTCCGCCGCCCAGATCCACAATAATCGTTCCAAAGTCCTGTTCACCGTCATTTAAAACGACATGGCTTTCGGCCAATGGCGTTAACACAGTCGAAATGATGTTCAAACCAGCTTTATTCACGGCTTTTTGCAAGTTGTGCATAATCCCTTTTGAACCGGTAATTAACTTACCGCGCATTTCTAGACGAACGCCGACCATCCCCCGAGGGTCTTTGATGCCGTCAAATCCATCAACGATGAATTCTTCCGGTTGGATGTCAATTATCTCTCGTTCTTGTGGCAAACTGGTTCCGAGTGCGGATGCGGCAACGTTTCGGACATCTTCCTCAGTTATTTCACGTGACTGATCATCCAAAGTAATTAATCCATTGCATGGTTCAATCCGTAACATGTTCGCCGGAACACTTACAATCACGTCTTTAATCTCAATACTTGCTTTTTCTTGAGCTTGATTCACAGCACTTCGAATTGCGTCTGCGGCTTGGTCAATATCGACGATCACACCACGGCTCAATCCATTTGAAGGCTGATTCCCCACACCAATAACGTTCAATTGCCCTTTTACTTTTTCTGCAACAATCACTTTTATTGAGGTAGTTCCTATATCAAGTCCCACATATAAACCCGAATTATCCATATATGTAAGGAACCTCCACATCTAGAATATTTTCTGAACATAACATAAGTTTAACACAATCATAAACATCGAAAAAGATTAATTAGCTCTAATAGCCTTGCATTGTAGTCGTTTTTGTTGAAGTCTGTTTTTTGGAAATTGGGTATGAATACGCCCCAACTTCCAGATTGATGACACTCTTGACTTTTAGCTTCGAACTAATGCTTGGATAGTAGTCCATCTTATCGCCAAAGGTACTAATAGACGCATAGACTTTGTTGCCATCACTCATCTGAATAAATATCCGATCGGGGTTACTCTTGGTCGGTGAAAAACTGATCGTATTCATGACCGCGCGCACAGGCGGACTGATCCGCCGGTACTGCTTAATGGTGCGTCGCAGCTTTTTAGGGTTCTGAAATTTCTTTAGAACCGGAAAACCAGCCTTGGGATTTAATACTTTGCCCTTAATGATCACGCCGCTCTTTAAAATCGGCTGATAGCCACCGTGAACAAAAAGATAACCGATCGTTGGATATTCCTCAACCTTGATTTTCACCTGATTGAAGTTGACCAATTTCATCTGAACTGATTGCATTCGCATGCTACGCAATTTAAGTGATTTTGCCAATTTGTCCGTCTTTCCCCAAACCGCAAAAAGCGACGTTCCCTTCTTCACGGGTGAATAAGCCTTAATCTGTTGATCGCTGACAATTTCATTGCCAAAAACTGTGACTTTTTGCACCCGACTATAGGATGAAATCATAAAGATCATGACCAACAGGATGACGGTAATCAGGATCACCAGCGGCCACATTTTTTTAACGTTTCTATTTTGAAAATCGCGAAACAGTCCTTCGTGATTCTTCCCGTTTTGGTCTTGTGTTCCCAAACGACTCTCCCCCCCGTTAGTCGAACTACTTGATAAGCGTTCTGGCTAAATTCAAAATCTCGTCAGCAGAGTCAGTGACTCCCAACTGCTTTGAATTCTCTGCCATTTTCTCACGTGCCGCTGAATCGTGCATCAATTGATCGACTGCCTTTAACAAACTTTTAGGATTCAACTCTTCTTGCTTGATCATCAATGCGGCTCCGCGGTTGACCAAACTCATCGTGTTCTTCGTTTGGTGATCCGCAGTAACGTAAGGACTCGGTATCAAAACGGATGGAATGCCCAGTGCCGTAATTTCAGCGATACTCGTTGCACCTGATCGACCAACGATGAGTGAAACCTTCGGTAAGACTTGCGGCATGTTGTTTATGTACGGCAAAATCTTGATGTTACTGCTGATCCGCGTCTTATCAAGCAGGTTCAAAACGTTTTGATATCGCCTTTGGCCGGTGACAAAAACAACTTGATACTGACGTTTATTAAACTCGTTGACAGCTCCAATCACGGCCTTATTAATGGCAGGGGCACCTTGACTGCCACCAAAAATCAGGACGGTCGGTTCATTATCCTGTAGGCCAATATCTGACCACTTGAAAGTAGGCTTCATATTGGCGACCTGCTGAGCGCGTGGATTACCCGCAAAGACAACCTTTTCTTTTGGAAATTGGCTGGCAGCCTCGTGGAAGCCAATCGCAATCTTGTCAACGTAATGACTCAAAAACTTATTGGTTAGCCCAACGGCACTATTCTGTTCATGGATCATGGTTGGAATGTGGGCTTTAGCGGCTGCGTAAACCACGGCACCGGAGACATAACCACCGGTTCCAATGACCACGTCGGGTTTGAAATCTCGAATAATCTTTTTCGACTCATGGACGCTCTTTAAAAATAGCGCAACGGTTTTAAAGTTTTCAAGCGAGAGTGACCGCTTAAAGCCCTGGATCTCCAAAGCAACAAATTCAATTCCCTGTTGTGGAACGATTGAACTTTCCAGTCCGCGTTTGGACCCCACGTAGAGAACTTTCGAGTCCGGTTCCTGTTTGAGTAAATCTTCGATAATTGCCAGCGCCGGATAAATGTGCCCGCCGGTACCACCACCAGAAATGATTAAACGCATTAGTGTTCCTCCTGCTTATTCGTCAACTTCTCAACATCCGCGATGTAGCGATCACCACGCTCTTCGAAAGTTTTGAACTGATCCCAGCTGGCATTTGCAGGTGAGAGCAGGACAATGTCACCTTCGTCACTGAAGGAGTACGCAGTGGGAACGGCTTCATCCAAATTATCAACTTTCGAAATGTTTTGAATGCCTGCCTTCTTCAAGGAATCTTCCAAAAGATCGGCCGTCTCGCCAAACAGGACGGCTGCCTTAACATGTTCCTTGAATTGCGGAATTAATTTGTCAAACGTATAACCCCGGTCCAGCCCACCAGCCAGTAATACCACTGGCTTATCAAAGCCTTCAAGCGCCATCTGAGTGGCCTCAATGTCGGTCGCCTTAGAATCGTTATAGAATTTGCGGCCATTGGCTTCAAGAACAAACTGAAGTCTGTGGCGAACACCTGTGAAGGCCTCCAAGACGTTGGTGATTGCAAGATTGGATTTACCGAGGACTTTTGCGCAGGCAATTGCCGCCAAAGCATTTTCAACGTTTTGTTTGCCTGGAACCTTGATGTCTTCGGCGTTCATAATGAACTCGTCGTTATAATACAGCTTGCCATTCTTTTCATAGGCCCCTTTATCAATCTCAGTTGTTCTGGCAAACGGAACGACTTTTGCAGCACTGCGCTTGCTCAAATCCCGCCACTCATCAGAATCGAAGTTAACCACGAAGAAATCATCGGGTGTTTGATTCATCGTGATCCGCATCTTGGCATTCACATAATTTTCACGGGTTTTATGATAATCCAAATGGTTTGAGAAAATATTGGTCAATACTGCAACATGTGGATGCAGGGTTTTAATTCCCAACAGCATAAAACTGGAAAGTTCCATCACGATCGTATCGTCAGCAGTTGCCTTTTTAGCAGTTTCAGTGGCCGAAATACCAATGTTACCAGCTGCGTATGCATGCCCTTTGGCGCGTTCCTGATTAAGTATTTCAGTAATCATGGTAACTGTCGTTGTCTTACCGTTACTGCCAGTTACCCCAATAATTTCCGCGTCCGTGATCTGTGAGGCCAGCTCAACTTCCGTCATAATTGGCAAATGATGATCGACCGCAGCGGCAACAACCGCATTGTCATAAGGAATCCCCGGATTTTTGACCATCATATCGAAGCCATCATCCAAAATGGCTGGGTCCTGTTTACCAGTAATGGTTTGAATGCCATTATCTTGGAGTTCAGCAACTTCAGGCAATTCAGAACTTGGTTTGGAATCGCTTAGGACAACCGTCGCCCCAAGTTCCTTTAAGAGCTCAGCAGCGTGAGTTCCGCTTTTACCAGCACCTAAAACTAATACTTTCTTATGATTATAATCATCAATTTTTTTCATTTTATTCCCTCGTTTTTGTCATGTGAATAGTCAAATAGGTTGGATACAAAACCAACCGTTTTGTCCCAACCTCTAAATAATCGTCATCACACTTACGGCAGACGCCGCAAGGGCAATCAGCCAGAAAATGATATCAATCTTCCATTCAGACCAGCCGCTCATTTCAAAGTGGTGGTGAATCGGGGTCATCTTGAAGACCCGTTTACCGGTTAGTTTGAAAGAACCAACCTGGATGATCACGCTGGCGGTCTCACAAACATAGATAATCCCAATCACTAACAAGGAGAACTCATGGTGAACCAGCACTGAAACGGCAGCCAGTGCCCCGCCGAGTGCCAGTGAACCCATATCTCCCATGAAGATCTTGGCAGGCTTATGGTTGAAAATGAAGAATGCCAACAAACCGCCGACCACCGAAAAGCAGAACACTGCAACTTCTACCTGCTGTTGAACCATGGCAACGATCCCATAAGCGGCAAAAGAGATTGTCCCGAGTCCGGCAACCAATCCATCCAGCCCGTCAGTCAAATTAACGGCATTGGAGAAGCCAACCAGCCAAAAGACAACGAACAAAATGTACCAATAGCCCAGTCGAAGGTCGCCACCAAAGGGAATCTTAATCGCCATTGGGAAGCCTTCGTGTATGTATACCACAGAAAAGATCACGGCAGCCACAATTTGCCCCAGCAACTTTTGCCAGGCCTTTAGTCCTTCGTTCTGGCGCCGAAACAACTTAATACTGTCATCCCACATTCCGAGCAAGCCGTACGTCACCAGCACAAATAGCAAAATCAACAGCGTCGGGTTCAGCAATCCCCTCAGCCAGCTAAACGCCAAATCCACCAGGACAATAGCGACGATAAACAGGATGCCTCCCATCGTTGGCGTACCGGATTTCTTTTCGTGCCATGAAGGCCCCTCTTCTCGAATCATCTGACCTTCATGCCGACTCCGAAAATATTTGATCAAACTTGGCATTAAGACTGCCGTTATCAAAAATGTACCTAATAGAGGTGTTAACCAATTACCCATAGTCGCCATTTACCATCCTTCATTATTCAAAATTTACTTTTAACACATCGCCCGTGTCAATTGACTTTTCAAAGTTGATGCTTTGACTGTCAGCATAGCCGCTTCCAGTAGATTCGAGCTTCAAACCGGTCAATGAGCAGAGTTTTTCAACATCATCCTTGCTCCAGCCAATGATCCGTGGCATTTTCCAGCCCTTATTGGTCAGTAAAAATACCCGCTTTTGTTCGGCTTGAGTCGTTCCAACGCCTGGTGATTGTTTGAGAATTGAATCGCCGGATCCAATTGTGACCACGTCAAAACCTTTCTCATTCATAATTCGTTTGGCATCCGTCGTTGTCTGATAGACCACACTAGGTACCTGCCGCTTAACAGTTGCCTGCTTGGCGTTAGAATTCTGCAGCGCACGGGTAATCACTGGTTTGAAAATTTCGGCCAATAATTGTGTCGCCGTCTTGGTTCCAGTCAGTTTGGGCTGCTTCATCGTGATAAACATCACGTAGCGTGGATTATTGGCTGGCACCATACCGGCAACAGAATACAGATAACTATCATCGCCGGATGCGTAACCGCCCATCCCGTTGCTGACCTGAGCTGTCCCAGTCTTTGCGGCGACTCGGTAACCCTTAATTTTGTAGTCGGCCCCAATCCCATAAGGCTTGTAGACAACGTCCTGCATGTGTTTTCTGACGGCTTTGGCTGTTGCTGCACTAATGGGGTGACCAACAACCTTCTTGCCGTATTTTTTAATCGTCTTATTATTGGCCGAATTTATGATCTTAGAAATAAAGTACGGCTTCATCATTGTACCATTATTTGAGACTGCAGATAAAGCCTGCATCATTTGCAAAGTGGTCACTTCAATTCCTTGGCCAAAGGACGTATCAGCCTGTTCAATTGGGTAATTGAACTGAATTCGGCCGGTTAGTTCACCAGGCAGACCACTATTGGTGCTCTTTAAAAAGCCAAAACGCTTAATGTATTTTTTCCAAGTCGTGGGACCCATCTGCTGTTCCAAATGTGCCATGGCAACGTTACTGGACAACGCAAATCCTTTGTTATAAGTAATGTATCCCCATCCACCAGGATTCCAATCGGGAACGATCTTGCCGTCAATTGAATAACGGCCTGACTCGTAAGTATCAGTCCCATTATAATGGCCGGAATTAATCGCCGATGAAAGTGTAAAGACCTTCATTGTTGACCCGGGCTCGTACATATCAGAGGACAATGTGTTGGTCCACGCCGAGCCGATCCCTTTCAAGGTTGCGGCATTAAAAGTTGGCCGTTGAGAAGCGGCAACGATTTTTCCGGTTTTGGCGTCCATTAAGACGGCATTCATGCCGGCCGGATGAACTTGTGACTGAACCGAGTTCATTTCACTCTCCAACAAGGTTTGAATCCGTGAATCGATAGTGGTGTAGATGTTATGACCGTTTTTAGCGGGTTTTTCTTTTTGCCGTTTACCAGGAAGCTTGTACCCATAAACATCGTATTGAGCATTTTTAAAGCCATTTTGGCCAGCCAGTGTTTTATTGAAAGCCTTCTCAATCCCCATTTGGCCGACCAGGTTGGCAGTACCGGTTTTCTTGTTGGTTTCAGAAACCGCAACCCCAATTAAATTGGAAGAAAAGACACCATTTGGATACAGTCGGGCCTGTTTTTGAACAAAATCAATTCCAGGCAGTTTAGCTGCTTCAATTTTTTTCTTAGTCAATAAGGAAATGTTAGTCCCAGCACTGCCAAATTCCACTTGGAACGGTTGCTTATCCTTGGGAGATAGGGTCTTCAAAGCCCTTTTTTCGGTGATCGGTAAATACTTGGCCAGAACTTTCGCGGTCTTTTCCTTATTCACAACGTAGAGTGGTTTGCCATTCAGGCCCTTCTGCCGCTTATCCAAAACAGCATACAACGAATATGTACTGGTATCTTCAGCAATCGGGTTGCCGTTCGCATCATAAATAGATCCTCGTTTGGCTTTGAGGGTCTGAGTTTGGGTATAAAGTTTTTCAGCACGGTCATTTAAATTGACGTTTTTAACATTTTTTCCAACCGCAATGACAAGTAAACGACTACCTAAAAATGCAAAAAGCAGGAAAAATGCAAGGAACAAACTTATTCCAACAATTTTCCGGCTTTTTCGAGCATTAAGTTTGTCTGCGGAACGATCAGATGAATCTTTCATTTAGTAACATTCCTTATATTTGCGTTTAAGAGTGACATGCCGCTCTTGTGGGCAATTTTATCCAGACGGGTGCTGCTTTGAAGCTCACCGATCTGTTGCTTTAAATTAGTATTACTGGTACGAACCGTCACAATTTGGTTGTCCAGATGCTGGAGTTCGTGTTGTGAATTCGACAACGCAATTTTTGATGATACAACTACTAACATTAACACAGTTAAGACCGCGCTACCACACACAATTAACAGCTTTTCAAAGGATGAAAGTTTGAGGGCTTTAGAAATGCTCACCCGTTTCACTTGGGCCTGATCAGGCCTGGAAACGTATGGTTGCGGTTGATCGGTTAGGTTACGAGCTAAATTATTTTGCGCCATAATTATGTACTCTTCCTTTATTTTAGTTTTTGATTCGTTCAATTATTCTCAACTTTGCACTATGTGAACGATGATTCTCTTCTAACTCAGCTTCGGTTGGAACAATTGGCTTTCGGGTAATAGGCTTAAATTTTGGTTTAATGCCTTCGGGGATAATGGGTAAATTGGGCGGTAGGTCCGGCAGCGATGTCTTTTCTTTGAACATCGTTTTAACCAAGCGATCTTCCAAGGATTGGAAAGTAATCACGCTGATTCTGCCATTGACCTTTAGCAGGTCCAAAGCTTGTTCCAGTGAATCCTCCAGAGCAGACAATTCATCGTTGACGGCAATACGGACCGCTTGAAATACTTTTTTGGCCGGGTGACCACCATGGCGTCTAGCGGCTGCCGGGATGCCTTCCTTAATCACTTCAACCAAATCGTTAGTGGTATCAATCGGATGTTCTCGACGAACGGTTTCGATGCGCCGGGCAATTGATTTGGCAAACTTCTCTTCACCATATCGATAGAAGATTCGCACCAATTTTTCATAAGGCCATTCATTCACAATTTTCCATGCATCGAGTGGATTATCCTGATCCATCCGCATGTCAAGGCGGGCATCAAAGCGGTAGCTGAATCCGCGACCAGCTTCATCAAATTGAGGTGAAGAAACCCCTAGATCATAAACAATACCGTCAATTCCTGAAACATCGACGTCTTGGAGTGCTGCTTTTAAATTGCGGAAGTTATCATGAATCAAGGTTAGTTTGCCGTCTTCAATAAATTCAGACAGTTGCTGCTGATTATAGGCAATGGCCTCGTCATCCTGATCAAAAGAATAAATATGACCACTGGTTAATTGTCCAAGAATTTTGGTGGTGTGTCCCCCACCGCCTAGCGTTGCATCGACATATGTACCTTCAGGATTAATGTTCAACCCCTTGACCGCCTCGTTCAAGAGTACAGTCACATGCTTAAATTCAGACATTCGATCACCCCCGTTTCCTAAATGCCTTGTTACATTAAAAATCGATCATATTTTCAGCAATCTCATTAAAGTTCTGTTCTGCATCATTACTAAAGTCGTTCCAGCGATCGTCGCTCCAAATTTCGAAACGGTTTGAAACACCGACCACGACACATTTTTTCTCGATCTTTGCATAATCCCTTAAAGTGCTGGGGATATTAATGCGCCCCTGCTTGTCAAATTCACATTCAACAGCAGCGGAGAAAAAGAATCTCGTGAAGTAACGAGCATCTTTTTTATTCACGGGCAAGGTATCGATTTTTTGCTCAACCTTTTCCCACTCACTCATCGGATATCCGAATAGACATCCATCCATTCCTCGGGTGACAACCAGTTTGTCGCCCAAATCCTGACGAAACTTAGCGGGGATGATGATCCGTCCTTTGGTATCAATGTTGTGTTGATATTCACCCATGAACATGTCGTCATCACCCCAATTTCAGTTTACATTCACATTCTACCACAATCCACCACTATCAACCACGCCTCCTCAAAATTTGTCACTTTTTTATTATAAACCGTTTTTAAGATTGATTGCGGATCCGCTAAATCCTAATATGACAGTCATTATCAAATGGTGGGGGATTTAGACCCTTTATCACAAAAAAAGGACCAAAGCATGAAAAAATCTGCTTTGATCCAATGAATAGTTGATAATTTAAATAGATTCAAAAATGACATAAATCCCCACGACGATCCAACAACCGAATAAAAACAAATCACTAAACCGCCAAAAAGTAATAAAAAATTTCAAGTAGGTTAAATGAGGATTGGCAAAGATCTGCCAGATCAGTACAATCAACGTTAACCCCAGCCAAACGATAACCACTTCAGGAATAAACGATCCTGATAAGCCGTTTTTGCTAATCTCATGAATGAAGTACAGCAAAATTGGCGGCCAAAAATCGAGTGGTTTAATCGGCACCCTCGATCTGAAAAATTGGTTTTTTCTTAAAATAACTAAAAACCCGGCAACTGCAAACAGAATTACAAATTGAGTTACAAAGGTCACCGTGTCAGTCATCCAAGGAGAAATATGCATGAGTGACCCTCCTGATTTTGACAAAACATATTGCATTGAACGATAATGATAGTTAAACTGTGTATGGAATACAAGAGAAAGTGGTGCAAACATTGGCGCGTAAAAAGAGAACAAGATTTCAGAAAATTACATTGGTATTCGTTTGGATTATGATCATTGCGACGATTAGCTCATTGGTCATTTCAGCAATCATGACATTCTTATAACCAAACGCTCTCAAGAGGTTGGAACAAAAGTGAAAGCTTTTGTCCCGGCCTTTTTTTGTGGTTAACCCTATTTTTGCTTTTGTTTGTATACCTGCCGTGGCCGACTGCCATCTTGGGGGCCGATGTAACCGCGTTTCTCCAAGTCATCAATCAACCTGGCGGCGCGATTATAACCAATCCGGAAGTGACGTTGAAGAAGTGACGTGCTGGCCTTTTGCTGATCGACCACGAAGTCCAGGGCATCATTGAATAAATCGTCCTCAGAATCTTCTTGATCTTCTTCTTTGATTTCTTCATCGCTGACCATCATCGATTCATCGTAATCGGCTGATTGCTGATCGGTAATGAACTTGACGACTCTGGAGACATCCTTGTCAGGAATAAAGGCACCCTGAACCCGAATTGGTGTGTTGGAATCAATTGGCAAGAACAGCATATCGCCCCGACCAAGCAATTTTTCAGCACCGTTGGTATCGATAATCGTGCGAGAATCAATCCCACTCGATACGGCAAAGGCAATTCTTGACGGAACGTTGGCCTTAATCAATCCAGTAATGACATCAACGGATGGTCGTTGGGTTGCTAGAATCATGTGGATGCCAGCCGCCCGTCCCATTTGTGCCAGCCGAATGATTGCTGCTTCAACATCGTTTGAGACCGTCATCATCAGGTCAGCTAATTCGTCGACGATCACCACAATGTAAGGCATTGGCTGAATCTTCGTGTCATTTTCACGATTATTTTTTGCCACAAAGTCGTTATAAGTGCTAATCTTTCGCTGACCAAATTTGGCAAACAGTTCATAACGGTTCTCCATCTCAGACACCACCTTTTGTAGTGCCCTGGCGGCTTTCTTGGGTTCGGAAACCACCGGACTCAATAGATGGGGGATCCCATTATAAACACCCAGCTCAACTTTTTTGGGGTCAATCAGCATTAATTTAACCTGGCTGGGTTTGGCATGAAGCAAAATACTCGTAATAATGCCATTAATGGCAACTGATTTACCACTTCCCGTTGAGCCGGCAATCAATAAATGCGGCATCTTGGTCAGATCAGCAGTAATTACATTGCCATTAACGTCCTTTCCAAGCGGAACTTGGAGAACGTGGCCGTGATTATCTGGCTGATGCTCAACAACGTCCCGGAAGGAAACGGTGGCAATCTTTCGGTTAGGGACTTCAATCCCAATCAAGGATTTACCTGGAATGGGAGCTTCAATCCGAATGTCCTTGGCTGCCAAGGCTAATGCAATGTCATCTGCCAGGTTTACGATCCGACTGACCTTAACGCCAATATCTGGGTGCAGCTCGTATTTAGTGACTGATGGGCCCAAACTGACGTGTTTAATCTCGGCCTTAACCCCAAAGCTGTCCAAAGTTTTTTGAAGCACCTGAGCGTTATGATCGATTGACTGCAACTCACCTGACTGATCATCCTGGGGAATTTGAGTCAGCAAGTCGGTCGTTGGCAGCCGATAAGCATCGTCTTCTTTGACATCAACCAAATTAACCTCCGAAGAAGTATCAGGCTCTTCAGCTTTCTTAGGAGTCGCCGGTTTTGTGGGCGTTTTGACTGGCTGCTTAGCCTCATCAGTGACTGGCATCCCAGAAATTGTGATTGCGGATGCTGACAGCTTATTTGGCTCAGAATCATCACTCTTAGGGTGTTCAACGGATTGTGGGTGACTAATGGTCGCTGACGATGAAGGTTGCTTATTCGGCTTTTTAGTCTGCTTTTGGGCGGTATGCTGCCTGACCGCTGCAATCCGAGCTTTAACAAACATCAGACATGCCCGAAGACCGGTAAATAGTTTGGCAAACGAAATATCAAACAGGATAAAGCCACCAATGAGGATGATCAAACTGGCAACAATCCCCGTTCCAATCTTGCCAAATAACACGTGGGCCAGATAGAAAATAATCGTCGCCAAAATACCGCCGCCGATGTTGGAATCACTATTAGACGAAGCAACATCATCAACCAGCTTCTGCCAGTTAAAATTGATAAAATCAACCGGCTGAGCAGCTTGGAGGTATTCAATTAAGGTCAGCCAAAGGAGAAGGCCCAACAAAATGAGAACCGTCCCCCAGCCATACCTAGCCGGAATCTTTGGCAGTCTGGAAAAGCCCGCCAGGAAGATGCCGACAACAATGCCCACCAAAAGAAAGACCGGGAAAAGGCTGCCGACAAACAGTTTGGCAATGTTAATCATGAGCGTACCGACAATCCCCGCTTGGAACAACCCCAATAAAGCCAGGATGGCAACCACGCCGCCAATCAAATTGATGGCATACTTTTGAAGAAAGCTTGACTGGTTGCTAGGCTTCTTGGTCGTCTTTGTCGGACGGCCACGTTTCTTAATCGATTTGCTTCTGGTCCGCTTGGTTTTCACTGTCTACTCCCCCTTTCCCTAAGAATGGCTATCGATTACTTCAGCTTATCATGTTCATATTGATGTGTTCGTTCCAAATGGTTAAAGTTTTGTTGTCTCAACACTTCATAAATCACAATCGCACAAGTGTTAGACAGATTCAGTGCCCGGATATTGTCGTCATCCTGCGGAATTCGAATGGCCTTTTCAGGGTTTTGCCGCATAAACGGTTCTGGTAGCCCGGTCGTCTCCTTACCAAATAACAAATAATAATCTTGATCAGGAGCTGAATAATCGGGATCGGTGTAATCTTGATTGGCAAATTTGGAAACTAGAAATAGGTTCTTGGGGTCTTTGACTGACTTCAAAAATTCAGGCAGGTTCTGGTGGTAGTTAATTTGAACTTTATCCCAGTAATCAAGCCCCGCCCGCTTTAGATGTTTATCATCAATACTAAATCCAAGCGGTTCAATTAAATCAAGAACAGTGTCGGTTCCCGCACAGGTCCGCGCGATGTTGCCGGTATTTGCGGGCATTAACGGTTCAAATAATACGATATGATTAGTCATGATTTCCTCCAAATATCTTAAAAATCTGCAACCATCACAGAAACGTCGACGGTGATGGTTTTAATTGCGTCGACCAGCTGAAGGGCGTTTTCCTGTCGACCCCTCCCCCAGTGAAGCGGCGTCATCGTCAAAAGATCCTGCTGCATCCCCTTCGGAACTAAAAAGTCATATGTAAGCTTATGAATACTGGCATTTGGATAATGAGTCATGAATAGGTCAAAAAATTTTTCGTTTGAGTACGCACTATTTTTTTGGCCAGTCCCAAATAAAGCAACTCGCAGTTCATGCAGGTAGCCGCTGTTAGGAATAATCTTAATCAGTCGGCCGCCCGCCTGTGCCACCCGGTTGAATTCATCATATGCGGATGGTGAAAACAAATCGATGATGGTCGAAATTGTGTTGTCATTAAATGGTAGTCGAGCCAGATCAGCCACACAGAAAAAGGCCCCCGTAGGCTGTTGGGTCGCCAGATTAATTCCATCTTTGGAAATGTCAAAGCCAATTGCAGTATCTTTTCCCCCTCGAAGGGTCAATAAACGTGCTAACGGGGTGCCCTCTCCACAACCCACATCCAAAATCCTTTCTGGATCCGGGCCCAAATAGGTTGAAATGGCATCGACAATCGGATCAAATAACCCTGCTTGTAAAATCTTGTGGCGGGCCTGCAGCATCGATTTGTCATATTCGTTGTTGGCCTGCTTGGTGAGGAAAAACAACGTCCCCTTTTTGGAGAGGTCAAAGGCGTGGCGTTCGGGACACCTCAAACTATAACCCACCACGTCATCAAAGGGTTGCTGACAAATGGGGCAACGAAATAAGGATAAATTCTCCGTCACAAATTTTCTGCCAAATTCAATCTTTTTCACTTAAAATCCTCCACAAACGCAGTTCATTATATCACAGCCGCCAACCAAAAAAGCTTCCCAATCAAAATTCTCAAACCCATTTTGCTGGAAGCTTACTGGCGGATCAAAGTTTATGCAAATTGAGGTACCACTGCATGTCTTCAGGTAGTGCTGCTTGGCAATGAAGACTTCGGCCGGCAAACGGGTCATAAAAGGTCAACTCGGCACAGTGGAGTGCCTGGCGAGTCATCGAATGGTCGTCTTGATTGTACAACCAATCTCCAATTAAAGGATGACCCACAGCAGCCATGTGAACCCGAATCTGATGGGTTCGACCCGTGTGCAGCCGAACCCTTAGCAAGGTCTGCTTTGCCAGCCGACAAACCGGCCACGCTTCGGTCACTGACATTTTACCTGACTCAATGACTTGTCGTTTCACAAATGAATCATTAGCCCTGCCAATTGGCAGATAAATTTCAAAATGTGATGTTGAAATTCGTCCGGCGACAATCGCCAGGTACGTCTTTTGAATTGTTCGATCCTTCAGTTGTTTATCAAGGACTGAATGGGCGAAGTGATGTTTGGCAAAAATCACCAATCCACTGGTGTCTTTGTCCAGTCGCGTAACAATGTGAATTTTTTGATTGGCATAGCCCTGCCGCTGATAGTAACCCTTGACCCGGTTAACCAATGAATCAACATGGTTATGAGCCGGCACAGAGGCCACTCCGTACGGTTTATTAACCACCAAAAAGTTGTCATCTTCATGGACAATTTCAATTGGAACGTTAGACACACTCACATGATCATTTTCCGGTTCCGGCGGCAAGACCACCTTGACTGTGTCACCGGTTTGAAGCTTTCGATTGACCAAGGCCGCCTCACCATTCACCAAGGTCTGACCACCGTGATATTTAATTTTTTTCAACAGCGTCCGGGTAATCCCATAGCTCATAATAAACGTCCGGACTTTAATTGGTGCTTGGCCTGTATATTTCCACGTAAACTCAGTCATCGAGATTAACCTTACCAATGAACGAATTGCTTACCCGCCGCCAAAATTGAGTGTGTCGGTACTGGGCAAAAGAAATTCGGCGTTTGGAAATTCGGTACTCCACAGAGGCAACAGCTTCATTAGAAATAATTTGGTGGTCACAAGTTAAAATTGTCCGGTTAGAACTCTTCGGAACAATTTTAACCCACTCATCTGGCGAAATGATCAAGGGTGATCCCAGCGTACGAAAGACCCGGTTATTAATTGAAGAAATCTCGGCGATTTGAATCGCATTGAGGGTTGGATTAATAATTGCGCCGCCAACTGATTTGTTATAGGCGGTGGATCCACTAGGTGTTGAGACACAAAGACCGTCGCCACGAAAGCTTTCAAAGAGTGTGTCCTTGATGTAGACGTCGGCGACCATTGAACCGCTAATCTGCTTCAGAGTCGATTCGTTGAGCGCCAAACCATAATCGGCTGGGCCGCCGCTCACGTAATTGACCCGGATATCCAACAGCGGGTATGTGACACTTTGTCCATTGTCGTGTTCCAGGCTGTCAACCAGTTCAGAGACTTCGTAGTCCCGCCAATCTGTGTAGAATCCAAGGTGGCCGGTGTGAATCCCGACCAATCGGATCCGATCACTTATGTCTTGGTAATGGTGAAATGCGGACAGCAGGGTCCCGTCACCTCCGACAGAAATCACAATTTCGGGATTTAAGCCATCGATGCTTAAGTCGGGCGATTCTTCAATTTTTTTCTTTAATGAGGTCGCCACAATGTTTGACGACTCACCAAGATTACTGTAAATGGCTATCTTCATCAGACGACTTCCTCACATCTTTGCCTGGCTCATGCTTATTCGTTTCTTGGAGTTCATCACGAATTTCTGACATTTCCTCATCCAAATGAAAGGCCGCTTCAGCTGACCGTTCCAATCGCCCCTTCAAATCATCGGGGAATTCCCCTTGGTACTTATAGTTGAGTGAATGCTCAACCGTGGCCCAGAAATTCATCGCCAAAGTTCTAACCTGAATTTCGGCCAAAATGACTTTTTCGCCGTCAAGCATCTGAACAGGGTATTCGAAGATTATGTGGTAAGATCTATATCCGCTGGGTTTCTTGTTGTGGACGTAATCTCGTTCTTCAAGAATATTAATATCAGTTCGCTTGCGAAGCAAGTCCACAACTTGATAGATATCTTCAACGAACTGACACATGATCCGCAAACCGGCAATATCTTCCATGTCTTCTTCGAGTCGATCTTCAGAGATGTGTCTTCTGACCATTTTTTCTTTAATACTGTCAACGGGTTTTACCCGACCGGTCACAAACTCAATCGGGCTTCGACCATCGATTTTTAAAAATTGTGATCTGATTCCCCGTAATTTTACTTTTAATTCATCAACAGCTTGTTTGTAAGGAACTAAAAAGTCATCCCAATTTTCAACCAAGCTAACACTTCCAATCTGTTGCGCTCAAATGAACGCTCTATTGCTTTAAGGCAAAATTCAATCAGACTTAATTTTACCATATCCAACAATCTTTCCCAATCAATCATACACACTTCAGGCAAAATTGTTGTTTTTACGTGAAAATTTGTTATTCTTAATGGAGAAAATAATTAGTATATTAATTTTGTTGTCGGTTACACATGGAGGGGCAATAATGGTACTTGAGATTTATTTATTCGTTGATCCACTTAATCGACATTGTTATGACGCCGAAAAAACGATTGAACGGATTTCACAAAAATTAAACAAACAAATTAGTGTGCGCTTTGTTTCGCTGCTTAACATCAAAATATTGCACGACTTTATGAAAAACGAGCAGTTCGCTCATCTCGATCACAATCTGCCCTACGATGTCATTTTGGACTTTAAGGCAGCTTCATTCCAGGGAAAGAAGTTTGGCCGACGCTTCTTAATGGATCTGCAAAAAGAACTTCTGATTAATTCTGTTCCGTACTCTGATCAACTAATCGTAAAGCTTGCTGAACGAAATGGCTTGGATGTTGAGATGTTCATGGAAGACCGCCGCTCTGCTTTAGCTGAAAAAATGTTTCGCTGCGATCAACGGGTTGTCCACGAAATGCAAGTCAGTGATCCATCAACCACTGTACTGTTTAATTCTGCCGTTGCCGACAGTGGCATTCGCATTAAGAGTTTTGATTATAATTCTCTCTTTGGCTTTTGTGCCAAGAGTTTGGGGTCAGCTGCTCACTTCGAGCAAGCTTCGAAGAAACCAACCACCATTCCGTATTCCAAATCAAACTTGCGATTCAATTAATCTAACCACGCAAAAATAAGACTGGGATAATAGGCGTTTAGATCCCAGAGTTTAACGAGAA
>NZ_BDGB01000041.1:66345-81836 GCF_002157585.1 Lentilactobacillus parakefiri
TGCGCCAATAAGCAGCTTCCGGCCGTATAAGGGGATTATCCAAACATCCAAGCCCTGGATATTTGAATAATCCCCTTATACTCTGGAAGCTAACCGCTTATTGTCCCACGCTCATTTTGTTATGACCATTAATGATTCAAGCTATTTGTTATATAAACGTTCAAATTCATCCAGTCGTTGTTCAAAAATCTGAAAAGCTCTTTCAAGATATTCAGGTTGCGTCATGTCAACGCCAGCCCTCTTCATAACATTCGTTGGCGTATCAGAGCTGCCTGATTTAAGGTAGTTCAGGTATTTATCAACATTGGTACGATCCCCATTGACAATACCATCAGCCAGGGTTGATGCGGCGGCAAAGCCAGTAGAATATTGGTAAACGTAGAAATTATAATAGAAGTGTGGGATTCGTGACCATTCAAGACCGATCTGTGGGTCAGACACTACCGCATCACCGTAATATTTTTGGTTCAGGTCACGATAATAGTCATCCATAAAGTTGGCGGTCAGCGGTTGACCTTGAGCATCTTGCTCATGAATATACTGTTCAAATTCAGCAAATTGCGTTTGACGGAAAACCGTCCCTTTAAAACCATCCAAGTAATAATTCAAAATGAATTTCTTCATTTCATCGTCATCTTTGAATTTATTCAAGAGATAATCGGTCAAAATATTTTCGTTGGTTGTTGAGGCAATCTCAGCGACAAAAATTGAATAATCCCCATATTGATAAGGTTGACTATGATGAGAATAGTAACTGTGCATACTATGGCCGGTTTCGTGGATCAACGTGTAGAGGTTATCCAGATTGTCCTTCCAATTTAGCAGAATATACGGGTTCGTGTCGTAAGTCCCAGATGAATAGCCACCGCTTCTCTTGAATTGGTTTTCGACGACATCAATCCAGCGGCCGCTAAATTCTTCTTTGACGTGGCTAACATAGTCCGGTCCCATGACCTGCAGCGCATCTAAGGCGATTTTTTTTGACTGTTCAAAGGTATACTTGGGCGATTTGTTACCAACCAAAGATGTATACATATCATACATATGCAGTTCGTCAAGGCCGAGAATCTGTTTTCGTAAAGCAACATATCTGTGAAGCAGATCAAGATGTTTGTTAACAACTTTAATCAGATTGTTATAAACATCTGTCGGCACTTCATTGGCCGCCAAAGCTGCTTCTAGCGCATTGTTGTAGTGACGAATGTTGGCTTTAAAGTTATGATTCTTCACGTTAGTGGTCAGTGTCGCCGCCAAAGTGTGTTGGAACTGATGGTAGACCTCATACAATTTTTCAAAGGCTTCTTTACGAACGCTCCGATCAGTCGATTCAAGCAAGATCCCATAAACCCCTTGAGATAGCTTGACCTGATTGCCATTGTCATCCGTTACGGCAGGAAATGAAAGATCGGTGTTGTCCAAAATGCCAAAGGTTTTTTCTCCAGACGAGAAGATGTCGCTCGCCCCGGCCAACACTTCTTCAACATCGTTGGTTAAGATATGATCACGGCGTTCAAAGGTTTGATCAAAGAACCGCCGATAATCACCAAGTTGGGGCTGGTCTTGATAAAATTGCTTCATTTGATCATCAGAAATTTTGAGAAGTTCCGGCTCAAACCAGGCCGTTTTCGCCCCAAACTCAGCAGCTAAGGATTCAGCACGGGAATCCATTGCCTGATACTTATCTTCACTGGTATCCTGGTCGTTCTTAAGCTGTGCGTACACATATACTTTTTCAAGTTTCCGACTCAGGGCCATCAGTGCCTCGACTGCTGTCAGCAATGAGGCAGCACTGTTCGCAATGGTTCCAGCTAATTGGGCAAACTGATTGGCATCGGTTCGAACCGCGGCAAAATCAGTTTCGAAGTCCTCATCAGTTGGGTAAATCGTAGTCAAATCCCAAGTTAAGTCCTCGGGAACATCTTTTCTAAGAGGCAATTCTTGTGGTTTTGGCATAATGTCCTCCTTCAAATAGTTAGCTAACAATAGATTAGCACACCTCTGGCTTGGCAGTCATAATATAATGCCTTTTTTCATCATAATCAGCAAACCATGCCGGTTGTTTGATAATCTGAACGCCGGCCGCAGTATGGCGAAGATAGCCCTCAGCCCGGAGGCTAAAGATAAAACCTGTAAAGGCCATTTGAAAGAAGCGGACATAGTCATCGACTTGTGCAAATTGCTGCCCGAAAAGTTGAACTGATTGTTTAAAGACTTGATTGAGTTCCTGATTAGAAACTTCCCGATTATGACCCGTGAACAGCTGAAAAACGATCCAGACTCGCCAACATAAGGCGGTTCGACGAAAAATAGGCCATCGGCTTCCGTCTTTCCCATGACAAATCAGTGGACAGCCAACGAACACCCTGCCCCGCTGGTAACAACGCGTGACCATATCCAGATAGGTTGGATTTTTCAACACGATATTCCGTTGAATTCGGTTAAGTTGGTACAAGATGGCATCGTTGGAAATCCGGATTGAATACGATTGATCAGCTGACGGTAAATGGTCGATAAATCGCTTCAATTCGGCTAATGTGTCAAATAGCCGTAGGTGACTGGTTATTTTGCCAGCAATTTCTTGAATCTGAAAATCAAGCCGAAATTGGCGATTTTTTGCTGAGTAAAAAATCATGTAAAAACCCAATTGCGTATTAAACCTGGCAAATTTGGCAATTCCATCCAATCGTTTGGTTGCATTTAAATGACGATCACCTAGAATCCAGACCACCTCAATTCCAAGCGACTTATAGTTAGTTGTCCGCCGAGACAGTTCCGAAAACGAAATCGGACTGCACTGGTACTCAAGAATCAACTTTTGGGAGGGCAAATACACATCTGCCCGCTGCTCAATTTCAGGCAGATAATGTTCCAACACCGCAGCTTTCGACATTGCTTTTAGCTGCTGTTGAAAGGTCAGTTTGCCCTGAAGATGGGCCTGGCTTTCATTTTCACTGAAACCGCTGCAAATTGCGTTGGATTTATGGCTAAAGTGGGGAATTCGGGACTTGCCATGTTTAAAGATCACCGTTTGCCGGCATCCCGGACAAACAAGCTGCTTACACAACTTCCGTTGGGCTTTGAATTCAGCCGCGTTCACTAATTGGTTTTCAATCATCGCTATCAGCATTTCATCACCTTCTACATGTTAAATACGAAATAGCTGGCAATGATTTTCAAGAAGTTAAAAATAACCTTACATTTTTTCCAGAACAGCCATATGGCTACCATTCTGTTGATATTTGTTTATAATTATGTATAACTAAATCCGGCTGGGGGACTACTATGCTGAAAAATTTATTGAAACACATTCAAGAAGAACGCGTTGCAGAACAGCTGTACCATAGCCTAATTGGCATCGAAATTGAGGAACATCGAGTAGACGAGCACGGACGGTTAAGCCGTCAACCGTACCCGCAAAACTTAGGTTCCAGACGTTATCATCCCTATTTACAATCAGATTTTTCAGAATCAATGAACGAAATTATTACCGATCCCAACCCTAATATCGGTGGGGTGTTGGATCAATTGGATACCTTGCAGACCGTTTTGTATCGTTCAATTGACCAATCGGAATCTTTCTGGCCGCTCAGCATGCCGCCAGCCATGGATGAAGCCGATACCGACTTTATCAAAAAGCACTTTGGTCGGCCAGCCTATGCAAAATACCGTGACTATTTAACTAAAAAATACGGGGTACCTAGAAAAATTATTACCGGCGTCCACGTCAACTTCAGCATTCCAGAACCAGTCATCAATCGCCTGTACGTTCATTATCAGGACCAGTTTTCAACTTTGGTGGCCTTTAAAAATGCCTTGTACTTCCAATTGGCCCAAAATTTTGTCCTCCATCGTTGGCTGTTAACCTATCTCTTTGGTGCCAGTCCAATCGCAGAAAAGGGCTTCTTCACCGGTGAGGATCAAAAGCAGCTCACCCATCCGGTTAGGAGCATCCGAAACAGTATTTATGGTTACGTTAACCAGCCGGAAGATCAAGTTGACACAACCATTTATACCAGCTTGGATCATTACATTGACGGTATCAATCAAGCAATTGACCAGCATCGTCTATATTCCAAAGCTGAATTTTACGGACCCGTACGCCTTCGTGGTCAAGATAATAATAAAGACTACCGGACCAAAGGGATTTCCTATTTGGAATTTCGGGTGCTGGACAACACGCCGTTCACCCCCAACGGAATCAGCCGCCATGCCATGTATTTCCTAAAGTTCTTCTTAATGTACCTTTTAGTGACACCCGTTGACCACAAGAACATTCGCGCTGATTTAAAGCAGTCTTTTGCGGACAACAATCAAGTTGCGCTGGAAAATCCCGATCAGCCAACTTTCAAAATGGCAGAAGGCATTCAGATTTTTTCCGAGCTGATTGAGATAGCTAAATCACTTCACGCCCATTCTGAACAGCTTCAAGCCCTGGATGATTTTAGTGAAGTTGTCACCTGACCGCTTCCGCTATGCTGTTAAAGCATATCAAAAATAACAGCCTAATGGACTTTGGCACCACGGTTGCAAAACGATGGCGAACACAACGATTATCGTCTGCTA
Organism: Lentilactobacillus parakefiri; assembly: GCF_002157585.1. Classification (GTDB taxonomy): domain Bacteria; phylum Bacillota; class Bacilli; order Lactobacillales; family Lactobacillaceae; genus Lentilactobacillus; species Lentilactobacillus parakefiri. Next base: position 70,909 of record NZ_BDGB01000041.1, read on the forward strand.
CGCTGCTGCCATCAATCGGCAAAGTTTCATTGGCTGCCCAACGGTTGATTTTTTGCGCTATTCAGCTTGGTATCCGTTATTACGTCGTCAAGGATGAAGATGGTGACTCACTGATCACTTTGACCTATGACAACGTCACTCAAGTCGTTTACACCGATAAAGTCGGCAAAGTAGATCCGCTGCAGTATTTATACGAGTTGTTCCCGGGAATTAAAGCGGCTGCCAAACAGGATCTGTAAGATTTCTAATTAGTCAAAACGTTAAAAGGGCCGGAGTAAAAGTTGCTAAAACTTCTACTTCAGCCCTTCTGTCTGCCTATAATGTCCCTTAATTCGTTACATAACTCAATTGACCAACTTACAACTTAATCAACACATCAAAGACGGTTCCTTTGGGATAATTATCCTTGGCGGAAATCGTTCCGGAATGCTGTTGAACAATCCATTTAGCGATTGCCAATCCCAGCCCATTGCCGCCAGTCTTAGAGTTTCTGGATTTATCAGACCGATAGAATCGTTCAAAAATTCGTTTCTTATCGGCATCAGAAATCCCATCCCCAGTATCTCGAACTTCAACTGTCAATCGATCACGGTTCAGACTGGTTATGACCGTGACGGTACCGCCAGCGGGAGTGTATTTGATCGCATTATCTAATAAAATAATTAGAAGCTGACGAATCAGATCCTTATCTAAATTTCCATGACCATCAGCTTTAAGAACCGTCACCATGGACTTATGCTGGCTGGCAGCAATATCCTCATAGGGTTTAAGAATTTGTGCGAACCACGACTTCAAGTCAACGGCCTCTTTATTAATTTCAATCGTTCCTGAATCTGAACGGGCCAGCATTAGCAACCGATTAGTCAGTGTCTGCAGATGCCTGACCTCATCCAGCGAAGTCGAAATTGGATCTACTTGGTCGATGACCTTCGTCTTTGGTTTGGTTAACATGTACTCCATTTGATTTTGAATAACCGTCAGTGGCGTCCTAAGTTCATGAGCGGCGTTAGCACTAAATTGCCGTTGCCGCTTCCAGGCATCCATAATCGGCTTCATGCTGGAACGTGATAGGAAATAAGCAATTGCAATCGCCACAATCCAAAAGAAGAACAGCGTAATCAATAACGATCGCTTAAAACTGTTGACTGCCATTAAATCCGTATCAATGTTCTCCAGAATCAATACATAATTCCCAGCATAAATCGGATTGGAATTGGACTTTGGAACCTTAATCAGCAGGGTCCGAAAATAATGCAACGTGTTGTCAGTCGACATTAAAGTCACTTCGCGCACCTTATTAACCTCGGATTTATCCAGCTCGGTATTGATAAATAGATTGTAAATCCGGTTTCCAAGCATTTGGGCGTTAATAATTTGGCCTTTTTTATTAAAGACTAAAATATTTGTCCGAAAAGGCGTGTCGCCGTTATTGGGCTTAGATGGTGCTGGAGTTTGCGGATTTCCGCCAGTCCTAAATTGTGGCGCCTTTCGGTTGCTCAAGACATTTTGTTTCTGGGTGACCAATCCCTGATCAATATTTTTATAAATTGATTGGTGAAAGAAGAAGAAAACAACAAAACCAAGTACGGCAAACAACAATGCAAACCCAACTAATTCCTTTACAAAAAGACTGAGCTGCTGTTTTTGCTGCGGATCCCCTTTTTTCAATCCGATTCCTCCGTTTCAAACATGTAGCCAATGTTTCTTAAGGTCTTGATCGGCTGAAGCGATGAGCTCTGCTTGATTTTCTTCCGCAAATTACTCATGTAGACTTCAACGACAGAAATCGCCGTTTCTGACTCAAATCCCCAGAGTCGATCAAAAATTTGATCCTTGGTGATAATGGTATCCGGATTTTGAATGAAGTAGACCAGCAAGTCAAACTCCTTGCCATTTAAACTCAATTCCTGATCGTTAACTTCAACGATCCGGTTACTTAAATTCACTTTAAATGGGCCCACCGACAGGGTGTTATCATCCCCAAGATGACCGCTTCTCTTTAACAGCGCCTTGACGCGCATCAGCAGTTCCTCCCGGTGGAATGGCTTGGTCAAATAGTCATCGGCTCCCAATTCAAAACCGTGCACCTTGTCATCCAGGGTATCTTTAGCGGTCAAAATAAGGACCGGCATGCTCAAATGGTCTTCAGTCCGCCAATGTTTTAGAATGTCATAGCCACTGACTTGTGGCAGCATCAAATCCAAAACAACCAGGTCGTAAATTCCTTCCTGACCCAGCATTTGGCCTTCAAAGCCATCATGGGAGACGGTCGTTTGTGCGATTTCATCCAAAAACAGCTGCAGGCTCTTTGCGAGGTCCTCATCGTCTTCAATAATCAGTATGTGTAAATCTTTCATCAAGTTGGTCTCCTTTTATCTTTGACATTAAATTAAAGGTTTTTGCTCATTCCGTCAACTCACTTACCCACACTTTATCATAAATCAACTGTTTTAAGCTTGTTTTATGGTTAAACAGATAAACTCATTTCATCAATTCAGAAAGGAGTGAGTCATCCATTACTAGTACAAAGCAATTATTTAAATTTGGGATTACCGGGCTGATCAACACCGTTCTCACTTACATCATCTACTTGCTCTTGCTTCACCCAACCAACGCCACAATTGCCATGGGGGTGGGCTACGGGATCACATCCCTGCTTGGATTGGCATTGAATAACCGCTGGGTATTTCAAACCGGCGACTCGGTTAGAACCGTTGCATGGAAGTATTACACCACCTATGTTTTCACCTGGCTGATCAGCGTGATATTCGCCCATTTGGCCAGTGATTGGTCGTTTCTTGACAGCAGGTTGATTCCCATCATCAGTTTGATGATCACAGTTCCCACCAACTTTTTGCTTTCAAAATTTTGGGTATTTAACAAACACAACTTAAAGGAGGTCCGCCACTATGGCAACCAATAATCAATCGATTGAAAATACCCAAACCCATGATCAACGTCAATTCAGGTTTGACTGGATTTTAGGCGCAATCCTTCTACTCGCCCTATTCCTTTATGGCTGGGCAACATGGAAGGCAGGTTCGGCAAACGCCTTTTACACCGCAGCGATTAAAAGTATGACCGAAAGCTTTCACAACTTTTGGTACGGGAGTTTCGATCCAGCGGGTTACATCACCGTGGATAAGCCACCGGTTGCACTTTGGTTCATGGCCATCAGTGCTAAAATATTTGGCCTGCACGGCTGGAGTATTGTCTTACCATCAGTCCTGTTTGGTGTCGGCTCCGTCTACCTGATGTATCGATTAGTCCAACCCTACTTTGGGAAGAATGCGACTCGATTGAGTGCTTTAGCATTAACGCTGACCCCGATCGTCGTTGCCGACTCCAGAACCAATAACATGGACGCGACGTTAGTTTTCTTCTTGATGTTGGCACTTTACTTCCTTGAAAAGTCGATTGACAGTCGTAAAATTTGGTCACTGCTGATTAGTTTTGCCTTGATTGGGATTGCTTTTAACGTCAAGATGCTTCAAGCATTCATGATCCTGCCGGCAATGTATTTATTCTACTGGCTGGCAGCCAACGAAACTTGGAAAAAGAAAATAACCAAGCTGACACTGGCCACCGTAACCTTGATGGTCTTTACCTTGGCTTATCCAATTTCTGTCGATATGACACCTGCCAGCAGCCGGCCGTATGTTGGTGGTTCCGAAACTAATTCGCTGTTAGAACTGGCCTTTGGCTATAACGGTAGCGAACGACTGCTTGGCCAAACAACCGGAACCGGCGGGACGTTTGGCGCCGGGATGAACAGTAAAACCACCAATAAAAAGGGCGGTGGAATGCCTGGCGGAGGCACTGCCCCAACTGGTATGAAGCAGAATGGCAAAAACCAAACGCCACCAGGCGGCAAGCAAATGAAAGGCCAACCAAACGGCAAAGGCGGCCCCGGCAAGATGGGTAATGGCGGCGGTGGCGGTGGTGCCTTCAATATTGGCACCGCCGGACCATTCCGGCTGTTCCAATCAGCACTCGGGCCTGAAGTCAGTTGGCTATTGCCATTTGCCATCTTCGGTTTAATTGGCGGTTTGGTCTACTTTAGAGATCGACGGAAGAGTTGGTTTAATCTATCCAAGCAGCAAAAGCAATTGATCCTGTGGACCAGCTGGCTGATTCCTGTTTACGGCTTCTTCAGTATTGCTAGTTTCTTCCATCCCTACTACATGATCATGTTGGCACCACCAATCTCGGCGCTATTTGGAACCGGGGTTACCGCACTGGTCAGCCTCTTCAGAAATAGTGTCAAAACCAGCTGGAAATTCTATTTGCTCCCGGGTGCAATTGTTGCAACAGCGGCCCTTCAGTCTTGGTACGTTTACAGTTACTATCCATGGCTCACCTGGCTGATTCTAGTTGCTGCAATCGGCTTCTCAATTGGAATGGCCATTTTACCCCAGGGTCGCGCATTTCAAACCCTGTTGGTTGGAGGTCTCTTATCCATTATGGCAGCCCCAACTTGGTGGTCGTTAACACCAACGATTGCCGCTGAATCGGCAATGATTCCAACTGCCGGACCGTCGCTACTCACATCCAGCAGCAACGGTATGCCTGGCGGAGGGGGCGGCATGGGCAACAGCTCAGTCAACACCAAATTACTCAATTATGTCGAGAAACACCAGGGTAACGCCAAATATCTGTTTGCTACCAGTGATTCGACGACAGCAGCTCCTTACATCATCAAAACCGGCAAGGCTGTCATGGCGATGGGTGGCTTTAACGGAACTGACCCAGCAATCACCTTGACTCAATTTAAACAGCTGGTTAAAAACGGTGATTTGAAATACTTCTACTACTCAGGACGATCAGGTAACACCAAGATTATTAACTGGATCAAAAAACATGGGACAAAAGTCAAAACCAGTCTGTATCAATCAGCCAACGGTACTGGGACGCAATCTGGTATGGGCGGTTCGACGAAGACGCCGGCTAAGCCAACGTCATCCAATTCAGGTAAAACGCCAAATGGTGCCCCAACAGGCAAGAAGCGGCCAAACCGCCAACCTGGAATGAAACCGTCAACAAAGAAAAATAGTCAAGCCACTGCTAAACAAACAACAAATCGAACTGCTGCCAAGTCGACTCATCGGCAGGCAACCATGCAAACCCCTGGTGGCATGGGCGGCTCTGGCGTTTTGTATGATTTATCATCAATTTATAAATAGGAGGTCCCTTAATGGAAAAAAATCAGGAATTAATTTCAATCGTCCTTCCCGTTTACAATGAAGAACAGGGAATTGACACCACCATCGACACACTGGAAAAATTTGCTGCAAATCAGCCGCAATCTTTTGAATTGATTTTTGTTGACGATGGTTCCAGCGACAAAAGTGCGCAACTCATTCAAAATCGCCAAACCGATTACGGAAACATCCGATTGGTTGAGTTCTCACGAAACTTCGGCCACCAGCTGGCGATCACTGCTGGGATTCGTTATACCAAAGGTGAGGCCGTCGTTGTCATGGATGCTGATCTTCAGGATCCACCGGCTGTAATTGTTGATATGATTGACAAGTGGCACGAAGGCTACGACGTGGTCTACGGCAAGCGACTTTCAAGAGATGGCGAAAGTCTTTTCAAAAAAGCAACGGCTGCCGCCTTCTACAGAGGGTTAAAGCGCATTACCAACGTCAATATTCCACTGGATACCGGCGATTTTCGGCTAATGGACAAACAGGTCGTCTACCAACTGCGACAAATGAATGAGGCGGATCCGTTTGTCCGTGGTATGGTTAGTTGGGTTGGTTTCAAGCAGACGGCCGTCACTTATGAACGGCAAGAACGGATTGCTGGGATCTCCAAATATCCCCTGCGAAAGATGATTCGCTTGGCAATGGATGGCGTGACATCATTCTCATCATTTCCCCTGCAATTGGCTAATTGGCTGGGAACCGGATCAATCATCTTTAGTATTGGCTACTTGATTACCTCGTTATTCACAACGATGGATACAATCCACTTTGCGGTCTTCGCGTTATTCCTAATGGTCGGCATCACCCTTTTGTCCATCGGTATGTTAGGGGCTTACCTCTACCGGGTCTTTGAGGCCTCCAGGAAGCGCCCGCTGTACATTGTTTCGAAGACAGTGGGGTTTCGCCACCCACAGAGTCAAAACAATCACCAAACGTACTATAAAACAACAATCAAAGGTCGCGCGTATCAACAATAATCTGCATACTAAAAACGACAGCCATTAACGGCTGTCGTTTTTAGTTGATTGAATGCTATTTGAAATAGTACCTACTTAACTCTAATGCACTGTTTTCCATTAGTTGTTGACCATATTCGTTGAGAACTTCCTCAGTAACAGCAGTCTTCTTGCCATATTCATTGGCAATTGCGACTTCATCACTGACGACCATGTCAACGGGGTCATTGCTGAATAATTCCAGCTTCAAGTAGTATTTACCTTCATACAAGTACAAATCTGATGTCCCATTTTCAAGTCGCAATGCCTTGGCGAGCGACACGAAGTCATCTAATTGATCGAACTCAAGAATCACAGTCCGCTTTTGATGACCAAATTCATCGTTAGTCTTTTTATCACTTACAGGCTGCGGTTTGTTATTATCGGCATGTTCAGCGATATATTTAGAAACCCGATCACGTTTTTCAGGATGATCTGAATCAGAATCACCCGCATCGAACATGTCGTTATCAGACATATCTACATCCTTACTGATAAACAATTCCAATCCATTCTGGTTCGGAAGAACTTGGAAAGTGACGGCATCGTTATTTTGAAATTGATGGTCTTTATCGACTTCTTCGAGAATACTGTAGAAGAAGCTTTCGATCTGCTTGTGGTTGCCCAACAAGTCAAGCACGGTAATGCCACGCTTGTCGAGATCATCATTACCAATCAACACACGAATCGTATTCTCATTAATCCGTTCCATTTCCATATTTAGCCACCCCTTCCAATATCTGAGGGTAATTAATAATAACATTGTATCATATTATTGTCTAAGTAAATAATACGGCTAAACATGAATATTAACAAGCAATTAAGACTCTGTGCCTATAAGGCTTCTTTGACCATCTTTTCCAATTCGCATTTTCGCGTTGCCCGTGGCATAAAGCAACGAATTTCATCTTCATTGAACCCGAATTCGATTCGTTTATCATCCAGTAAAATCGGTCGCCGAATCAGCTCTGGATGAGTTGCCAGCAGTGAAATCACTTGGCTGATCGTCATCGATGACATCTTTGATTTATATTGGTCATACAGAAATGACCGAGTAGAAATGACATCGTCCGTACCACCTTCAGAAAACATGAAGATTTGTTTAAGTTCTACTTCAGAGAGCGGTTTGGCAAATATATTTCGTTCAACAAACTCAATCTTGTGATCAATGAGCCACTGTTTTGCTTTTCTGCAGGAAGTGCAGCTGGGAGTAGTTAATAAATTGACTGTCATAGTATGAATCCTCCTAGTAATCATTTGATGCTTTGATTATATCGGAAAATGTTATATAAATCATAAGATTCACAGAATGGACAAACAAAGACCATATTTTGGTCATATTTAGCTTAGATATCCACAGAAAGATACGTATCAGCAACTAAAATCGGGATTGAGTCCCCTGCCGTTGCCTGAGCTTCCCTTTTTAGCTGCAGAAGATCACCATTTGCCGGTAAATGGGTCAGCAGCAATCGGTGAACGGTTCCGTCATGTGCGAGTTGCCCAGACTCAGTTGACGTCATATGCCATTTTTGACCGGTTTTGTTGGCGAAAAAATTCGTATCGGTCATCAACAAATCGGCATTGCGAACGAATTTGGTCAATCCAGAGAAGTAGGCCGTGTCGGCGGTAAACACCAACACCTTACCGGTTGAAGTTTCTTTAATTCGCATTGCAAAGGCTGAAACGGGATGATGGGTTTTCAAAAATGTAATGGTGAATGGTCCAACCATCAATGCTTCTCCCGGATCATAGGCAATTCCTTTACTTGAGTCCGGCCAAGTGAGCCCTTTGAAGTTGGTATCGTCAAGTTGATGCCCATAGATTGGCAATACAGGCTCACTGTAGCGCTTTTCATGCAGCTGCCAATAGTATTGGAGAACACCAACGTCTGCAGTATGGTCGTGATGATAATGGCTCAAAATGACCGCATTTAATCTTAATGGATCAACGACTTGTTCCAAACTTAACAGGGCACCGCTGCCACAATCAATCAGTAATTTAAAATTGCCTGATTCCAAAAGGTAACTGCTGGTGGCATTTCCATGATCCGGATAGCCGCCAAGAAAACCAATCACTGTTAGTTTCAATAGAATTCCTCCTCTTTCACCTTTATCCAATTTATATTTTACGCTAATTTGGAGCAAATGTTTGGTTCCAATATTGAAAAAAAGTATAATAATATTGTATATAGGAGGTGGGTCAAATGAACGAACAGATCGTTATAACATTTGGAAATGAAAAAATTTTGACGGAACTAAAAGCGGCACATTCAGACCGGGATTTGATTATGTATCAGGCCCTTAGTCAACCTGGTGAATTCATGCTGCTGGATCATTCGGGCGAAAAGTCAGTGTTTAAAGCACCAGTCTTTTATGACATCTTAAGCCATAGTGGTGAAGATAAGTGGGACGGCTTCATCAGCTTCTCCACCCTAGATTTGAACTTTGATCAGCAGAAGGTCTTTGATGCACGAATCAACAAGCTACGAACCAATGGTCTTCCTGATGGCATGCATTCAATTTATTCCCTCAATTATCATAAGGACATTAGTCAACGGATAATCTTAGGAACTTGGAATGATTACGCCGACTTCGAACTTTGGAAGAACAGTTCTGATGAATTTATTCCAAAAGAATATCGTGATTCACCAAGCTTTTATTCACACGAAGCTTATTACACACCAGCAAACACAAAAGAAATCCATTAAAATATTGTTTTAATAAAACCGTTAACCAGTGAGGGCGTCTTTATACCATTCACTGATTAACGGTTTTTATGTTGTCCAAAAAATGTAAAAAAAAAGCTACCTAAGTAACTTGAAAAATTTTCGATGTTCCACCGGTCCGTACGAGACTCGAACTCGTGATCTCCTGCGTGACAGGCAGGCGTCCTAACCAACTAGACCAACGAACCAAAATTGCGGGAGCTGGGTTTGAACCAACGACCTTCGGGTTATGAGCCCGACGAGCTACCAGACTGCTCCATCCCGCGATAATATAATATAATTCTCTTGAATGACCCGTACGGGATTTGAACCCATGTTACCGCCGTGAAAGGGCGGTGTCTTAACCACTTGACCAACGGGTCATTTAAAACGGAGAAGGAGAGATTCGAACTCTCGCGCCGCTTACGCGACCTACACCCTTAGCAGGGGCGCCTCTTCAGCCACTTGAGTACTTCTCCAAAATATGGGCCTAAATGGACTCGAACCATCGACCTCACGCTTATCAGGCGTGCGCTCTAACCAGCTGAGCTATAGGCCCATTAGATGAAAAAGCGGGTGACGAGAATCGGACTCGCGACAACAGCTTGGAAGGCTGTGGTTTTACCACTAAACTACACCCGCAAAAACAATATGAAAAACAAGTGGCGCGGGACAGAATCGAACTGCCGACACATGCAGCTTCAATGCATTGCTCTACCGAGCCAAACCGGTCCGTACGAGACTCGAACTCGTGATCTCCTGCGTGACAGGCAGGCGTCCTAACCAACTAGACCAACGAACCAAAATTGCGGGAGCTGGGTTTGAACCAACGACCTTCGGGTTATGAGCCCGACGAGCTACCAGACTGCTCCATCCCGCGATAATAAGGAGGATGAGAGATTCGAACTCTCGCGTGGTTTGACCCACCTAGCGGTTTTCAAGACCGCCCCCTTCAGCCACTTGGGTAATCCTCCATAAAAGCTGTATAAAAAACTCCAGTGTACAAATGAGTCGATGGACCTTGTAGGACTCGAACCTACGACCGAACGGTTATGAGCCGTTTGCTCTAACCAACTGAGCTAAAGGTCCAAGACCTATATCGCGGCAGGGGGGATCGAACCCTCGACCTCCCGGGTATGAACCGGACGCTCTAGCCAGCTGAGCTACACCGCGATGAAAAATGATAGTTACGCTATCAATCGGGAAGACAGGATTCGAACCTGCGACCCCCTGGTCCCAAACCAGGTGCTCTACCAAGCTGAGCTACTTCCCGTTAAAACAATGCACCCAGTAGGAGTCGAACCTACAACCTCCTGATTCGTAGTCAGACACTCTATCCAATTGCGCTATGGGTGCATAATATGCCGAGGACCGGGATCGAACCGGTACGGTCATCACTGACCGCAGGATTTTAAGTCCTGTGCGTCTGCCAATTCCGCCACCCCGGCATAACAAGCGGAAGACGGGATTCGAACCCGCGACCCCCACCATGGCAAGGTGATGTTCTACCACTGAACTACTTCCGCAAAATGCCGACTAGAAGATTCGAACTTCCGACCCCCTGTTTACAAGACAGGTGCTCTGCCAGCTGAGCTAAGTCGGCATACAAATATTATGCGCTTAATAATATTCAATTGTAATGAGCCGTGGCAGTCTCGAACTGCCGACCCTCTGATTAAAAGTCAGATGCTCTACCAACTGAGCTAACGGCTCAAGGAATGGAGGATACAGGGATCGAACCTGTGACCTCCTGCTTGTAAGGCAGATGCTCTCCCAGCTGAGCTAATCCTCCATAAAATCGCGTGGCAACGTCCTACCCTCGCAGGGGGCGATCCCCCAACTACTCTTGGCGTGCAGAAGCTTAACTTCTGTGTTCGGCATGGGAACAGGTGTATCCTTCTGGCTATCGCCACCACACTATTTTTCCTTGAAAGAACTTCGTTCTCTCAAAACTAGCTAATATTAATTTTCTGCCTTTGAACACCATTTCTACTTGGTTAAGTCCTCGACCGATTAGTA
>NZ_BDGB01000042.1:0-1335 GCF_002157585.1 Lentilactobacillus parakefiri
AACTCTGCCAATTCGGTTTGAAGCAGCTGGTTAATCGCAATTTCGAGGTGGTGACGAAAAACTTCGTCCAAATCTTGCTTTTGGGCTAGTGCAGCGATAATTTCTGTGGTAAGTTCATTCATGGGGAATGCCTCCTGTGATGTTTTCTGTGGTTACTAAATATCATAAGGGAAGGCATTCCCTATTTCTATACAATTCAGAAATCTTTTATGCATTTACACAAGATATTTTACGCTCTCTAAATAGATTACCCAACTGGCTTATATTGATCTTGCAAGCATTATTCCTTTTAGTCTTTACAATGTACCAACTCTATGGTGGAGCTCCAGTTTATGGAGTATTAATACTTGTATGGATTAGTATCCTGTACTGCATGTATTGCATTACTACCCATGCCTAACATGAATCTAGATTGGGCTAAATAGCTCTCAAACAGTTTCTGATAATTATTTTCCATGTGAAGGAAAATAATTATCAAGATGATATGGTGTAACAATTGCTTCTAGAAATTAAAATATAGAATTCTACAGCTAAATTATCCATATGATCCGAGCAAATGCCTTTTGTTTGGCCTGAGAGTACAATAGCTGACTTACCTGCCAGCTATTTATGGTAAGTACAAAATGGCTTATTTGATGACGGTTACAAACGATTGTCATTTCCATAGATGTGCAGTTTAATTGATAAATAACCGTTCAGGATACAAATGTGTAAAATTGAAGTGCTGTCTCAGCACTGTTTCATTGAGCTGTCCTTAGTTGGTTAGAAATTTATTCGTGGTTTTGGGGAAATTATGAGTGCCAATTAACATTCTGGTCTGCCAATAGCAATTTTTTATTGCTGTTTATGGTTAAAAACTGACAATAGTATCAAGGAAATTACTAATACAAAGAAACTAGGAATTGCCAAGTAAATAAAGAGATTAGTTATAAATTCTAGAAAATTGCCTGTTACAATATGCCTAACAATATTAAGTAACCACCAAAAAGTAATAAACAATAAAATTGAGTTAATATATTTGTTCATAAAGCTTCCTCATTTCTTATAGATCACCGAAATTGTTGGTGTTGTATGGGTAATATTTTTTCCTCTGACGGTTTTGATTTTATGGAGACTTGGGAAAAATACTTTTTGTTTCCATTTTATAATTTTAACATTTGCTCGTGCTTGTAAACGACTTGCTCTCTTAGAAGCTGTCCAAGATCTATGATTTTTGATATACTTCTATGTAAAAAGCGAGTTTAAGCTATGAAAAATTATCCCAGCAATATTACTCGGCAACAATTTGAATTAATTCGACCAGCTTTAGAAAATTTTCGTAAGCGAACTAAGCCT
>NZ_BDGB01000042.1:1395-3683 GCF_002157585.1 Lentilactobacillus parakefiri
TGGTGGTTATTCAGGCGTTAATTTTCAGCTCGATGTAGCCAGTAATTTAAACGCAACCGTGCAGGTTGCGAAGCGCAATGAGTTGCATCGATTCGAAGTCATGCCCCAACGTTGGGTAGTCGAACGATCTTTTAGTTGGCTAGAGAATTGTCGGCGACTTTGGAAAAATTGTGAGCGTCAATTAACCACCAGTCTGCAAATGGTCGTTTTAGCGTTTTTAGCACTATTACTTAAGAGATTTTAGACAGCTTCTAAGAATGAAAAAAATATTGAATGCTTTTGTGCTCTAAACTTTGCCGACGATTCAAATAAGCCTGAGCTGAGAAGGATTGAAAGACAGTATGCAGCCGATGATATTAATAGTCACCCAATGGATTTGTTTGCAGTATTTGTTGATAAACCGACACTAGCTGATGACTCTATTGATGAGAATCAGGACTTTTGGCGAATCTATAAAGCAATGATTTCAATATATGCGGAGATGAGAGGGTGGCCTTCCAACCAAAAAGAGCGTAAAAACGTTGAATACTTTAGAAATTCGGTGCCTAATGGATCGAATAAGGGGAATTTAGACGTTCAAACGATTTTACATTTACTGGAAAGCAGACATTATGTTGTTTTACAAGGAGCACCCGGTACTGGGAAGACACTGCTCGCTTCTGAAATTGCTGAAAAATATAACTCCCAAAATGTTATTTTTACTCAGTTTCATGCCGAAACTACTTACTCAGATTTTGTAGGGGGTTATCAGCCAACTGAAGTTAATGATAAGTTATCCTATCGATATCAAGAGGGACCGTTTATTAAAGCGATTAGACGTGCCCAAGACGCACCAGATGAGAAGACACTACTTATCATTGACGAAATTAACAGGGCTAATCTTAGCAATGTACTGGGTGAGTCCTTTTATTTGTTTGAAGATGCAAATATACAACATCGACCGCAAATCATCCTTGGGAAAGACGGTAAGGACATAAAGGGAATTTTGCATCATACGTTATCCTTAAGTAGGCTACCCAAGAATTTAAGGGTCATTGCTACTATGAACACGGCTGATCGCTCTTTAGCTGTGGTTGATTTTGCATTGAGGAGAAGGTTTGCTTGGTATACAATGAAGCCTCACGAAATTTCCAATAAGGAACTTTTGGATGGAGAGCAATTTCATAAAAAAGAATTTGAGCGTTTTCAATCCATCTTTGAGATGTATGCTACGAGTGCAGAACTGCCGTTGCAACCTGGACAAGCCTACTTTATTACAAGACCAGGTCAACATTTTGAAGAAAGGATACGTTATGAGCTTCTTCCACTAATTCGCGAGTATCTTGAAAGTGGATTTTTATCAGGTGCCGAAAATCAGTTTAATCAGTTCTTTGTGGACGAAATAAATGAGCCGATTTATTTATAATACGAGGTGATTCATTCATGAACAAGAACATTTCAATTATTCAACTTCAAACGTTTGCTGATAATGTCTATAAATTACCATCTTCGATTTTAGCAGATACTCGATATGTGAATGAATCAAATGATAAGTTTCTTCGGTTGAACCGAGATGCCTTCAAGTACTTGCATGTTGATGCTTATAATGAAAACGGTAAAATTCATTTTAAAGCCAATGAACTAATTGGGGCTATTCCAATTCGTATGCCGGATAAAGGGAATGGCAAATATATGACGGATTTGATTGTTAAGCCTCGTTATCAGTTAGGTAGTCCCACTGATAGTGACTGGTTTAAATGGACTTTTAATTTATCAAGATATGCAAATTTTGATTTAGTGCCTGACCAGTCAAAACTTTTAAAACTAACAAGATTGAACGGTACAATGGCACCCCAATATGTTCTGGCACAAGATGTTATTACAAAATTTGATATAGTTATTCGAGAACATTCTTGGCGGCGCTTTGATAGTTTAGAAAAAAGCGAAAAACGTCCAATGGGCAACATTAATTGGAGCCGATATGCAATGACTAGCGTTGATCCACAAAAAAGATTGGTTTTTGAAACAAAAGTAAACTCAATTTCGGAAAATCATCAAAAATTTCGAGACGCTGTTACGCACGTAAATGATGCAATAACAGTGATCAATTCTTTTAGTACCCCGTTGGACGTTAAAATACCTTTACGGTAGATTGTAAAATTAATCCGAACGCTGTTCGGACAAAAAAGATCAGCTTCCTTTAAAATGGTGTTTACCACAAACCCATCTTTTAGGAGCTGATCTTTTGTCTAGTATAACCTATTCCGAACGAATTAAAATCGAAACCTTTTGTGAACTAGGGCTGTCCA
>NZ_BDGB01000042.1:3712-4153 GCF_002157585.1 Lentilactobacillus parakefiri
TGTCAACCTTATCAGGCTGAATTAGCACAAACAGATGCCGAATACAAGCGATCACGATGTGGTCGGAAAACTAAGCTGAGCGATGAGTTAAAGCAAAAAATTCTCAACCATTTACGTCTAAGCTGGTCACCAGGAATGATTGCTCACGAATTTAAACTAGCTACTAAATCTATTTATAATTGGCTAAATCAGGGGAGAATTGATTTCTCCTTGAATGATCTACCTGAACATGGCGTACGCCAACGGCGTAACGTTGACCAACGATCCAAATATAATCAATCTTTGGGGCGATCAATTGAACAGCGTCCCATGATGATTAATCAACGTAATCGCATCGGCGATTTTGAACTAGATACAGTCGTTGGTCCTCGTGGGCATAGTAAGGCAGTTTTATTAACTTTAATCGATCGAAAATCACGGTTCCTTTGGGCATACCGGTTA
>NZ_BDGB01000042.1:4212-7299 GCF_002157585.1 Lentilactobacillus parakefiri
ACCTATTACTGCCATGCTTATACTCCAGCTGAACGTGGTAGTAATGAACGCTTTAATCGGAATTTACGTTATTTTTATCCTAAAGGGACTCGTTTTGAGCACATTAGTGCTCAAGATTTAACGACGACGTTACTCCAAATTAACCAGCGACCGCTTAAAATACTCGACTGGCAAACACCGTATCAGGTTATGCTGACCAATTTGTCAAAAAATTCGGATTAAATTTGCAATCTACCAATAATAGAAAAAAGTTTTAAACTCCGGAGCTAGTCAGAGATTTCAATATTAATCAAAACCTTCTTTTTAACTTTGGAGTCACGATGCATGCGATAATTGCTCCTGCTACTCCTTGAATGATGTTTGATCCAATACCAATAAAGCCCGCAAAAACTGTGTATAGGATTGAGTCTACAACAAAATAACCAGTAACCATGATAATAATTCCGACGATAACAGCTATAATTTTTTCCCATTTTAAATTATTATCCCTATGGCATATAAGACCGACTATTAAGCCCTCAATACCGTGAACAATGAGCGAAAACCACATATATTGTGAATAACCGGCTGTTAAGTCTAAAATGAAGCCACTTGCACCTCCGACAATTCCACCGGCTAGTGGGCCAATTAAGATAGCACTGATAAAGATCCCAGCGTCACATAAGTTAATATAGCCGTGTGTCATAGGTACAGGGATGATTAAGAATCGGCTAATCGCGACGGTGATGGCAATAAACATTGCAGTTAAGACAATTTTGAAAAGGTTATTAGTTATACTTTTACTTCCGACACTTTTTTGATGATCCATTAGTGATTGCCTTCCAGTACATAGTCTTCAGTATTTTCCTCCGTAAAGTTATACATAGCTCTTGGACCACCAATTAGTTTGGGACGGGAAGAGAGAAAAACTACATTTGCAGCGCCAATGTGGTGATGTGTAGTGCGGATTGGGACTTGTACAAATTTAACATGCATGCCAATTTCAGTTCCACCAATATCCATGCCACCGAAAGCAGAAATGTGTTCTACTTCAACTGGATCTGCCATTCTTCTATATGCCGCGACTTGAGATCCACCACCAGCATGCATGGCAGGGACAACAGATACAATTTCTAGATTGTGACGTTCTGCGACTTCTCTTTCAACTAACAAAGCTCTGTTTATGTGTTGACATCCTTGAATTGCTAGACTGATATGTCTTGGTAATAGAAAGTCTTCCAGTGTATCTATAATGATTCGTCCAATATTTAAACTAGGATTTGTCCCCATCCATTCACCACTAACCTCACTAGTGCTACAACCCAAAACAAAAATACCGTTCTTAGGAAACTTGACATTATTGAAATAGTCCGTTAAGACATTTTCAGTATTTTCCTGAATTAATTTCAGATTGTCATTTAGTTCGACATTCATATTGTTTACCTCTTTTATAAGTTGTTTACGAAAAAGTTTAAGGATTAGAAGATAAAAATTTAAAGAATTTCGTGAAAACCAAAAAATGTAATGTGTTATAAAAATCACATTCTTTGGAAACGATTACAATATGCCCGAATCGTAATATTTACCTATTCAATCTTTTTCGATGGCTAAGTATACGCTTCACAAGCAAAACATGAAAGCGGTTAAATGTCAAAAAAAACACTTATAAATACTGTTTTGTCGGCAATTGTATCGATTTTTTAGACAATGTTGCAGTTTTGTATAAGACATTTATACGTTTTTTGGTGCATAATAAAACCTGTTCAACGGATGACCCGTTGGTCAAGTGGTTAAGACACCGCCCTTTCACGGCGATAACATGGGTCCGAATCCCGTACGGGTCATATTATTGGGTTATAGCCAAGCGGTAAGGCAACGGGTTTTGATCCCGTTATGCGCTGGTTCGATCCCAGCTAACCCAATTAAGCTTCCAGGACTTCATTAATTCTAGTTCTGGGAGCTTTTTAATACTAATAAGACTTTATCATTTCAGTATTAGATCGCCTTAATGATAAAGCGTTATACTTCGGCTTGTAACAGGTTATAAAAAGTTGAAAAGCGCTTGATATCATAAGGTTAAAGGGGCCTATATTTATGAAATCATATACAGAAATAAGAATGTGTGAATCGCTGAGCCAATTAATCGAAAAGAAGTCATTTAATGACATCACGGTTAAAGATATTGTTAAAGCAAGTCAAGTCAATCGCCAAACTTTCTATTATCACTTTGAAGATAAATATGACTGCTTGCGAGCATATCTAGATAACCAATCCCAAGAAATCATAGGTGATGTGACGACTGAGAATTGGAGTGAATGTTACTTACACATCTTTAGATACATTGATATGCATCCAACGTTTTTCTATCACATTGATGAGTCGAGTGCTTCCAGTCTTTTTAATGACTTCGTATTAGAAGCAATCGTGATCATTTTAAAAAAGTTGATTTTATCTTTAAAAGGAAATTGTTCGGATTATATATTTGATAAAAAGCCAAATATTCAAGTTCTAAAATATGGCATGCAAGGAATTGTATTGAGTTGGTTTCGGGGAGGAATGCGAGAAAATCCTGAATTTCTTGTTAAAGATATTGCAGAAATCGACCGGGAAACGTTGATGCATATGTTGGGTGGCACTAAAAGTGAAAACGTTTCCAGCCACAAGCCTCAATCTGTCTAAAATTTATACACATCTGCGTCAGTGTCTATTTCGGAACTGCCATTTGTGATTTATAGTACATACTGTAATTACGAAAGACAACGAGCGCCCGTTCAAATATCCCTTTATTTCGGAAGGAATGATTAAGTTGGACGAACAGAAGACATCTGATGTAGGTGTTAAGAAAAGTGCTAACCAGATTAATGGTTTTCAGCTTTTCTCAATGACCACTTCAATGGTTATGACGGTTTATGGTTTTGCGGCCTTGGCTAAACAAGGTCCAGTAGCATTCTTTTATCTTTTCTTAGAAGCTGTCTAAAATCTCTTAAGTAATAGTGCTAAAAACGCTAAAACGACCATTTGCAGACTGGTGGTTAATTGACGCTCACAATTTTTCCAAAGGCGCCGACAATTCTCTAGCCAACTAAAAGATCGTTCGACTACCCAACG
>NZ_BDGB01000043.1 GCF_002157585.1 Lentilactobacillus parakefiri
TTAGGGAATTCAATGGTTTCATGGCAAATTCAAGATTGGGACTGCCGGCAGTAATGGCAAAGGTTAGGATCTCATTATTGTATAAATCCATTATTGGTTCGAAATACACCTTTTCCTGAGTTTCGGGGATCTTAAATTCAGTGACATCGGAAACCATCTTCTGCTTTGGCCAATCGGTTTGAAAACGGCGGCGTAACTTGTTTTTGACTCTAGTTCCTTCAGGACCTTTAGAGGAATCATATTTGCGGATCTTCTTACGATAACCTTCCCCTTGGATATCCAACTCCTTCATCAGCCGATAAACGCGCTTATGGTTGACCTTAAGGTCAAAATCATTCAGGAGGGCCTGGGTAATCCGCAGAACCCCCATGTGTTGGTCGTGATTCCAGATACGAGAAATAAAGTGTTTCAATTGGCAATCCTTGTCTGGTTTCTTAAATTGGCGTTTCCAGTAGAAAAGGTATCTGGAGAGATTGGCAGGAC
>NZ_BDGB01000044.1:0-176363 GCF_002157585.1 Lentilactobacillus parakefiri
CTAGTTGAGACATCTATTCCTACCCCGCTTATCTTGAGTTTCGTCGCTTAAAGCATAGCACTAGGGAGGCTTAGATGCCTTTTTTTGTTATCAAAAAGGGCCTAGTACTTTTGGAATGGAAATACTTTCCAACACCAAAAATTCTAGACCCGAAAAAATCTAATGTTTGGATGCCAAGTGATGATCGGACAATCTAAAGCCGGCGACGACAATAATAGCTGCGACAAGGAATGAGGACAAGCCGAGCACCATACTGGTGAAACCGATGCTTGCCAAGATTGATGCAAAAATTGTACCAAATACTAAAGTCAACAAACCAATTAAAGTGATTTTTAAATTCTCATCCATGAGATTGCGCCCCCATACGATTAGTTGTTGTAAAATCGCAAGCAATTTACAGGTCGAACAAGCAGCAATTCCAATGAATTTGGCAAATTGTTTGCGCTTTCTTTACAACTTCATTGTAACGTACTCTACTATAAAATACAGCTGTTTTCTCATAATTAACCGCGTTTATTTTGAACGGATGCTGGGAGATTTTTTGCCATTCGGTTAACGCTAAAACTAGACAAAAAACTGATTGTATGCAAGAATAGTTGTGATTAAAATTCGAGATAAAAAGGAAGTGAAGCCCATTGAAGATTGCAAATCGTTAAGACGGAATTTGATAAGTAATCGCTGCTTAGAACAGGGGTTATTCTGTGCGATTTTGCAATTTTTAATGAGTTTTGGCGGCGCCATGTTTAGTCATCAGTGGAGCGGCCACTCACTTAGTTTGTTTAAGATCGCCTGCGGTGCCGATGGGTACTGCAGGCTTTTATAATGCATAGAATCCCTAACTGAGCCTTAATGAGGTGAGATTTATGGGAAGGATTCAAATAAGAAATTTGTCATTTAGCTATGACGGCATGTTAACCAATCTTTTTGATCGGTTGAATTTAAATATTGATGAAAGCTGGCGGCTCGGTCTGATTGGCCGCAACGGGCGTGGAAAGACGACTTTTCTCAAATTGCTGCTGGGTCAGCTGACTTATCGAGGCCAGCTGAAATCCAGCGTTGATTTTATCTATTTTCCCCAACCAATTCCAGATGCCACTCAAGTGACCGGGGATGTACTGCTAAGAATCGCCGGCCTTGACGAAAGTGAGTTATGGAAAATTCAGATTGAAATGGATAAACTGCAGTTGACCGATGAGATACTGAGTCGGCCATTTGAGACGCTTAGCCCAGGCGAGCAGACCAAGGCCGGCTTGGCAGTGATGTTCATTGACAATCAGACTTTTCAGCTAATCGATGAGCCAACTAATCACCTGGATATTGAGGGCCGCGAGGTGGTGGCCGATTACTTGAAGCAAAAGCAGGGCTTCATCGTTGTCAGCCATGATCGTCACTTTCTTGATCAAGTGATTGATCATGTATTATCAATTGACCGGGCAAAAGTACAGTTGTATGCAGGCAATTATGAAACTTGGGCGACAGCGTACCAACAGGAGAATCGATCTGAGTGGTTGGAAAAAAGACATCTCCAAAAAGAAATTGGTCGATTAAAGTCCACGGCTGATACGATTGAACGCTGGGCCGGCCGTGCTGAAAGTCAAAAGAGAAAGTCGGTTAAAAGTGATCAACACGCGGATCTGGACAAGGGTTTTATTGGCCACAAAGCCGCCAAAGTCATGAAGCGGTCGAAAAGTACTTTACGACGAACGGAAAAAGAGATTGAGCAAAAACAGTCACTGTTGAAAAACGTCGATGAAGCGGCACCGCTCCAACTAAACTATGAACGGCCCTATCAAAAATATTTGCTGCAGGTCGCGCACTTACAGGTCCAGCAAAATGGTGCTGTATTGAATCAGCCGTTGAGTTTTAATTTGATGCAGGATCAGTGCCTGGTTTTGTTTGGTCAAAACGGCGTGGGAAAAACAACGATTATTAAAGCAATTTTTGGCGATCATCAATTAGTGGCAGACGGAACCGTCGAAAAGCCTGCCGGTATACGGATTTCATATCTTAACCAAAATTTTGAACGTCTCAAAGGCTCTATCCAGGATTATGCCGATCAATTTAGCATCAAACTGAACGATTTACTGAACACTTTGAGAAAGTTGGGCTTTGAACGGTCTGCCTTCGCTGAAGACTTGAGTGATTTGAGTATGGGGCAGAAGCGGAAAGTCTCACTGGCACGATCATTGTGTGAGCGCGCTAATTTGTATATCTGGGATGAACCGTTGAACTATTTAGATGTGATTACTCGTCAACAAATTCAAGACCTGATCTTGCAGATTCGGCCGTCGATGCTTATCATAGACCACGATGAGGTTTTTATTGAGACAGTCAAAACGGGTCCATTGTTAAGAATTAAGCCAGGTGAATCGAAATAGGGTGTCTTTGTCGATAACTTTGTTATAATATGTTTTAGAAATTTTTGTTAATTGTAGAGGGGAAAAAATGCCAAAACATTCGTTAAAGAAAAAACCAATGAATCGATCCTTATTACTTAGCCTCGGGGCAATAATCGTTGTGGGCTTGCTGATGTTTACTGTCGGCAAGGTGTCCCAGGGCAATCAAAGCCATGTTTCGGCTACCCGCAGCGCCAAGCAGACGAAAAAGGCCAAAGTGGCCAAGTTGAATGCCAAAATTCATTTAACTAAACGAGAGAAAAAAATTGCTGCGCATTATAAATTGACAAAGCTCGAAACCAGAACCGCTTCTAAGACGTCTATTACGGCAATTGGGGACTCGGTTATGATTGATGTAAAACCTGATATTAAGCGGGTGTTCCACCCTAGTGCGGTGAGTGGTTCCGTTGGCCGTCAATTCTATTCACTGCCGGGAATTGTTCGTCAACTAAAGGCTAGGGGTCACTTAGCAAAATACATCGTTATTAACCTAGGGATTAATGGCCCACCAACCCAGCACGATATTAATTCGGTGCTGAAGACGGTGGGTAAGAAGCGTCAGATTTTCTGGATCAACACAAGAGTGCCACGGCATTGGCAGAATACAACCAACCGAATGATTGCCAGGAACGCTAAAAAGCATTCAAACGTTCATTTAGTGAACTGGTACAAAGCCAGCAAAGGCCACAAGGGCTGGTATGCAAGTGATCGGGTTCATTTGGATTTGACTGGTGAGAAGTATTACGCCAGAACGCTTGCTAAACGGGTATCGGAAGTCTTGAATTAAATCAGTTCAGCCACTTTGTCTTAATCTGGTTGTTCAGACACAAAAGCAGCAGTCACATTATTTGCGATTGCTGCTTTTGTTGGTTTGTTGAGCTGTTGTGAAGCGCTAAAATGTGACCCACATACAGGTCTGTTTTCTTCGCGTATCCAATAACGGGCCTTAACGCAAAATTTGCCTTAATTCCTCGAACGCGATTGGCAGTTGCTTGTCTTTACCGGCATCTGTGAAATGATGACCGGATGGCATCAGAACAAATTTAGCGTGTAGATGACGGGCTAACGTCAAAGTGTATGGATACGGCACGCTGTCGTCATTAATTGCGGAAATCACGGTTACTTTAAGGATTTTGGGCAGAACGTTTGAATAGTCGACTGGGTGATCCGTAAAAGAATTCAGTTCCGGCAACGTCCATATCGATTCATCAAATCCGGAAACCAGTAGGACATTGACGTTATGGATATCGTGTTGATCAAGATAGTGGAGAACTTGAATGCAGCCAAGGCTGTGTCCGACTAGTGTGATGCCGTCCTTGGGATTAATGTGGGTCTCACAATATTGATCCCAGACACTTTCAACGGGATGATCAGAGTCAGGAAAATCGAGTTTTTTAAAGGGGATATTTAATTCCGCTTCAACTTTTTCGGCCAGCCAAGGAAACCAGTGATCGTTGGCACTAGAGGTATAACCATGGAACATATAGATCGTCATCAGTTGTCGTTCCCTTCCAAGAATTAAAAGTCTGTACTACCACTGCTCATGTTTGTAAGCCATCTCCCAGAAGTGCAGTTCAAAATAACTACTGCGCAAAAAAGCAGTTTGCATCTGTTCTTGTTCTTCTGCACTAGCGGATGCGCCTAGTTGGTCCACGATGGCTCTCATTTTATTGGTAGCCGTAGTGAATGCGGGACTGTCATAGGTTTCGATGAATTGCTGATAAACTTTGATTGGTGATCCAGCTTGAATGAGACGCTGACCAATTTCGTTATACAGCCAATAACAGGGCAATAAAGCAGCCGCCGCCCGTGAAGGGGTCCCCTCATTCAATTCGTGATACATATGGGTAACGTAGCTGTAGGCATTGGGTGCGATGGGCGTCTGGACAATTTCTTTTTGAGTGATGTTTAGTTCTTCAAAAAAAGCGGTTCGAACTTCTTTTTCACTATCGTTAAAGCCTTGGGCACCTGCATACAAAAAATCTTTGATGTCGGGATCGGTCATTTGATCAGCAATTTTACTATGCAGGGCAGCAAAATTCTGTAGATAGTAACGGTCTTGTTTAAGATAATAACGAAATGTCTGCTGGGGCAAAGAACCGCTTGAAAGTTGTTTGACGAAGGGATGATTGAAGCTGGCTTCGAAAAGTGGTTCTGCTTGTTCACACATCGTGTCGGTGATTTTTGCCATTATGGTTAACTCCTTGTATTAGTTAGGGACATGTTTGAGATAATTCTACCATGATTATTTGGCGATAACGACTTGAATTGAAACGTGAACGAATTGGTCATGAGGTATCGAAACTGTTAGCAGCCATCGTGGGGACCACTTCCCTAAGGCTCCGGCACCTTCATGGATCGATCAATATGCGATCTGCCGCTGGCATAGTCAAACTGAATATCCGACTGGACATTGAATAAGTACACGTTAAAATTCAGTGATCGGTTGGTAGAAATTGCTTCAAGGTGGATACCACGGGCCATGAGTTCATTCCCCCGAAAAATTGGCTTGGCAAAGAAGATCACTCTGTTGCCGCGACGAAGGGCCTCTCGGATTTTGCTTTCAAAAATTGTTTGAACCCGTTGATTGGAAAAGCTGGTTTGGGTAAACAGGTTCTTTGGGTTGTTTTGATCGCCCACGCTGTTATTTGGATGATACCTGCCAGATGTATCGATTCCACCAGAAATTGAATAGGCAATTAGATGACCACGATTGATGATCGGCTGCCCATTAACAAATTTTTGGTGCCAAGCGGTTGGTTCAACGAATTGGCGAACACGATTGTTATCGGAAACGACATTGCGTGGCGCCAGATAGGCTAAATTACCGGTACTGGTGCGGTTAAAATTATCCAAATTGGCATAGATCACCCTATTGGTTTTCCAAGTATCAGGATCCAACTGTGCTTTGTTATGATTGACAAAGATATAACTGGGATCGCCAGAATGATAATCTAGTTTTGCAAGTTGATCTGATTTGACACTTTTATTTGAGGGGAATAATGAGCTGGCGATATGGTTCACAAAAGTATTCCAATTGGTCGGCTGCTGACCGACCCCCAGCCACATCCCCGCAAGGATAACAATGACTGCGATAATTGTTTTGATACTGGTATTTCGCTTACGGCCTTTGGACTTTCTAGCGGATTTATGATGTTGCCCCATGATGATGCCTCAATTCTATTTTTATGTAAACTCTGCCTTCAAACATACCAGAAAGGGATGGTTGAAGGCAAGAGCGTAAGGAGAGTATGCACACCTGTGTGCAATTTGCCGGGGAAAGCAAAGATGGTTTTGTGGCCATCACTTTATATATACGGAGAAAAGTGGGGAAAGTCTTTTTGTTTTTGGATTTTTTTGCCTTTAATTATAGTAGAGACGTGCTCAAAGCCCCAGGACCCGGCCACACAACCAATTAGAGCCAACGATGAACAAAGTGCGTTCATCATTGGCTCTAATTGGTTGTGTTCTGGGCCCTAAGCGGGGCTTTTCGCACTCTGATTGAAATGTGCTTCACAAACCAGCTTTCTCCGCTTTATCCAATAATCAGGTTCAATGCGTTGCCGCATCAAACCTGATTATTAAATAAATGCTCAAAAGCTGACCGGTTTGTTCCGCACTCTCTGATTTTACGGCAAATCATTCCCCGCCGCGAAGAACAGGTCGTACCACTCCTGCTTTGTTAAGTCGACATCTGCTCCTGCTGCACTATCCTTAATGTGTTCTGGGTTCATCGTTCCCAGCAATACTTGGACTTTTGCCGGGTGTCTTAGAATCCAGGCCGTGGCAATGGCATTCTTTGAAACGCCATACTTTTTGCCCAGTTCTTCTAATTTGTCATTTAACTTTTTGAATTTTGGATCATTGATGTACATTCCCGCAAACAAACCATAGTTGAATGGTGACCAGGCTTGGATCGTCATGTTTTTACGGCGTGAATATTCCATGATGCCACCGTCT
Organism: Lentilactobacillus parakefiri; assembly: GCF_002157585.1. GTDB lineage: Bacteria > Bacillota > Bacilli > Lactobacillales > Lactobacillaceae > Lentilactobacillus > Lentilactobacillus parakefiri. Next base: position 6,357 of record NZ_BDGB01000044.1, read on the forward strand.
CGCATGATGCTGGCGTCGTCAATCATGTTGACGTGCATGCCTTCCTTGACCATTCCAGAGTGAACCACATTGAATTGGAGTTGGTTGATTAGTAGGCGTTGGTTAACCCACGATTGAACCATTTCGACTTGTTGAGGGTTAAAATTCGAAACACCAAAGTGACGAACTTTGCCTTCGCGTTGCAAGGTGTCGAAAGCATCCGCAATATCGTCTGCTTCCATCAAAGAATCTGGTCTGTGAAGCAAAAATGAATCTAAATAGTCGATGCCCATTCGTTTCAAAATACCGTCGACTGAATCAATCAAATGCTGTTTGGAAAAATCATAACGTTGGCCAAATACTAAGCCGTCGTGACTTCTAGCAGGGTCCAAAATAATGCCGCCCTTGGATTGAATAAACAGTTGGTCACGCGAAATTCCGGAGGCTTTCAATGCCTCTTTGAATTTAGTTTCTGATTGACCGCCGCCATAAATATCCGCTGAATCAATAAAGTTAATGCCGGCATCTACCGCAGCTTCCAGTGTGTTGGCAGCGTCAGCCGTTTCCATACCCGCCATCCGCATGATACCCAACGCCACTGCAGAAGCTTCAAAATTTGTATTACCAATTTTTACAGTCTTCATGATTTTCCTCCTTTGTTACTTACTTTAATTATACGGCATTCAGGCGGTGTTTCAAAAGGGCGTTTGGCGGAATATGTTATAATTTCGTTACTGACAAAACGAAATGAGGAACCAATTTGAGTGAAAATACGATTACTGAATTAATTAATCAGTATGGCTACCTCGGGATTGCCTTTCTAATTGCAATTGAAAATATTTTTCCGCCAATTCCGTCTGAGCTGGTCCTCGTCTTTACCGGCTACTTAACCGTGACCAGTAAAATGACGATTTGGGGATCCATCTTGGCAGCAACGGCTGGAGCGTTACTTGGCGCAATTGCGCTATATGGCGTGGGACGGCTTTTAAGTGTTAGGCAAATTGAAAAATTCCTTTCAGGGAAACTCGGCAAAATCATGAGGTTAAAGCCGACCGATGTCGAAAGGGCGGCAACCTATTTTAACCGTCACGGTGGTAAGACAATTCTATTGGGTCGGTGTATTCCAGTGATTCGCAGCTTAATTTCCATTCCAGCAGGGATGACTGGGTATCCATTCAGTCGCTTTTGTCTGCTGACCACTACCGGAACGCTGATTTGGAATACGGTTTTGATTCTGATCGGCCATTTTGCTGGTCGGGCCTGGGATCAGATTCTGGGGATGATCGACCAGTGGTTGATGGTAATTTTGGTTGTGATTGTCGTGATCGTGGCTTGTTATTTGTATTATCGATTTTCTCGGAAGGCTGATTAGGTGGGGATTGTGGCTGACGTCGTGCTATCAATTTTCTTTTCTTGAGTTGCCATTTTACCTAGTTGAAACGTGCCAATGATGGCTGATCCCGGCCATATAAGGGGCTTAGTCAATTATTCCAAGAACCGGAATAATCGACTAAGCCCCTTATATTCTGGGATCAAAGCGCCATCATTGGCACTCTGATCTGAAATGTGCTCCCCAAGGCAGCTTCCTCCGCTTTATCCAACAAGCCGTCCGATGCCAAGACCGCATCAAACGGCTTGCTAAATAAATGCTCGGAAGCTAAACGCCTTGGCTCGCACTCTTTTACTTTTCCTTAAATTTCCACAAACTTTCTAATAATATCCCCACAAACTTCACAAACTGGGCCTCTATATTTGTTATGCTTATTATAAGTAATGCACCACGACAATGAACCCCCTAAAGGAGGCCCAATATGAAATGGTACGCTCATGAAGCAACAACGGTTCTCGAAACCCTTGATACAAGTCGAATTCGTGGTCTGACCGAGGATCACGCCCAACAGCGGCTGGCAGAGTTTGGACCCAATGAGTTGTTAAAAACGAAACGCGAACCTGCTTGGAAAATGCTGCTCAGCAGTTTCAAAGAACCACTCATTGTGATTTTGCTAATTGCAACCGGACTCGCCTTAGCCAGCGCAGCATATGATTTCTTTGTCAGCGGTGATTCAGGGCACGCGATGGCTTCTGTGTACGAAGCGATCGCAATTGTTTTAATCGTGATGATTAACAGTGGGGTGACTTTTCATCAGACCCGGACAGCCCAGAAGTCACTGGATGCGTTGGCTGACATGCGCCAGCACCATATGAAAGTGCTTAGAAACAACAGTTGGACGTCGGTAATCGCAACCCATTTAGTCCCCGGTGACATTGTCAGCGTTAAGGCAGGTGACTTTATTGAAGGTGATTTGCGCTGGTTAAAGACGGCGGAATTACAGATTGACGAGTCCCACTTGACTGGCGAATCCGATGCCATCCAAAAAACGATTGGTCGGCTTCCGGATGATACGGAGCTGGGCGATCGTACCAACATGGGGTACTCAGGATCTACGGTCGTCAATGGAAATGGGATCGGGGTCGTTGTGGCAACCGGAATGAAAACTGAACTTGGTAAAATTTCGGGATTAATGCAAGCCGTTGATAATCAAAAGACTCCCATCGAGAAATCAGTTCATGGCCTCAGCAAGAAATTGATGATCATTGCGGCTGTCATTATTGCGGTGACGATTGGCTACGATCTGGTTAAGCAGCTGTTTGAGGTGGGGCATATCTCAATGGACAGCTTTGGTGGGATTTCAGCAACGGCGATTGCCATCGCGGTGGCTTCGATTCCTGACGCCATGCCGGTTGTGCTGTCAATTGTTTTAACAATCGGTGCTAAAATGTTGGCCAGCCAAAAAGGATTGGTCAAGTCATTGAGCAGCGTAGAAACCCTTGGGTCGACAACCTACATTGCCTCGGATAAGACGGGAACTTTAACCAAAAACGAAATGGCTGTGACCCGATTTCTGGCAAATGGCCATGTTTACAACGTTGAAGGCGATGGCTATACACCAATTGGGGATTTTATCAGAAATGATGGCACCGCAGTCAATCCCAAAGATTACCGGCGATTCTTGGAAGTGGCCGTTTTAAATAACGAAGCCGAGATCAAACCGGATACGTTGCAAAATTGGCGGCCGTTTGGTAACCCAACCGATGTGTCGTTGGTTGTCCTGGGAGCAAAAGATAACGTTAAACGAGACGTGCTCTTGGAAGATAAGGGCGATCGGGATATTGATATTGTCCGCATCCTGCCGTTTGACAGTACCCGGAAGATGATGACGGTTGTCATCAAAGAAAATAAGCAGTATTATAGTTTGACCAAGGGAGCGCCGGATGTTATCAAACCCCTGACCAAATTTGCCATGATGGACGGACAGCCGGTCCCCATTCAGTCTGTGGCGCCAGAGATTGAAAAAACCATGCTGGCGTTCGCTAAAGATGCCTTACGTACAATCTCGATTACCCAGCGTGAAATTTCTAAAGAAGAAGCTTTGAATGCTTCGAGTGCCGAATTGGAACGTAATCTGACCTTCCTGGGACTGGTGGGGATTATCGATCCGCCCCGGGAGGAAGTCAAAGCGTCAGTCCGCAAATTAACCCAAGCTTCGGTCAATGTTGTGATGATTACGGGTGACCATGCGATGACCGCCAAAGCGATTGCCAAGCAGCTGGGAATTATCGAATCTGATGATGCACGAGTGATTACGGGACGTGATTTGGAAGAAATGGATGATCGACAGCTCGCTGATGTGGTTTTGGACACCCGGGTTTACGCTCGGGTCACCCCGGAACATAAGCAGCGGATCATTAAACAATTGCAGGCTCATGAACAGGTTGTTGGGATGACCGGTGACGGAATCAATGATGCACCGGCTCTGAAGGCGGCAGATATTGGGATCGCAATGGGGATCAATGGAACTGAAGTGACCAAAGATGCCGCTGATTTGATCTTGCTGGATGATAAATTTACCACCATTGAGAAGTCTGTCGAATCAGGTAGAACGATTTTTGCCAATATCTTGAACTTTATGAGACACGAATTGACGACCAATGTGGCCGAAGTGTTGTCACTATTGTTAGGTGTGTTCCTGATTACGTCGTCGATTGGAAATATTACCGAAGTGACACCAACCCTGACGGCGTTAATGGTTCTTTGGGTGAATATGATTAGTGATTCATTGCCATCCTTTGCACTAGGTTATGACGAGGCCGAATCCGATGTCATGAAGCAGCAGCCAAGAGACGCCAAGCAGTCTATTTTGGCAAATGGGATGTTGCAGCGAGTTCTACTCCGCGGTGGCGTGATGGGCGCCATGGTCTTTCTCGCCTTCATTTGGGCAGCCTCACAGGGATATACGGTTGCTCAAAGTCAAACGATTGTCTTTCTAACGTTAGTATTCGGGCAGTTGTGGCACGTTTATGATGCGAGAAGTGTGAAGACTTTGTTTGACAGGAACCCATTTTCTAACTCAAGATTAACGCTGGCAGTCGGGTTTGCGGCGACTTCGTCAATTCTGGTAACCTTGATGCCATTTTTCAATAACGTGATGGGAACGGCACCACTGACGATGACGATGTACGTTTTGATAATCGTCATTTCCGCCGTACCTACCTTCTTGATATCGGGGATTAAGAAATTGATGAACCGCGACCGATCCAAGTCTGAGTTAGTAGTTGAACGTGCTAAATAGATAGCGATAAAAAACAATCTAAGATTAAGCCTGGTAAGACGAGGGATGACCTCAGTTTCTCACTGGAACTAATCTTAGATTGTTTAGATTGAAATCGAAATGATTTTAATTTTGTAGGTTAATTGGGGTGCCGAGACGGTTACCACATCGCCTGAGTGGTGGTTCAATAAGGCAGAACCGATGGGCGAAGCGATTGAAATCTTTCCGTGATCAATGTCGACTTCGGGTGTCCCGACAATTTCATAGGTCTCAGTTGAATGATCATCTAGAAATTCGAATTTGACGGTCTTACCGACTTCAACGGTATCATCGTCGGATGGTGTATAGACTTGGGCGTACTGAAGTTGCTTTCGGAGAAACCGCAAGCGGCTCTCCAGATGGCGAAGGTCCCGTTTAGCAGCGCTGTATTCGGCGTTTTCGGAAAGATCACCGAGTGCTCTGGCATCCGCTAAATTTTTTATTTTAGCTGGCCGTGCATCTTCAAGCCCACGAATTTCTGATTCGATCTGGTCATAGCCAAATTTGGTAATTTTGTTGAAATGGGGTTCCATGAACGTATGCCTCCTGACATTTTTAAGTATACAACATGGTCAGATTATAGCCAATCAAACTAATTACTTATAAAAAACAGCTTAATTTTCGACTTTTTTGGCAGAAAACGTCAAAATCCTTTCCCAAAATCTCAATTGAAGAATATTGTTCTATAAGTGTTTGTTGATGATATGTTATGGGAATATTACTAAATCGAATTTGGCTTAACAAGGTTGTAATTTTCTGGACACGTCCCTGTAAATCGATTGGAGTATATTTTTCACTGTTGATTAAACACGAAAGGAAAAATATATTTCATGAGACTTAAAAAGATCATTATCGCATTAATGACTGCACTAACTTTCTACGGCACGATGAACGTTGCCGCATCCACTGAAATCGCTGAAGCTAAAACTACTAAAGTATACAAATCAAACTTATCAAAGGCTGATCAAAATGCTAAAAATTGGATCGCATACCACGAATCACGCGGTTCATACCATGCTCGAAATGGCCGCTATATTGGTCGTTACCAGTTAAGTGCTTCTTATTTACATGGTAACTACTCAAAGAGCAACCAGGAAAAAGTGGCTGACCACTATGTTAGCCAACGGTACGGTAGCTGGGTTAATGCGAAGAAGCATTGGAAGGCTTATGGCTGGTATTAAGATTTATACAGAAGCTTCTTACGAATATGTTGAGAGATCAAATGATGAACTGAAACTGTTCATTGTTTGATCCCTTTTTGTTTATTTGTGAGATCAGTTACCATCTACTGAGGTATACTAAATTTTTTTGGGGGGTTAACTTGACAAAATTTAAGAAGCTTAAATGGGTGTTAGTTTTCCTTGCAACGTTTACATGTCTCGCTGGTTTTGGTAAACCTGCATTTGCTAGCAAGCGTATGGGGGTACCGCCGATATTAATTAATAAGTATTGGAAGTATACTCCTCAAAACAGCAGTTTAACGCAATATTTCTATGGCACCCGTGGTAAGTTTTTCGCTAAGAATACCATACAAGGTAATTTCAATTCCAGTGTACTTTCTTGGGCATGTTTCTCCGGTTACTACACGATGCAAGGCATTGATTCAAAAAAGCCGAACTACTTTGACTGGTGGTTTATTAAGCCAAATAAAAATTATTCTAGGATTCGGTTTGGGTACATTACGATTCCTAAGACTAAGATTCCGAAGCACTCACCAAGCTACTATGCCAATAAGGTTGCTACTCGTACAAGTTCTGTAACTGCAATTCTTCACTAAACAACCGAATATAAGATATCAAAGCAGATTTAAATAAACGAGCTTTATACGCAAGCGCTGCTGTGCTGCCTATTAAGCTCCTTATTTTTAACGCTTTTTTGCAGTAATTGTGATGATTCATTCAGATATGATTTAGATATTAAGACATGGATTCACAGAGAATCTTATGTACAGTTGTGTGCCTGCTTCAATGAATTATTATTCGGAATCTCCGTTGTTATTCATTAAAATTCATGTTAATATAAAATTATTGTTTCAAACACGAATAAAAAGGAGAACGTAATGGAAAATGTTTCTGTTCCAGGCAAAAACTCGCCTGTTCGTAATGCAATCTTAGGCTTTCAGCATCTACTTGCCATGTACTCTGGCGATATTTTGGTGCCATTGTTAATTGGTGGGGCGCTGGGCTTCAACGCTGCTCAGATGACTTATCTGGTCTCAATGGATATCTTCATGTGTGGGGTGGCAACACTGCTTCAGATCCGCAGAACGCCGATTACCGGGATTGGGTTGCCAGTCGTCTTGGGGTGTGCGGTGGAGTACGTTGCACCACTACAATCGATTGGTAAGAATTTCGGCTTAGGCTATATGTACGGCGGTATTATCGTCGCTGGGTTGTTCATTATTCTGATTGCTAAGCCGTTCGCGCACATGCGTAAATACTTCCCATTAGTCGTGACTGGTTCGCTGATCACACTGATTGGGTTTACGTTGATGCCGGTGGCTTTTCAAAACATCGGTGGTGGCGATGCAACTGCGAAAGCATTTGGTAATCCGACCCATTTATTTCTTGGTTTCTTCACAGCCCTGGTTATTATTGTTTTAAATATTTGGGCCAAGGGATTTTTGAAACAAATTTCTATCTTAATTGGGATTTTAGTTGGTTCAGTTGTCGCCGTTTTGATGGGGACAGTGGACTTTGCAGCGGTTGGGCAGGCACATTGGGCTCAGTTGCCACAGTTCTTCTACTTTGGGGTTCCCAAGTTTGAATGGTCCTCCATTGCCACACTGATCCTGGCAGCTTTTACCTGTATGATCGAATCAACCGGGGTTTACTTTGCCTTAAGTGATATTACCGGCCGCAAGTTGGAAGATCAAGACCTTGAACACGGGTACCGTTCTGAGGGAATCGCCGCTATTTTGGGTGGGGTCTTTAACACTTTTCCATATTCAACTTTCTCCCAGAACGTGGGCATTGTCCAACTTTCTGGAATCAAGAAATTGACACCCATTTATTATTCGGCATTCATGCTGATGATTTTGGGACTGATCCCTAAGTTTGGTGCCATTGCGACCTTAATTCCAGCTTCAGTGCTAGGCGGCGCAATGTTAGTCATGTTTGGAATGGTGGGTGCGCAAGGAATCAAGATGCTCTCACAAGTTAAGTTGAATAACAAGAACTTGTTAATCATTGCCGTTTCGATTGGCCTTGGTTTAGGAGTGACAACCCAACCAAACTTATTCCAGTACCTTCCTGCAACCGTTCAGGTCATCATGAGTAACGGAATGGTGGTTGGAAGCTTCACCGCCGTGATTTTAAACATCTTATTGAACCACACAGCTTTGAGCAAAAAGGTCGAAGAATAATTAAATTAAGTCAATAATAAAAGGCCAGCGAATTTAATCGCTGGTCTTTTTGGGTTGACGACTGTCTCAGGCGTTATCGTTTTGGGACATACTCATCGACATATTCAGAAATGATATTCAGCAGATCAGTCACTGGCTCCGATGTCTGCTTGTTCTTGATGTAGGAAATACCGAAGTTGGCGGTCAAGACATCAGTTGGAATTTCGATGACGTTGATATGCTTTTTCTGCTCATCAGTTAAACGTCTTGGGTTGGCAAAGGGTTCAGGTGTGATGATTGCGCCGACATGTTCCAGCGCCAGATCTGATGCTAGATGCAGGTCAGGAACTTCAACATTAATTTCAGCTGTAACACCAATGTCATTCAAGAAGCTGGTGACTAATCGCTGATAGTTATCCTCTTGGGGCGTTCCGATGAATTCTTCACCTGAAAGCTTGGTCAAGTCAAGATCTTGATAATTCAGAAAGACTTTATCAGGATTATAGAGCTTGGACGTCTCAGGAATAATTAATACCAGCGGTAACTGCGCGATTGGCTTGTATTCGACTTTATGGCTTTGAAGGGCATGGCCAATGAAAAAGTCAAGGGTTCCTGACAAGAGTCGCTTTTCAGCATCTCAGCTGGTCATTCGCGTGATTTGAGCGTGAATGTTAGGATACTTGTTATAGAAACGAACCAACACGGGTTTGTACAAATCGTTCGTCACAACTTCATTGGATGCGATGGTTAAGTGACCATATTTAAACTGTGACAGATGCGTCATTTCCCGATCCAAATTGGCTCGCAAGCGATTTTCTTCCTGCAAAAAAGCCAGAAGTCGTTCGCCGGCATATGTCAGCTGAATTGGATGAGATGATCGATCGATTAACTTGACGCCAAAGTTAACCTCGGCATTTTTGATAACCCGACTGATATAAGGCTGGGTAACAAACAATGCTTGGGCAGCTTTTGACATGTTTCCTTGTGCCTGGATTTCTTCAAGAAACGAAAGTAATTTGCTGTTCATAATTGTAATTCTCCTTTGAAGACCTCTCGCCTTTTAGTTTATCTTCTAACCAGATTATATGATATCCTAGTAATATATGCATGAATAGTGACTTCTAATGTTGGTATTCAGCAAAAAAGCTACAACCAAGTATAGCAATTCCCCGTGAGCCAGTAAAGGACATGAATCTTTTACCCCGGGTATTATACTAATCTTAAGATTTCATAATTTATATTACTATTAGGTACTAATGTTGCGATGTAACTAACGAAGCAATAAATCATGCTAGCTTTGCATAAAATGGTAAAATAGTATCATGATTTTTATCCTTTCACTGGATACATAGCGGACAAAAGGGGGCTATAACAGTGAGAATTGAACAATCACCTGAATTTCAAATTCATTTACAAACATTAAGAAGCAAAGAAGAACTCTTTCTTGAAACAATTTATAATGTCGGCAACGGTCACCTGGGTGTCCGCGACTCGAATCCGCTCCAGGGAAACAACCATGACTATATTGGTTCTCCCGGCTTATTTATTAATGGCTTTTTTGATTACGAAGAGGTCGCCTATGGTGAGAAGTATCGTGGCTATCCCGACAATAATCAGGTTATCAACCGCTTATTTGATCCGCGATTTATCCGCATTAAAGTTGGTCATGAGGACTCAATGACCGATCACTTTAAAGTTGAAAATATCGATAAGAATCTGGACATGCAAACGGGGCTGCTCCACGAACTTTTTAGTGTCACAACGCCTGAAAACCGCAATTTCAATTTGGTGGTTGAAAGTTTTGCCAGTCTTAGTAAGCTCAATGTCTACGGCGTGAGATACTCAATTATTCCAACTAATTTTTCCGATGAAGTTGAAGTGATCAAAGTCCACGATTATGTGAATCAAACGGTTCATCAGCAGGATGAGGACGTTCGAGTCAGCACCGATTTGGGCCAAATGCAGCTGGACTTTATTCCAGATAACGGTCAGCCCAGCTATTTGGTTACGACTTTTCGAAGCCAGCAGGGGGCCATTATTACCTACGAGGCTAGTGAGAACTTTGCCCCTAACCCACCAATCGAATACTTCCGTGACGACAATCATCACTATGGTTATCGAAGTAAATATTACGCCAAACCAGGCAGCGCCAAGGACTTTGAGTTTTTGTTCGCGATTGGTGATATCCATCCATTAGTCAATGCCAATATGTATTCGGATCAATATTTATCATCGCTGAACAATTACATTAATGACACTTCCTTTAAATCAGAATTGATGGCGTCAGCGCAGGTTTGGCAGACTTTTTGGCTCCACAGTGACGTTGAAATTGACGGTGATCCTGCCCTGCAACTGTGCGTTCGCTTCAATCTGTTCGAACTCAACCAATCCGCCGGGCGAGACGAATTAACCAGTATTCCCGCGAAAGGACTAACTGGCAACGGCTATGGGGGTCACTTTTTCTGGGACACTGAAATATTCATGCTGCCTTTTTTTGCCTACACCCAGCCTGATGTCGCCCGGGAGTTATTGATGTTTCGATACCATACCCTTCAGATTGCCAAGGAACAGGCCAGTGATTTTGGCTTTGGCAAAGGGGCAATGTATCCTTGGCGGACGATTAATGGTTACGAATCGAGCGCCTATTGGTTGGCTGGGCAAGCCCAGTTCCACATTAATGCCGATATTGCCTTCGCAGTCGAACAGTATTATGAGATTACCGACGATGATGATTTTATCCGAAACTATGGATTCGAAATTATTTTAGAAACCGCCAGATTTTGGATGGAATATGGCAATTACGCTGATATCGACGGGAAACACCAATTTGTCCTCAACCGGGTAACGGGTCCGGATGAATATAGTGCCTTAGTTGATAATAATTATTACACCAACGTTTTGGCCCAACACAATCTACGCCTGGCAGTCAAGTATGTCCGGAAGTTTAAGGGTGACGATGGTATTTTAAGTCGCCTGCACGTTACGGATGAAGAAATTGCTGCCATGCGTGATGCCGCCGATGCAATGTATCTGCCCTACGATAAAGCAAAAAACGTTAAGCTGCAGTTTCAGAACTTTGAGCAGCTGCCGAAGATGGATCTGGCTGCCATTGACCAAAGCATGTTTCCATTATTGCTGCACTACCACCCGCTCATGCTTTACAGGCACCAAGTAAATAAGCAGGCTGACACTGTGATGGTTGATTTTATGTTTCCAGAAGGCAACACGGTCGATCAACTGAAAGCCGACTATGAGTTCTACGAGCCGATCACAACCCACGACTCCAGCCTCTCTAAAGCCATCTATGCCATTATTGCGGCTCGAATCGGTAAAGACCAGCAAGCCTACAACTTCTTCTCTCAGGCGGTGCAGACGGACCTGATGGATGTTTATCATAACACCAAAAACGGCATTCACGCTGGCAGTTTGGGAGCCGCTTGGGAAGGCATTATGTACGGTTTCGCCGGTATCGTGAACAACGCTAGCAGTTTTAGTCTTGAGCCGCATTTGCCTTCCACCTGGAATTGCTTGAAGTTCAAAGTTCATTTGTATGGAGATGAATTCAAATTTACGATTTATCAAGACTCAGTGGCAGTTGAACTAATGAATGGTGAGGGCGCAGACATTACAGTCTATAAGCAGCAAAAGAATCTTACACCTGAAAATCCCAGAGAAACTTGGAAGTATTAATGATTATTGTTGAAGAAAGTCTGAAATATGAAGGTCTTTTTTGGAAAACAGGCGAACTTTGGTTTATGATTTGTTATGATAGTGTTATGCAAATTCATCGTTGATTGCTGAATATTTACACAAGCCCAGGATCGTTTTGGGTGAGTCAATTTATCTGATGTGAAAGGGATGCACTTTATAATGAAGAAGGAAGCTCGTCAATCCAAAATTGAGCAGATTATTAATCAATATACGATTACAACCCAAGATGAACTGATGGAGAAGCTGAAGGTGGCCGGCATTAGTGTCACCCAGGCAACGTTGTCCAGGGATATTCGTGAGATGCAAATCGTCAAACAGCCCGATAGTTCGGGCAACTCACGTTACATGATTTTTAAATCAGGTAATCAAAACGAAATCGAACGAATGTATCGGATGATTAACGGCACGGTGACTGATATTAGCCAAATCCAGTTTGTGAACGTCATTCATACCCAGCCTAGCTACGCCAACCCATTAGCGGCCGTGATCGATGATCTTCACATGGAGAACGTTTCCGGGACTTTAGCCGGGTACGATACGATTGTGACGTTCAGCCCCTCAGTCGAGGCTGCTCGTGAGATTAACGATCTGTTTACCAAGCATGCCAACCCCGACTTATTGGTCTCATCGATTCAGGATGGGGAATAATGGTTCGAAGCTGTCGTTTTGGTGATTGATAATAGCAAAAAAATTAGGCTTTCTCAAAATTTGAGAAGGCCTAATTTTTTGTCCGCGTGATTATTTCGCAAAGCGTCGATAAATTCGTCGCCCAATCGCGCCAATTAGAAATGCCAGCCACCAAATGATGCCGACAATGGTGACAAGTTTGCCAAGTGCGAGTCCTGGTGTTTGATACTTTAATGAAATGAAGTGGCGACCAACCGGAATTCTGGCACCTACAAAGCCACGGTTAACCTTGAAGATGTCACCGGGTTGCCCATCGATCTTTAAGTGCCAACCGGTTGAGTAAGGAATTGAAGTTGTCAACACGCGGGTTCTGTCAGTTGTATCCGTATAACCACTGACAGAATTGTGGGTGACTTTTTGACTGGTTAGGCCTGCTCTTTGAAGCTGATGGATCTGTGTATCATATTGTCGGTTAAATGGAACCGCCATCAACCTGACCTGTTTGAACTTCAATTGCTTGACGCCGTTGAAGTGAATTGTCAGCGATTTTTGTATTTTGTCTGCATAGCCCAAATTCAGGACAATGTGCTGTCTGTCTTCGTAGTCCGAAAGGTTGTTTTCCGGTAATTGGCGGACGTAAGTGAAGTTATTGGGTGTTTGAACGGATAGCGTATACGCTCCCAGATCGGGATGCTGAAGAGCGGTTCTAATTCGGTCAATCTTTTCCAGTTTGGAAACCGGTGTTCCGTCAATAATTGAATCGGCAGTCAAACTGTTCAGCCGGTCTTTGGTTGAGTGGGCAGTATGGGAGATGCCGTCAATAACCAGGTACAGCTCTGAGTGACGAACCTTTTGCGGCTGCTTAATGTTCAACTGATAGGAAAGGTGGCGTCCTTGTGCGTCGTTATCCATGAGATGAAGGCCATTAGCGTTTTTAGCCTCATTTTGGACAACGATGCGATGGTTCTTAGCTAACACACTTCGCAACGGCTTCGCGTTTGGATTGATACCAGTTGCCTTTTCCCAAATTTTGACTTTATTAGCCGGCAAAGTGGTCTTATACTTCTTGGCGGTATCCCGATAACGGGCGTTTGGGGAAATCCGTAGACGATCTAGGACCGCCTTGACCGGGTTGTTAGCGATGTGCTGGTCAAATAATCGGGTGGTGTAAGGGACGGTCTGAACGTTATTTTGGGGTTCAGTCAATGAAACACCATCGACTGGTTTTTCAACCACTGCTCCGGACAGCATTGCCTGCTCACGTTGGAGCGGTGACATGTTATTGTAGTTCGCTGCTGAAATGACATACTTTTGTGTGTAGACCAGTGGCAGTGCCAGATTGGATTTTAACAAAATCGTTCCGGAATGGTTGCTGAGGCCACTGACTGGCTGCTCAGGAAAGTCGACAATTTTTCTGTTGCTTTCCCGAACATAGTGGAAGCCATACGGGATGGCCTGGGGCTTCTTGACGATATCGGTCTTGGCGAACATATATTTAACTCCCAGTAGGTTAAGTAGCGTTGTTCGGCCATCTGCCTCACCAAGGACTGAGTTGACAACCGCTTGTGAGTTGTCCAGCGATCGGCTGAATTGAAATAGGCTGCCATTTTGGATTGAGTAGTATGCCCCCAAATCATGGGTGCCTAAAACCATCGGAATGTTATTACCGGCCGTTCGGTGTGGATAATAGTTATGAATGGTGGTTGTTCGATAGAAATGATTATCGGACGCCAACTGGGTTTGAGCCCCGTCGTAATACTTATGAAGCCACTGTTCAGCGGATCCGGATGCCAAATTGGAATTGATATTCTTACTATTATTAGGACTGAACCAACCTTGCCCGGCACTGATCACATTGATGAAGACTAACCCGACCAAAATGTAACTCACCCGTTTAGGAGATATCTTGAGCGAGGTTTGGCAGGCGAACAATAGCAGAAAACTCAGTAATAGACCGTAAGCAACTAAATCGTTTTGCGGTAATTTCAAGGTAAATCCCTTGGTGATCCACACGAGGACAATCAAACCAGCACTGGAACCAATTAACCAGCGAAGATCATTTTGGGTCAAATTTTTGATTTGGTCGACGAGGATCATGGTTGCCAAACTCATTGGCAGAACAATCAGAAACAGCCAACGATTGGATGGCGTTGACATGGCATTGGCCACCGCGCTGAACTGTGGCAGCATTAATGCAATGACGGTGAGGGTAATGATGGTTGCCAGTGAACGGTAACGCTTAAAATGCCTGAGAACATAAACTGCGCCCAGAAATGTCAAGCCGCAGAAGTTCAGGACCAGCCAGTAGTCCTTGGTGGTGGTACTGGTAATCAGCTGGTTGGGCATTGCCAGGTAATATTTGAGTGGGTAAAGGATCAGTCCGTTGGCAAATTTGGCGTGATAGGCGATTCGAGTCGATTGAAAAACAGCTAAAAGCGTAGGAATGAGAATGACTCCGGCTGTCAGCAGGCCCGTTACGACCCCTTGGATTAAGCCGTAAATGATTCTGCCATTCTTCAGCCGTTCGGGATGATTGTGGTGGATATTGAAATATCGCGTCAGTAGATAAACAAACGTTCCGATTGCCAGCATGTAAGCAAAGTAAAAATTACTGATAAGCGCCAAGGCAACTGCGACGGCTAACGGCAGCCAATTTTGTTTGTGGAGGACTTTTTCGACCCCCATGGCCAGCAGTGGGAAAAGAATCATCGGAATTAAAAAGAATGGGTGATGCATCGATACATAAAAGTTGTAACCGGAAAAAGTATAAATCAATGTGCCGATCAATTTGCTATGGGTACTAAAATCTCGTTCGTTGGCCCAAGCAAGAAATGACAGTCCGACACAGTAGAGTCTAAGCAAAATCAGCACTTGAAAGCCCAACTCCAGTTTGGCAGCCGGGAACAGCGCGATTAGGTAGCTGAATGGATCACCAATTATGTAAAAAGCAAAGGTCGTCAGTTGATCTGCACCGGCACCAAAGTTCCACGACCAGCAGCTCATTGACTGGTGAGCAGTTCCTTGCAGCATTCGCTGAAATTGAGCCATTATTGGAAAATGTTGGGCAATTCCGTCGACATTCCAGATTAAGGTTTTACCGGCCAGCCAGGGGATCGTGTAGGTGGCAAGGCAGACAAGCAGAAAAGCGATGGAATAGATTAAATAAGTTCGAAACTGAAAGGACTTATTGCGAGTATCAATTCTCGTTTCCATGAAATTACCTCCAATACATATTCCATTTTGCCCGCATCGAGCCCAATAGACAAGGCTATTGGCATATTTTTAATGCTTGTAATATTGACGATCTGAGTCTAAAGCGATCTGCATGAACATTCATTGATAAACTTGAGCCAATTGAGTGAACCGCTTACATGGAGCGAGATTTCGTTGGGAGCTGCGAGTTTAAAAGTGAATTTTCTTTTACCAAACTGTGAATATTTTATGAAGTTAAAACATATTTATACCAAACAGATGAGAACAAAGTATGAATATTGTGAACAAAGTGTTATATTTAGGGTATTCGTAATTCTAATCAAAATCTTATGTTTTAATTTAAACATTTTACTTTGTATAATTAACCGGTAAAAGCCCTTTGTGAAAGGAATAATTAGCAGGATAATTCATAAAATGTAACCGCAATCATTTTCCGTCTTAATTGTGTTAGTTTTTTCACATTCGCAATGTTTAAAAACATACGGTAGCGTTTTCCAAAGGGGTTATGATGTAATTGTATTAATGGAAGAGGAGGTAACAAAATGACAAGTCCAATTCATGTAACATCGGAAATCGGTAAGTTGAAAACAGTTTTACTGAAGCGTCCGGGTAGAGAAATTGAAAACTTTACACCTGACATGATGCCCCGGTTATTATTCGATGACATTCCATATTTACCAATTGCCCAAAAGGAACATGATTACTTTGCCGATACTTTACGAGACAATGGTGTTGAAGTATTGTATCTTGAAAAATTAGCTGCTGAAGCGTTAGATGCAGCCGGTGACAAAGTTCGTAATGACTTCTTAGAGCAAATGCTGACCGAATCAGGATATGCAACGGGAACCATTCATGATGCATTGAAAGAATATCTTGGCAGTATGAATAACCAAGACATGGTCAACAAGATCATGGAAGGTATCCGTAAGAACGAGGTAGATTTTGTGCCAACAGACCTAGTAAGTGCTGCTGAAACTGAAAACTACGAATTCTACATGGATCCAATGCCTAACCTATACTTCACCCGTGACCCTTCGGCATGTATCGGTGAAGGATTGAGTATTAACCACATGACATTCCCTGCCAGACAGCGTGAATCACTCTTTAATGAGATTGTGATTAAGTATCACCCACGTTTCGCTGATAAAGGCGTTCATGTATGGCGTGATCGTAACCACGATACTCGTATCGAAGGTGGCGACGAATTAGTCTTGAACGATCACGTAATGGCAATCGGGGTTTCTCAACGAACTTCAGCTGATGCCATTCAAGATATTGCGAAGAGCTTGTTCAAAGAAGGCCACTTCGACACAGTGATTGCTATCAAGATTCCACATAACCATGCAATGATGCATTTGGATACTGTGTTTACAATGATTAACTACGATCAATTTACAGTTCATCCAGGAATTCTTGGCGAAGGTGGCCATATCGATACTTGGACAATTACGCCAGGTAAGAACGGCGACTTGAACCTGGACCACAGAACTGATCTCAAGCAAGTTTTGAAGGATGCACTGAAATTAGATGATCTGGATCTCATTCCAACTGGTAACGGCGACCCAATTATCGCTGGTCGTGAGCAATGGAATGATGGTTCAAACACCCTGGCAATTGCACCAGGCGTCGTTGTCACATATAACCGTAACTACGTTTCAAATGACTTACTCAGAAAGCATGGATTAAAAGTGCTCGAGGTTATCTCAAGTGAGTTGTCAAGAGGGCGTGGGGGTCCACGTTGCATGAGCTGCCCAATTGTTCGGGAAGACATCTGATAAGAGCGCGACTAGCAACGGGTGAGGCGGTTTCTAAGAGTACTTTGCTTAAAGTCCCTGGGTTTGGGACTTTAAGCAAAGTGCACTTAGAAGTTAGCCTAAGTTGCTTCGGAGCGTGTTTCCAAAGCAGCCTCATCCAGGCAGTTGACAAAAAACCACCTACCAATTAACTCAACTCTACATTCACAGCGCACAATCATAACGTTGTACCCAAAAACAATCATCATCAAGGAGAATTCGATTATGACAAAAGATTTTAGACAAAACGTATTTCAAGGACGCAGTGTATTAGCCGAAAAAGATTTCACTGCAGCCGAACTCGAATATTTGATCGACTTTGGTCTCCATTTGAAGGCTTTGAAAAAGGCCGGTGTGCCGCATCACTATTTGGAAGGCAAAAACATTGCCTTACTCTTTGAAAAGTCATCAACCCGTACTCGTTCAGCATTTACCACTGCAGCCATTGACCTTGGTGCCCACCCAGAATACTTGGGTTCAGGCGACATTCAATTAGGCAAGAAGGAATCGACTTCAGACACTGCCAAAGTGCTTGGCAGCATGTTCGATGGAATTGAATTCCGTGGCTTCAAGCAAAGTGATGCTGAAATTCTTGCCAGAGACAGTGGCGTTCCGGTATGGAATGGATTAACTGACGAATGGCACCCAACTCAAATGTTGGCAGATTTCATGACTGTTAAGGAAAACTTTGGCAAACTTCAAGGTTTAACCCTGACATTTATGGGGGACGGCCGTAATAACGTTGCCAACTCACTGTTGGTAACTGGCGCAATTTTGGGTGTCAACATCCACATTGTTTCACCTAAAGAATTGTTCCCAACCGATGAAATTCAAAACATTGCTAAGGGCTTTGCTGCAAAATCAGGTGCTAAACTGTTGATTACCGACGACCTTGATGAAGGTATGAAGGGCTCAAACATCGTTTATACCGACGTTTGGGTATCAATGGGCGAAAGCAACTGGGAAGAGCGTGTCAAGTTGTTAACACCATATCAAGTTAATATGGAAGCCTTGAAGAAGACCGGCACTCCTGACGATCAATTAATCTTCATGCACTGCCTGCCAGCATTCCACAATACTGAAACCGAATATGGTAAGGATATTGAGAAGAAGTATGGCATTACTGAAATGGAAGTTACTGATGAAGTGTTCACCAGCAAGTATGCTCGTCAATTTGAAGAAGCAGAAAACAGAATGCACTCAATCAAGGCTATGATGGCCGCAACACTTGGAAATCTATTTATTCCACGTGTATAAGACAAAGTAAAATTTCAGCCTAGTACCCACCTTGAAAAATAGCTCAACAATACAAGGGACTGGCAACAAAACATTTGTTTTGTCCCAGTCCCTTATTATTTTCTAAGACGGAGGAGAATTATTATGGGACGTAAAATCGTGGTTGCCCTCGGAGGCAACGCCATCCTATCAAAAGATGCTTCAGCTGCCGCTCAACAACAAGCGTTGCGCGATACGGCCGAGCACTTGGTCAAATTTATTGAAAACGGTGATCAGCTGATTATTTCACACGGGAATGGTCCCCAAGTTGGTAATCTGTTGTTACAGCAAGCCGACGGCAGCACCAATGATAATCCAGAGATGCCACTTGACTCCTGTGTTGCGATGACGCAGGGCAGCATCGGCTACTGGATGCAAAATGCAATGGATCAAGTCATTAAAGAAAAGGGGCTGGACAAGACAGTTGCGACGGTTGTGACCCAGGTGGAAGTCAGCCCTGACGATCCGGCGTTCGCTAATCCAACCAAGCCAATTGGTCCATTTATGAGCGAAGAAGATGCCGATTTGGCTAAGAAACAGAACCCAGACTTCAGCTTTGTGGAAGACGCCGGCCGTGGCTATCGGCGAGTTGTTCCTTCACCAAAGCCGATTGGTGTGGTTGAAACCAAGGCCGTGAACGCGTTGGTTGATGCCGGTATCGTGCCAATTTCAGTTGGTGGCGGTGGTGTTCCGGTAGTCAGTGACGGTAGCCGACTGGTTGGTAAGGAAGCGGTTATTGATAAGGATTTTGCCAGTGAAAAATTGGCGGAGTTGGTTGGCGCTGACGCATTAATCATTCTGACCGCCGTTCCAAACATCTTTGTCAACTTCAACAAACCTGACCAAAAGAAATTAGCACACGTTTCGGTTGCTGATTTGCACAAATACATCGGTGAAAACCAATTTGCACCCGGAAGTATGTTGCCTAAGGTACAAGCAGCGATTGATTTCGTCGAGGCAACCGGCAACGAGGCTGTTGTGACTGCGTTGGACAATATTGAAGGCTTTATTAATGATGGGTCAGGGACAATTATTTCGGATAAATAACACGTAAATGTTATTTTGTCCTTAAAATCATCTTAGACTTTGTTTAATGTACAATCAGGTTATTTGAGGTACACTTCTAATAAGAACACAATTATGTAACCGTTTTTGGGAGTGTATTTATGATTTTAAAGAATAAGAGTGATTATGAGTATTATGCTAAAAAACTGCGCAGCCATCCTGAATTTAGTCCGTTGAGCGACAAGTACGTCAATCAGTTGATTGACGAAATGACTGTTAAGACCTATCAACGTGGTCAGATTCTGTTTGACCAGGGGGATCCCCGCGATCGATTCTACTACCTAATCGACGGTGTTTGTAAATCGTTTCACTGGGATAAAGACGGCGGAGAACAGCTGTATTTGTACATTCGACCGGAAAAGGCATTTCCGTATATTGGCTTATTTGAGGACGATCATTATGCATATACGGTCCAGACAATGTCTGAAGTCAAACTCGCCGAGTTTCCAATGCCGATTTATGAGGAGATTTTACGTGAGAACTCCGAGCTGATGGTTAATGCTGTCAAGGACATGAGTCAAATCATTAACACCTCTGAGACACAACTCCAGCGAATGGTAACCACCAGCGCAAAATGCCGGGTTTGGAACGCGATTCTCTTCATTGGTCAACAAATTGGTGATTATCAAGAAGATGAGACAATCCTTGTCCCGTATCCAATTACATTGGTTGAGCTGTCCAAGGTGAGTGGTACCACGCGGGAAACGACCAGCCAGATGGTTCAGCAGCTGGTTTCCGAGAACAAGGTTCAATACAATCGTAAATATTTCAAAATTTTAGAGTTTGATGATGATTCATATTAATTAAATAATATTCGAGGGAGTGAGCTAAATGAAAGAGCATGATGGTAAATTAGGGCTGCTCGAACTGATCGGATTGGTTGTTGGATCAATTATCGGTGGTGGCGTTTTCAACCTGATGCACGATATGGCCAAAGGGGCCGGTGCTGGTGCGATTATCATTGGTTGGGTTATTACCGCCATCGGAATGGTGATGCTGGCCTTGACGTTCCAGAATTTGACCATGAAGCGCCCGGATCTGGATGCTGGTGTTTATAGTTATGCAGAAGCTGGATTTGGTAAGTACATGGGATTTAACTCGGCATGGGGATACTGGCTGTCCGCTTGGCTTGGAAACGTTGGCTATGCAACACTGTTAATGAGTGCGGTTGCCTACTTCCTACCCGTGTTTGGGGATGGACAAAACATTTGGTCCATCATTGCAGCATCGTTTATTTTATGGGCCTGCCATTTTATGATTTTACGAGGGGTCGAATCTGCCTCGTTTGTTAACACAATTATTACCATTGCCAAATTGATTCCAATCTTCCTATTCATCATTATCGTGTTATTCGCATTCAAGATGAATATGTTTACCAGCGACTTCTGGTTTACACCAAGTGGGAAATTTGAGTTTGGCAGTGTCATGGCACAAGCCAAGAGTACCATGTTAGTAACCGTTTGGGTCTTTATCGGAATTGAAGGGGCGGTCGTCTTCTCTGGCCGGGCTCGGAAACGTTCCGATGTTGGTAAGGCAACGGTTCTTGGAATTATCACCGTTATTTTGATTTATATGTTAATCACATTGCTATCATTTGGTGTTATGAGCCGCGCTGGATTAGCACATTTGACCCAGCCCGCAATGGCTGAACTGCTTCAAAGTTTGGTTGGTAAATGGGGCGCCATGGTTGTTAATGGCGGGTTAATCATTTCCGTTGTTGGTGCCTGGTTATCATGGACGATGTTTGCTGGTCAACTTCCATATGAAGCTGCTAAAGAAGGATCGTTCCCGAAAATGTTTGCTAAGGAAAATAAGAATGGGGCACCTATTACCTCATTAACGGTTACCAATATCTGTGTGGAAATCTTTATGTTCTCTTACCTGATTACGGCTTCTGCTTATAATTTCTTCTACTCAATTGCCAGTGCCGCAATTTTGATTCCTTACGCATTTTCGGCATTTTATCAGTTGAAATATTCATTCATGGAAGATCATGGCAAGGGAAGAGCTGGCAATATCATTGTCGGAATTATCTCCAGCCTGTATGCCTGCTGGTTGTTATTCGCAGCTGGCGCCAACTTCCTTCTCCTGATGTCATTACTGTTTGCTGCTGGGATTCCAGTATTCTGGATTTTACAGAAGAAAGATAACCATGCTGAGAAGGTCTTCGGACCAATTGAAATGCTGTTGGCAATCTTTATTGTCATTGCTGCGATCTATGCCATTTATGGATTGATTGTTGGACAGATTACGTTCTAACCTGGTCTCCTTCTTAATTGCAAAGCCAAATTATATTCAGATATCAAGTTTTGAACGTCAAAACGAGTTATCCCCATGCAAGAGTGAATACGCTTACTTAGGGATAACTCGTTTTTGTTAGTATAGTGATTAAAAATAAGCTGTCACAAACAAATACCCCGCCAATCCAAACGCTGCTAACGAAATCAAGATTCGCAGCAGATGGATATTCGAGTGACGAACAATGATGGGACCGGTATATCCGCCGATCAGTAAACCAAATCCAAGTGGGATCACGAGAAGCCAGTCAATATGAGACTTGAAGATAAAAATCACGGTAGCAATCAAATTACCGCCAAAGGCAATCACATTCTTCATGGCATTTACCACAGTAAACTGATCGTCAGTGATGACTGATAGGATTGCCAAAAAGATGACCCCGCCCGCGGCACCAAAGTAGCCCGTGTAAGCTCCGACAAGCACAATTCCGGTCAGGCTGACCAGTGACACCCAAAAGTGTTTGGTTGGTGTTTGGTGAGCCTGCTTCAATTTGGCAGTAGAAACGTCTTTTTTTCGGCCAGACATAAATAATAGAATTCCAGCAAACAGGATGAAGAACGGGACAACTTTTTCAAACGATGATGCTGGAGCAATTAGCAACAGCACACTTCCACCAATACTTCCGATTAACGAAAGAATGACGTATAGCGTTAACCTTTTCCAGTGGCCTCGGAGTTCTTTCAGTGAAGAAGCAGTGGCACCAATCCCGGAAAAGATTAATGCGGTGGTATTGGTGACGTTGGCGATCACCGGCGGTAGGCCGACTGCCAACAAGGCTGGGTAGGAAACAAGTGATGCCAGCCCGGCAACTGAGGCGAGCAGTCCCGCTGCGAAGCCAGCAATGATTAAGAAAATAAATGTGAGCACCATAAGTTGGGCTGACCTCTTTTCAATTTTTGGATACTTCTAATATACTACATTTTGAAAAGCAGTTGAATTCGTCTTGTAGCCGACTTGATTTCTAACACAAAATCATTGATAATATTTAACTATCAACTCAAGATGAAAGCAGGTTACTCATGACACAATTATTTTTTGACTTTGACGGTACAATTGCCGATTCAGAAACCGGCATTCTCAAGTCGCTCAAATACGCAGTCGGCAAAATGAAACTGCCTGAACTGACCCATGATCAATATTTAAAGTTTATTGGTCCGGCACTCAAAACCAGTCTGCAGAAATTTTACCCAGAACTATCTGAGGCGGATCAGATGAAGACTTTAAAATATTATGCAGATTACTATCGTAGTGAAGGAATGTTCCAACTTGATCTCTATCCCGGCATCGTTGAGGAGCTACAAAGGCTCAATGAGCAGGGCTATGGTGTCAACATTGCCTCTGCCAAGCCAGAAGATTTGATCCATGACCTAACGGATCAATTAGACCTGACCCAATACTTTACCGGTCGGTTTGGAGCTGGAACGGACGAGAAAACCCGGATGACCAAGACGGCGGTCCTAAAATATGCCTTGGAAGAAACTAATGCCAATCAAAACGACAGCATCATGATTGGTGATCGAGACACCGATATGCTTGGCGGCTACAATAACCATGTCAAGACACTGGGCGTTACCTATGGATTCGGAGATGTTCCCGAGTTGTTGGGCGCGCATGCCAATACGTTAGTGGACAAGCCTGAAGAGATTCAGGGCGGGGTTCAGAAATTAATTAGCTGATAACACAAAACGGATCGGGGGAAATTTCCTCGGTCCGCTTTTTTCGTTAGCTATTTGATGTTTAACTGACCCAGCCTGCTTCGACGCAGCGGAAATTGTTGCCGAGCATACTTTAAGGCTTGATATACGCAAAGCCTTGCTCCTGTAGCGAAACTAAATCAGCAACTCCTGCAGCGACAATTTCAACGTTTGCCGGTAACTCTGTTTCCTTAATCGAATGACTGTTCATCGAATTACTGCAAGCGTGGAATCTGACACCTTCTCTGCTAAATTGTTCGACGGAATTTCGCAGATGCTCATCCAGATAACCTTTGATGGCATCACCATTGACCAAGACAACGATATGATATTCTTCCTTATTCATGCGGCCATAATCCAGTAGATTGGTGATGTTACTTAATGTGTGATCCCACTTATCCAACTCATCAATGTGAAAGACAACTTTATGCATCATTATTCCCTCGTTTCATCAGCGTCTAATGAATCTAAGAATTCTTTGTAATCGGTGTGGACCTGTTTTGAATAATCGTTTGCCCAATTCATTAAAGCTGAGACCAACTTTTTCTTAGTTCCAACGTAACCGTGGACAATCGCTGCTGTGGGGCTTTGGGCGTGTCCCCGTGCTAACAGCAGCCCACAGATTTTAGCGTAAGTGGCGAAATTATCGGCGTCTAATTTATTCAAGTTAATCGATTCTTTCATATCCCAAAATTGGCGGACGTAGAAGCTGCGGCCGGTATCATCGTTGTGATAGAAGCCAAGTAGGGGATCGGACGCACGTTGGAGAATCTGCTGGCAGGTGACAATTCGCTCACCGTTGTCCGGTTTGCTTTGACTAAAGGGCGTCGTGACATCAAATCCTCTGAATCGTCGGGTCTGTAAGGCTTCCTTAATTTGGAGGACTAAATGGCTGCCGTCAATCGCAGTTAGTAAAACCAGGTAGCAGCGGGTCCCAAAACTCCCAACACCGACGCTGTGGCGAACAATATCACTGATATGAAATTGAGAGAGCAGAACGGTGACGTCCGGCCCGACCGATCGGGTATAACTGTGTAAGTGCTCACGAATTTCGTTGAACCGGCGCTCACTCACGTGGACGGTTCGAGGAGCATTTTCTTTAAAGACTAAATGCCCACGGGAATCCAGTGTCGTGAATTTTTTAACCACTTTATCAGAATTTCGCTGTTCGGCACTGTCGCGAATTTTCCACCATACTTTTGGTAGGGTGTGGTCGGTGTCTTCCGACTGCAGGAAAGATTCCACTTCAGTTGAGAAGTAGTAGCGTTCCATCGCTGAGTGGTTATCAAAACACTCGCTAAGGATCTGCTGGTAGGTTTCGACCGTTCCCCGCATAATCTCGTTAATCTGGTCACTGTCAAGTCCCAGCTGTTCTCCCTGGAGGACAATGCTGACAAGCAGTCGCCGCAGATCCCAGTCCCACGAGCCGATGGTAGATTCGTCGAAGTCATTGAGGTCAAAGAGAAGTTTTCGCTCCGGCGACGCATAAAAACCAAAGTTACCCAAGTGGGCGTCACCAGAAATAACGACTGGGATGTTGGTGGAAGTCTGCTTGGACAGGTCAAAGGCCATCAATTCGTCAGTGCCGCGGAAAAATGCGAAGGCGGAAGCTGCCAGGCGCTTATGTCGCAGCGGCATCAAATCCGTGATCATCTTTTCTTCAACGTGAGAAATTCCTTCAACCACGTTTCGTTTGACTGGGACGAATTTTCCTAGCTGGTCAAATGAAATCTGATCACGGATTTTTTTACCGTTATCAATCAGTTCATGAATTGATTTATCGATATTAATCTTTCTTAAGTCATAATGTAGGTTCCTGGTGGATTGGGCAAACGTCTTACTAGTGGCTGCCATTCAGGTCGACTCCTTTTTTTGACAATCTATAACCTCATTGTGGCAATTCCCAGTCCGTGAGTCAAGCGAAGCCAACTCATCTGCCGGCTTGATATGTTACAATGATACAAATGACCGATTTGAACGTAATGGAGAAGTAGTTTTATGAAAAAAATGTATTGGGAAAGTCTCGAAGTGAATAATCAAAAATTTTTCTTCACGGTGACTCAAAAGGGCTTGAATTTTGTGTCCAGCCCTGGGAAGTACCTGTCTGAACTTTTTGATTTTTATCCGGATCTCTATGATTTCCAATTTATGTATGACGATTCGGTGACCGCTGATTATTTAACTGAATTCACGGACTATTTTGATCAAAAGCGCAAAGACTTTGATTTGCCACTGGATTTGGAGAACATCGGAACTGACTTGCAGCATCAAGTCTGGGCCGAAATTCAAAAAATACCCTATGGCCAGACAATGACGTATAAGCAGTTAGCCGAAAACATTGGCAAGCCCAAGGCAATTCGGCCGGTGGCTCATGCCGTGGCAATGAATCCGGATCTCATCGTGATTCCCTGTCATCGAGTGGTGAAAAGCAGTGGCGACGTTGGGGACTATCGCGGTGGTAAAGAAACAAAAAAAGCCCTTCTCGAATTGGAGAAGAAGCCGATTGAAAAGCATGCCTTGATTGGCAAACTGCCATTACCCAAGCTTAGTCAACTAGGTAAATCTGATCTTTAATTAAATCAAATGGCTGATGATGCCGGTTCAATTGTTTGGCAGTCTCTGGCTTAATGAAGTGAGCCTGTTGCCAAAAGGCTTTCGAATCGGTTGCACCATTCTTTTCGCCGATAACGATTAATTCCAAATCGTTATCGGCTTTTCTAATCGCGTTGAGGACATCGACATCAATGGTTTGTTTGTCTGGTGACCAACTCATGATGACGTATTTAACCTGGTCTTTATATTTGGCGATTGCCGCCACTGCATCCAGCTTTTCGACGTGAATTAGCTGATGCTGACCCGTTTGATTTTCCTGAACCCACTCAAGGCTGTCAGTTGGAAAGACTTTGACGTTGAGATCACTCAGCCCTTTGGAAATATAACCGTTGCCTGCCATGACTTCCAATACTGGTGCATCACCAATGTAGTCAGCGAGATCTTTGATAAATGGGGCGGAAATATAAGTCCACATTCCGTATTGACTCTCCAAATAATCACGGAATGACCGCAATTGTTTATCGAGTTTTGGCAGGGCGTCCGACAACTCGGCCCAGAGCTTGTCACCTTGTGGATCACCGGGCTTGAATCGATTGTTGATATCTTTGAAAATCTGAACCTGGATATCGTCTGGGAGGATTAACTCCGGCAAGTCCTGCGGGAGTAATCCCTGTTTAATTAAGTGGTCACTTTCGACGACATTATTGATCAGAAATTTAACCTGGGGATAGGCACTGAATTGGTCGCGGTATTTTAGCATCTGCGTGATGTAGTTGGACTCAACCGATTGCGTGTTTGGGTGCTTTCTCTTCAGTAGTTTTTTCTTTTGTTTGTTGGTTAGCATGGTGAGCTCCTTTTGATGGGCGCAAGTTTGATTTGGATGTGAGGTTGTCTAGTTACCTGACGATCGGCCAGAGGGTAGTTTCTAAGTTCACTTTAATTAGGGTGTGCTTAGAAGCACGTTTGTTAGGTTATTATGTGCTCCCTTCTGCCATTAAAATACGCTCCGACGGGCCAGAGGCTAACTTCCAAGGGGACTTTAATTAAAGTTCCAAACCCAGGAACTTCAATCAAAGTCCCCTTGGAAACCGCCTCTACCAGCCCCCGTCGCGCTCTGATTAAATACGCTTCCTAGGGTAGCAACCTGCGCCTAAGCCACTTCCAACGAAAATCAGACTCGATTTCCGTTGGAAGTGGCTTAGACTACGGTTGCTAACCGCCCTATTCCGCGCTCTTAAATGTCAAGCCTTCCCTGCTCCGTTCGTGGGCCTTGCTCATGTGGCACATTGCTTCTTCCGTGGACGTATCCGGAAATCAATTGATAAATTTCGTAACGGTCCTTTGAGCTTAAATCTTTGCCATTGAATTGCAAGCTCTTGTCGGAGATAAACAATTTTGCAAGATCATATGTGTTGTTTTCAGTTAAGCCCGTTAAATAATCCATGGTGACATCGAAGAACTTGGCGAGCCGCTGGATTTCAACATAATTGGGCGTTCTGATGCCACGTTCCCAGTTGCCGATCTGAGAGCCGGTACTTTCGTGCTCCTTGTCAGTTGGGGAATCTTTGTTGATCGCGCGGGCGAGTTCTTCCAAAGTTAATTGTTGGCCTTTTCTTAATGCTCGTAATCTTTCTGGAAACATGTGATCACCGTCCTGTTCGTTACTTATATTATACGACTTTTTTGCTAATCACCAAATTTCGGCGGTAAAATTCAGAATGTGGTATATTTAACACGAGAAAAATTGAATTGGTGGGATGGATGAATGAAACGAAAAACAAAAGTCATCATTGGGCTGGCATCTGCTGCGGTCATTATTGCAGGCGGCCTATTTGGTGCTGGGATGTATTTCTACAATGTTGCAGTCGTGCCGGCACCTAAATCATTTTTAAGCAAAACTCAGCCCATTAAGCCCGGTAATTCGCGCTATCCGGCTCACAAATGGTATCAAGACGCCCACAAGCAGCATTGGTTTGAAATGTCTGCTACTCGACACCTGAAGTTAGATGCTAATTACATATCAGCTGATAAGGCCACCAAGAAGACCATTATTATTGCCCATGGCTTTATGTCCAACAAGAACCGGATGTTTGACTATGCGTACCTATTCCATAACCTTGGCTACAACGTCTTATTACCCGACGCCCGTGGCCATGGTCAAAGTCAGGGGAACTATATTGGTTATGGCTGGCCGGATCGTTTGGACTACGTTAAATGGGTCAAAAAGGTGATTCACCAAAACGGTCAGAAGTCTGAAATTGCGATATTTGGAACCAGCATGGGCGGTGCCACGACAATGATGGTCAGCGGTGTCAAGGGATTGCCCACTCAGGTTAAGGCGTTTATTGAAGACTGTGGCTACACCGATGTCTATTCTGAGATTGCCTATCAGGCCAAAGAATTGTATCACTTACCTAAATTCCCATTGGTTGATATTGTTTCTGGCATTAACCATGTCAAGAATGGTTATTCTTTCAAAAAAGCCAGTGCGTTGAAGCAGGTCGCCAAAAATAAACGGCCAATGCTGTTTATTCATGGTGCTAAAGATCAATTTGTCCCGACTAAAATGGTGTACCCATTGTATCGGGCGGACAGGGGACCAAAGCAGCTGTTGATTGTCCCGGGAGCTGGGCACTCACGATCATTTAGCACCCACCCGAAACTTTATTCCGACACCGTCAAAAAGTTTTTGAATCACTATTTGAACTAAGAATAAACTTTGACGACTTCAATCAGGGAGCAGTATGTTAAACTATTACTAGGACTGTTTTAGAAAGGAGGTTCGCACTTGCTACTAATCATTATACTAGCTATTTTTGCGGCCATTGTTGGCGTTATTTGTGGCTTGCAGCTGCAGAAACGTCATTTTCAACAGGAAATTCAAAATGCCAAAGCGGCTGCTGAACAGCTGCTAACCAACGCTAATAAAGATGCCCAAGAAAAATCTGCCAAGATTATTTCCGATGGTAAACACCAAACGATTGACTATCAAGATTCGATTGAAGAGGAACTTGACAGTTATCAAGCGGATAATGTCACGCGACAAAGCCGTATTCAACAACGTGAAACTGGGTTGAAACAAACCGAAGCCCGTTTGGATCAACTTCATTCTAAACTGGCTGAGGAAAGCCATGAAATCAACCAAAAGAAAGATGAAATTGAGCAGCTCCATCATAGGGCAACCGACTTATCCAAGGAGCGGCTGAAGACACTACAGGAACGCGGTTCGCTCAGCCTAGATGAGGCTAAACAGCAAATTCTGGATGAATTAAAGACGGCGTTAAAACGTGAAAAAGATATTGAATTGAAGTATCAAGATGACGAAGCACAGGTCAATGCTCCTAAGGTTGCTAAAATTTTGGCTGACGACGCCATCCAACGCGGACCCGTTGACATGCCCAGAGAGCACATTGAACATTCAGTTCAAATTACTGATAATAACACCAAACAAAAGTTAATTGGTCGCGAGGCTTCTAATATCCGCTACATTGAAAGCTTGACCGGTACTGACTTGGTTTTTGATCCCGATGACCCACATTTGTTACACGTGGTCACACAAGATCCTTTGAGACGTGAAGTTGCCAAGACGGTGATTACCAATTTGGCGGTCACCAAGCAGATTAATCCCCAATCAATTGAGCACCAGGTTGGGGTCGCCCAATCGGATTTGATGAATGAACTGCGACGGACCGGTGAGAAAGTGGTCGGTTCGCTTCACATCGGCTGGATGCATCCGGATCTCTTAAAGATTGTCGGCCGGCTGAAATATCGAACCAGCTATGGTCAAAACGTTTTGAATCACTCGATTGAAGTGGCGGATATTTCGGGGATGCTGGCGGCAGAATTGGGCCTTAACGTGAAGATTGCCAAGCTGGCTGGTTTACTTCATGATATTGGTAAAGCAATTGATAGAGAAGTCGATGGTACCCACGTTGAATTGGGAGTCAAAATTGCTGAGACTTATGGTGAAGATCCGCAAGTTATCAATTCGATTGCCTCTCACCACGGTGACGTGGAAGTGACGACGCCAATTGCCCATCTGGTTGCTGCTGGGGATTCCATTTCCGGTGGGCGTCCAGGTGCTCGAAGTGAGTCTGTGGAAGAGTACGTTAACCGACTTAAGAATTTGGAACGAATTGCCAGCTCCAAGCAGGGTGTCAAAGAAAGCTATGCCATCCAAGCGGGCCGCGAAATTCGAATTGTGGTTGATCCCAAGAAGCTGGACGACCAGCAGAACCAACAGCTGGCTAATGAAGTCAAAGATGAGATTGAAAATGAGTTAACTTACCCAGGTAAGATTAAGGTCACTTCGATTCGGGACTTCAAGGCAGTGGCTTATGTTGGCGCCGAGAAGAAAAAAGGGCATCGTAAATTGAAGAAAGCATAACAAAAAAGCCAATCCGAGTATGGATTGACTTTTTGAAAATGTATCATTTGTTTTCGAATTATATCGACTCGGTGCAATCCAGTTCAATGTTAGCTAAGAAGGATCTATTTTGAACCAGCTAAAAATCCTTGGTAAAAAGCGTTTGAAACATTTGAGGAGTCAATTAGAATGATTCCAAAAACATTTTTTCCACATTTCCTTAAGAATGATGTTGCAGTTGGATGATTTGATTTCATCCATTTTCCAAACGCCTTACCGCCTTTATAGGATGCCTCAAATCCGGTAAGAATTTCTCCTAGATGCCCCCAGTTAATCCCCTCGGGTTGCCCCCAAATGCCTGATTGTGGAGAGATTGGGCTTCCATCACCATTTGTCGGGGTAGTTACCGATGGGACGTCCGGTTGCACATAATAAACGTAATTTGTGTCCGGAATTTCAATTACTTTTTGTCCTGATTCGAGTTCTTGTGCGATTTCATAGTATTGAGAATCACTGAGAGAAATATCTAAGCTATCTAGATTTGTGATTATCTGTTTAGATGCTGATGGATTATCAGGATTCTGACTATTTTCGGATTGAGTCGCAGTTTCATCCGCATGTGCCGTGTAAGCTGACGGAACAGTAACACCAGTTACGATTAGGGCTGCGAATACAACACTGAAATGTTTAATGATAGATTTCATTTTCTATACCTCCATTTACTTGCTAATAATTATTGACAGTAACGAGTAAGCAAAGGAAAGAAGTAGGCAAACCACACATATGTTCCGCATTAATAGAGGGATTTTGTATGCGGGGACATAGGAATCTAGTTTCATAATTTCACCAGACCAGAAGTAAAGCGCCATAATGGTGAACACATAATATTGAATTTGATCTAAGGTATTCATATTAAGTATTACGAATGGAATGCAAATTAACACGAGGCCGCAAAATACTTCGAACAAACTTAACTGTGTCTTGAGGCTATGATTTTTTTTCACTATTACCAAACCTTTCCTTTGCTAAACTATACGAGATAACATTGAACTCTCATGCGCTTGATTCTGGATTATTGAGGTTGATCATAATTCGAATTCAAAAAAGCACGTGACCTTGACATTATATTTTACAAATCATTATTTGCAATTGTCATTAAAATCTCTTCGCCCACTTTCTTTAATCACGCTGACTTAATTATGCAGTAATGACAAGTATAACAAGAAAGCAAATGTTGCAATAGGAGGATAGAATTGCTTTCCCTACATGAACAATGAAAAAATAAAGAAGAGCGGCTAATACGTATGTGGCGTCGATTAATGTATGAAGGGATGTACAGAGATGCAATTGGGAACTAAATTGAAAACCTTACGAAAAAATGCAAACCTATCTCAAATAAGAGTGGCAAAGGAATTAGGAATCTCTCGTCAAGCAATTTCGCACTGGGAAAATAATCGTAATTACCCTGATATTGAGAAAATTCGAGATTTAAGCATTCTATACCATGTTGATCCTAAAGAATTACTTAGCTTTACCAATGAAGGTAATGACGTCATCAAGCAGTCAAATAATATGTCGTATCGAAAAACCGAAGTATTATTATTGCTGACGTGTGTACTTTTTATACTTGCTCCGTTAAGTATTTTTGCGATTCCCGTAATTATGAAGATAAATAAAGTTAGCTGCGCGAATAATCCACTTGTTTTTATAATGTGTCTTCTCAGCTCGCTTTACAACCTATTTATTTTGATTGTCATTTTGCTTAATGTATTAAATGTTGGATTTGCGGTCGTAAAGTGATCATTTAATAAAAATCCTGTGTTCTTTTAGTAACGTTGTGCAAGATACTTTCAGACTTACCACTCCAATCTTAATGACACCGGTCCACTTTGCTTTCTTTCCAGAAATCTTTTTGAGGGTGGACTCTTGTAAACTGCCAACGGCAGTATTTGATTTCAAATCGTATACGTTACTGATATGATTGTTTTTTACTTGCACTTTATATGAGCATGACCAGCCGATGCCATGTTTTGACACACGGTAAATCATTTGGTTTTTAGTAATTGGCTTTGACCTGGTACTGGTAATTCCTTAAGTTTGGAACGAATTAAGTGAGATGCTTGATGCGTTTATAGTTGATGTGGAGATACCTGTTTTTGGTTCGACAGTTATTTCTGGAGCTGCCGATTTTGCTAATTTGTTAGCTTGAGCGGGGGTTCCTACTGGTAGTGAGAAAAAAAGTGAGACAAAAGTTATTACACCAGTTAAAAACTGTTTGTTCATGTTATTCTACTTTCCTTTCAAATATATAAGTGAATGGCAGAAGCATCATAATACTTTTTGGCAATTTAGATAAAAAACGGCAAGCCATTTTTGACTTGTCGTGAATAAACTAATTACGTTCCTCGGAACTAGCAATAATTTCAAAATTATGGTTAACGGTAGCTTCAATCACAGGATGTTTCTGTAGGTATTCCATAATCACATGACTGATCGTCATATCACTTGATTTGACAATCTTGTCACTGGTATACATGGGGTAGTGGCCGCCGCCACTCGCTCGGTACCGGTTAAGCGCGATGGTTAAGACCTGATCATCCTGAACGTCTTTTCCGTGGTATTTCAAACGGGTGACGCGGTGGCCAACCGGTTTTGAAATATTCAAGGTATAATCAATTCCTTCGTACATATCGTAGTTATAGAAGCGCTCTTTTGGAAAGATGAACTTTTCATTCACCACGACGTCACCGTGACGAACGGTAAAGTACTGAGCAGTAACTTCCAAAGCACCGCGCAAATCTGCCCCCGTGATCTTTGAAGTCACCAGGGTATTTGGATAAACATAGTTGGTGATGATGTTTCTCATGGTAATCGGGTCTTCAAACCCGTGGGCTTCGTTATTGTAAAGGGCGGTTGCTGAGAGGTCAGTGCCCATCTTATCCATTTGGATTTTTTGAATCAGTTCAATAAAAGTCGATTCGTGAATTCGAGCTTTGAAGGGATCATCGAAAGTTAAACTGCCCTTGATTCGCGAAAGCGGCTTATCCAGCCAGGCTTCCAGATGTTTGGACAAGTCAGTTACCGTGTTCCTGATCGTCTGATCGGGTTCACTGTCCTTAACGTTTAGTAATTCGGACTCGCTTCTGATGACATTGTGATCTTTCACTTCAATTGAAATTTTGGCAACGTATTGGCCGCGTGAACCTGGTTGAACGATTGGCACGTTAAATAATTGACTGGCAATTTTACGGTGCTGATGACCAGAGATGAGCGCATCAATCCCCGGGATATTTTTCAAGATATCATAGCCGCGGTTTTCACCGGGGTTGATATCGTTCCAATTGCCGGTATGATCGCGTTCAAAGCCACCATGATAGACGACCACCACCACGTCAGCCTTCTTGCGGATTTCGGGAACGTAGCGTTTACAGGCATCTAACTCCGAAATTAAATTAAAGTCATTCAGGTCATTGACATTCTTCCATTTTTTAGTGGAAGTGGTTGTCAGGCCCAAAAAACCAATTTTAACGCCGGCTACGTCTAAAATGGCGTATGGGTCGGCCAATAACGGTTCGTTATTGTTATCAACGATATTGGCGCACACGAAACGCCGGTCTGAATTCTTCATCATATAGTTCAGATAATCCAGTCCGTAATCAAATTCATGATTGCCGATGGTACCCAGTTGATAGCCGACTTCGTTATAAGCAGTAAAGAATGCTTCTTGGTCCTGCTTGTCCGCTCTTTTGGCCACGTAATAGGCCATCGGTGATCCCTCAAGAAAATCGCCGTTATCTAGCAGGATAATCTTTTCATCGGGATGGGTCTTTTGATAGCTTTTAATCGTTGAACACGCCTTCTCAATGCCGAAGGGTTTATCAAGACCGGAATCAACGTAGTTAGTAGGTTCAATAAACCCGTGCGTATCGCTGGTCGCTAATAGCGTAATTTTCATATTTTCACCCACACAAAATCAAGTATATCGTCAAGTATAGTCAATTATGCCATGATTGTAAATTCAGCTTGACTAAAGTAGTTAAGCGAGTAAGAAATCGGTTCCGGATCCCTGCTCCATGTAAGCCATTTGATCAGTCGAAATGCTTTGGCTGAGCTGATCTGATAGGTTTCTGGAAATCTTGCCTGCTTTAAAGGCATCTGCCACGTAGGCGTATTCATATTGAAAGGATTTGATCAGTAACGTATTTTGGGCACTGTCAGCTTGAGTGTCGCCGACAGAACGGCTTTGGCGGAAGTTATAGGAGCTGCGGACAAAATTGACGGCATTGCTATTTTGCTCGTCCTCAATTTGGTCTAAATAGTCGTTGGCAGTGGTAAACATGGCATCTTTGATCAAATGATTAGTCTGTTGACGCTGGTCGTGAATCTGTTGGCGAGTTTGTTGCGGGATGGTTTCTTTCATTCGTTGTCTAATTTGTTTCGTCCTTTTCCGTGACTTAAAACGTCGCAACTGGTATTTAAAAATATATTTGATTCGTGTCCCGAAGCCCAGGTGGTTGTTGGAAGCGGTGATCATTCCTCGCGAAAATCGATTAGCAATTTTTTGATCAATTTTGACTTCTGCCGCCAAATCCACAATTGCCTGGACACTGACTTGCTGGGTGGCGGCCATAATTTCTTGCACCTGTTTGCGGTCAACTTCAGGGTTATTTTTCTGGCTGTTCAACATGTCAATTACATAGTTCCGGTCCAAAAGTGAAATGGTCGGGTCCTGCTTGACTTGAGAAATGGCGTAATTCACCATTGCACCACGATACTGGTTGAATTGGCCTTGGTCCTTCACCTGCTTTTTCGGACACAACAGTGGCAGGACAATCGTTGGAACAATCAGACTCAATAAGATGACGATTGTTGCAATGTAGATCAACTGATCTCGGAATGGAAATGGCTGGCCTACTGACGTGAGTGGAATTGACAGGGCCATTGCCAAGGTAATAGTTCCGTGGACGCCGCCAATCGAACTCACCAGGGCTTCACGGGTTGTTGGCATTTTAGCTTGGACGCCAAAAAGATTGGTTCGCACCCAGATGTAACGGATGACAAGCATCACGAGATAGATTGCCAAAGCATCAAAGACTAGTTTGATGATCAGGGTATTTGAATACGGGATCATACGCTTGATAACCTTGGGCAGGGTGACTCCCAAGAGGACGAAGACGACCCCGTTTAACAGGCTGGTGATCACGCCCCAAGTTGCGTTGGTGACCAACCGGACATTTGTCGAAGTCAGCTTTAGTCGGCTTTGATTGATCCCATAAATGATGCCGGCGGAAACCACAGCCAGAATCCCGGAACATCCCAGTTCTTCGGAGAACAAATAAATTGCAATGGGCGTCATGATACTGAACGGCACGATGACGCTGGCGGTGTCCATTGATTTGTTGACCAGCAGTGTTTGAATTTTCACGAAGATCAAGCCGGCAATTACCCCAACCAACAGGCCGCCGAAGAAGCTGGTAAGAAACCGGGTTAACCCTTGAGCAAATGAGAAATCTCCGGAGACAAACGATGCCAGTGCCATATTAAAGATAACGATTCCGGACGCATCGTTAAATAATGACCCGTTTTCCAATGCGCCAGAAATGGTTTCCGGCAGCTCGATATCTTTGGTGATCGATTTAAAGGCCACAGAGTCCGTTGGGGTGACAATTGCAGCGACCGCAAAGCACAGTGCCAGGGGAATCGATGGCAGCAGTAAGTGGGCGATTAGGCCGATGATGACGGCGGTCGCCACTGCGAGGATGACTGCCAGATTCAGAATTTGTCTAATTGAATGGCGAAAATAACCGGCACTGGTGTTTTGACCGTCATTGAACATCAATGGCGCAATCACCATCAGCATGAAAATTTCCGGTTCTAACGCGTAATTTTGGAAGAACGGCAGCAATGATAATAAGAAGCCGCAACCAATCTGGTAAAAGGTTAGGGGGATGTTGGGAAAGACGGTGTACAAGATGTTGGCAATGATCACTGCCACAATTAGAAGGGTGAGTGAATAGAAGACTAGCATTTTTTTCTCCTTTAAAATATTTTATTACCAATATTATAGTTGATTGAGTGGATAAACGGTGTATAATAAAATTCACAAGTAAGTTACTATAAGTAAGTAACCGTATTGACAAATATTATCAATATGATAATATAGTAATCGTAGGATGTTGTTTCTCGTTTGTATTTTGTTTCTGAGCAGGGGGGAATTGTAATGCTGAATTTATATGTAGCACAAAGCAGCGCTTCAAGTCGGAAGGCACGTGCATGGTTGAAGAGCCATCACATTGATTTTAAGGAGAGAAATATCAATTCCAACCCTCTTAACGCTGATGAGGTAAAACAAATTTTACGTTTAACCGAAAACGGCAGTGAGGACATTATTTCTACACGGTCTAACATCTACAAGAAGTTGAACTTAGACCTTGACAACTTAACTGTTTCACAGTTGGTTGACCTTGTCGTTAAGTACCCTGATTTGATTAAACGTCCAATTATATTTGATGATCATCGTCTTGAGGTTGGATTTAACGAAGAAGAGATTCGGAGATTCCTGCCGCGAAGTGTTCGTGAAGCGGAACTTCGTGAACTGGAATCACAAATCAGCTAATTCATAAAAATAACTAATTAGTTATACGGATCAATTGAGGAGCTTGGGTTATTACATACCCAAGTTCCTTTTTTAGTTTGTAAAATCGGCCGGAATCACTACTCCCCCGCGCAGATGAAATTATCGATAGCTTTGGGGTAAATTTAATTTGTACGGAACAACATTAAAGCAAGCTAAGGAACCACTTATTATCCTCACAGAATGTAAGTGCTCACCAGAATTCCAAGTGTTGTGTTTCACGGCTTTGTTGCTTAAAATCAAATCAGACAAACTAAAGGAGACGGATAAGTTGATTAAAATGGTTGCACTTGATTTAGACGGTACCTTATTAACCAGTGACAAAACAATTTCCAAAGGTAATGAGCAGGCTTTAAAGAAGATCCATGATGCCGGCGTTAAAGTCGTCCTCTGCACCGGTCGGCCAATCAATGCCATTTGGCGGTTCATTGAACAGTTAGGATTAACTGAAGACACCGATTATACAATAACTTTTAATGGGGCACTAGTGGTTCATAACAATGATAAAGCTGAGTTGGCAAAAAGCGGTATCGAGAAGGCCGATTTGATTCCGCTGCATAATTTTGTCAAAGCTGAGCACGCGCCATTAGACATCTTGGATTTTCAGCAGGTCTATCCGATGACCGACTTAAAGCCATCGATGTATCAGCAGCAATTTAAGGGCAATATTAACTTTGTTCCCCGGGCGTTTTTTGATTTAAGCACAACGGACGAATACTCGAAAGCAATTGTCAGTGACAAGCCCGAGTTGCTGGATTTGTACCAAAGCGCAATTGATGATAGCTTACGCAGTCACTACCATATTGTTCGTTCACAACCGCAAATTATGGAATTTTTGGCTGCGGGCATGGATAAAGTGGTTGGGTTAAAGGCATTGCTGACACACTTTGGCCTCGATTTCAGCAATTTAATGGCGTTTGGCGATGCCGAAAACGACTTGGGCATGATTCGAAATGCTAAGGTCGGCGTGGTCATGGAAAACGGCCAAGAGCCAGTCAAACAAGCAGGCGATGTGATCACCGGGAACAATGATGAAGATGGTGTCGCTCAATATGTTCATAAATATTTTGATTGATCCTAGATTGAGGTGTTAGTTTGTTTAAAGCAAATCGAATTCAAGCAATGAGTGATGGCATGTTTGCCATTTTGATTACGATTTTGGTGCTGGATTTTAAACTACCAAGTTATCAGGAAGGGCATCTTTTTGAAGCGATGCTTGATCAGTGGCCAATCTTGCTGGCTTACGTGGTATCGTTTTTGTACATTGGCACGTTGTGGCTATTTCACCATGATTTCTTTAGTACGATTGCCAAGATTACACCGTTGCTCAATGCGATCAACCTATTAGTCTTATTTTCAATTACGCTGATTAATTACCCAACCGCCTTAATTTCAGAAACACTGGCGAAATCAAATGCAACGGATATCCGAACGGCTGTCGTAGCTTACGCTTTTGTTGCGCTGTTTATCAGTTGTACCTTCGAAATTCTGTACCGTTATGTTTATAGGCACCCAGAGCTTAAATTAAAGCGGGAGAAGGTGGATGAAGAAGCTTACTTCATCAAAAGTGACCCAATCATTAGTGTGGTGATCTACATTGTTGCAATAATCACGTCATTTTTCTCCGTGTGGGTTGGCGGCTTTTTCTTACTGGCCGGCATTATTTGGCACGCAATTGCCTACCTGCGTTTAAGTCGGAAGGTAACTGCCGGGCTGCCAAAAGTTCGGAAAAACCAGTAAGATTGAGGATAGTACTTTTATATAGTGCGTGCATGTACTATTATGGAGGTATCAATAATTCATTAATCGGGGGAATCAGTATGAAACGTAGACGTGGATTGTTAACCATGGTATTAGCAGCGGTCTTTTCACTTGGCATTCTTGGTGCGGTGAGTCCTGCACCCAATGCAGCAGCCAAACAGACTGTTAAGGTTGTTAAAGTTTAAAAGGTAGCTTCAAAGTCTTACCGAGCCACCAAAGGCTATATGTACAATTCGGCCAAGCTGACTAAAAAAATTCATAACTTAAAGAATTATAAGCACACGACATTCTATTCCAAAAAGCAGGTCACCGTTCAAACGCCAAAGAATCGGAAAGCTTATTATCTATACGTTGCCAATAAAAGCGGCAAGGTGAAGGGCTACGTCTACGCAAAGTACTTAAAGCGCTACGAACCAAAGACGATCACGATTGTGGGGATGCCGACTTCACCCAGCACCACCCAGGAAAAGCCAACTGCGCCTCAAGTGATTTCCAAGCTTGATTTGGAATCTTTGATTAACGCCTCTCCTGACTTGGATCCAACCGGCCAGTTGCTGAGTTTAACGGCGGCGGATTATACGACCTATCGATCGGTATTTGATCAAAACTTTAACGTCGGGGACTACGCCGACAACGGGGTCTTTAACCAGGATCAAGCATCAATTTATGTGAAGTCGGCCCAATTGGTTCCATATGTTCAAAAGGCGATTGATAAGTGGAATACGGCACTTGGTAGTACCGTGTTCACATTAGGAGATGCTCAAAATCATAGCTTAACGCTTGGATTTGGTGATGGTCAGGCTGACGGCTGGGACGGTGTCTTTGACGGCAGCAGCGTGGAAGTTGATGACACTTCATTCCATGATACGACCTACCCATATGGACCGATGCCGCTTGGTTCGCAACGAACTGTTTCGGTTCAGCTTTCTACTGACGATTCCGGTGTTGGTGATGGACTAGCCGCCCACGCAGCCATAAGGCGCCATGCAGACGCCACGAATCACTATTTGACCACGACAGTGACCGGAACGCCATCGCAGCTGCTGGAAAATTACTGGGTTGGTGCGATCACCCATGAACTCGGCCATTCGCTGGGGTTGGATCATACGCCTTACTTCTCAGATATTATGGCTGCTCAAGCAAGTGTTGAAGATGGGCAAAGCCAAGAGAATGAAAAGTACGATTGGACCGATTTTAAGGATAGCGATGGAACCCAGGGCGGGGCCCTCACGGCAACTCTGAGCCAGCGAGATATTGATCGGGCTAAGTTGACTAAGTTGTTGGGGTATTGGTAGAAGAGAGCGCGACGAGGGCCGGGAGATGCGGTGTGTAAGGCCGGGATGATTAAAATCCCGAACTTGGATTTAAATCATCCCGGCCTTACACGTTAGCATCTGGCCCGTCGGAGCGTATTTAATCAGAGCGCGGACTAGGGCGGTTAGCAACCGTAGTCTAAGCCACTTCCAACGAAAATCGAGTCTGATTTTCGTTGGAAGTGGCTTAGGCGCAGGTTGCTGCCCTAGGGAGCGTATTTGAAAGGCAGAAGGGAGCACAAACAGAAGCTAAGAAGTGTGCTTCTAGAAACTGCTTTATACAAAACAATCTAGGATGAGCATCAGCTAGAAGCCGAAATCAATCAGTTTCTAACTAGCGCTAATCCTAGATTATTTTTTGTGTCGTTTTAGTTAAATTAATGCTTGCTGAATAAGTTGGTCAAATGCGTCATAAATGCATCCAGATAGGCTGGAACATCCGCGTTCACAGCAACCTTAACGTTGGTATTTGGATCATCCAAACGGGCAGGGTCGCCAGTGGTTCGGCCGTAATAGGTTTCATCAGTTGTGACGTACATGTTCAAGTCGATTGTTTGAACGAAGTCAGGGTTAATTGCCACGCCAACCGCAAATGGGTCGTGAAGGGCGCAGCCGTGAAGATCCGGGCTGGTGACTTCATAGGCCTTAATGTAATAATCGACGATGTCAGCGAACGCCTCACCCGATTTGGTGTGGAGATCACGCCACTGTTGAGTTTCTTTATAGGTCAGCAGGGTTCTAAGCGTCACGTCCAAGCCAACTTGAGTCAGTGGGGCTTTTCTAAAGACGTGGTCAGCGGCGGTTGCATCTTGTTGAATGTTAGCCTCAGCGACGTTGGTAACGTTGCCGGGAACGGTAACGGCACCACCCATGATGGTGATATTACCGATTTCTTTGGTGATTTCCGGGGCCTTATTAATGGCAGCGTCCAAATTGGTCAACGGGCCGGTTGGCACCAAAATGAGATCCTTGCCATATTGTTTAACGGCATCAATGAAGAAATCAATGGCATCGCCAGTCTCGGGTTGACGTTTTGGATCGGGCAGTTGGACATCCCCGATACCATTTTCACCATGAATTTGAGCACTAACCGGCATTCTGTCGAAATGATCGGATTCAGATGAGTGTGATAGTCCTTGGTAGACCGGAACGTCCGTTGCACCCAAGAGCTCAAGAATTTTCAGTGAATTTTGTACCCCATCTTCAACGTACACATTACCGTATGAACCGATAATACCAATTAAATCAACGTCTGGATCGGCGACGGCATAGGCAATTGCCATTGCATCATCAATACCGGTATCCAGGTCAAGAATCATTTTTTTCTGAGCCATTCAGAACTACCTCCGTTTGTGTATTATCAAGGATGAAAACCCTTTACCTAATCATAACCGAATTTAATTGGAAACTCAATTCCGCTTCGACCTTGAAACCCATTAATTTGTAAGTTACGCTTAATGGTATCAACCATAGGAGTAAATTATGAAAAAAAGTGTGAAGCGTATTGGTAGTCATTTTTTCTCGCTGGTGTGGACCGGTGTTCGTCGAAATTATGATAATTTGGATGATAACATTGCTAAACACCTGGGGGAGTCCGAGCCTAACAGCCCGGTTGAAATTCATTTATCCCGGATGCTTTCGGAGGTTTTTAAGCGGCACACCCGAGATGAGGCAGATCGCTTATTTATCGTGGGCACGAAAAGTACGACACCGAGTCTGCTTAAAGTCTCCAGTAGACCGGTGACACCATGGTTCTTTACAAGGGTGTTCTTGGTTTTGGCGATCAGTTTTGTCATGCTGGTGGCTTTGCTGTTTGTCTTTAAAAGCAACAAGGTGATTCCCGGAATTATTTTTATCGGATCCTTGGCGGTGCCGTTTTCACTCATGATGATGTTTTTTGAAATCAACGTCTACCAAAATATTTCTGTTCGGCAGACGATGGTCATCTTTTTAGTGGGCGGGATTCTATCGCTTATTGTGACGATGACCTTTTATCTAATTCTGCCGATTCGGACCGAAGTCAGCATTGAGTCTGCCTTAATTGTCGGGGTCGTCGAAGAGCTGGCTAAGTGCGTTGTGATTATTTTGTTCATCAACACTTATAAAGCCAACTATATCTTCAATGGGGTGTTGATTGGGGCGGCGATTGGAGCCGGCTTTTCCGTTTTTGAAAGTTCCGGTTACGTAAGTGAGTACGGACTGGTTACGATTTTTACCCGCAGTTTTCAGGCAATCGGGACCCATGCAATATGGGCGGCAGTTATTGGTGGTGCCGTGATTCTCGGCAAGGTGCGCAAAAAGCCGTTTACCGTGCGGGACTTCTTTACCAAACCCAAGTTTTTTATCTTCTTTCTTGTGACGGTCTGTTTGCACACGTTTTGGGATTGGGATATCCCCAACACTGGAATTGGCGTATCATTATTGCAGGAATTCATTGATATTGTGATCGGCTGGTTCTTGATATTTGTCATGATTGACGCGGGTTTGAGAGAAGTCAAGACGCTTCAGGGCCAACAGATCATCATTCATCGAAGCAAGCAGAAAAAAATCGTGAATAAACGCTAGGAGGATTCTGATGACAGAAGTTGATTCTTTTTATGACATTACCATTATTGGCGGCGGCCCAGCGGGGATGTTTGCCGGTTTTTATGCCGGATTGCGGAACGCGAAGACCCAAATAATTGAAAGCTTGGCCGAAATGGGTGGTCAAGTGACCGCATTATACCCTGAGAAGACAATATTAGACGTTGGCGGCTATCCAAGCATTAAGGGAAGAACATTAGTCGATGAATTAGAGAAACAGCTCAGCGGCTCTGATACGGCCGTTAAATTAAATCAAACCGTGATCGATGTACAACAGATTGAAGGTGGCTATCAGGTCACCACCAACCAAGAAGTGACTAAGACGAAGTCAATCATCATTGCCAGTGGGGTCGGTGCCTTTAATCCGCGCAAGTTAGCAGTTGATAACAGTGAGGATTTTGAAGGCAAGAGTCTCTTTTATAGTGTCAAACACTTGGATCAATTTCGTGATCAAACGGTGCTGGTGGCCGGTGGTGGCGATTCTGCCATTGATGAGGCGTTGCTCCTGCACGGGGTGGCCAAAAAGGTCTACCTGCTGCACAGAAGGGACAAGTTCCGAGCTTTGGAACATAACGTTGAACGATTGATCCAATCGACCATTGAACCGGTTACCCCTTATCTGATTAAAGGCCTCACCCAATTGAATAATGGTCAAGTGGAAGTCGAAGCAAAGAAAATGAAGACCGAAGAGATCAAGAAGCTGGCCGTTGACAAGATTGTCGTCAACTACGGCTTCATTGCCCAAGATGATGCGTTGAATAAATGGCAGGCGCATCCGGAGATTAACCGCGGCATCATTGAAGTTCAGCCCAGCGGCAAGACGAATTTACAGAACGTCTTTGCGATTGGGGATGTTTCAAAGTACGAAGGCAAACAGCCACTGATCGCCGCTGCTTTTGGCGAGGCACCCATTGCCGTTAATTCGATTATGAAAAGCTTGTATCCGGATCGCAGAGGTCCGATTCATAGTACATCTATTAGAAAATAAGATTGGGGAAAAAGGCGTTTTGATCCCAGAATTTAACACAATCAGGCCCTCATTCCAAAAACAGGAGTGAGGGCCTGATTGCATTAAATGGCCGGGATCAGCCGTTTGTACCAAGTTTTATCAATATAAGGGGGATGTAAGTTGACATACATTAACGACTAATCCGTACTTTATCATTTTGAATATTCTATAGCAGAAAACGTGGGACTTAAAGCAGTTTCCAGAATATAAGCCAGCAATCCAAATATCCAAAACCGGGATATTCGGATCGCTGGCTTATATTCTGGAAACTAACCGCTTTAATCCCCACTCTTTTATTTTCTATCGAAATTATACTGTTTCAAAGCCTGGCCAGTCCGAGATTTTGATTCTTGTTGAGAATCTTTCGGGATACCGGAGAACAGAATCCGACCGCCATA
This sequence comes from Lentilactobacillus parakefiri, assembly GCF_002157585.1. Classification (GTDB taxonomy): domain Bacteria; phylum Bacillota; class Bacilli; order Lactobacillales; family Lactobacillaceae; genus Lentilactobacillus; species Lentilactobacillus parakefiri. The sequence continues at coordinate 50,621 of NZ_BDGB01000044.1, forward strand.
TATCCCGGCATCCGGGCCGACGTCAATCAGCCAGTCCGCCTTACTAATGACTTCCAGGTTGTGTTCAACGATAATCAGGGTGTTGCCGGCTGCCACCAATTCATCAAATAATTTGATGAGCTTGGCGACATCTTTCATGTGCAGGCCGGCAGTTGGCTCATCCAGTAGGTAAATGGTGCCGGTTTTGTTTAATTGAACGGCCAACTTTAATCGCTGCAGTTCACCGCCGGACAAGGTCGTGAGTGGCTGGCCGAGGGTGAGGTAATCCAAGCCGACCTTTTGCATGTTGATTAATTTGTCGTTAATCTTGTCGACATCTTTGAAAAAATCGATTGCTAATTCAATCGGCATGTTGAGGACTTCACTGATGTTCTTGCCATGATACAAGTAGCTAAGCGCCTCGTCATTGTAACGTTTGCCGTCACACATCTCACATTTTTGAACAACCGGGTCCATGAACGCCATGTTGGTAATCGTAACGCCTTTTCCTTTGCATCGGGGGCAGGCACCTTTTCCGTTGTAACTGAAAAGGCTGGTGGAAGCTCCGGAAACTTTGGCAAAAATTTTTCGAATATCATCCAAAATGTCGAGGTAGGTGACTGGCGTTGAGCGGATATTAGTGCCAATTGCCCCCTGAGCCAGGTCGATGTAAGGCTCATGGAGCTTTGGTCGTAAGGCATCAACTAACGAGCTCTTTCCTGAACCGGCGACTCCTGAGATGACCGTTTCAACACCGAGTGGGATGTCGACGCTGACGCCTTTTAGATTATGAGTTGTCACGTCTTTGAGCGAAACTGTTGATTTAAATTGTCTTGGGTTGCGATATGTCAGCGGTTGTTTGAGGTATTCGCCGGTCATCGTGTGCCCACTCAGCAGTTGGTCATAAGTACCGGTAAAGGTCACCTGACCGCCGCCACGGCCAGCTTTGGGACCAATTTCCACCACGTAGTCGGCAATTGGAATCAGTTCGGGGTTATGTTCGACGACCATGATCGTGTTTCCTTTGTTCTTCAAGTTGATCAGGGCATTCTTAATCAGTTGAATATCATGAGGATGCAGGCCAACACTGGGTTCGTCCAGGATATAGACCATGTCCACCAGCGAACTGGTCAAAAATTTGGCAATTTTAATGCGTTGTGTCTCACCGCCGGAAAGGGTTTCGGTACTCCGATCCAGGGTGAGGTAACCCAGCCCAATGTCGATCAGCGATTGAATCTTGGTTGCGACTTCGCGGATGACGTCTGAGACCAATGGAACATTGATGGCATGGAGAAACTTTAAAGCGTGAACTAAGTCCATCGATAAGACGTCGGCAATATTCTGGTCATTGATCATACAGGTTAATACTTCAGGGCGCAGGCGAGTGCCATGGCAGGCTGGACAGGGCTTTCTGGTGACAATCTTTGCCAGGGCTTCTTTATGGTGTTGAGCCTCGCGTTTGCCAATAATTGAGCGGCGAATTCTCGGAACGATCCCTTCGTATAGTGCCGTTCGCGGCCACTTTGCGGGAGCGTTCTTCAACTGGTGCTGCGGCGCGTATAACAGCGTGTCCATTTCGTCTTTGGTGTAATCTTTCAATGGTTTGTCATTATCGAATAATCCACTATATGCGTATCGCCGCCAACGCCAGGTGTTTGGACCAAAACTTACAAAAGTGATCGCCCCTTCATTCAACGACTTTTCAGGGTCAATCAACGCCTTGGCGTCAATGTCGTCAACGTAGCCTAAGCCTTGGCACTGTTGACACATTCCTTGAGGCAGATTGAACGAAAAAGTGTCTGAATAGCCGACAAACGGTTTGCCGGCCCGTGAAAATAATAAGCGCAGCAGAGAATAAATGCCTGTGTATGTTGACAAGGTTGAGCGGGCGTTCTTGCCGATTCGTTTTTGCTCAATGACAATCGCAACGGGCAGATGCGCGATGCTTTTGACGTGTGGTTGACCATACTTGGGTAGATACTGCTGGGTAAAGCTGGGGAACGTCTCGTTAAGTTCCCGTCTGGAAGCAGCAGCGATGGTGTCAAACACCAGTGATGATTTGCCAGAACCGGATAGTCCTGCAAAAACGGTAATTGCATATTTTGGAATCTTCAAATCAACGTGCTTCAAGTTGTTTTGATAAGCATCGTGAACTTCAATGGCGCCCTTCTCGAACATGGCTATTTAAGAACCTCCTACTTACGTTTGTGATTTTTAACTGAGGACAGCTTTTGGTCGTTCTCAGTTTTTTTGAGTGTTTTTTGCAACTGGTTGACTTGCCTGGACAAATGATTGACCTGCTTCGTTAAGTTCTTGAGGGCATCGGTTTGGTCATCGTGATTGTCCTGTGATGTAAAGAAGTCGGTAATGGTTGAGGTTAATAAACCAATAAAACCAATTCCACCAAGCATCAAGATGGCCGAAACGATTTTGCCGCCATCGGTTTTTGGCGTGATATCGCCATACCCAACTGTGGTGGCCGTTGAAATAGCCCACCACAGAGAATTCTGGAGAGAATCATGTTCAAATGAGGCGAAAATCAGCGAGCTGAAAATAAGGATGACTAAACTAATGGATAATAGGTAAATGAAGCCGGTATCGTAAAGAAATTTGTGCAGGGCGGTAGTCCATTTACCCGATAAGCCGAACCGCCACAAAAGATTGTAGTAGCGGACGATCGAATAGATTCTGGCAATCCGAAAGAAGATAAAAATCGGGTGGGAGGGAATCAGTGCGATTAGGTCAAACAAATTGGAGATTAAGAAATCCTTTTTTGACTTGGCCCGTTTGAAACGAATCAAATAGTCGATCAGGAAAAAGAGCCATATGAGTGCAAAAATCACTCGGTATGGCCCTTTACTGAGGGTAATTTTAGTCGTAAGGGCAAGAATTGCCAAGACAAAGGAAACCAGTGCCAATGAAACCACAAGAATATTATAAAGTAAGATTGGCGTTTCCTTAGTAGCTTGTTTCATCTCAGATTTCCCCCTTAACGGCTGCTGTCGTTATTATTTGCATCTGGATTGGTAATCTTGATTCGGTTGCTGTCAGTTGTTTTATGGTGAATTTCCGGCGCGTCGGTAAAGTATTCCTTCCAAGTCGATTTATCGCCGTTCTTGGAGTAGATACTGGTTGACTTCTTACCCAAGCGGTTCTCAATCCGCTTTTCTTTTTGGTAAAGGTCGGCATAGTTGTAATTGCGTGGATCGATGGCGGTAAAGCCCTTAGGATGATAGAAGCGCAAAAGGTTCTTTTCATTTAACGAGTCCGACAGCGAAAGTTCAGTCTGAACCCGTTCCTTGTCCTTCTTGACTTGAGCCTGTTGGCGCTTGGTTAACTTCAAGAGCTGACCAGTCTTATTGGAATAAATGTCGCCGCTCAACGAAGTGAACGCTGGGCTGACCCAATCCTGATTTCTAAAGGCCACTACTTGGTCATGCTGTTTGGATAAAATGTCGGTACCAAATTGGACGTAGCGCTTGCTGCTAATACCTAAGAGATGCATTAAAGTCGGCAGGACGTCAATTTCACCGGCATATTTTTTAGACACAAAGCCGTTTTTTTGACCAGGCACGTCAATGATCAATGGTACCCGCTGAAGTTGGGCGTTGTCAAAATCATTCCAGTCGTCAGGATTCTTGCCTAATGCCTTGGCCAAATTGGTGTTTTCCGAGTTGGAAATCCCATAGTGGTCACCATAAAGCAGAATCAAGGAATGTTTGAGCAGGCCGGTTTTTCTGAGGTAGTTATAGAACTCATGGACGGCTTGATCGAGGTAGTGGGCGGTCAAGAAGTAGTTGTCCACCACATCATCGCCGGTATTGGTTGTTTTGAAATTGGTATCTTCCTTATCCAAATCGTATGGGAAATGGTTGGTAACGGTGATATATTTGACGTAGAACGGCTGTTGAAGATTCTGAAGATACTTAACGGAATCTCTGAACAACAGCTTGTCTTTTAAGCCATAGCCTAAGGAGCGGTCACCAGTGGTGTTGTAATAACTGGCATCAAAGAAATATTGATAGCCCATGTTCTTATAAACGTTGTTGCGGTTCCAGAAGCTCGCAATATTTCCGTGGAAGACAGCGCTGGTATATCCACGGCGCTGTTTTAAGATGGCGGGAGCGGCTTGGAAGGTGTTGTCACTGCCAAGCTGGGCGAACAACGATCCCTGAGGTAAGCCATAAGTACTGGTCTCCAGCATGTTTTCGGCGTCAGAGGTCTTTCCTTGACCAACTTGGTGAAAGAAGTTCTTGAAGGCGTAGGAAGATTTGCTCTTATAAAGCTTGTTTAAAAATGGCGTGACTTCTTGACCGTTGATTTTCTTGCCGATCAAAAATTGCTGGAAACTTTCCAGGTGAATCACAATGACGTTTTTACCCTTGGCAATCCCGTAGAACTTTTTATTGGGCTTTGCATAGTGCTTGCGGGTGAATTTTAAGACGTCGTTTAATTCTGATTTAGTGGCCGTGGCCCGTAAATCGTTATTGTGCTGTGACTTCAGCCCATCATAGACCGTAAAGGCATCCAAGCCGAGATATTTGACTATGTAAGCACGATCGAAGGTCCGAGTCAGCAGTTGGGGCCGATCCATTTCGGCTAATGACAAGTTAACGGCGAAAAAGAGCACCGAAAATGACGTCACTGCCAGCCCAATCCGGCGATTGAGTGGCCGTGGATCGATCTTAATTTTCCGAAAGACCAACAACCCGATAATCACAATCAGATCAATCCAATAAAGAATATCATGGACGTTGGTTAGCGCCAGTGAACTGCCGCTGAGCCCCTGGTTGACTTTCGAGTAGCCGGTCATGGTGCTGACGGTCATGAAATCAGTAAATTCCCGAAAGTAAATCACATTTAAATATAGCAAAACCGTATTCAAAATTGAAATCAAGATGGCCAGAGGATAGAAGAACCGGCTCTTCTTGAAGTAAAGCGCAATGCTTAACAGTAAAGTGGTGGTTGCCAGTGGGTTAATCAAGACAATGAGAAATTGAAAGGGATTGGTGATTCCTAGTCCGAGGTCGACAAAATAGGCCAACATAGTTTTGGCCCAAAAGCAAATGATTAATAAAACGATGAACCCTTTTCGAGTGCTGCATTTTTCCAAGGCCCAGCTTAAATATTTCAAAACAGTAAGCTCCTTACAATAATTACTTGTTTCATCTTATCAAAAAAAGCGCAGAAATATTAAAAATCAAGTGATTTTGCAGAAATCTTAAGTTGATTGGTGTGCGCGGATTCTCAAAAAATTGTTATACTTTACGTATTAAGGGTAAAGGATGTGTCATCATGAGTAAATTTAATTTGTACATGGTTCGTCACGGTCAGACCTACTTTAACATTTATAACAAACTACAAGGGTGGAGTAACTCGCCACTGACTGAAAAAGGTATTCAAAATGCGGTTGATACTGGTGAAAAATTAAAAAACACCAAGTTTGCTGCGGCTTATTGCAGTGATACCACTCGGGCAGAACAGACGGCTCAAACAATTCTAGACAAAAATGACGCCTCAGACATTGATGCCCCGATCACCTCAATGTTTTTCCGTGAGGAGTTCTACGGCTACTTTGAGGGTAACGATATGAGCCAGGCCTGGTATTTGGCAGGCGCCCCCCATGGACTGCCCACCTTCAGAGATATTGTTGAAAAATATTCCATTGGTAAAGCGAAGGATTATTTGAAGGAAGCGGATCCCTTCCACCAAGCTGAAAACAACCAGGAATACTGGACGCGTTTAGACCAGGGATTTGACCTGATCAAGCAGAACCCGGATATTAAGGATGGCGACAATGTCCTGTTAATCAGTCATGGTAACACCTTGCTGAGTATTGTGGAACGCTATGGCAAGGGTCAATTTGATGTGACTGAGCGGCCAGCCAACGGCAGTTTGACGAAGCTTACCGTTGACGGAGATGACATTCAAGTTGTTTCGTTTAATCAGCAATCCTAATACGAGGTAGGTATAAATGTGGAGATTAAATTAACTGATCAATTGGATCAAATTTATCAAGATGCCAGAACAATCCGTCATCATGTCTTCGTCGAGGAACAGGGGATTCCTGAAACGGCTGAATTTGACGGCACTGATTCCGATGCCATTCATTTTGTTGGTTATGTAGATGGTGAACCGGTGGTGACTGCGAGAACCACCGTCACCAAAGAAGGTGTCCATATTCAATGGGTCGCAACCGAAAGGACTGCCCGACATCAAGGCTATGCCAAGCAGCTGCTGGAATACTTGCTGAACCAACCAATGTTTGAAGATGCCCAGATGTTTTATCTAGGTGCGCAAAAAACTGCGGTTGGCTTTTATCGAACCCTGGGGTTTGAGGAATACGGAAAGCCGTTTGAAGAGGTGGGCATTCCCCACGTGAATATGCGGCGAGCTCAGTCGGCTGCTGGCAATCATGAATGAGTCTAGATTAACAATATTAACGAGTGAGATTCAAACGGTCAATTCAAGCCGTTTGGATCTTTTTTTGGTATTGAGTCGGTCAAGGCCATGATAGCAAAGTGGCCTTTTGCTTGACAAAATGGCCAAATAAAACAGAATAAGAGTGATTAAATGAACGATTCCAGGGGGGATTGGCATGGATCGATTAATGGCCCATTCAATGAAAGCTTATCAAAGCAAGTTTGCCGGGGTGATTCAGGAAACCTTGGCGCTTTTGTTCCCAATTATGTTGCTGGGAAGTTTTGCCGAAGTCTTAAAATATTCTTTTTTAACGCCGAGTGGTTTTGTGGCGACAATCTTTGGGATTACCAAATGGCTGCCCGCCGCCAAACAAATTTCGCAACTGTTGGGACTGATTGTTCACTGTACAGTTGATATGATCGCACTATATGGCGCATATGGCGTTACCTACAGCACGACTAAAGCGTACGGGAGGCAAACATCGGCTCTTTCGGGCGCCATCGGTCTATTGGCGTTTTTGATGGTTACCTATCAGCCGCATAGCCATGGACAACTGCTTTTCAATCGCACTTTGATGGGGCAGGGGCTGTTAATCGCCCTCATGATTGGCTACATTGTTGGACGCATCATCGTGACATTTGAGAAACGGCGGGGGCTGAGATCTTACCAGATTATTTGGCCGTTACTCCTGGTGGCGGTTTTGTCAATTGCTGTCAATGTGGCTGTCAGCTTCATTAGGAGCCCGGAAGTCCAATCGTTCATTTCATCAACTGTCATGCATGCTGTTTCGGCCAACGCTCTTTCCTATGTTGTCGGGATGGGTCTTTTGACTGATCTGCTGTCGTGGATGGCGGTTGGTGGGCCGTTTTCCGCAAACCCGACCTTTACCGATCCGGCTGAGCTGGCTAATTTAAATCATGCGCTCAAAACCGGGTCGGCTTTCAACGTTCCGTTCCAGTATACCGACGTTACCCTGTTTCATAGCTTTGCCAATTTCGGTGGTAATGGTGCGGTTCTGGCAATGATTATAGCGATTTTGATTTTTTCCAAACGGCGGCGTTTCTTGACTGTGTCTAGGTGGTCCATTTTTCCAGCCCTGTTTAATAATAATTACGCGATGATGCTGGGGATTCCGATTGTCTATAATCCAGTATTTCTAATCCCATTTTTGTTGGCACCGCTGGTTAATATGATTGTTGCCGCCGTTTTTTTAGCGCTTAAATGGATTCCAGCCGCCGTGTATCCTGTGCCGGCTGGTGCGCCGGGGCCTTTGATTGGCTTTTTAGGGACCAACGGCAATTGGCTGGCATTAATCCTTGGTGCGTTTTTGATCTTAATTGATGTGTTGATTTATATGCCATTTGTCAAACTGTATGATCGACTTGATCAAAATAGGGGTGAGCAATGATGAAACGAACCGTTAAAATCTGGCTGTGGGCCATCTTTGGAGGATTGCTGTCGATCGTCTTGATAGTTGCCTCACTCCAATGGTCTAACCAAAACGTCAGTGAGTTAACGCGACATCATAATTCGCAATTGTCCCCGGTTATTATGATCCCAGGGAGTTCAGCCACTGAGAATCGTTTTGATGGGCTGGTCAGCGAAATTAACCGCCATCGAGAAAATCCGCATAGTTTGTTGAAGGTCAAGATTATGAACAATGACAAACTTCACTTTACTGGTCGAATCAGACCTGGTGACAATGAGCCAGTCATTGTGGTTGGCTTTCAAAACAACAAGGATGGCTATAGCAATATTAAGCAGCAGGCACGCCAGTTTAACGTGATTTTTCATACCTTGGTCAGCAGACTCGATTTTAATAATTTTAAAGCGGTCGGGCATTCTAATGGTGGTTTAATTTACACCGTCTTTTTGGAAAACTATTTTTCACAATATTCAAATGACGTTCGGATGACCAAACTGATGACGATTGGGTCGCCATTTAACTTCAATGAACGATCGATTGATAATAAAACGCAAATGTTATCTGATTTCATCAAGAATAGACGCAAGCTTCCCAATAATTTGACGGTTTATTCAGTCGCCGGAACCGAGAACTACACTTCTGATGGGTTGGTGCCACTGGTGAGCGTTGCCGCCGGCAGGTACGTCTTTCAGGGGGAGGTTGCCCACTTTACGACCATCACGGTTTCTGGGTCGAATGCCGAACACTCTGATTTACCAGAGAATAAACAGATTGTTGACTTGATTAATCGATATATTCTCCACTCCAAAAAGGTTCCAAGGGTGCGACAAAATGAACCGCGGTTAAACTGAGCGTCTCCGAAAGCGTCTGTTAAGCCAGGCCCAGCTCTTATGAATGACAATTGCGGATGCCAAGGACAGTAACCATGTGCCGACATATACGACTAAAATGCCAAGGACGGGGCGCCGGTTCGTCAGTGCGTTGCCAAATCCCCACCAAAGCAGCTGATTCCAAAAGACGTTCGACAGGAAAGCCGGATAGGCATAATTCGCTAAGCGGTGGATTAAGTGAGTGATTGGGAGTTGGCGGGTGAGCTGGTAGCTGCCTAAAGCAGCAATCAGCCCAATCATACTCATATCATAGAGGGTCATTGACGGCTTGTAGTAGGGGGCGTTGGTCAGGTGAATGGGGAACCGAAAGGCAAATAATTCGGCGTTAGTCCAAATGAAGGCGGAAACGGCAATAACCGCCATCAACCACCATTTTTGAGAGAAGCGATGGATTTTTTGGTGGTACTGCCATGACAGCGTACCAATGACTGCGTACAACAAGAAGCTGACAAATATTCTGTCCAAAAGGTACCACTTGTTGGCATGTGGTCCGTGAAAGACTTGTTGGTCGTAGAAGATCAGCCAGATGAATTGGATCACCAAGGTTGCCAGCAGAACCAACTGTCCCCGGTGTTTGCTTTGCCCACACCAGCTGGCCAGCCACCAGAAAAACGGCATTAAAACGATGAATTGCAGCATCATCGAATTGTACCAGAGGTGTGGAGCTGCATTGCCATTGACGAATTGCCAAACAAAGCTGCCGATCGATTGGTAGTGACTCACTTGTTGGACATTCGGCATGATCAACAAATAAATGAACGTCCAAGCAATTGTGGGGATGAACAACGAATGCCACATTTGCAGGAGATAGCCCCGGTAGCTCAAATCAGTGTCGTGGGTGACCCGCATGGTTGTATACAAGATCCCGGTGATGAACGCCGGTGCCGTGAATTTGATTAGATTATAGCTGATACCAATGCCAATCTGGACATTGATGGTTGGATGGGTTTGAAGCCCTTGGGCCAAAATTGTTTGCAGCATGACAGCGGTACAGGCAAAGACTTTCAGATAGTCGCCGATGTCAGGCGTGCTGGGGGACTTGATTCCGTAATTCATGTTCTTAACTCCTTGAAGGATTGTTTACTACCAATATACCAAGTAAAAGTAAATTTAGAATAACAAAAAGAGGCTGGAAACAAATGAATGTTTCCAGTCTCTTTAAGTGATAGTTGATTGAATTGTTGTTATGTGTCTATGTGGTAGAAAGATTAATCGTCGGTATCGTCGTCTTCGTTAAAGTTAACAACGTGAGCAGAACCAACATAATTCCACCATGGTGCTTTGACAGTTTCAGTAATCACACCGCGGTTTTGAGCATCGATCATCTTGCCGTTACCAATGTATAAACCAACGTGAGAAATTGATGCTGCGCTCCAGCCGAAGAATACTAAATCACCTTTTTGCAGGTTCTTATATGAAACTTTCTGGCCGGCGTTATATTGTGCTTGAGCAGTGCGAGGAAGCGTAACACTGGCAGCCTTCTTGTAAACGTAACTGGTAAAACCGGAGCAGTCAAAGGCTGAAGGACCAGTTGCACCATAAACATATGGCTTGCCTAGATTTTGCTTAGCAACTTTATAAACTGCTGAATATGAGGCATCAGTGTCGGGAGCTTTTGATGCCTGAGCATCTTGGAAACCGGCGAATGACAATGTGAACAATGCGACTAAAGTTAGTAATATTTTTGTATGTAATTTCATTTTTTATCAACAACTCCCTATCAAATCTACAGTGATAATAATACCAATGAATTGTTGCAGAAGTGTAACAAACAATTTGCAATGCAGTTAAATGTCGTATGGCAGTTGAAACATTGGTAACTTAGATTGTGAATGAGCGCTTTCATAGACTGTTGCGAAAGCATTTGTAATTGAGCAAATAAAAACGGCGCCCAAGTTGAATTGGACGCCGTTTTTAAGAATCAGCGAAAATAAGTTGCTTAAATTTGTTTGAAGATGACGGTTTAGAATTGAAAATCTTAATCAATTTTTTATTTATTTTTCAAAAGATTATCTTTATTTGGTAAGGTGACGGCTAACTTGCCCATTGAAGTGACGATCATTGGCAGGATTAAATAATAGACACAAACGGTGTAGATCACAATTAGTGCCGTCTCAATCATTGCAAAGGAAGCGCCAAACGTGAGGCCGATCGCTAATGCAATGACGACCAGCAGGATATAGCGGACAATCTTGCCATAACTGGCCATGGTTGGTCGAAGCCATTCCAGAAGCGACAGTTCAGTGTATCTAAACGATAATCCCAAGGCAATAATCTGCCAGGCAGCAATTGCGGTGAGAATACTGATTGAAAGGATTGGCACCTGCCAGTCAAATTGATTGGTGCCAGTGACGTAATGCATCGTCAAATAGGTTAATTGAAAACCAGTGATTGAAGACATGATGAACGCAACAGTCCAATAAAGCGGCTGCAGGATGGCACGACTGACAGCAAAGACAGTTAAGAGAATGCCAATTATCACAATTGCCAAAAGCGTCATTAAATGATGATTGAGTTTGGATTGGTTGATTGATTGAGTAATCGGTTCGCCTGTAAAGGCAACCTGATCTGAAGAAAGCGGGGTTCCTCTCAACTGTAGATTAACTTGGTTTTCCAGCATCTTAACCTGATTCAGATTGGTTTTACTGGATGGGGCGCTTTTCATGACAACTTGGATGGTCGTTATCAACTTGTCTTGACTGGTGTAATTAAGCATTGTCTGCAGGAAGTCGGTATCAGCCAACTGGGCCTTGGTGATGTAATAGACATTGGCAGCACCGGATTTTTGTAACCCGTTTAAGTAGTCATAAATGTTGTTCAGCTGGTCAGTTGAGGAATTCACCTGAGAACTAACCTGCTTCAATTGCCTTTGAACTTGACTAATTTGTTGACTGTAACTTTGAAGATTGTTAGCACTGTTTTGGCCGTAGTTTTGAATGACGGATCCCTCAGCATTCAACTGGTTGATACCAGCCGAGACGCTTTGCAGTGACTGGTTCAATTCGTTGATTTTCTGCTGATACATGCGAACTCTGCGAGAGGCGCCTTGCTGGACAGTTACACTGGCATTTCCAGCGACGCTGTTGACTTGCGAGGCCAAACTCGAACTATCTTCAACAATTTGATTGCTCTTTTTGACCAAGTTCTGCATGGCCTTGACCTGCTGCTTGAGACCTGACAAATTCAGGTTGCTGCCGCTGGTTTGGATGCCGTTTGAAGCCTGAGAGAGCTGTCCCGTTGCCTGCTTAGCGTTCAAACCGATGGACTCAAGTTGATTGGAAACGTAATATTTCTCAATTGGCATGCCACTCGGCTGTGTCAAAGAATAAGCGGCACTGACACCTTTTGTATGCTGAAGCTTGGTGGTTAACTGGTCTAAATGCTGGAGATATTTTTCGTTATCTAACGGTCGATCATTCTTCAGGTAAATCGTGATTGGAGTTGCTTTTCCCTGCGTGAAATGAGCCTGGAGAACGTGGGCACCCTTAACCGCTTGATTTGTCTGGGTTAAGTTAGTCATTGGTGAAAAGTTCAAGCTGGTATGGTAAAAGTAAATAAATGGTAGGGTCAGATAAAGGACGACGAGAAAAGCGGCAATTGGCTGCCAAAGTGAAAAGTCGGTTGCCCGGTTCCAAAAGTGGGACTTCATGGCGCTTAAGGGTGCACTGGACGGCCAGAAGATACTTTCACCTAAAGCCGCCAGGAAAACGGCGTTGAGGGTTAGGACGGCTAACATTAAGACAACATACGTAATGCCAAGAACCCACAGTGACCTCAGTTGATCGTAGTTGATAAACCCACAGCAGGCGAAGATCATCGCCAAGGCACTCCCGACAATTGTGATTGGGAATCGCAGGTCAGAGATCGTCTGTTGCGTAGCGTAGCGTGCTTCTCGTTGGAGGGCCAGGACGCTTCTGAGCTTACGGTAAATGTAAATGTTCCAAATCGTGCCAATCACAACCGTGGCGATGCCAATTTCAAGTGGCGTGTATTGGGTGAAAGCAAAGTGAAAATGCTTTGCCAATGTGGTTGAGAGACTGAATGAAGTGGTGAATGCCGCAAAGAGGGTGATGAAAGAAATAATCGGAGCGAATAACGATCTGAAGTAGATCCCAACGATCAGCATTGACACGGCAAATAAAGTGATCAAGACAATGTTGGTGACTTGGGCGGTCTTTTGGTTATTGACGTCGCGAACAATTTCGGGGCTGGTAACGTAGGACTTCAAGCCATTGACCTGGACTTCTCCGACCAATTCGTTGGTGAGAACCCGCAGCGTACTGCTTTTAGCATCAATGTCCAACATCGCATTCTGAGTTGAGCCATCTTTTGACAGTAACTGCTGTCTGCCTGCGACATTGGTATTGACAGTCACGATCTTCTTAATACTATAAAATGATTGGTGCGCCTTCAGCTTATTTAACGTATTGTCAATCTTAGTCTGCTGTTGATGAGTAATCTTGCCGTGTGGATTCGTATAGACCACGTTAATGGTTGATGTCTTCGCAAGATTATAGCCCCAATCTTTTCGAAGCTGTTGGGCTTGTGCCGGCTGAGAGCCTTTAGAAAAGGTTGGCTGACTGTACGTCTGAAGCGTGTCGGTGACGTTTGGAGCGGTTATAATTGCAATAAATGTGATAATCAGCCATACTAACAGCGTGAATAGGCGATTTTTGTGTAATTTTGCGATAGTTTCCTTCATTGATTCGTCCCCTAAATATGTATGTGTGAAAAAGGCTCATATATTAAGAGTTTACCATTTTATAAGGCCTAGTGCGATACGTTTTAGGCGTTTTGTGTTATATTGAGAAAATTGTTGTGTAAATGAATCGGTGATTGATGGGAGGTTCGAAACGTGTGTACGAGTATTTTTCAAATTGGCCAAGAAGACGGCGCCCATGTATTGGCCAACGCTGGGGGCTTCCCCCGTTTTTGTCCCCCGTCACTATGGGTGGCATTCAGTATATGATGACAAACGTTACGTCACTAAGTATGCCACGCTGGGCTCTGGCCACCAGCACGCCAGGCGAATTGACATGTCAGATGGCGTTAATGAATTTGGCTTGGCTGTTCAAAAGCTAACGTTTACGAATGGCAGTCAGCTTGTTGAGACACCGGGTGAAGATAAAATTCATTTGGCACCGTTCGAGCTATCATTCTTTTTGCTGTCCAATTACCGATCGGTTGAAGATATTGAGGCACATGTTGAAGAAATTGAACTGATGGCTGACAAGTATAGCTTGATGAAGTATGGTCACAGTGAACTGCATTTTGCTGCCAGCGATCCGACTGGCCGCATCGTCGTGATTGAACCGGTGACGACGCCGATTGAAATGATTGAAAATCCACTGGGGGTCTTGACCAACAGCAATCACTTCGGCAGACAGATTGAGAAGTTGAACAAGTATCTGGACTTCACACCGGACTTTATGAATGGAACGGTTCCGCTCAATACACCACGGGTGACCACCGGTAACGTATCTGGCAAATCAATTCCCCCGGGTTCATACTCCCCGGGATCAAGATTCATTCGGGCAGCCTACTTAAAGGAAAGAATTGACGTCCCCGGAAACGAAAATGAAGCCGTTGATAACTGCTGGCATTTGTTGGATGCAGTTAATGTGCCAAAGAGTAAGGAACACCAGCCGACTTATTCCGTCTACCGGGCGGCCGTTTGTTGTGAAAGCCGCAACTACTACTATCAGCCATATCATGCCAAGTCGGTCGCCAAAGTTCAGCTGACCGATGAGCTGATCGAATTTAATGAAGTAAAATTTTTCAAAGTAGCTGACCAAATCAGCTTTAATGAGTTAAACTAATGTATTGAGGATATTAGCGGGGAGAAATGACGTTGCGAAAACAAGGCTGGCGGTTTACTGTCATATTATTACTGACGTTTGCGGTGTTGGCAGCCGGCGTTTCATTGCGCGGCCAGCTGAGTCACCGTCCGCAGCGAAGGTCTGTGCCGACATTGGTTCAAAAAAAGACCGATCATTTTTCGACCGAGCAAAAGCGAACCTTTATCAGCCGAGTAGGGGCGCCGGCTGTTAAGCTGTATTTGAAGAATCGCCAAGTACTGCCAAGCGTTGTCATTGCCCAGGCAATTCTGGAGTCTCAGTTTGGAACATCCGAACTGTCAACGCAAGCCAACAATTTATTTGGTATCAAAGGTCGGTACCACGGCCAATCGGTCCAGTTCTACACCCGAGAAGTTGAAAATGGCAAGTCAATCAAGGTCCTGGCCGAGTTTAGAAAGTATCCGAACTTGGCGGCTTCGATCGCTGACCACAACCAACTGGTGAGCGATAAGTTCATCAAAGCCAAAAACATCTTGAGTTACCGCAAATCAACCCACTTACTGCAGGAAAATGGGTACGCAACCGATCCTCACTACGCTGCCAAATTGAACCGCCTGATTGTCAAATATCAGCTAAGCCGTTATGATTTAAAAGCAATTAATGAACGTGTCTAAGAGGGTCAGGATTCTTTGAAGGCCGTTTAAATGAAAAATTTGTTGAGGTGAACGCCACATTGTTGAATTGGGTTTCTGATCTATACGGGCCATTTTTTGATCCCCATAATTGGGAAACGGTCATCACCAGCGGCAGTGACTGGTTAATCATTCTGTCGCTGGTAACGATTGAATGTTTGCTGTCAGTGGATAACGCGGTGGTTCTAGCCGCTCAGACCCAGGCACTGCCAACCAAAGTCCAGCGGGAAAAATCCCTGTTCTATGGCTTATGGGGTGCTTATTTATTCCGTTTCCTAATCATTGGAGCCGGGACTTACCTGATTCATTTTTGGGAAATTAAAGTTGTCGGCTCGCTGTACTTATTCTATCTGGTTTACCAGTTTTTCCGGAAAACCAAGATTGTTCGGACCAAGAAGCTGGCTGGCAGTAAACGGCACGGAGTTTCACTGTTTTGGTCGGTGGTTGCCCAAATTGAGTTCATGGATGTGGTCTTTTCAATCGATTCCGTCCTGGCATCCCTGGCAATTTCATCCAACCCGGTGATTGTCCTTCTGGGTGGGATGATCGGTATCCTCGCCATGCGGGGAGTTGCCGAAGTCATTATGAAGCTGATGGGGATTATCCCCGAGCTTCAGCCAATGGCGTACGTTTTAATTGGAATCATTGCCTTAAAACTGTTTCTGTCGATTCCGGCGATTGATATTGAAATTCCGGCCGCAATCTTTGGCGGCATCGTGATTGCGGCGGTCATCATTACTTTGATTATTCACTATGTCAGAAAAAAGCGGAGGACTAACGATGAGCACGGAGATAACGCCTGAAAATTTAGCGGCTGAAACCCATAATCCACTGACTGTAATTGATTTCTGGGCACCATGGTGTGGTCCCTGCAAGATTTTGGACCCGGTTTTGGCCGATTTAGAAATTAATTATGGCGACCAAATTCACTTTGGCAAGATGAACGTCGACGGTAACCAGGAAGTTGCTGAAAAGTATCACGTCCTGAGTGTGCCTAGCCTGGTCATTTTCAAGAATGGCAAAGCAGTCGAAAAGGTGAGCGGTGTCTATCCAAAAGAGAAATTACAAAAATATTTTGATCAAAAATTAGCAGAGGTTCAATCAGTTTGATGGGTATTCTACCGAAACGGCGGGATGCCTTTTTGTTTTGCCATTGGGGTTAGCTTGGCATTCAGGATGTCTAGTCCCTGAAGCGGGAAGTTGAATATTGGTGCGATGATTGCTGGCTTGCCGGGATCTGGGACCACTTGGCTTTCTTTAAGATTGGGTAGCATTTTTGCCAAGTCGACCTGGGTTAGATTGAGGGCTTTGCTGTAATACATGACTCGCTGAAAGACCAGGTTCTTAAACCATAGGTAGTAAACAATTCCAGCAGCGGCAACATACCAAAAGATCGTCCAAGTGATGCCAATTTTTTCTGGCGATAAAATATTAGTGAATAAAGCCAAGATAACAAAGGCACAGTATGTTAAAATGCTAATTATGGTTAGTTTAGATTTGGTTGACATAATTGACCAACTTTCATAACGAAATTTGTGATACCATTTAGATATAATTATAGACAAGTTGGAAAAATATAGATAGTGAGATGAAATTGTGAAATTTTCAGTAGAGACAATTGATCGCAAAGATTATGCGGCTGTACGAGGTATTATCGCAGATAGTTATCAAAATGACGGGCCAAACACAGACGGTGATGAGGTCGATATGGTCGATCGTCTGCGGGACAGCGAATCCTATAACGATCAATTTGAGGTCGTCGCAAAAGACCACAACCATCGAGTGATTGGCCACGCCATGATGGTGCCGGCGGAGGTTCGTTCTGCGACTGTCAAATTCCCAATCGTGTCCATCGTTGAAATTGGTGTTTTGCATGGTTATCGAAACGACGGCATTGGCCAAGAGATGGTAATTGAATTAGAAACCCGGGCTCGATTGGCGGGCTATCATGCCGTTAGTGCAATTGACCACTCTGATTTCTTCTTTAAAAACAACTATGTCCCTGCTGATAACTTCAACATTTTGCCAACCGTTGCGGTTGATTTCAATGACAATTTGATCAAACCATTATTTGACGGTGCTTTGTACCATAAGGGCGGCAAGATTTACTATCCTGAAGAATTCTTTGGGATTCGCAGCACGAATTATTAATTTAATCATGTAAGCCACATGAAGTAGTCAATTCCTCTGGGTGTCAGAAAGCCGGTGGGAGATGCGAACCGGTCAGGACGGATTGACAAAATACCGTGGCGATTTTAACGGATAATAACTAGAGCCGATATCATCTAGTGAGTGAGCTGTGTAATGACAGCTAAACTGGGTGGTACCACGCTGAAGCGTCCCTTAGTCTATTTTTGACTAGGGGACGCTTTTTATATGGAGGAGTAAATGAAATGGAAAATGATGTCAAAGAACCAACAATTAGTTTAACCGAAGGTATTATCGTATTGTTGATGATGCTTATGATCATGGGTTTCAGCGTGATTAAACTGCAAATTTCGCCGCAAATTCCAATCTTGTTTGTGATTCTGCTATTAATTGCCTGGGCCAAAGTTCGTCGCTTTTCCTGGAACGCTGTCAATCAAGGAATCATTAACGGAATCTCGACCGGCATTATCCCAATGTTTATTTTTATTTTAATTGGTGCATTGATTAGTTCATGGATCGCTGCAGGCGTGATTCCGTCACTGATGGTCTATGGTTTTCATTTAATTAGTGCCGAATGGTTCCTGCCGTCTGTTTTTGTGGTTTGTACAATTGTCGGAACCGCAATTGGCAGCGCCTTTACGGTCGTTTCAACGATTGGAATTGCCTTTTTGGGTATGGGTTTGACGATGGGAATTAATCCGGCCATGATTGCCGGAGCTGTTATCTCTGGCGCAATTTTTGGTGATAAAACCTCTCCGTTATCAGATTCAACAAATTTGGCCTCAGCCGTGGTTGGGGCGGACTTGTTCGACCATATTCGAAACTTGATGTGGTCGACAATCCCCGCCTTTTTCACGTCATTAATTGTGTTCTTTTTGATCGGTCGTACCCACGCCCAACTCAATCCGGCCTCAATTGACCGAACTATTAACGTGTTGACTAATCATTTCAGTATCTCACTGTGGACATTTATTCCAATTGTCTTGATGTTTATCTGTGCCTGGCAAAAAATTCCGGCCATTCCAACCCTATTCATCAATATTTTGGTGGCCGTTTTTATGCAATACATTGAAGAGCCGAAAACAAAAGTTCAAACAGTGGTGAACACGTTGACCAACGGCTACGTGTCGCACACGGGTAATAAAAGCGTCGATCAATTACTAACTCGAGGCGGAATTGCCAGCATGATGACGACCATTGCCTTGATTATTTCAGCGCTTGCTTTGGGTGGTTTTCTCATGAAATTTGGTGTAATTGACGCTGTGATGGGGCCACTGTCGCGTAAGCTGCAGTCAAATGGCTCACTCATTTTAGCTGTTATTTTAAGTGGCGTCGGTGTCAATATCTTTGTGGGTGAACAATACTTGTCAGTCATCTTGCCTGGAAATGCCTTCAAATCAACCTTTGACAAAGCAAAATTAGCGCCGGTTGCTTTGAGTCGGGCCCTTGAGGATGGCGGAACAGTGATTAATTACTTGATTCCGTGGGGGGTCGCAGGTGTTTTTGCGGCTAATACGCTTCAAGTGTCGACGATTTCTTATCTGCCATTTGCTGTTTTTAGTCTTTCTTCACCAATTTTTTCAATCATTAGTGGCTTTACCGGCATCGGACTGAAACATTTGAAAGCACGTGAAAACGATTAGTATTGCTACTTTAACAACGTTTTACCTAGAAGATCATATTTTTTAATTTGACAAACATTACCCGCTCGTTACATTAGTTACGTCAATCCCATTTTTCTTAATACGCGTGATATTGGATGGTAACTTCGTAACTATACACTATGTATTGTTGATCGATGAGGTCGACAAAAATTCTAGACACAGATATAGGAGTGTGTAATTTTGAAAAAAGTATTATCTATGATCTTCGCTACTTCAGCTGCAGCTATTGGTTTATTCTTCGCAGGATCCGCATATGCTTCAGCAAGCACAATAGTTACAGTTAAGTCAGGCGACACCGTATGGGGAATCTCACAACAGTACAATTCCTCAGTTAAGGCTATCGAGAGCGCAAACAATCTTCAGGATGCAAACGTCATTCAAGTTGGTCAGCAATTAACAATTCCTTCAGCTGACGCCACATCAAATACTCAAGGTAGCGCACATGCAGCAACCGCAACGACTCAACAGACTCAGAGTTACAGCCAACCAGCTCAAACTCAAACGAACCAAGCACAGACTAGCCAAGCATCAACTTCAACTAGCACTGCTACCAGCGGTTCAGTTGCTCAACAAGCAGCTCAATTGATGGAACAAAAGACTGGTGTTTCAGCATCAACTTGGATGGCCATCAGTTACCGTGAATCAAGAAACAACCCATCAGCACAAAACCCAAGCTCAACTGCTCATGGTTTGTACCAATCACTTTACACAACAAGTAATGACTGGCGCGAACAAGTAAATGATGCAGCACGGATTTACCATTCACAAGGAATGGGTGCATGGGCATTAAACTAGAGCGCGACAAGACCCGGTTAGGGCCCACCAAGTAGGCTAGGCCGTTTGCATTCGGCCGTCGGAACATAAGCGAAAGCATCCAATGATGAACGGTCTTTGTTCATCGTTGGATGTTTTTGTTTATGTGGCGGGGCCCTGGGTCGTCGGAGCGTATTTTAAAAGCTGAAGGGAGCTCGGAAGAGCATAACAAACGCGACAGAGCGTGACGAGCCCCGGGGTGATCCCGGAGCATAAGGGAAGCCGGTCAATGATGAACTTGTTCATCGTTGGCCGGCTTTTCTTATGCAGTAGGGATCAGGGTCGTCGGAACGCGTTTCCACTAGATAGCAGTCGTGAGTAGCCACAATGGCGAACTTGTTCGTTTGTTGAGGCTTTTCTTATACAATAGGGATCAGGGGCGTCGCAACGCGCTTTCAATACGTAAAAAGGCATCCGCATCAAGCGAATACCTTGGCATACAAGTAATCAACCTCGTACCAACAACTCAATCTGACCCTTCTGGGGGGCAAAATTGATGCCGACAAGCGGCTCCCTTAAAATCTTGCCATACTCATCCAAAACATCGGCTGGCAAGGGGGTATGGGCTTTGAGAGATGCAACCACGTCACCGGCGTCGTGAGCTTCAGACAAGTCGATGAATAAATTGACTTTGTTGACCACGTCACGAAAAAGGTCGGTTAAAATCCCGTTCGGTTTCCCGTCAACATCGGTGATCACGACCTGTGATGAATCAAATGCTAAATGGTTAAAGCGTACCATCTGTAAAACGTCAAACAGGTTATCCATTGACAACAAGTCCCTTCATGATGATCCATTTAATATTAGTGTAGCCGTTTGCATCTTCAAAAGGCAAGTATTATATCGCTCTCTACTAGAATATTGTGCAAAAAAAGTGCCCTGAGCCAGCTGTTCAGCTGTTTCAAGGCACTTTAATGATTAACATAAATGGGGGTTAATCACCATTCATGATCGAGTTTTTAACAATCACGTAATCAACTTTGGTAATATCATTCAGTTTACGGCCGCCGGCGTAAGAAATCGACGACTGCAGGTCCTGCTCCATTTCATTCAAAGTATCTGAAATGTGTCCACGATAAGGAACTAACATTTGTCGACCCTCAACGTTGCGGTAGGCACCCTTTTGGCGTTCAGATGCTGAACCCCAGTATTGCTTGTATTTCTTACCGTCAATGCTGATCAGGTTACCAGGGGTTTCTTCATGACCGGCAAATAATGAACCAATCATGACCATCGAAGCGCCAAAACGAACGGACTTGGCAATATCGCCGTTGTAACGAATCCCACCATCAGCGATCATTGGTTTTCTGGCGGCTTTTGAGCACAAACGCAGGGCAGCTAACTGCCAGCCGCCAGTCCCAAAGCCAGTTTTGAGCTTGGTGATACATGCCTTACCAGGACCGACACCAATCTTGGTAGCGTCAGCACCGGCGTTTTCAATTTCGCGAACAGCTTCAGGAGTTCCCAGGTTTCCGGCAATCAAGAAACTATCTGGTAATTGTTCCTTGATGTAGTGAATCATCTGGATAACGTAGTCTGAATGACCATGAGCAACGTCAATCGTGATATATTCAGGCTTTTCGTTGTCGGCAACCAGCTGGTCGATGAATTCATATTCCTCAGGCTTGATACCAACACTGATAGAAGCATAAAGGTCTTTTGAGTGCATCATCTTGATGAAGCCTTCACGTTTTTCGGGCTGGAATCTGTGCATGATGTAGAAGTAACCGTTTTGGGCGAGCCAAACGGCCAGGTCATCATCGATAACCGTTTCCATGTTAGCTGGAACAACGGGAATCTTAAATGTCTTGGGGCCAAATTTTACTGAAGTGTCAGCGTCACTCCGACTCTTAATGATGTTCTTGTTGGGGATGAGTTGAATATCTTCGTAATCAAATACTTCCATGATTTTACCTCCGAGGTTTTAGGACAGCTTCTTTAAGTGGGATTTTGTGATTGATTCGACATTTGAGGACAGCTCCTCCAGGCAGGAATCTCCATGTAAGCACCTCAGAGACAAATTCCAAAACCGCGAATTTCTCTCTGAGGAGACTTACACTGCGATTCCTAACCGCCTGGCTCCGCTCACTGTTTCTTTACCACACCTTCTCCACCACATTCGTCTGCTCTCTGTCAGGACCAACTGAAAAGGTTGCATAAGGGACGCCGACTGCTTTTTGGACGTGGTTCAAATAATTCTGCGCATTGGTTGGCAGTTCATCAAATGTCTTACATTTGGTAATGTCTTCATCCCATCCCGGCAGTTCGTCGTATACGGGTTTGCAGGCATCGAGTTCTTTTAAAGTGGCAGGGTAGTGGTCAATCTTCTTGCCATTTAGTTCGTAGGCAACACAGATCTTCAATGTTTTAATACCAGTTAAAATATCTAAACAATTCAGAGCTAAATGAGTATAGCCGCTGACTCTGGCGGAGTGGCGGAGAACCACACTATCAAACCAGCCGATTCGACGAGGGCGCTTCGTCACAACCCCATATTCATGGCCGACTTCACGGATGTGATCCCCAATCTCATCATGCAATTCGGTTGGGAAAGGGCCTTCACCGACTCGTGACGTGTAGGCCTTGCAGACGCCGATCACGTGATCGATTCGGTTGGGACCAACGCCGGTTCCGACAGCTGCACCGCCGGCACTTGGGTTTGATGAGGTGACGAATGGATAAGTGCCGTGGTCAACGTCTAACATGACCCCTTGGGCACCCTCGAACAGAACATTTTTATCATCGTCAAGTGCGTTGTTAATAATATAGGAAGCATCAACAACGTATGGCCGAATTCGATCGGCATATTCGTTATATTCATTGAAGATTGGTTCAAATTCTAATGGTTCATGGTCATAGATTTTAGTGAGTAATTCGTTCTTAACTTGTAGATTGCTTCGAAGTTTTTCTTCAAAGATCTCCTTATCAAGCAAATCGGCAATTCGAATGCCAATTCTCTCGTATTTGTCCATATAAGCAGGGCCGATTCCCTTATTGGTTGTCCCAATCTTAGAATCTTTCTTCTGCTCTTGAAGACCATCGAAGAGAATGTGGTAGGGCATGATGACTTGAGCACGGTTTGAAATTCTCAAATTATCGGTACTGATCCCATCCTTTTTCAAATTGTCCATTTCGTTGATCAAGGATTTGGGGTTAACGACAACACCGTTACCAATCACACTGTACTTTTCCTGATCAAAGATACCTGATGGGATAAGTTGTAAATGATAGCTGTTGCCGTTAAATACAATGGTGTGGCCGGCATTGTCGCCGCCTTGATAGCGGGCAATAATATCAGCACTTTGGCCGAAGAAATCGGTGATTTTACCTTTCCCTTCGTCGCCCCATTGACTTCCAACAATCACAATAGATGACATATGAACACCTCTAAATTTTATTGCCAGGAATCTACCCAGCATTTTTAATAATACCAACTTGCATTCCATTAATCAACCAAAAGGTTAATAATTTTCACAAGTAAAACGTTTAATATTCGACTTTCAAACCGAATACGAACGAAAGGTAATTATTATTCTCATAATATAGTCAAAAAGTGAACAATATGGTATTATTATCCTGTCATTATTTAGTAGAAAGGACTCGTTATGATAGATAGATATTCTTTACCTGAAATGAGTAACATCTGGTCACTGCAAAATCAATATGCTTCCTGGCTTAAAGTTGAGATTGCCATTGATGAAGCCTGGTCCAAGCTGGGGAAGATCCCCGCTGAGGACGTTGAAAAGATCAAAAAGAACGCCAAATTTGATGTCGATGGGATCGCCGAAATTGAGGCGGTCACGCATCACGATATCGTCGCCTTCACCCGTGACGTGTCTAAGTCACTTGGCCCTGAGAAGAAATGGATCCACTATGGTGTCACGAGTACCGACGTGGTTGATACTGCCTGGGGTGTTCGAATCAAGCAGGCTAACGAAATTATTCGAAAAGATATTGATGCCTTTATTGATGTCATTGCCAAACAAGCAAAAAAATACAAAGATACGGTTATGATTGGCCGGACCCACGGTGTTCAAGCAGAGCCAACTACTTTTGGCCTCAAGCTTGCCCGCTGGTATTCAGAAATGAACCGGAACAAACGTCGCTTTGAGACTGCTTCTAAAGAATTGGAAGCCGGCCAAATTTCGGGTGCTGTTGGAACCTTCGCCAATGTGCCGCCATTTGTTGAACAGTACGTCTGTGACTCGCTTGGGCTGCGGGCACAGGAAATCACCAGCCAAATTTTGCCCCGTGATCTGCATGCCGATTACATTTCAACGTTAGCGTTGATTGCGACGAGTTTGGAAGAATTTGCCACTGAAATTCGGGGACTGCAACGTTCTGAGATTCATGAAGTCGAAGAACATTTTGACGCCGGTCAAAAGGGATCTTCTGCCATGCCGCATAAGAAGAATCCAATTGGATCTGAAAACATCTGTGGCTTGGCACGAGTTGCTCGTGGTCACATGGTAACGGCCTATGAAGATGTTGCCCTATGGCACGAACGTGATATTTCCCATTCATCCGCAGAACGGATCATTATTCCGGACACTTTGACGCTACTAGACTATATGTTGCACCGCTTCACCAGAATTTTGGATCGACTGACGGTCTTCCCAGAACGCATGAAGAGCAACATGGGTCTGACCTATGGTTTGATTTATAGCCAACGGGTCATGTTGAAGTTAATCGATGCCGGGATGACGCGTGAGCAGGCGTATGATCTGGTTCAGCCGCTAACCAAACAGTCATGGGATAAGGGAATTCAGTTCCGAGATTTGGTTGAGGGTGATAAGAAGATTACCGATGCGTTGAGTGAAGACCAAATCAACGATGCGTTCGATTACCATTATCATATTCGCCACGTGGGTGAGATATTTGCCCGGGTCGGTTTGGAATAGGCTTTTACTTCAATAGAGTTAATTTTTAGGGATTCACAATTAATTAAAGCCAGAGTGGGACGCAAGAGGCTGGACCAAAAATAATTATCGTCCCACCCGTACTTTATTATTTCGAATGTTCTATAGCAGAAACGTGCAAATTAAAACAGTTTCCAGCCATATAAGCCAGCCATCTAAATATCCAAACCCGGGATATTCAGATGGCTGGCTTATATTCTGGAAACTAACCGCTTTAATTCAGAAGCACGTTTGTTAGGTTATTTTGTGCTCCCTTCGGCCTTTAAAATGCGCTCCGACGGCCGGGGGAACCCCTGCCTAGCCTACTTGGCGACGACCCAGCCGCTAACTTCTAAGGGTACTTTGATTAAAGTCCCAAACCCAGGGACTTTAATCAAAGTACCCTTAGAAACCGCGACTCCCGGGTCTCGTCGCTCTCTTACGTTGTGTTATGATTTGAAAAATAGTGCAACAATTTGACCACTTGTACACGACTAATGACCGCTTACGCAAAACCGGTTTACGTCGGGCGATTGGTGTAGTTAAATTAAGCATGTATTGGGGAGAGGTGTTTTGATGAAAGTCCGGGTTGAAATTGATGATAGCTTGACCGACAAAGAGATTGTCATTAAGGCACCCAAGTATGATGCTGAAGTTGCCCAATTGTACGACGCCATTTCACGGCAGTCTGCCAAGGTTCAATCGCTGGTCTTTTACAAAGGCGACAGTGAGTACTATTTGAGCCTGGACGATGTGCTCTTTTTTGAAACGGTTGATCGTCAGGTTCACGCCCACACGGTAGCCAACGAGTACGCTATCCATCACCGGCTTTATGAGCTGGAAATGATGTTAACGGGGCAGTTCATGCGGATCTCGAAGTCAGCAATTATTAATCTTGGCAACGTCTTTTCCCTGACACGTTCAGTTTCAAGTGTCGTGGTGAAATTTAAGAATTCCAGCAAGCAGGTCTACGTATCGCGCAGATACTATAAGCCGCTCAAGGACAGGCTGGAGAGAAGAGGGTAATGAAATGTCTACAATGAATAAGCATCGATGGGTTGCCGGAATCGTGTTTCTGGCGGCCGCAATTGCGTGGCTCGCCGTTGGGATGGGCTGGCTTAACTTTCAAATTAGTGCCTTCACTTTGATTATGACCGTGATTTTAGCGATTGTTTTATTGACGTCGCTGGTTGATCTAAGTATTGTTGGCAGTGTTTTTTCAGTGGCATTTCTGGCAATGCTGTACGCCGGCCCACTGGGGATTACCAAATTGGTCCCGTGGACGATTCTTGGCATTGCGCTGCTAGTGACAATTGGGCTGTCAATTATTTTTCACCCACATCGCAGTTGGTATCACTGGGATTGGCGGTCTAATCGAAATTTTTCTGATGACTGGGATGATGATTACATTGACACATCGGACCAGTCAACGACCGTGATCGAGGCAACCATGGGAGACACAGTGCGCTACGTTGAGTCTGATGACTTTAAGCGGGCGACCATTCATGCCTCAATGTCTGGGGTCAAAGCCTATTTTGATAAGGCTGTAATTACCGGCGAATCGGCGACAATTCACATTGATGATTATATGTCTGGAATCAAGCTGTTCGTCCCCCGTGATTGGCAAATCATTAACAACATTGATCCGGCAATGGGGACCGTTCAAGTATTTGATAACCATTCACCACACGAAGGCCCACGGGTTTACTTGACTGGTAAGGTTAATCTGGGTGGGTTGGAAGTCTATTACTTGTAACGAGGATCTCCGACAAAACCTTTAAAAGCGGAATCTTATATGTACGGCCTCATTAAATAACGCCATCATTCCTGGTCGGGATGGTGGCGTTATTTGTTTGAACCTGGGATCAAATGCTTCTGGTCCTGGTGTCACTTTTATTCAATTAAGGTAAAAAGACTAAGCGGTTGTCGCCGTAGTCATGCCATTTCTCAGCGATTTGGCTGAGTGGGAAGGTGGTCACCGGGACGGCAATTTTGCCATCCGTGATCATTTTTAATAATGCTGGCATGTCATCGCCCAGGTTGGCAGCCGTAAACGACCCAAAGCCACTCCCAATTAAACGGAAATCTATGCTTCTAAACAGACTGCCCTTTAAAGGTGAACTCTGGCCGGCCATCGAACCGATTTGAATCCAGGTTAAGGTGTGTTGTGGATCTTGGCGTTGGGAAATCATATCGGCAATCGTGGTGGCGGCAATATCGCCCCAAAGGTAGTCTAAAACCACATCAATGTCGCCGATCTTTGCCAGATCTGCTTTCAGTTGATCATCATTATCAGTTAACTTAATCGTTGAGGTGACCCCAAACTGGTCGAGCTTGGCCAATTTTTCGGGATTACGGCCCACACCGATGACTTCACTGGCGCCAAAGCTGATGCTGATGGGAATGGCGAGTTGGCCTGAAGCACCCGTCGCCCCCAACACTAAGACGCGCTTACCGCGGAGGTTGTCTGCTCCCAGTCGTTCTTTAATTGCCATAAAGGATGACATTCCTGGATTGGCTGTAGCGGCGACGATGGCGGGGTCAAAGGTATTGTCGATCGGAAACAACGCGCGTCGATTGACAACGGCCTTTTCTGCCAACGTTCCATAGATGTTATTGCTGCTATTGAAGTAAAAGTGTTCGCCGTCAGGAGTCTCTCCAACGGCATCTACGCCGGGAATAATCGGCAAAGTGCTGGCAGCTGAATAGTGGGTGCCGTTCGCTCTGGATCGGGCCAGCTGGCTAACCGCCGCGGCTAACACATGGAGTTCAACTTCGCCATCTTTAACTTCTGGATCTGGGAAGTCACCATATTCGGGACCCTTGGTAAAATCGTTAATAATTGCTGCTTTCATATGCGTGCGACTCCTTACATTTTGAATGTTTGATTTGTGAGATTGGTGCTGGTTCTCAATTCGATATTATGATGGATGAAGACGGCAAAAATTGCAACGATGTTGACGGTTGGGTTCAAACAAAATTAGTTAAGATCTTTTATTGTATTTATTTTCACATGCGGTAAAGTGGACCTAAGGGGGAAGAATTCATGAATAGATATTGGTATTTGAAGGTATTGCTTATTTTAGCATGTGTTAGTTTTTACATGGGGTTACAAGCAAGTACTGCTTCCGCAAACAGAGGTACATATTCCACCACGCCAACGACATTACGTGGGACGTGGTATTACAATGATCAAAAGGGATGGTATACGAAAATTAGCGTGACCAAAACAACTGTTTCTCAAATGAATCAACGCGCAGGATTGGTTGTGTCGCTAAAAAGTCATCGAGTGAAGCTGATCAAGCCAAATAAATATGGCTATTGGCAGATCAAGGTAAAGGGGTATCGCCCAATTGTCCTGAAGTCGGCAGCACAAGACGGGCAGCCTGCAATTAAGGGTAGATTTGCGGGCAAAGTATTTTCGACTGGCACGCCAGTATATGCCTATCATTATTTGCCAAATAAGTTAGCCAAGGATTACTGGACAAGTATTCCTGATGAGTTCTTAGGTTCATGGGCAACACACAAGAACACTAGCAGCAAGTGGCGTGAGTACAAGCTCAGCTTCAAAAAGTCTGCTATGGAAACAACTGTCCGCCAGTACCCGGGGGTCTTTCTCGGTGCCATTATGCTTGGAACAGTCCGTGACCCAGTGGATCCAACTAAATCCAGCTTAATTTTTTCGAAGTTTGAGAATCAACAAAAGATTTATTGGGGATGTGGTCTTCGAAATTCAAAATATTTGCCAGGATATGACAGTCGAATCTTTATTCGGCATATAAGGCATGAACACCAGAATGCGATTAAAGCATACGGCATTTCTCAGTATTTCTATAAAACCAAATAATGTTTTTGGAATAATAAAGTCTAATTGAACGCAGAACGTACCCGGCTGTCGATTAGACTTTTTTGTCTAGATTTCCCCATGACGCCCGGTATCCAAAAAGCGGACAGTACTGCCAACAACTTCGTAAATCAGCAACCAACTTCCCTTAATAAATAGCGCGCGCTGTGGCTTTCTGCTTTTGATGACGTGATCATCATTCTTTTCTGCGACTGGCTGGCCGCTTAGGAGCTGGTCTTCGATCGCCTTGAAGTCGGCCTCTGTGTACCGACTGGCCCGGATCATATTTTGATAATGCTTTTTGAATCTTGATTGATACTTCGCCTGGAATTTTGCCATTGAGCTGCTCCCTCCCATATTCATTACTGTTAATTATAGCGTTCCCAGATAATTTGAGCACAGAAAAAAGGCCCAGCGGGGGAGCCGGGCCTTTCAGTTCAATATTCTGAGAAGAATATGAATATGATGATTTGGACAACAAATCAATGGGGGGATTGATTTGCTGCTCAATGTTATTGGGGGTGAGTAGAAATAAATCTCGTTTATCTCTTGCTCATGGTTATAATATACCTGATAAATATAAAAAAAGTTGGACGAAAGTGTGAACTTTTTGTGAATTTTACCAAACTAATCTTAGCGGACAAAAAAGGCTGCGGTGAAAGTTGATGACTTTCGCAACAGTCCTTTTACACCTTAATCTTTTTTTGAGGGGGAGATAAGGTTTAAATCAAAATTGATTTGATCATTTCTGACAAATATGAGGTGAAGAGAAGCCTTAACTTCTATTCATAAACAGCATACAGGAAAAGTTTAACCAAAGTATGAATAAATTGTGAAGATTTTGTGAATTTTGAAGCCCAATTGAATGCCGGGCACAAAAAAAGATAAGACACGGGGATGTCTTACCTCAAGTTACCTATATTCTAGAGGAAGAATATGAACACAAAAGTAATAAATTAAAGGGGGATTTAATTTATTGCCACATAAAATGACGTATCACTTTATGTTTATGCTTTTAGTATATAGAATGATTGTGATTAAAGTTTGAAAAAAGTGTGAAGATTTTGTGAACTTTTCGGTATTTGACCACAATCTGTCAGATAAATTCGGTTAGAATTAAAATTAACCGTAGGAAACTGCGAAATGAGGAGGACTTTCAATGAGCTTTATGGCTAAACGGTTAATCAGGAAGTTTAGGACCGAAAACTACAAAAAGAGTGTCGCCCACAGCTTCCTGAAGCCAAATCAGAAGATCAATATTTTCCAGCAAAACGCAAATCAATACAAAATTCGTCCGGTTAAAAATGGTCAATTGGTTACTTTTCAATCAATTGAAAAGCCGACGAGTCAAATTCTGTATTTTCATGGCGGCGCATTCACAGTGCCGATGAATCAGGATCAGCTGGAAATGATTACCAAAATTGCGACCGAATCAAATAGTTTGATCCAAGTGGCTGACTTTCCGCTTCTTCCAAAGCATTCCGCTGATGAAATTTTACAATTTGCTCAGGCTGCATTTGACACGGTGATCGAGTCCGAACTGCCGACTTTTATTGTCGCCGACTCGGCGGGGGCCAAGATTGCCCTACAGCTGCTGGTGAATAACCCGGGGAAGGTAGCTGGCAGCAGCTTCATTTCGCCGTGGTTGGACACCAAGTTGGCCAGTCCGTCAATTGCCAAGCGGGCTGACAATGATATTTTATTAGACCTTCCCACCTTACAGAAGATCGGCCGCTGGTTTGATGAAGGCGCGACCCCCGAAAAGTGGGTTGATTTCACCGACTCTAATCAGTTACAGGAAGTTGGTGCAATTCAGATCTTTTACGGTGCAAACGAAATGCTGGTCCCCTGTGATCTTCAATTCATTGGCGCCTTACAGCATGCAGAAGGTGCTCATCCAGAAGTGACGGCATTTAAGGACGGCTACCATGACTACACGCTCTGGTTCAAATTGCCCGAAACAAAAAAGACCCTTAAACGAATTGCGGCATTCATTAAAGATCAACGTGGTGCTTAAGTTTGGGGAACGCGTGGGTGTCGGACTATTTCATCATTGAACCCTGGAACAATAAGGCAAAAATAGTCCCAAACCCAATCGCATAAAGTTTTCCAGTAAAAAAGTAGGACGCTGAAATGATGACCACCGGTGGAATGTAGCTTAGCCACTGGGATAAAACAGCGCTGCCATGGATGTATTTGAAGCGGATGATGTAAGCCAGGTCATCGTTGGGATGCATAATGAGATTGGCTCGAGCATACATGGATACCGCCATCGCAACACAGTAGAGGCCAATAATATCTAAGAGGAGGCGGACATAAAAGTCCATTCCTGGAACTCCCAGCGAGTTAAAGATGAAAGTAAATAACGC
The DNA here is from genome assembly GCF_002157585.1 of Lentilactobacillus parakefiri. GTDB lineage: Bacteria > Bacillota > Bacilli > Lactobacillales > Lactobacillaceae > Lentilactobacillus > Lentilactobacillus parakefiri. The sequence goes on from NZ_BDGB01000044.1 coordinate 81,565, forward strand.
TACCAGGTAGCTGAACGGCACAGTGTACAGTAAGTTGGAGAAAAAGCGGCGCCGGTCAAACGAGCCAAGCAATAACTGATTGCTTAAGGTCACAATGATTCCGTAACCAAACAGTGTGGTTCCAAGCGGGATATTGACCCATTTAGAGAGATTAACGGCTGATCCCGTCCAGACCGCGCTTCCCAGGTTGGAGGAAATTGCCAGGGCATTTCCAGCCGAGTTGATAATAATTGACAGCCCCAGATAATAGAGGCGCTGTTTGAAGTCTTTCATTTTAGCCATTAGGTCTTCGAATTCTCCTTCAATTAATCATGAATTCCATTGTATAATATTTGCTTTGGTTTGAACATCTTTACTAAAAGCGTTCGGGTCAAATTGATACAGTTCTTTCACAAATCGTGTTAATATTCACGGTAGAGGAGGCGGTCTTGTGGAACGAGAATATTCGGAAGTAGAAGCTGAGAAGCATTTCGAAAATAATCGTCTGTGGTTTAGGCGATTCCAAACAACCCGCTCATTTCGAAAATTAACCCAACCGGAAAGAGCAGCAGCCAAATATATTACCCAGGCATTTGTTGGTTTAGCCTATAAATATCAATTACGAAGTCCGAGGCAATATTCTGCAAAGTCGGTTAAGGAAGTTGTCATGGATTTATTCCCAGAAAAAATTGCAGCAACAAACGTTTTTTTCACGTCCGTCATCCCAGTGATGCATCGTTATTTTGTCTTCTTGGGTGTCCAACACAAAATTAGCAATGCGAAGACGTTAATCAGGGCACTGGAGAGCATTAAAGTGCGGAAGCTACTGGACAATCATCGAGATTCCAGTAATTGGGATTCTCACAAGAAGCTGGGAATGCAAGTCTTGATGGGGTATCAGCCTGATGTTGATTCAAAAAAAGTAACGGCTTACGAGGAAGATTTCAATATGGGAGTTCCGCTGAGATTCTGCTTTGACTTCAGCGTGAACCGGGCACCGAAGAATATTATTTTGCTGACCGAAAAGTTAAGAAAGAAATTCGAAAATGTGATGTATGAGAACAACAAGTAGAGCGCGACGAGCCCCGATTAGGACCCGGAGCATAAGCGAGAAACTCCCAGGATGAACGGGTTATGTTCATCCTGGGAGTTTCTTGTTTATGCAGTAGGGTTCTGGGGCGTCGGAGCGTATTTTCGAGGCCGAAGGGAGCGGTAAATAAGATAAGTGCTCAGACCACAGTAACATCAATCGAATTGAACAGGGGGGATGAGCGGATTATGTTCATCCTGGGAGTTTCTTGTTTATGCAGTAGGGTCCTGGGGCGTCGGAGCGTATCTTAAAGGCCGAAGGGAGCGGTAAATAAGATAAGTGCTCAGACCACAGTAACATCAATCGAATTGAACAGGGGGGATGAGCGGATTATGTTCATCCTGGGAGTTTCTTGTTTATGCAGTAGGGTCCTGGGGCGTCGTCCACAGGACTAGGCAGGCTTTCAGCCGGCGGTCGGAGCGCATCTTCAAGGCCGAAGAGAACACTAAGCACAACAAGCACCTGGGCTTCAGGAAAAAATGATCGACCAACCTAAGAAGACCAACTTAATTTGCCTACAAACATATGTCGGTCTATCCTACAATTAATTATCAATGTTAGGGGATGTAGAGAATCAAAAAAATACTCATTACCATCGTGTCCATCGTTGGATTAATTGGTTCATACTGTTTGTGGACAGCCGTCACTTTCGATGAACATGCTGAGGACTACATAGAAAGGGATATTAACCATCTCATTCACGCTCATCGGTACCAGGAATTAAGAAAGATAAGCAACGCAGCAGCATACAAATGGCTTAAAAAAACAAATCACGTGAAACTAACATTTGCTACTGACGATCAAGGAAGTGGAAACTTAGGCTATTATGCAGCAAAGATTAATGGCCGGTATGACTTCTTTGTCACTTTCAAGGTGAAGTCATTGATCCCAAGCCGGTTCAGCTTAATCCGGATAACCTACTATCCTTCCTACCATCAGCATTGATTCAATCTGTTAAACAAAAAAGCCCCCGCAGCCAACCAGCCACAGAGCGCTAAAAAATCTACCAAAAAACTAATTTAAAATCTGAACCCGTTCAATACTCCCCAACTTAACCACCGTCACACCCTTAGCGGGACGCTCGATGAAAGCCTGATCGTCGTTGACTGCAGCGACACTTCCTGTCAGCGTGCCGTCATGGGTCTGGATGTGCAATAACTTCTTGTTTTTGTATGCATTCATCAATTCATTTGAAATTTCTTTTGTCGCAATAGTCAACATTGTCACCTCTTATGATAAAATTAATTATAGTTCACAATTCTGCTGGATGTAAACAATTTTTCTCACAAGCATAAGCTTAAGAATAATTTATTAACATTTTTTTGCATTTAGCGCTAAAGTGGATATATAGGTAAGTGAAAGGGGTATTGAAATGACTGAACGCCAAATGATTCAAGAAATTTTAAATACCGTTGATGTGATTTATAGTTTTGTCAACACCGACGATGACAAGAAGGAATATGAAATCGTAATTAACCGCCAAGACGGAGATAATCGTCCGCTCGAGAACGTTAATAAAGAAATCAAACATTACTTCACTGATGCCAGCTTTAGTTACGATGAAGAGCTCAATGACAACGGTGACGATATTCATGTTCAAGTAAAACGTTAATTGGTCTAGTTGCATATTGCTTCACAAAAAGTGATTGAAACAGCAATTTGAATTGTAATGCACGTTATGGTATAGTTCATAATGTGCTTTTTTAATATAAATAAAAGACCATATATCAATTTTTCATTCAAGTTACCAAAAAAATTTAGTGGAATATGTAATCGCTTTCTAGTGTTTGGAGGGAATCTAATGTTAACTGACACACCAAAATATGTTTTATCAATTGATCAAGGGACCACTTCAACCCGGGCAATGATTTTTGACCATAGCGGTCGAAAAGTGATTGAAGCTTCAAAGCCCGTTAAGCAGGCAATCCCACATAATGGCTGGGTTGAGACCGATCCTAATGAGATTTGGACATCGGTTTTAAATGTGATTTCTTCTGCGTTCATTGATGCCGGCATCCATCCCGAAGATATTGAGGGAATTGGAATCGTTAATCAACGTGAGACCACCCTTATTTGGGACAAGGAGAGCGGTGAACCGATTTATAATGCAATTGGCTGGCAGTCTAAGCAAACCGCCGCTTTGGCCCGAAAATTAAAGAATGACGGCTATTCAGGGATGATTCACAAGAAGACCGGCTTGATTATTGACTCATACTTCTCAGCAACCAAGGTCCGCTGGATTTTGGATCACATTGATGGCGCTCAAGAGCGGGCTGAAAAGGGTGAGTTGATGTTTGGGACGGTTGATACTTGGCTGGTTTGGAAGCTTTCCGGGGGTGAGTATCACGTTACCGACTATTCAAATGCCAGTCGTACCATGCTCTTCAATATTCACACGCTGCAATGGGACGATGACATTTTAAAATTACTTAACATTCCAAAGACGATGCTGCCAGAGGTTAAGACTTCCAGTGAACTTTATGGCACAACGAAGAATTACCAGTTTTATGGCATTGAAGTGCCGATTGCCGGGATTGCCGGTGACCAGTCGGCTGCTTTGATTGGTCAGCTGGCTTTTGAACCCGGCATGATCAAAAACACCTATGGTGATGGTGCCTTCATCATGATGAATACTGGATCCAAGCCTGAGATTTCTGATGACAACTTGCTGACAACTATCGCTTATAATTTCGACGGCAAAGTAACCTACGCACTGGAAGGGTCAATTTTTGCTGCTGGAACTGCCCTATCCTGGCTGGCAGATAGTCTGCAATTAATTGACAACGTTCCTGAATCCCGCCAAGCGGCCATGAATTCTGAAGATGACGATGAAGTCTATGTTGTCCCCGCATTTAACGGGTTAGGGGCACCATACTGGGAACAAGATGTTCGCGGGGCAGTCTTTGGCTTAACCCGTGGAACCACCAAGGATGATTTTGTAAAGGCCACCTTGCAGTCAATTACTTATGGCACTAAGGACATCATTCAGACGATGGAAAAAGATACCAGCATGCACATTCCAGAATTGATGGCCGATGGCGGGGCTTCGCGGAATAGTTACTTGATGCAATTCCAAGCTGATATTTTAAATATACCAATCCAACGAGCCGCTGACGAAAACACCACTGCTTTTGGTGCTGCGATTTTGGCTGGATTGGCGGTCGGTTTCTGGAAAGATATCGATGAAATCAAAAGTCTCCAAGAACCTGGGCGCACTTTCACACCGAAGATGGAAGATTCCCGCAGACAAAAGCTGTATCGCGGCTGGCAAGCTGCGGTGCAGGCTACTCGGGGATACCGTGTTAAAATTTAGATTAGTGTGGGAAAATAAGCGGTTAGCTTCCAGAGTATAAGGGGGATTATCCGAATATCCAGGGCTTGGATATTTGGATAATCCCCCTTATACGGCCGGAAGCTGCTTATTTTTCCACTATTCTGTTAGGGAACATTGAGAGAATACCGAGTAGGATGCGGTCTTCCAAGTAGGAAAGGCATTACACGGCCGGCATTGACACAAGTTCCAGCAATATAGAAGGAGGAGGCTGTTGGCAAAACTAGCATTTTGTCAGCAGCTTCCTCCTATTTCTACTTTGCGTTATTCATTCTTATCCTTTGGCTCTTTCCAATAATTGGCATCACTGAGAAGTTCCTTAGACCGATCATCCGCGGGAACAAAGCCGATATTGAACAGGTGCTTGAAGTACATCATATTATAAATCAGCATCCAGATAATTCCCAGGCCATATGAGCCAACGGAATAGGCAACTTGAAACGGTTGGCCCATTCCAAGTGAGAGGGCCATTCCGGCAATAATTTCTACTCCGGCCATACACAGTAGGTTATACCAGTCTGATCGAAAAATTGGCACCCAGAGGTTGAATAATAGGGCGGTGAATGACGGACCAACCTTGGCGATTCGAATCTGGCCGCTTTCTTTGTTCACAACGGTCGCAAAGTTCGGTGGAATCGGCAGTCCAGTTGGATTGTTGGGATCATTTTGGTTATTGTCATCATTATTGCCATTACCAAATGGGTTTTGCATGGGGAGCCTCCTTTCGAACTAATGGTTACTTTTTCTTGAATTTAACAACACATTCACAACGGGAGGTTTGCGGCATTAAATCCACGGATTGGATATATTCAACGTTATATTTCTCTGTCAATTTGATGAGATCTTGTGCCAAGGTCGATGGGTTACAGGAGATATACACAAATTTCTTCGGTACGATATCTAAAATGGTATCAATCAGCGAATCTGCCAAGCCGGTGCGGGGCGGATCGACGATTAATGCAGTTGGTGTCCATCCGCCGTCGATCCACTCAGGCAGCAGTTCTTCGGCTTCACCGACCTCATATAAACAGTTAAAGATGCCGTTTCGAACCGAATTAGCATTGGCATTCTGAACGGCTTCAGCAATTGTATCCATCCCACGGACCTCGCGAACCTGTTTAGCCACTGACAGGCCGATGGTGCCGACACCTGAATAGGCATCAACCAATTTTTCGTTGCCCTTGAGATCCAGTGCCTTGAAAGCTTCATCGTAAAGCACTGAAGTCATTTCGGGATTGGCTTGAAGGAATGCTCGAGCGGATAAATCGAATTTTAGGTCGTTAAGCACCTCGGTAATGGTCTCACGGCCAGCCAGGTGGATCATCTCATCGCCCCAAATAAGTGAGGTTCGCCCCGGATTGACGTTTTGCATGACTGAAACGACTTCCGGTAATTCAGCCTTGATGCGTTCCAATAGCTGATGCTTTTTGAGTAGTTTCTTGCTTTGAGTGATGAAAGTGACTTGGACTTGGTCAGTCGCAATGGCTGCTCGAACAACGACCGTTTTGATGATGCCGGCGTTTTTCTCCTCGTCATACGCGGGGATCCCCAGTTCATCAATCATCGTTACAATCGCCCGCATGACTTTCATCGTCAGTGGATATTGCAATGCCGAGGTTTTAAGGTCGACCACATCATGGCTGCGGGCTTTGTACAAACCAGCGATGGTGTTGCCAGCCTCGTCATGGCGGATCTGGAAGGTGGCTTTATTGCGATAGTGAGTCGGATCATCCATGCCGATGGTTGGCAGCAGTTTGAATCTGCGGTAGCCGGTGGGTTGATACTTCTCCAGCGATTGACGGACAACGTCGCGCTTGAATTCCAGTTGTTTGGGGTAAGCTAAATTTTCCAACTCAAAACCGCCGACGTCATTTGCGTAGTCGTCGACTGGCTGGATTCGATCCTTGCTCTTGGTCAAAATTTCGACAAGTTTGGCGCGGATAAAGTTATTCAAATCGTTGGTGACTTCAACGACCACCTTTTCAGTTGGCAGCGCACCGGGAACGAAGACCAGCTTGCGTTCATAGTAGCCGATCCCTTCACCGTTGATTCCCATCCGTTTAATTTCAATTGTTAATTGTTCACCTTCATTAACGTGAACCGTATTATTATCGTTATACATTGAACCGTCCTTAATATTCTTAGTTACTAGTATGATAGCACATCACGGGTGTTGTTCGCATGTGAAGCAAGCGGGACGAGGTGTTTTATTAAAAAATTAAGAGTGGGACTTAAAGTGGTTAGTTTCCAGAATATAAGCAAGCAATCCGAATATCCCGGGTTTGGATATTTGGATTGCTTGCTTATATGGCCGGAAACTGCTTTAAGTCCCACGTTTTCTGTTATGGAATATTCGAAATAATAAAGTGCGGGTGAAACGATAAGCATTTTTGTTCCAGCCCCTTAAATGAGGGATGTTCATCGCACCGGCTCACCAGGTTGCGGTGTCGGGATCAGTTGCCAGTCCGGCCTGACCGTGGAAACCATCGATCGTTTTCATATCGGTATTTGATAAATTGAAGTCAAAAATATCAGCATTTTCCTTAATGTACTTCTCGTGGACTGATTTTGGCAGCGGTAGGAATCCATGCTGCAGTGACCAGCGGAGAACGACTTGGGCAGGTGTCTTATCATATTTTCGACCGATCGTGACTAATTCCGGAATCTTGAAAATTGCCCCGGTGCCAAGGGGACTGTAGGCTTCGGTCAAAATATCGTGGTCATCGTTATATTCGACCACCGCCGGCTGCATGTCCGACGGGTTGATGAACATCTGGTTAACCATTGGTTTGACCTTGGCTGTTTCCAACAAGGCGTTCAAATGTTTCGGCCGGAAATTCGAGACCCCGATTGCCTTGGCGGCCCCGGCTGCATAAAATTCTTCCATTGCCCGCCAGGATTCAGCGTTAGCTTCTTGCCAATTCTGTCTGAAATCAATTGGATTTGGCCAATGAATCAAGTAGAGATTGACATAGTCCAGCCCTAATTTTTCCAAAGAACGGCCAAAAGCCTGCTTCGTTTTCTCGTAACCGTGGTCGGCATTCCGGAGCTTGGTCGTGACGAATAAATCTTCACGGGGAACGCCACTATCCTTGATGGCTTGGCCAACACTTTCTTCGTTGCCGTAAGCTGCAGCAGTGTCGATGTGGCGGTAGCCGGCGTTCAGTGCAGCTAAAACTGCATGGTAGGCTTCGTCGCCGTCAGCTGATTGCCAGGTACCAAAGCCGACTTGTGGGATCTTAACCCCGTTATATAAGGTATACGTATCTGTTAATGACATGGTTTGACCTCCTAGTGATCTATTTAATGCCATTCTATAAAAATTAAATATGAAGTACAAAGAATTTATCCATTGATGAATGCTCACCGTTGTTTAGGGGATGGCCCAGGTCTGTGAACCCATAGTCTGTATACAGGTGAATGGCTTCTTTCAAGGCATGGTGGGTTTCCAGATAGACGACCCGGTAGCCGGCTCCCTTAGCAAAGCCGACGGCAGTGTCCAACAATCGGTAGCTGAGGTGGTGGCCGCGCGCCGATTCGGTCAAATATAACTTCTGTAATTCAGCCACCCGATTGGCGTGATCAAATTCGGCAATTCCATTGCCACCCAGGATGTGACCTGTGTCATCAACAGCGACAAAATATTCGCGGTCGTTCTTTTGGGCATAGAAGCTGCTTAAATGGTCAAGTTCCTTATCAAAATACGCGGTGCCTGGAATATCAAGTCCGTAAGATTTTAAAATTGTACGAATAATTTTTGCCAACTCGAAGTCATCCTGTTCTTTAATTGGCCGGATCTTCACCATTCTATCAACTCCTGTCTTTAATGTTTGATTAGCATATTACCACTTTTAGAATTGCTGAGTAAAGCCCATGTGAACGCTTTATCGTGATATACTGGAACTAATTTGGAACAAGTTCGGGAGGGATCACTATGGATCAAAGAGTTGCGATTGTGACGGGCGCTTCATCAGGAATCGGCATGCAGATTGCCAAGAACCTCTATCGAAACGGCATGGAAGTCTATGCTCTGGCACGAAGAGTATATGCAATGAACGAGTTGGATGATTTGGGAATTCACACGATGCACTTGGACGTAGTCGACCACGATGAAATCGATCGGGTTGTTAGTGAAATTGTTGCCAAAACCGGCCGGATTGATGCCTTAGTCAATAATGCCGGCATCGGGTCGTTTGGCTCGGTTGAAGAGGTCACCTTGACAGAAGGTGAGTACGAATTTAAAGTCAACGTCTTTGGCTTAGTCAAAATGATTCAAGCGGTCCTGCCGATTATGCGAAAGCAGCATAGCGGCCGAATTATCAATATGTCATCGATGGCCGGTAAGATTGGCAACATGCTATTAGGCAGTTGGTATATTGGGTCCAAATTTGCCATTGAAGGGATGAGTGATTCCCTGCGGCAAGAACTCAAGCCATTTGGCATTGATGTGGCGGTCGTCGAACCTGGCGCCATTCAGTCCGAATGGAAGGATGGCGCAATGGATCGAATGATGGATGCGTCCGGGACTGGTCCGTATGCGAACCTCGCCAGACGATCGGCAGCCTTCTTTGCGGTTTCCTACAAGTTTGCGTCAGCACCAAGAGTGGTTGCCAGAGCGGTCGATCGCGCCGTCTTTTCAAGGAGACCAAAGATTCGGTATGCGATTGGAACGGGCGCCAAACCGGCAATGTTAATGAAACATTTCCTGCCGGATAAGTGTCTGGATGCATTCTTTGAGGCGTTGAATAAGTACGCGCAGCAGATGGTCAACAGAGAAACCGGTCAGAACAGATAGTAATTGACCGCCTTAATTAAATAAAGTACCATGAATGTAGAAGCACTAGGGGAACTGCTAGGTAGCAGCTGAGACCGACCTATTCCAGGCCGAAACCCTTTGAACCTGTCAGCTAGGACTGGGGTAGGGAAGCAGAGTGCAATTAGGGGCGGTTAGTGATCGGAATCCAAGGGACTTTGGACGGAAATCGAGTAGATTTTCGGCCGAAGTGCCTTGGATGCAGGTCACTGCCCCTGGGAGTACGTTTCAGCCAGAGTGCGACGAGACCCGGGTTGACCCCGGAGTGTAAGGCGGAAATTTAAAGGATGAACGAGTTTTGTTCATCGTTTGAACTTTTTGCCTTACACGGTAGGGGTCAGGGTCGTCGCCAAGTAGGCTAGGCAGGCTTTCAGCCGGCCGTCGGAGCACGTTTCCGCTAGATAGCAGCAAAACGCATGCGCATCCAGCAGAAACACGACCAAACCCAACCAAACCCAACCAACCATCCGGAGCTGCAGACACCAAGTGTCTCAGCTCCTATTTTTGTCAATAAGCGAAAACAACAAAGGAGAACAACCAAATGAAAATCGATTTATTAGATACATTACGAAAGAAGAACCCAATTGCCTTCAACATTTCCAACTTTGTGACCGTCCAAGATGTTGCAAACGGAATTAATGCTTTGGGCGCATCACCTATCATGTCTGAAGAAAAGAATGAGGCCGAGCCAATGGTTCAAATGGCCGACTCAGTGACGGTCAACCTAGGCGCGTTTACCGAGGGTCAATTGGAACAGATTAGCGCAGTAACGACATTTGCCAACCAGTACAAGAAACCCATCGTCATTGATCCGGTAGCGGTTGGTGCAGTTGACTATCGAAAGGAACGCTGCAACGAATTGCTTGACCAAATCGATGTGGCGGTCATTAGGGGCAATGCCGGTGAAATAGCTGCTTTAGCCGATGTGGAATGGAATGCCAAGGGAATTGACGCCGGAGAAGGAAACGGTGACCTGGAAGAAATTGCCAAGAAATTAGCAAAGAAACGTAACTGTGTCGTGGTCGAAAGTGGCAAAACGGATATCATTACGGATGGCGAGGCGGTTGTCCGAATTTACAATGAGACTGATTTATTCAAGCTGCACGTGGGTTCTGGAGACATGTTATCCAGTACCATCGGCTGTTTCTGTGGCGTTGAGCACGACTATTTTGAAGCTGCTCAAACTGCCACGGCGGTCTTTGACGTTGCCGGTGAAGTCGTTGCCAAATCAATGGCAACACCACTGGCCGGTTCATTTGGTGTTCAATTGATTGATGAACTTCATTTGATTGATATCAAGACCGTTGAGAAGTTTGCTAATTTTGATTAAGAAAAGAGTGCGACGAGACCCGGGTTGGCCCCGGAGTGTAAGGCGGAAATTTAAAGGATGAACGTTTTTTGTTCATCGTTTAAATTTTTGACTTACACGGTAGGGGTCAGGGTCGTCGCCAAGTAGGCTAGGCAGGCTTTCAGTCGGCCGTCGAAGCACGTTTCAACAAAGTAGCATATATGCAGACATTTCGAATAAGTATGATTAAGAAAGGCAGGACTCAAACAAATGGTTAACGAAACAGTTCAAACTTTAACAATCGCTGGTACTGACAGCGGTGGCGGTGCCGGCGTTATGGCCGACATCAAAACGATGCAGATGCGCCACGTTTTCTCGGCAGCAGTGATTGTGGCTGTCACGGCCCAAAATACGATTGGCGTTCAGGACTTCATGCCAATTCCGAAAAAGTTGATTGACGAACAGTTTGCCTCGGTTGCCGATGATTTGAAAATTCGCGCTTGTAAGACGGGGATGCTGGCTGACGTGGCGACTGTTGAAGCGGTCGTTGAAAATTTAAAAAAGTACGATTTGGGTACCCTGACCGTTGACCCGGTGATGGTTGCCAAAGGTGGCGCCCACTTGCTTTCTGAAGATGCGATTAAGACGGTGCGTGAGCAGTTGCTGCCACTGGCGGATATTTTGACGCCCAACTTGCCTGAAGCTGAGGAACTGACTGGCTTGAAGATTGCCAATAAGGATCAAATGATCGATGCTGCCAAGAAACTACAGGATCTGGGAGTCAAAAACGTCCTGATCAAGGGCGGCCATCAGACCGAGTCCAAGGAGTCAGCTGACTTCATCCTCCTTGAAAGCGGCAAATCATTCTGGGTTAGTTCACCACGAATCGACACGGTCCGGACCCATGGCACCGGCGACACACTTTCTTCGTGCATTACCGCAGAAATTGCCAAAGGAGCTGATGTCGAAACGGCGATTCGGATTGGTAAGAAGTATGTTCAAGCTACCATCGCCAACGGCATTCAAGTCGGCCATGGTCATGGACCGCTAAACCACTGGGCGACCTTTGAAGGGGACGGTGAGTGATATGGGGATGCAATTTGAACCAGGGATGCTGCGTTCATACTTCATTGCTGGCACCCAAGACGTGAAGGACAAAGCAAAGACGCTTCAAGAAATTGCCAAACAAGCAATGGAAGCCGGCATCACGGCCTTCCAGTACCGAGAAAAGGGTCCCGGTTCCTTATCAGGCACAAAGCGAGATGAGATGGCCGCAGACTTACGGGAGATGTGCAGTGATTACGAGATTCCCTTTATCGTCGATGATGACGTTGATTTGGCAATTAAAACCAATGCGGACGGCATTCACGTCGGCCAAAAGGATGAGCGGGTGACCAAGGTAATTGAATCAGTCGGGCAGTCAATGTTTGTCGGCTTGTCGTGTGACACCACGGAGCAGGTCAATATCGCCAATCAGATTACCGGTATCAGTTATCTAGGTAGCGGCCCGGTCTTTCCTACCGGCTCCAAAGCTGATGCCGACCCGGTAATTGGTGTTGATGGACTGGCAAAATTAGTAAAGGCCAGTCAATTGCCAGTGGTTGCGATTGGCGGCATTACTGAAGAAAACATTGTTGAGCTTCCACGAACTGGAGTCGCTGGGGTTTCGGTCATTTCCATGATTGCGCAAAGTGACGATATTTTTAGAACGGTTAAGGTGATGAACGAGACCTTTGAAAAGTAAAAAGTGTCAACCATCAGTTGAATTTTAAAAATTAAGCGGATCAAGCAATCCGTTTCCATTCCGGGATTGCTTGATCCGCTTACGTAATAATTCAGGTTATAATGAATGGCCAGCTACTCCATATTAACCCCCTCAACATTTGCCCGTGGCAGGTGGTTGACTTCACCGGTCATGGTCTTCATCACGTCGGTATTATTGCGGGTATAATAGGTCACTTGATACGGTCCTGAACCGCCAACTTTTCCCTTGTAGGTTTCTAAGACCGGTTGGGTAAATCCAGCAACGTCCTCATTGGTGACCCGAGCTAAATTGATGTCGCTAGTGTTGGGCGTTCCGAAGGCTTTCCAACTGGTCGTTGAGGTCGGGCCAAAGACAAAGTAGCTGCCTGACCGTTCGTAAGAAGTCTGGTCGGAATGAATGCTGACGCTATGTTTACCAAAAGTGATGTCTGAGCGGTTGCCATACCAGGTTCCACGAAATGCTTCGGCAACTTCACTGGGATTCGAGGCAGAAGCGTCTTGTCGATGGTGAGAGACAACCCCGGAAACACCAATTGTTGTCACAAAAATCAGGGTTAATATAATCGTCATTGTCGTTTTTTTCATGATTACCGGCTCCCCAAATCGTTCTGATTTATCAACAACTTCAGGGTACCGCAGGCATGTAAATTAAGTGTAAAGATTGGGTATCAAATATGTACAAAATTGAGATGAACCGGATATTACCCGCAAGTTACAATTATTAGGTTTGGATAAAATCCATGCATAAAACTTGTGATTTTGCTTGAAAGCCGTTTTAATAGAGTATGTACACGTTTTAATTTTCAAATAATTTAATTGGGGTGAGATTGCATGAAGGGACATTTTAAGTTAGCCCTCGCGGCTGCATTTGTATTTGCATCCGCTGGAATTTTCGGCATGGCGGCACCAACTGCCAGCGCTGACGTAATTGCCAATCCTGGTTCAGCAGGGACAATTCCGCAAGTTAATTCTGGGAATGTACTAAAAGACTACGATGAGAATTCACTCAACGTGGTTAATAACTCAACGCCACAGGGGAATGTCAGCAAAAAGTATACTAAGTATTCACTGGATCCAACTGGGTACAACTATGGTAATTCGTACAATACAATTGCTGGTAGTTCACAGACCAATACGTTTAAAACCAAGTTTTTCTTACCAGACGGTTTTAACGTTTCCAACTTTCAACATGGTAACTTCCAAAGTGTGACCCTCGATGGTGATGGGAACATTTACTTTATTGAATCCAACGGAACCAATACGAACCAAGGGGCGATCGTTAAATTCAATATGGCCAAGCTTCAGCAGTTAGGCGTCGGCTCTGATGTCTTACTATTGTGGCGGGCATTCGATTACTTTAACCCATACACCACTGATGGGCAGGCTCATAACGATGAGTACAACCAAGTTAATGCCCAATTGCAGGGTGCATTCGACAAGGTTCAAACATTGACGACGACGTTGAATCAGAATAAATCCTGGCAGAACAACCAGAATAATTACATGAAGAACGCCCAAAAGTGGTACTACAGCTGGAAGAACAAGAAAGCTAAGTACCAAAAGATTGCCAAATCTTACCGTTACTCATATAACACCCGAGCAAAGGCTAAGCAGACTGTCAAGACAGCGACTACTAAAATGGCTCGCTGGATGAAGTCTTACAAGATGCACAAGGCTAAGATTGCCAAGTATAATACCAAGATTAGCGGCATTCAGTCACAAATTGATACTTATCAGGGTCAAATCGATGATGCCAAGGCACAAAACCCTGACATGTTCAAATACGTCGACATTGCCCAAACAGCGCAGTTGTCACCAGAAGTTGATATTGGTCACGGACAAACTTTGTCCTACAACCCACAGAACAAGCACATCTACTTGGCTGAAGACAATACGTTGACTGATCTTGCATCACGGGATGATAACAACACGGTTCTTGAAATGGATCCAAACACGTTGAAACCAATCCGTGAATACAACTTCAAGATGTTCCACGGCGATTCTGCCAACCTTCAGTTACACACACTGGCATTTGATAAGAACGGGAATGCTTATTGGGGCCGTAAGTTGAACGGCGGCTATATGTTCTTCTATGGTCGGCTTGACGAAAACGGCGTCAGCTTCCAGGCTTCCTCATCAATGGTCGGCAAGCGTGGCGGAACCACCAACCAAGGTGTGGCTGTCAACCCGGCTAATAACCGCTTGTACTTTGTTTCCGATGATATTTTGACCTCTGTGCCAACATCGGGCGTTCAAAACGGCAACTTCTCGGCGGATGATATTCACTATCAAGCCTTTAATTCAGGGCGAGAATTTGAAAGCTTGGCATTTGACCAAGATGGTTACGGCTACTTATTGGCATTGTGGCCACCTGAGTTGATGCAGTCAACTGATCCATTGAATTAATTGAATTGAGTTTCACCAAATCACAGCAAATTTTTGAATTTGCTGTGATTTTTTTGTGAGCTTAAATGCTTGTGAAAGTAAGGCTTCTCTTAGTCACTTATTTTTTTGTTCGTTGACGATTCCATAACAATATAGTTAGACTGATTATGTAATTTAAATGAGGTGGGGCATGACATGAATCCAGTCATCATATTTGTGCATCCACCATTGAATTGTTGGCTGAGGGGTTATTCACCAATGCATTTATTGTTATAGGAGGGGGATTCTATGAAATTAATTAGGTTTAATAAGGAGTGGCAAAAGTGGCTATTAGTCGTTGGACTGTGGCTGCTTTCTGCTCTGTTTGTAACTGGAACACCGGCTGCCGGTGCTCAAACGATTGATCGCTCGGCGACTATTCCGGCGATTCAAAATACATTATCGAAGGCGGTTAGTGATCAAAATCAAGCGGTGCCTAATCAACCAGATGCGACCGCAGATTCGGGGCAGCACTCGTCAAACGTCAACTTAACCAACAGTACAGTTGAGTTTGACCCGGCGATCATCACCGATCCAACTACCCAAAACAATTTTTACCCAAGCCAGACCATTAATTTGATGGCGTTGATTGAAGCTCAAGGTACTGGAAAGGATTATGTTAATGGAAATGTCAAAATTTTTCTCAGTAAAGACATCTTTGAACCCATCAGTGCAAGTGACGTATCGTCCAGTGATTTTCTGAGAAGTCCGGCAACAATTTCCGAGACAGATACTGATTATGTAATTAATCTTCCGGTTGGAACCGTTCCAAGCGGGGCACACATTGGCATTCCATTTTTGGCGACGCTCAAACCTGGCAAAGTCCACGATGACAAGACTTATCAGATTCCCAGCAAGTACTATGATTCAGATAATACACTGTTGTTCGAGACAGACAAATTTGCGGTTCATGCGCTAACTAATCCGCCGACGACATCTGGACCGGGAGTACGTACATCGCTGGATGAGTCTCACTGGGATAATGCAAACAAACTCAAGTCGGCTCAGAAAATTAGTGTTAATGGCAATGGCTATTATAATAATATCAATTCGTACACCTATAATAGCCAAACTGAGCCGGGAGACTATACCTTCACTGTTCAACTGCCAACAGGGGACACAGTTCCTGATGGTGGCAGCGGGGCCTGGACTTACCATCCTGAGACGCATCAGCTCACCCAAAATGTCACGATTGACACCAGTTCAGGGCAGTCATCCAATGCGGCTTTAGGAAGCTTTGATTTAACGATTCCAGCAGGATATGCTGCTGGAGATGTGCTGGATCTGCCGATGACCGTAACGGGACCAAATGGCAAGGTATCAGTAACCAGTAATCAGGTTGAAGTTGACAAGTATCAGACGCCACCAACGCCAACAACTTATTTCAGCATAGATGGTTCGAAACGCATTCTGTTTGGCACTGGGACTTGGAATTCAGATGTTAATAAAATTTCAACGGATACACCCGTCATATCAACGATCGCACCATTATCATCGATGACAGTTGGTAAATATGGTGACGATAATAATGTTGATTCTGCAGCTTTAGCCAGCGTGACCGATACGCCGCAATTTGATTATCCAATCACACAAGTTGCCTTCAATGATACGACTTCGTTGAGTGCCGACATCAAGCAGAAACTTGATCAGAATAAAGTCGAAGGGGTATACAACGACAATGGTACGGATAAGACTGTTAACCTGGGAACCGTTTCGTTTGGTAGCCCATTAAAACTTAAGCAAGCAGACCAGCGTCAGTATTCAAGTATTAAAATAACGTTTACTTCGCCAGTTCAAATGAGCCAAGCAGACGCCGGCCGCTTTTCACTCAATATCACCGGTCACCTGACTCAAGCAACCATTGATGCATTCAAAGCCAGCCAAAGTTCTTCTCAAGATTATTATAATTATATGTCCGCAAGTTTTTTTCCAGCGGGTTCATCTGTATACACGGGAACAACTTCAAGCAGTGATTATATTAGACTGACCAAGGACATTCCAAGTGTTGGTTTAGGTAATAGCGGATTAACACTTAGCGGTCAAAATGGGACGCAGATGCTTGGTGGAAAGCCGTTGTTGGCTAATCTGCAGGTTTCTGCTTATAATAATGGGAATGATAAGATTCTTCCTCAAAATGGGAAGCTGGTCTATTTGGTTCCAGATGGGGTTTCATTAGACTCAACCGATACTGCCGACATTAAGAATCTGAAAAACTTGACTGTCCAAGAAAACTATGCCGGTTCTGGCAAGACTGCCATCATCGGTGAGATTACTAATGCAACAGACTTTGGGACTAGTAATGGATGGATAAACTATCAAATTCCACTAACGGCAGATGCATCCGTCTATTCTGGCTCATATAATGTCGAGTCGTTCTTTGTCTTCACCAATAATAATGGCAAAGTTGGCAATAAGACAGACCTCAGTGTTGATGGAGACGCCGCTGGGACACCTGACAAATATGGACTGTATGCTTCCACTAATAACTCAAAAGGTATTATTTCAGATAAGGCCTCATTTACCTACTTGCCAGACCGGAAGTTGGTAAATGCTAATAAGGTTAAGGTGTTGAACCCCGAAACGAATCAGTGGAGTGAACCGGTTTCGGATACGGGGAACAATGCGTTTACGAATGATAAAATTGAATATGTCGATTCATTGAAGAATGATGGCCTATCGCCATATCAATATCTTGATGTGATTGGTGTTTTACCGCACCCAAATGATGTCAAAATTAATGGCGGTCGTGGTTCTAACATTTCCATTCACCTCACTGGACCGATCAATCTTGATAATGATGGGTACACAGTTTCTTATTCCACGGCTACTCCAAGCACAGATTTAATTAAAAACTACGATGCAAAATTTGAAACTACCGAATCAGATTGGTCCAAGGTCACGATGATCCGGATTAAATCAAAGGCAGGCACCGTGGGAATTGGTGACTTGATCAACTTCACTTACCCAGCCCAGGTACCAAACATTAACAAAGATGATCCCGACGCCAAAAAAGCACAGGGAATCAATACCTTCATTGTGCGAACCAGCGATAATGATGTGAACTTGTTGGAGTCCACACCAGCAACGGTTCACGCCAAGCAGCCATACGTGCCGGTTACCCTTCAATTCTGGACGAAGGATCAAGATGGGACTGAACACCAGATTGCTGACGCAAAGACCTTTGACGATCAAAAAATTGGCAGTACCTTTACCAAAAATGCCGCTGATTATCCGATTGATCATTACATTCCTGTAGATAGTCAGGATCACTCTGTTAAAGTTAGCCGTGATGCCAACCAGAACGTGCTCAAGCTTTGGTACAAGGCCAAGCCGAATGACGCCACGGTCAATGGCGTGTTTAAATTCCAGGATACTTCAGGCGCCACTCTTGCTAAAGATGTTGATTTTAGTGGAACAAGTGGGTATCGATATGACGTTACAATTCTCAAAGCTGTTAAAGCTGCTCAAAAGACCATTTTAGGTCAGGGCTACCACTTATCAGCTACCGTTGGCGATCCTCAAGGCATCTTTGCATTAGGCAAGCCGGTGGCGGTTATTTATAAATACGAGAAGTCAGTGACACCGCCTAATCCCAACCCAAAGCCGGAACCTAAGCCAACGCCAACGCCGACACCCAATCCAACGCCACAGCCTAATCCAACGCCGACGCCCAAGCCCAACGAGCCGATTGCAGCGAAGAACGAAGCCGTATACGCGCTCAAGAAGGTTTATCTCTATCAAAAGCCAACCTTCAAGAAATCACAACGAAAAGCCGGCTACATTTCTAAGCCACGAGTTTATCGGCCGATGTTTGTCGTAACTGGTTATGCCCGCTCGACGAATGGGGTTCTGCGTTATAAGTTGAGGGATGTCAACTACCTGACTAAGAATCGTCGTAAGACCGGTTATATTACGGCAAGATGGGCATACATTCGGCCAGTGTACTATCAAAGCAAACACAAGACACTGACAGTGATTAACCCCCGTGGGGTCAACGAATATCGCGCTGCCGACTTGTCCGGCAAAGTCCGTAACTTTAAGCAGGGGCAGGTTCTCCACGTGAAGAAATTTGTCCACCACAACTTAACCACCCGCTATGTATTGACGAATGGCCACTACATTACTGGGAACCGAAAACTGGTTCAAATGGGCAGGAAGTCATTCCCTAAAGCCGTTAAGGCAAAGACTGCAATTAATCGTTATACAACGGTCAACTTAACCCACAAGAACAAACACTATCGGAAGGGTAAGGTCTTTAAAGTCCGCGCCATTAACTACTCGCATGCTAACAGTGTGACTCATCACGGCACCATGCGGTACAAAGTGATCGGTGACTACATTACCGCTAACCGGCACTTTGTGAAAGTCGTAAAATAGTGTCAAATCAAAAAAATCCGCGAACGGAAAAGTTCGTGGATTTTTATTATGGCACAGATGTTTTGATGTTCAATATCAATTGATTAATCAAAAGAAATACCAGTCAGCCAGGTAGAGACCCACGAGACTGGTCAACGCAAAGACAATCACCAGTGACCAAATAATATTGCTTGCCAGGTTGTGATGATTCTTACGGGCAAAGCCGATTTCTAGTAATGCAATCACGGCTAGACCAAGGATGACTTTCAAACTGCCCAGGACGGGGTCACGAGGAACCCGGTAAAGCGCCAGCATAAAGCCGGAAATCAAAATTGGAATGTACAAGACTCGCGTGATCATCATGAAAATCATTGAAAGTTTATCTTTGAATGTAAATGCCAAAATCGTTGTAATCATGAGTCCGATCCATGAAATAAGGTGCATGTTCATATAAAGCAACCGATTACCTCCTCAAATAGATTTCTATTTTAGTATAGTAGTTTCCAGTCAAAAAGAAAAAGTAATTTCTTGATAAGAGTATGCAAATAGGCTATTTTTTAGGTAGTTACAACAATCGAAATGAGGGGGGGCTGTCATCATGGACGGGCTGAGTTATACCCAGGAATTTGTGCTATGTGTGTTGAACCAAAAGCCAAAGATTAGTGCTTTTAAAGACCGCAAAGTGGCCGCATGTTTAATGTTATCGGAAATTGTTGAACTGTTGCGGGCGGGGGCGATGGAATTGACACCCGCCAATCGAATGGTGGTGGCTCAAGTGACCAAGGCACCGACGAATTATTTGGTTCCGATCACCGAGGACATCAAGAAGCGCCAGCCGCAATCGGTCAATAATTATGTCCGTGATGCGGTTCTGTCGGTCCGCAAGCGTCGGGTGACTAAGATTGCTGAGGTAATGTGTGACGATTTGGTTAAAGCCGGCTATTTGGAAGTTGACGGCAAGACCTATTACGATAATCAAACCTTGACGGATCGAATTTTGACCCAGCTGTATCAAGATGCTGTCGCCAAAAAAGAACCGTCAGAGAAAAACTCGATGTTGGCAATCCTACTGGTCAATTCAGGCTTGGTCTACCAAATTTTTCCAAAGCAGGAAGCCGAAACAATTGAGTTGCGCCTCAAAGAAGTCATGAAGTCGGATCAGTACCATTTGATTTCGGATGTGATCAAACGGATTAATAAAGACTTAGCTAGTATTATTGATGCGGTAAGAGCGTGACGAGGCCGGGAGCTGCGGTTTCTCTCAAAAAGTTAATCAAACTACTCAAAAAGGCTGAGATAAAACTAATCAAGTTTTATCTCAGCCATCTTCTTGCTGTCATATCGTTATTTAGTTAGATACTGTGCCTGCAGTGCGTTTAAGGCCGTGACATAAGTCATCGTCGGCAGCTTTCCAGCCTTAAAATCGGCGAGTTTGTCAGCATCAATTGCCATTGCCTTAAAAGCATCGGCTTCAGAAACGCCGGCACTGTCCCTTACACCAGCGATCCGTTTCAACAGTTCATCGGGTGAGAGACTCAGAAGGTACAGACGTTTAATCTGTGTCAACGTCTGTCGATAAGCACTTTCGGGTGCAGTCCCAGCATAGTAGGCTTTGGTTTCGTCGGGGTCAAATTCCACGATATTGAATAGGTAATCGTCCGCCAAGTGTAGTTTTTCTTGATATGACTTGATTTCAGCCAGCATTTCGTTAATTGTCATGATTCAACTCCATTGCATTTATTTCGATCTTTCTCATATATGATATGACAAATCAACGAAGAATTCTAATCGAATTAGTATTTTGCGGCGAGATCAGCGTACTCCTGGGTGGTTAATGCCATGATTGAACCATGACGTTTCTTGAGCTGACCGAAGTCGTCTTCTCGGGCAACTTCCCAATCGGCAGGATTGCGACTGGTCAAATCAGTCGTCAAAATTGGCAGGTAGCCACGGCCATTGTCAAATTGGTCGACGTAGAGGCACCATTTTTGCTGATCAGCCAGCCAAACGATTTCGGGGCCTTCCACCGTATCGCCTTTAATGCCCAGGTTCAGATCTTGAAGAGCGGCGACGTGATCCCAGTTGCCGTCAAGTGATGCTGACTTTTCGATCGGAATGGTGCCGTCAAGTGATGCGCGGATAAATTGGTCACCGGCCTTGACCATCGTCATGTCAATTAAATCCTGATTGTGGTTCTTAGCGGTGGCATAAGTGACAGTTGGGTCGAAGTGCTCAAAGTCCTTGGTGTAAGCTCGCCAGATTTCCATTTTGTGGGTTTGTGGGTTAGGGGATGACCAGAAGACAAAGTAAGCCTTTTTGGACGGATCATAAATTGCTCCCGGTGCCCAAACACAGCCGATGTTGTCGTCGACCATCCGAATCGTACGGGGAGCGGACCAGTTAAGCAAATCAGCCGAATCCCAGAAAATTAAATCTTTAGACCCGCTGCTGGTCGCTTTCGCCTGACCCCCTGCTCACCGATTGTCGACGTTAAGACTGGTTGTTGATTGTTGAGGTCGGTCCAGTGAAGACCATCTTTACTTAACGCAAAGTAAAGTTGTTCAGCGGCTGGGCTGTCCTCGGTTCCAGTGAAAAATAGGAAGAGATAGCCGCCGTTTGTGAGTTGATTTTTCAATTAGAGATGCTCCTTTTTAACGTTTTTTAGTAAAACATGTCATTGTCAATAATATAGCGCTTACAGCTTGGGATGTAAATGCAAATTCATTTCGTCGTAAATTATGTAAATCCATTCCGGGGTATGATACGATAAAAGTGTCACATATTCGAATAAATATAAGGTGGTAAATAAATTGGCAGAAAATAATAGTTGGCAGTTAATGGGTGTTCGTCTTGATGGCTTAGATTTTGACCGGAGTAACTTTAATCCGCAAAAGGGTCCGCAGATCAACGCTGAAACCCGCTTGGCATTACCCAATGATCCTGCAGATAAGTCGACCATGAGTGTCGTCCAGGTTGTCTCAACCTTTAAGCTATACGATGATGAATTGGCCAAGTCCTACTTCACCGCAACCATTGCCGGTGTTTACCAAGTTCCCGGCAGCTTAACTGATAATGATGCCATTCAAAAGACAATTGATGACGATAAGAACCTGCGCGATAGTTTTGCTCAGCCGGTAGTTGATTACTTGATTGCAACCTTAGCCGACTTAAGCTTGAAGGCCTTTGGCTCACCAACAATTTTGAGACGTGAACAGTTGATTGATACCTTGTTTGGTCAAAAACAGGACTAAAATGACATTCGCTTGCCTTGACGCAATAATTGGGCCAAGGCTTTTTTATTGTCCTTGTGGGCATCTCACGGTATTCATAACCAGAGAACTTCGTTAGAATATATCAATAAGTTAATCTCGAGCAGCATGAATTGGAGGACGATATGAGCTACTTAGAGCTTCATAACATTAAAAAATCGTATTACCTTGCGAATCAGGAATTCCCGGTTCTGACCGGAATTGACCTCTCTTTTAATCAGGGAGAGTTTGTTTCGATTGTCGGTGAATCTGGTGGCGGCAAGACAACTTTGATGAACATCATCGGTGGCTTGGATAGTAATTATGCCGGCGACGTTGTTTTGAACGGTAAATCACTGCGGCATGACACCGCCAAACAGTTGGATGCCTATCGCCGGCAGACAATTGGCTTTATTTTTCAAAACTTTGATCTGATCAGTCACCTAACCGTTTTTAATAACGTCATGGTGTCACTGCAGATGACCAAGCTTAGCCATAAGCAGCAAGAAGCCCGTGCCCGTCAGCTGCTTGAGCAGGTTGGTTTAAAAGACCATATGAAAAAGTACCCCAACCAGTTATCGGGCGGTCAAAAACAGCGAGTCGCAATTGCTCGAGCCTTGGCAAGCGACCCTGAGATTATCATTGCAGATGAGCCAACTGGGGCTTTGGATAGTCAAAACACCCAGGAAATTTTGGCATTGCTTGATCAAATTGCCAAAGACGGCAAGTTAGTGATCACCGTCACCCACTCGGAGACCGTGGCTAATCACGGGACACGAATTGTCCGGTTGGCCGATGGGAAAATCAGTGAAGATACGACGTTGAAGCCTGGCTACGAGAAAGCCCAAGCCAATGAGCTGGCAACCCACACTTTGAGATTTGGCGCCACCTTAAAAATGGCTTTGGAAAATATGCGCTATAACCTCAAACGAAATCTACTGATTGTCTTTGGTGCCGCGATTGGTATCTTCAGCGTGATTGTCATGCTGGGATTGGGCAATGGGGTTCAGGGATACATCAACCATGAAATTTATTCACAGGTGAACCCCAACGCCGTCCAAGTGACGCAAAATGTCCCGATAAATTCCGACGTTGACATGGACAAGATTAGTATGAAGGCCAGTGATCGCAGTCGACTGGCGGCCATCAAG
Source organism: Lentilactobacillus parakefiri (assembly GCF_002157585.1). GTDB lineage: Bacteria > Bacillota > Bacilli > Lactobacillales > Lactobacillaceae > Lentilactobacillus > Lentilactobacillus parakefiri. The sequence continues at coordinate 105,009 of NZ_BDGB01000044.1, forward strand.
AATGTCCAAAGTGTTGATGACGGCTACTTCGTCCAAGGCGGAACCCAGTTGAGAATGGGCAAAAAGACCGCTTCAATTTCCTTTATGCAGACCCACAATCCGACCATGCTGGCCAAAAGTATTTCTAAAGGCCAGGCACCCAAGAACGGCGAGATTATGCTGACTAAGGAGTATGCGCAGAAACTGAACAAAAAGCACCCGAATGCCCTGATTGGCAAGAAGGTGACCTTCTATCAGAATACGTTAAATGACAAAAAGCGACCGGTGATGTTGAGTAAGACACTCACCGTGAGCGGGATTGCCAAGGCCAGCACTGGCGCAACGTCAATTACCTACGATACGATGAAGGCGTTGTACAAATCAAAGGGGATTAAGATTCAGCCGAACTTTGTGACCGTTGAAATTAAGGGTGATGTGAAGAACGTCAAACCGGTTGAAAACAAGATTAAGGCCTTCAAGAATGATAAGAAAAAGGCTGCTTACCAGATTACCGGTGTCGGCGGTTTCGTCGATACCTTAAACACTTACATCACCTTGGCAGTGAACGTTCTGGCAACTATTGCCGGCATCTCGCTGTTGGTATCTGCCATCATGATCATCGTGGTCCTCTACATCAGTGTGTCGGAGCGAACCAAGGAAATTGGAATTCTGCGTGCCTTGGGATCTTCGAAGGGAAGTATTCGAAACCTGTTCTTCTCTGAAGCCTTCTTCATTGGCCTGTTCTCGTCAGCTCTGGCAATTGCGTTGGCAGAATTACTGCAAGTGGTGGCTAATAACATCGCTCAACGAGGGATCAACTATTCAATCATGCAGATCACCCCGGGAAATGTGATTTTTGGTTTTGTCGTCGCCATCGTCATTTCCTTGTTGGCAGCGTTAGCCCCAGCGGCCTCAGCTGCTCGATTGGATCCAATTGAGAGTTTGAGTTACGAATAATCACTTAATTTAGAAGTTCAGTAAGCCCTCTCGTAAATAAAACGTGGGGGCTTTTTCGTATATCTTAAATGTGTTGATCAAACCAAGTCCATGTTATAATTGCGTTATAACCTGGGAAGGGAGGAGTTCGAATGGCTAAAGTGAAGGTTCGAAAAATCGGTAATTCACTTGGAGTTCTTTTGCCTAAGGAAAGCGGGGTTCAAGAGGGCGACGAGCTGGAGTACACCCATGAGGGGGAGAAGATTATTTTAGATACCCAAGAAGCACAAAACGCAAGGGTTAGAGAAATCGTTGAAAATAGCTTTAAAGATTTTGAAACTGGAAATGTCTTGACTGAAGATGATATGGTTCGCATCTTTGGTAAATATGGTTGGCATAAATGATGGATCAATATGAATTGTCATTTTCAACAGATTTTGAACGAAGTCTGAAACAGACAATTGCAAGCTGGGAAAGCATTGGGATTGATGCTGACAAAATTCGAAGTTTTGTATCGGATATTAATGCCGCAGTGGCTTCGTTAAAGCAACTTCCCAACCGGTTCGCATACGTTCATGGAAAATATCATATCCCGATCCCGACTAGACAAATTATGATTGGGGATCATTACGCTATCTTGTATCGTGTGAAGAAAACGATACAAATAGTTGAAATCGGTCCTATTTTCAATTTAAAGCAGATGAACTTGACATTTTAGATTCTCCTGATGGGTCAACACTTATAGGGCAGCGTTAATAGACGCTGTCCTTTTATCGTGGCATTGACAACCAATCAATTCGGTATACAATACTACATAAATAGTATTGAAAACTACCTAAATATCAAAGGAGACTCAAAATGTCCGAAAAGATTGCTATTCTTGCTGATTCCGGTTCTGATGTGCCGAAAGAATTACTCAAGCAATACAATAATATTGAAGTTGCCCCAATGCTGGTGATTATGGCTGGCGAGGAGTACCGTGATAATGTTGATATTACCCCGGAACAGTTTTATGCCCGGCTGGGTGAAGCCGACCAGTTTCCCAAGACCGCTGCGCCCACTCAAGGAAGTGTTGAGGCCCACGTTGCCAGTTTGAAGGAACGTGGTTTCAACCGAATTATCGGGATTACCGTTTCCGCACACCTCTCGACAACGTTTGGCATTTTTACGAATGTCGCCCGGGAAAACGCCGACATCAAGATGGAAGTCATTAATACCAGAAATATCGGAATTGGTAGTGGCCTGTTTGCCGTCTACGCTGAAGAAATGATCGATAGCGGTCAGACGTTTGACGAAACCATTCAGTTCCTCAAACAGTCAGTTGAAGACAGCCGGACATTTTTCTACATTCCCAGCCTGAAATATTTGCGGGCAGGCGGTCGAATTGGCCGGGTCGCTGGGTTGATTGGCTCGGTGCTCAACATCAAGCCAGTGATCGCAACCGATTCGGAAGGAATCTATTTTCCTGTGGCTAAGGCCCGTTCTGAGCAAAAAGCCATCTCGAAAATGGTCAAGCTGGTGGCTGATGTGATTGCCAGCCATAAAAGCGTTCGAGTGGGGGTCGCCAACGGAGCCGACGTCCCGTTGCAGGAAAAAGTCTTTGACCGCTTGCACTCGGCCTTCCCGCAACTTAAAATATATCGAGGAAGCATTTCGCCTGCGTTGGGTGTCCACACCGGTCCCGGTTTGGTTGGGATTGGGGTTCAAGTAGGCGAAGGCAAGTAAAGAAGGAGGGGTTCGATGCCAAAAACGACCACCGAGCTTCAGATTAAATTACCGATGTGGGATGAGTTGCCGGCATTTTCGCTGCATTTAGACCAGCTGCTGGACCTGACCAATGAGTACCTGCAGCCAATTATTGGTGAGCAAATTACCAAGACGATGCTCCATAATTATTTCAAGGCCAAGATTCTCGTGCCGCCGGTGAAAAAGAAGTATCAGCGGACCCAGCTGGCCGGAGCGATTGTGGTGGGACTGTTGAAGAACATTTTTTCGCTCAACGAGGTCAAGGCTGGGCTCATGTCGATTCTGGGAAATGGCACCCCAAAGACCGGCTATAACAATTTTGTGGTGATGTTTAACGAGCAGGCTGCCAAGGCGGGCAAGGAATTGTCGGATCCCACCAGCTTGGAATTGACTTCGGCTAGCCAACCGACTTTGATGCAGTATGATGCCGTTCAGTCGATTTTGTTTTGGCTGTCGGCGAAGAATCGGCTGCAGGAATTGATGAAGCAACAAGATCGTGATGGCGCTTAGGCGTTTGTCACGGTTTTTATGACCCCATCTGCAGAAAAAATCTTTATCGTTTCGGAAATCTTTGCCGTCAAGTATACTTGATCTATGAAGTGTATGTTTCTGGAAAAGATCTTGAAGGTGGGTGGATGGCCGAAGATCATCGTACGTTTGACAACTTGGGTAATCGAATTGAGAACCAAGGCTTGAAGTTAGAAAATCAGTTAACTAAGTTTGATGGGAAGATGGATCTAACTAATGAAAGGATTGATGGCCTAAATAACCAAGTCGAACAAGTATCGGCAAAGATGGAGAAGCTTCAAACAGCCATTTACACGGCAATTTTGATTCCGTTGTTATTAACCCTGCTGACGGTTCTGCTGACCGCATTTTTAAAATAGTGAATACAAAACGGACTTGAAGCCATCACAGCTTCAAGTCCTTTCCATCTCTATTTACTTAATTCGCAATAATACCAACCCATGATCGGCAATTGTCCAGATGACCGGCATGTGCTGAATGGCGGCGGGGAACTGACTCCAGTGGCCTTCCGGACTCTTTAATTTGTCGGTTAATGCCTGATCGGCTGGCGTCAGTTGCAGGTGCTTTGCGTCAACGTTGTCAATCGTGTAAAGCATGTACAAGTCAAACTCATTCTTGGGGATATTAGTCTGGCCAGTTGCCGGATCGTACTGGTAGGTCCCCGGTTCCACCTCCACGTCAAACTGCGGGGTGGCCCCTTCGTACAAGTGGGGTTCTTCCAGCGCATGCTGCTTCATGGGATCCTGGTCGCCGCTAATCAGGCTGAAACAGACTAGAGCCATTCCAAAACAGCCGATTGCGATGATAAATAAGAAACCATAAGTTTGCATGATCAATCCCCCCCATGTTCATTAGTCCTTAATTATAGAATAATTCGACCCCGGATAGGTAGCATTCCTTCCAGAAATGAGTGGGACCGCCGGCTGCCAAACTGATGGTTGTATTCCCACCCAAAATCGCTATAATCAAAACTGTAAACCAAATAATAAGTGGTCTGGGGTGCCCCAACGGCTGAGATGATACCCATGGAACCTGATACAGTTAGGACTGTCGCAGGAAGACCGATCTAAATGTTTTAATGATGGAAAAATACCAGTCATCAAACACACAAAGATCAGGGGGTCTAGTCGTCCCTGATCTTTTTTGTCGTCAGCACCCCGCCACGACAGGAGGAACTATCATGTCATTATCCCAAGATATTTTGTTTGAAGCTCAACCTTACCTGATTGCCAACGAGAAACACCCCTTTGTCCAGGGAATTATCAAAGGTCAATTATCACCCGATCAGTTGCGCTACTACGATGAGCAGGACATTGCCTTTGAGTACAATGAAGTCGCTGTCATCAACGCACTGATCAATTACAGTACGACCACTGACCAGGTCTTGCTGTTCCACAAGCGCCAGGACATGCAGCTGCACATGCTGGATGACTGGCTCAAACGGGAACCGAAATCGATGCCCCACGACTGGGAATCACTGAAGCAAACGCCCATTCAGCCGATTAATCAGATGTACCGCCAACACATGGCAGCCACGATTCAGACTCACAGCGTCCTGCAGATTTTGCCGTCGTTTGCCGCAGGAGAATGGATGTACGTCGAACTGGGGAAGTTTGTTGCGACCCAGATCAGGGTCAAGGAAGAGCCGTTTCAAAGTTTCCTTTCGATGAGTGGGGATGACTTCTTGGGCCCTAAAGGCTACATTCAGCAATTCTTTGACATCATCGATCACGAGGCCGAATCGGCCAGCCCGCGTGAGCAGGAGCAAGCAAAGCAGACATTTTTGAAGAGCTGCCTGTTGGAGTGGTATTTCTGGGACGCTGCTTATAAGCAGATTACTTGGGATGATTGGAAGAAAAATGCGTTAGGTGGCAAGGACGGTGTGAAGTTGTCGTGAAGAAGATAAATAGCTTGACGGGATGTGTGAATCGAATATAATATTTGCAAGAAATGGGTATTACGCAATAAAAAGAGGCGACTTCATTGGCATTGGATATGAAAAATAAGACGATTTCTACGAGAGTTAACGAAAAAATAGCAAAGAAAGCAAAGCAAAATTTAGCTGATGTCGGAATCACAGTTTCAGAATATCTTCGATTGGCACTGATCTCAGCAGCAGAAGATGGTGTGAGTGATTTGTTGAACTCTCCAGAAGCAATGCAAGCGAAATTTGAAGCTGAACATGGTCAGACCATCAGCATTGGCAGCGTTGAAGATTACAAACGGTGGTCGGAGAGTTTATGATTCAATTTCAAATTAAAGTAACCGGGTAAATCATGCGTGTTAAAATGATTGCTCTTAAATCGTTTAAATCATAAAAATGAGCTGTATCTCCTAATTGTGGTTGGAGGTACAGCTCATTTTTGGCTGAGGGTGAGTGCTATTAAGTTGGCTCGGAATACAGAAGCCTCAATGTTACTTGGACAAATGTCTTCTACAAGCCAGGTACGCTATCCGTTGACATGTCCTGCAAAACTCGGCATAAACGCACTACTAATCGTCTCAACGTCAACGTTTTGTCCTGGCTGTGGTGCGGCAACAAATTGGTTATTGCCGATATAAATGGCAACGTGGTGAGTGGCACCTGCATCGCCCCAGAATAACAGGTCACCTGGCTGAGCTTCGGAAACGGCCTCCTTAGTGACGTGGCTTTCCTGAGTCACGGTATAGTGCCCAAGGCTGATCCCGGCGGCCTTTTGATAGACATAGTCGGTTAGCCCTGAGCAGTCCATGCCTTGGAGTGATTCACCGCCCCAGACGTAGGGGATATTTTGAGTTGCCAGCTGTTTAGCCAAACTGACCACGGCATCAGCTTTAGAATCATTACTGTTGACCGTTGCCTTTGGTGTGCCGGCATTTGGATTGTAGTAATTGGTGCTGCTTTGTTGATTATCCGTTGGGTTGGTATTTTGATAAGTATCTGCGTTGGCAGTTGTGACCGCGCCGCCCATGATGGCACCGGCAGCCGCAAAGCTTAAAATAAGTTTCGTGAATTTCAATGAAGACACCTCGTTTATATATTTGGTAGGCTCATCATAAGCCGGCAACTTTTCAGGGAAGTTACAGAAGTTTTGGGATCTATTAACGAAAGATGTCAGATTGAAATCGACTTCAAGATTTGGTTGCGAAAGGTTAAAGAATTTTATTGCAACGTTGACTTTGCCGGTTGAAGTCTGATGGAAGGAACGGAAACAGTCACCATATTTTATAAAATTTACTATATTATTTATATTTTTCTCTAAATTAGTAAAAACCTCAGCAAAAGTGTTGATTATCAGTAAGAAAACGCTTACACTATAAAATAAATTTGATTAGTCACTATACTTTTAACAAAGAGGGAAATATCATGGAAAAAAGTAGGTTCAAAGTACTCGCAGAAACGGGCATCATGTCACGGCCGGCGACCCGGCTAGTCATGGCTGCCCAGGAATATAAGGCGGACGTTACACTCACATACAATGGCCGGACGGTAAATTTAAAATCGATCATGGGCGTGATGTCGCTTGGCATTCCCCAAAATAGTTACGTCGAAATTGCGGCTGAGGGTGAGGATGAAAAAGAAGCCATGGCTGGCATCGACGCTTATCTGGAAAAGGCTGGGGTGGTTAAGAAAGTTGCCCTCGATGCGGATATCTAACGGATGATACTCAGTAAGGTGTGGTCAAATGACTGCACCTTTTTTGTGGGATGTCACTGAAGAAGCTAATCCTGCCCAATCTTTAGATTAAATTGATATAATGAAGACATCTTATTCAGTGAAAAGAGTGGTTATATTGAGGGGAAAAATTTTATCATTTTTACGTTGAGCGGCCTGCTCATGGTCGGCAGTGGTCTGGTGTTTAATCGGGCCTCCGCCAAATCAGCGCCTAAGCAGACTGTCGTCAACGTTGCATTTAAGTCGACCGATCCAACGCAGCTAACCGACTTTGTCTACAATACTGTTGATTCGACCAGTGCTGATTATCATCAGTATCTGACGCCGACAGCTTTTGCGGCCAAATTCGGCCAACCAGATAGTTACGTTCAGTCGCTGAAAGCTTACCTGGACAACTATCATGTTCAAACGACGATTTATCCGGGCAATCTGGCAGCCAAAGTTACTGGAACGCCGGCCAATGTCCAAAAGGCTTTCAATGCAAAGTACGTCGCAGCTAAAAAAGGCAGTCAGATTACCACGGCTTACAAGTTGCCCGGTAGTCTATCATCTCAAATCGTGGCGGTGATTGGCCTGTATGCAACCAAACCAAAGCCGAAGACTACCAAGAAACCAAATGCCAAGGCAAAGAAGACAACCACCCACAAGCAAGCTGCGATTAACCAGGCAGTCTCAACTGGATTGTCGACAACTGACCAGAAGCCAGACACGGCGCTGAGTGGTAACGCATTTTCCAAGAAATATGGCGTTGCGAAGTTTGCCAACGCCTATCAACTTAATGATTTATATAGTAAGGGTCTTTAAGGAGCTGGTCAGCGGATTGGCATCATCAATGCCAGTGACGTTCGTGACAGCGACCTGACGACCTATTGGCAGCAGGCCGGCGTTAACAACGACCTTAGCCGGATTCGGCATCTGTATACGGTTGATACCAAACAGCAGGCCCAAGCCGCTTTGAATAAAATTATCTCTGCCGGTCAAATGGAAGCTACTTTGGATGTCGAATCGGCTTCAGCGATCGCACCGAAAGCCGGTATTGACCTGTATACTGCCGATACGACCGGTTCAAAGACGACCTTACCATCTTCGTTCTATACGAACTTTATGACGGCGATTTCCAACAACTATGATCAGCAGCTAACGTCCAGCATGGCACCGGGAGCTGAAGTGGCGGCTGACTGGTCTGATAAGAGTGCGACGATTAATCAATACAACGATGCCTTCAATCTGCTGCTGGAACAGGCGGCCGCCCAAGGCATCACCGTCTTCCAAGTTTCTGGTGACCGCGGTCCCTGGGCAGTCTCCAGCGCCAAAGAAAATCATTTGACGTCAACGTCGCCTTATCAAGTCATCGTTGGTGGCACCACGCTGCCTTATCAAAAGGTGATTGAAGCCAAAGTGGTGACTGTCGAAAAAGAACGGGCATGGGGTGATACGTATTCATCACCGGAAAAAGATACCAAGTACAGTAGCTTCAGTGGCGGTGGCGGCGGCTTTTCAGCGTTAAATCCAACTCCCCGCTATCAGTTGGGCCTCCCTGGTGTCAACACGTTTAGAGCCATCAATTACTTGACCTTCAAGAACGGCAAGTACAGCTTGACCAAGGATCCCCAAGTGATCACCGGAACAGGTAATTCTCGTAACCTGCCGGATGTGGCGGGAAATGCGGATGCGCAAAACGGTTACGCCTCATTTGTCTCTGGTAACAAGATCACCCTCAACGCTAAGACTCATAAGCCGGTGATGACGCCGACCCAGATGTGGGTGGTCGATGGTGGAACCAGCTTCACGACGCCACAAATGGCTGCCGCTAATGCGGTTATCAATAGCGGCCTCAAGACACAATTCGGATTTTGGAACCCGCAGATTTACAAATTCGCGCAAGAAGCCGACAGTCCCTTTAACGTTTTGGATGATGCTGAGAACAACGATAATCTGTATTACACCGGTCAACCGGGGATGCTGTACAATCAGGCGACTGGGCTGGGATCGATTAATTTTGAGAAGCTGTTTGGCAAGTTTAGTCAAAACCAGGGTTAGGACCACTGGCATCAGTGGGGTAATGGAACACTGCGCTATCAATCATGTTATGAGTGAATTTCAGTTTAGATAATTAAATCCCCCAGGTAGCCTGACAATTGGTTCATCGGGCTGCCTGAGGGATTTTAATTTGAGTAGATTGTCAGTCAACTGAAAATATCAGCCACCTTGTTAGCGCCTTCAAATTGTTGTAACATTTAGCTTGAAAGCATCAAATCTTTAGGAATATGGGATGAGAATATGGCAGACAATCAGCACCAAAGTAATAAAGTCAGTCGCGAGAACCTCAGCGACTTCGTTCCCGCACTTACTAAGATGATCAGTGATTCGGACGGGAACTTTTCCATCTTCGACTGGGGTAAGGGCGAAATTATCGGCATCGTTCAGCACCACCAGGATTACCCGGATCGGGAACTGGAAGACGTCCTTAATGAAGGCATTCCAAGTGGCTTGGGCTACGACTATCAACCGGTGGACGAGAGTCACTTCCAAGTGGCAGGCAACGACCGCCGGCTGGTGAAAGGCGTCGTGGCGTCAAGAAACGTGGCGGTTCTGATTTCACCAGAGATTCCAGAGAACATCTTGGATTACCTGAAGGTTGATATGCTCAATACCTTGGGAGTGCCGGGGCTGCATTATGAGTATCCGGATGAATTCTAGATGACAGTACACTGAAAGTATTCAGATATCAGAATGATTAACCATAAAGGCTGATGACGGCTCCTCACGATCGAGGGGCCGTCATCAGCCTTGTTCATTTAGTCAATAATCACCGGCACCTTTCCCATCGCCGCCAACACCTTTACCAAATCAGGATAAGACAGTAAAATCGTCGCGGTATTGACATTCGGATGCGCAGAGATTTGCGGTATCTCCTGCAATGCCCGGTTAATCAACACTTTCACCTGGTTATCCTTGTCGTGGACCAGTGCCAGTGGGGTAACCATTCCGGAGACCACGCCGAGCACTGATTCCAATTCTTTTTCACTGGCGAATTCCAGTCGGCTGTGACCCAAGCCCAGCTGATCAGTTAATGATTTAAAGTCGACCCGGTGATCGCCGACCAAATACAAGTAGAACTGATCGGACTTCTTGTCTTTCAATAACAGGTTCTTCACCTCAGGCAGGCCCTTGGGTGTGTTGGGATCATTCATTGTCCAAATTGCCGGATGGTCAACCCGCCGATAATTCACACCCACTCGGGCCAGCAAGTCCAATGCTTCTTGTTCTGTCGCCATTTTCATCAAATCACCTCGTTGAATACATATTATACGCAAAGTTCGCCGAAAGTTTCCATTTTAGCGAAAAGTCGTCTGGGTTAAACTTACTCAAAATCGTCAATATCAGGCCTGACAAGCGATTAGCAGCCCAAATCTCCCGTGTTGTTTGGCCATTAACTTCTATATATACTCGTTTCTTGTGACATTGGCCAATGGATCAATTCAAATACAGGATGGATTCGGAATGAACGATCAACAACGAGAACAATATCAAGAAGCCTATAGATTTCTAATGGATGGTGACCATGAGCTAGTGGTCTTTGGGGTACTAAAGAAAATCCACGTCCGCCAAAATCACCAGTATTACGATGATTTGGTTCAAGAAGGCAAAATGTGCTTTGCTGAGAAGTATATTCAACTGATCAATCAGGACAAACAGCCAGAGTCAGGCCTGGTCTTTATTTACCAAGGCGTATACTGGCATCTGCTTGATTGGCTGCGGAAAGAAACCCGGCAAAGTACCGGAATTGAATATTCTACTGACGAGCAAAATGACCCACTGGAAGACCTAATGGACGATGGGCATGCCGTGGGATTCTGTGAGACCCATATCTTGTCACATGAATTGATGGCAATGCTTAACGAGAGGGAGGCCAATTATTTGCGGCTGGCGTATGAGCAAGGACTGAATATGACAGAGATTGCCAAGGCATGTGGGGTTTCCAGAAAGACCGTCCACGGCTGGCGGAATCGTGTGATTGAGAAGCTGAAAAACGAATTTTGATTTTGGGGTAACACTTTGCCACCCTCATTTCGTTACTAATAGATGTAAGGGTTGGCGCCACCGACTTACAAAATAAGCAGAATAGAGGAGAAGAACAATGCAAAAAGATTGGATGAAATCAAGTGTTGCCTATACGTTGGTTAATGAGGATCACAAGAAAGGTGTTAAGCATTCTTTTTCATACGTTGCGCAAAATGTAACCCCTGAAAAGGTGGCCGCTTTCGGTAAGATCCTGGAAAGCCTGGTTGACGGCAACATCACTGACGCAGCCGTCTCTTCAGTCGACCACGTTGAATTAAGCGACGCATCAAAAGTACCAGCCGCACCAAAAGCGTAATCACTAACTAATAGGAGGAATCATCAATGCGAAAATTAGAACTGGTATTCAAAACCTCAGACGAGAATTTAAAGACCTTGTCAATCAACTATGCCAATGGGGACTTGACCGCAGACACGGTTACCAAAGCAATGGCAGACATTGCCAAGTTGAAGATGTTTGATCGGGACGGGATTGACCCATACGCCACCCCAATTGCCGCTCAGTATCGTAAGACTGAGATCGACAAGTTGTTCGACACTCGAGGAGAATAAGCATAGTAGGTAATTAGCTACGGTTACCTGGCCGGCAGCGGGACAATTCCCGTTGCCGGCTTTTTTGGTTTTGTTATAGTGCAACGGCACACAAAGGTCAGATCTGGTATGTAATCTATTACCTTTAGAGACTAATAAGATGGCAATTCGGTAAATTTATTACAGGATTGTTGTAACTATTTCAATTAAAAGTTTTCAGCGCAATAATGTTGCGATATTAGTTATAAGAAGCTATCATTAGTGTTATTGAGAGTTTAGGTCAGCTCTGCTTGAAGAGGCCGAGCGGTAACGCGAAGAATTCCATTCCAAACCAACTTTTAGCAATCCCATCAGATTATTTATTGTATAATAAGCATACGATTAATTCTTTGGAGGGGTCTTCATGAAAGTTGGTAAGATCATTATTTTAGGTGCGCTGGGATTAGTTATTGGTATCGGGGGTAATCAGCCTGCTCGGATAGGTGCTGCTCGCAGACCGTCAATTTTACGGGTCGTGTCGGAACGAGCCACTGTGAGTCAATACAAGCTAACTGGCGGAACTATTTACAAGGATGACAGTTTAACGAAGGTTAAGGGGGAAAGCCAGTCAATATTCTGATAATGTGTTTTACTCGAACGAAACCATTACCGTAAAGCGGCCCAATGGTAAGCGGGCCATTTACCGGACCTTAGCCAACCGTTACGGCAAGGATTTTGGCTATATTTGGCATGGTTACGCCACTAAGATTAGGGACTTAAGCTGGAACTTTGGCGATTTTGATGCCCCGACTAAGGACTCCGACAATGAAAGTAAGTATTTCAATGCCAGCGAACTGGAGAAAATCAACCAGATTAGAACGGCTGCTGGCAACATCAACAATGACACCAAGAATATCTATGCGGTAAAGCCGGCTTTGTCTGGACAATTCAATCCTGGTAAGTTGAATGATACATATATCAATGGCACGGTTGACTGGATCAACCTGTATCGCAGTCTGTATGGTTTGAGCTCAGTGGTTGCCAATCCTGACTGGAATGTGGAAGCTCAGTATGGGGCGGCAACTTTAGCGGCTGCGGATGAAGGCTTGTCTCATGGACTCGTCGGCATTAGCAAACCCGGCAATATTTCTGAAGATGATTGGGATAGGGGTGCGACGGCAACCAACTCTAGTAATCTTGCGGTCGGATTGGTGTCGCCGGAAGGAAATGTGACCGAATACCTCAACGATGAGGATAATGATGTTCCGGGTCACCGGGACTGGCTGTTAGGTGGGATCACCCAAGTCGGGGTTGGCCAAGCTGCCAACTATAATGATCTGAAGGTATTTGATCGGGAGAACTACCAGGAGAATACACCGGCGGCTGCAATTGAATTTCCTAATAGTGGTGTCTTCCCATATGAAGCGGTCTCGGAGACTCGGTGGTCACTTTCAATTCCTCAAAAAATCGACGGTGATAGCGTGCCATCAATTACGGTATACGATAATACGGCTAACAAGGCGGTTTCTGTAAGTGATATCAGTGTTGATAACGAAAGTTACGGCTACTTTGGCACCACTGTCAGCTATGACCCTGATGAGAACCAGGTTAAATTAAATCATTCATACACGATTTCAATTAGTGGCCTACCTGGTCAGCCTGATACTTCCTATACGACCAAGTTGTTCAGTATTGATAGGGATTCGGCAGCTAATCATTAGTGATAGACAAAATGGCTTTATTCCAGTGTTTTGGAATAAAGCCACTTTTGTTATCTAATTTGTTTCTCTAATTGATAAAACGACAGAAATTTGCGAATTATCTTAAAATATCATGGGATCCAGTTGTAACCAACGTTAATACAATGTGGTCAGAGTCAATCAGGTAAACGACAATCCATTGGTCCAGAACAGAAGAATTGGTTGACAACCGTCCAGGGTGGAACTCACGATAACCTTGCCAGTTACCTGTCAGAGGGTGATCCTTAATCCTTCTTAGGGTTATTTCATCTTTTTCTTCAATTGCCGTAACATAATCAACGATTAAGTTAACCGGATAATGTTGCTTGCTTAATCTCTTAAGCTCACGTATAAATCGCCTACTTCTTAGTATTTCCATCGATTCGATTTACCCATGCTTTCAGAACATCAAGATCGCCGATTCTCTCAACTTGTCCGTTTTCAACTTCCTTTTTGGCAGCTAAGGCTTCTGGCGTATCTAGAAAGTTGACCAGCTCAACCTCATTATTAGCGGCCTTAATTAGAGCGAGGCGGACGTATTCTGATACAGTCAATCCTTCTTTTGCTAAGTTGGCTTTGGCGCGGTCACTGACTTCTTCTGTAACCCGTGTCGAAATTGTCTTGTTTCTTAAAACTGAGTTTGTCATATGATCCCCCCTGTTTACGGATGTACTACATTTGTATGATATCATGGATGCGAATCGCCGGTAACAAATAGGCTTGATCCCTACCTCAAGCGAAGTGATAAATGATGATGTACTTAATAAGGCAGATCCAATAAAACGGTATTCGTATTTTAATTAATGTATAATCATAGATACATACATGGAGGAACAAAAAATGACAGAATTTAATTTCAATTATGCAGACAATCTCACCTTGAACTTTGGGCAAACCAACGCGGCCAACACACTGACCATCGTGTTGAACCTCGGCTGCCCTGATAGCCGCAAGTGGGTATTGGCCAACCGCAACCAGCTGGACGAAGCAGTGACGTCTGGCAATTACAGGTTCACCTTAAGTTTTGGCAGAAGCCCAAAGATGATCTTAAAAACGGCAACGTTGCCCAAAGGTTTATCGATTATGCCAACCCAGAGGCAGCGTTGGCCTTCATTAATCAAATCTACGATCATCAAGATGAGTTAAACGAACAGCCAGTTGCCGATGTTGCGGACTATCTAACAACCAAGTATGGGGTTCATGAAAGTAAGACGGCTGAGGTTGCAGCTCAAGATACTGCTAAAGAAGCGCAGGACAATGGCTTGGTGAGCGTCCCTTCCGTTGTTTTGGGGGATACCGCTTATGCCGATGACACTTTAAAGAATGTTGATGAATTGATTTCTTAGTAATTAGACAGATCGTTGAAAAAATGGCTTTATTCCTGCATTTTGGAATGGCCATTTTTGTGGAGCAAATTATTCTGCTTCTGCTGATTCAGCACTATTCCATCTGTTTCTTCGCCATTTCAACCAGCATCTTATCCGTATATTCATATTCCAACATCTCTAATGTTCTACGGATCGTTTCTTTAAGCACGAAAAACTCAAAGTGCATTGGATCCTCTGGAAAGGTTCCATACTTGAATTGCGAATAAGTGTTTTGGAATTGGTCGGTGCTCGCAACTTCATATTGAGCGTGGAATGCATCATGGAATCGTTGGACTTGGGAAACTTCTCGCTTTCGTTCCTTTAAGAAGTAATCTGATACCTGAACTTGAATCGGGTGGCTGCACTGCTCAAATGTAATTTCCATGGTATTTGGCTGATTCATTTCAGCGACACTTTCAATATTGGTTGTACATATCCAAGATTTATTGCGCTTCTTGCTTGCTTTCAATGGCGCAAATCCCATTCCGCCGTAGACAAATGGCCGGTATTCGAAGATCTTCAGGTAACTATTGACGAGCTTGAGCTGCCTGTAAGATAGGACGGGGTAATTGCACAAACTCTTTTTCAATAGGTGAAGCGGTGTCTGTGGGACACCGATAATTCCCAACTTACAGTCCAGGACAGCAGTTTTTATCTTAGTTCCATTAATGGCAATTAAGCCATCGACATTTTTCCAGTGAATATCTAATGACTTAGACGTCTTTTGAATATGTGACTCGATCAGGTTATTTAATTGAAGGTATTCCCCGTGCACACGTTTACCTACCGGTGTTAAATAATCGACATAATTCATGTAATTCAATTCTCCTTAGATAGATTTTGTTTGCTATCGATGAACAACTGTTCGCACAAATAACAACAAGACCGCATTTTACAGGATCCTTGATACAACGGCAACCTTAAAAGCTGAAATTTCCATTACTTTTTCACGAGATAATTCATGCCATATTGTTTATCAAGACAGAACAGCTCACGGTTGGGGGGACAGGCTCGTTTGATGACCTTATCTATTAAGAGGACGTTTAACGGTGAGTGCATTAAAAAGTCTACGCCCAATGTACGCTTATCTTTTTCTAAAGGATTCATCACCCAGACGAAAAAGGACCCCAGCAAAATTTGCCGAGGTCCTTCATTAGGAAAGTTATCTGATTAGTCTAGTTATGCAGGAAAGCCTAGAAGTGTGATTAACGAATGATCTTAATAATACCAGGATTGGTGGTAATGTATCCGCCGGCAACCCGATACCGCAGTTAAAGATGCGGCAAATCGCAACATGACGCGTGTTATACTCAGATCCTAGCTGGGTGGTGGACCGCGTCTAGGACATGTTGCCGTTTGTGTGAGGCTTATTTAAGCAAACAAATGTGGTACCGCGCAAGAGCGCCCTTTCGGAGAATTATTCTCCGGAGGGGCGCTCTTTTTCGTCCATCAGCTCGGTTCCTAGTTAACTAAGCTTCTCATCGATTCCTAATTAAATCTAGGAGGCTTCTAATATGAAACATAAAACTTTAGCATTATCAATGACATTATTAATGGGTCTGACCCTTTCTGCCTGTGGGACAGCCGCTGCTCACCACAAATCCTTGAACGTGACGCTCCCCGATGAACCGGCCACCGTAGATCCCAACACGGCTTACGATACCAATAGTGCCAGTCTGATCAGTCAGACGATGGAAGGCCTCTATAAGTATAATGGCAAGAACCAATTAGTAGCGGGTGTCGCCACCAAGGTCGTCAAACCCACCAACGGCGGGAAAACTTACACCTTCACTTTAAGAAAAGACGCCGAGTGGAGCAACGGCAAACCCGTAACCGCCAATGATTTTGTGACTTCCTTCAGACGAACCGTTGACCCTAAGACCAAAGCCCAATTTGCCAGTGTCTATGACAGTTTTAAGAACTTTGCGGCGGTTCAAGCTGGCAAACTGTCTCCCAATAAGCTTGGAGTAAAGGCACTAAACACCCATAAGCTACAAATTCAGTTAAGCCGCCCAGTCCCGTATTTCAACGGTCTGGTTGCGACTAAATACTTACCGATCAATACGGCCGCTGTGAAGAAGTACGGCAAGAAGTTCGGCACCAACGCCGAGTCTTCGGTTTACAATGGCCCCTATAAATTGGTGGGCTGGACCGGCAGCAACTCCGCCTGGCACTACGTCAAGAATCCTTACTATTACAACGCCAAGAACGTGAAGATTGCCAAGGTCAACGTCAGCGTTGCCAAGGATCAAAACACGGCGGTTAACCTATTCAAAGGCGGTAAGGTTGATGTCACGACGGTTACCGGCCAATATGTCCGCCAGAACAAAAACGATGATGAAATGCACACCCATTTGACTGGGCGGGTGAACTACCTGTACTTCAATAACAAACGCAAAAAGACCAACTCAGAGAATTTGAGAAAAGCAATGTCGATGGTTATCAACCGGAAGACGTTGACCGACAGTGTGCTTCAAGACGGCTCCAAGCCAATGCTGAGCGCCGTGCGGCTGAATGATCAAAAAGATCCGGCAAATGGTAAAGATATGGCTCAACAGGTTGGCAACTTACTACCATATAATGTCGATCAGGCTAAAAAGTACTGGCAGGCTTATCTGAAAGAAACCGGGCAAAAGAACGTGACCCTGAATCTGTTGACCGATGATACCGATCAAGATAAGCACACTGGTGAATATTTGCAGTCAGCGGCTCAAAAGGCCTTTAAGGGCTTGGAGGTCACTGTGACGTCGATCCCGCACGCCCAACACGTTGCCCGAGACTTTGCCGGCACCTTTGACATGAACCTGACCGGCTGGAGCACTAACTGGCTGGACTCGTCGGACTTTCTCGGCCTGGCAGCCTCAAGTAACCAGGTTAACTTTACTCATTTGAAAGATGCCAAATTGGATAGTCTGTTGAATGAGTCGAACAGCTTGACGGGTCAAGCTCGCTACGACAAGTTGGTCGCTGCCGACAAACAATTGGTGAACAACATGGACTACGTGCCGCTGTATCAGCCGGCTACCGCAAATTTGATCAACAAGAAGCTTAGCGGCCTGAAGTTCTCACTGATCCAAGACGCGCAATATCAGTATGCATACTGGAAATAATTGGAGGAATTGACGATGACAAAAACACTTTTTCATAACTTTTCATTATTTGACGGCAAGAACACTGAAAACGAGGCGAATGCCTGGTTTGTGGTTGAGGATGGCAAATTAGTTGACCGGGGAACCGGCAACACACCTAATGCGGACGAGACTGTTAATTTGGATGGCCGCTTCGTGATGCCAGGGCTGTTCAACGTTCATTCCCATTTAACTTCGCACCCGGATAAGTTCGACGGCGGCTTTGATACTTCTGAAGCCGAGTCGGCATACTACGCGCTTCATCATCTAAGACAGTTATTGAAGTCGGGCGTGACCTACGTGCGTGAGTGCGGGGATGCTTACGATACGGACATCAAATTAAAACGGCTTCAGGCAGCCGGTGTTTTGAAGCACGTTCCTGAACTTCAGCCGTCTGGCAAAGCAATGTCGATGACTGGCGGCCACGGGGATGGGCCACACATGGCATATTTGACTGATTCGCCAGATGAGATGAGAAAGGCTGTCCGGACCGCGCTGAAGAATGGCGCCAGAGTGATCAAGATGATGGGGTTGATCCCCGGAACACGGATTCTACATCAATGAAGCCGAGTGTCGTCAGGCGTTGAAACAGGAGACGGTGATCACACCGACTCTGATTGCCGAAATGAATATTCCTAAGTATGGTAAGGGGGTGTTGCCGGAATGGGAAATTAAGAAAGCGGAGGATGCCTTGGACGATACATACGCTAACTTTAAGCGGGCTCATGAGATGGGGGTTCCGTTTACGTTGGGCACCGATGCCGGCACGCCGTTTAACGGGTTTGATCAAACGCCGGTTGAGTTTGAGTATCTCAAGAGGGTGGGGATGACGCCGGCCGAAGCCTTTCAGTGTTCAACGTTGAATTCACCTAAGCTTTGTGATGTTGCTGATGATAACGGGACTTTAGAGGTTGGAAAATACGCGGACTTCCTAGTTTTGGACAATGATCCGTTGCAAGACGTCCGAGCGGTTCAGCAGGTGGATAAGGAAGTGTACCTTCGCGGAAATCGTGAATTTTAGGCTTTCGGTGATAAAATTTGCCGTTGTCGTTATGAACTGTTAAAATGA
Source organism: Lentilactobacillus parakefiri (assembly GCF_002157585.1). Classification (GTDB taxonomy): domain Bacteria; phylum Bacillota; class Bacilli; order Lactobacillales; family Lactobacillaceae; genus Lentilactobacillus; species Lentilactobacillus parakefiri. The sequence goes on from NZ_BDGB01000044.1 coordinate 123,749, forward strand.
ATGATGATTAAATGTTGAACAAGTTATCAATCAGTTAGACCGATTGTTATTTATTATAGAAGCATTTAATCGAAAGTCGGACATCTAAATGGGTGGTAAATGGTGTCCGGCAAAGCTTCCGAGCTTTTTTTATCACCGCTGTTGTTGGAAATTCTGGATCCAAAGATGTTTCATCGCGTGGTTTTGTAATATATTCCGGAATCGGCATGTACGTGAGCACAAAATTATGTATAGTTTGACATTGAATCTTTGACGGTTTGATGATGAGAAATGGTCTTGCAGCAAACCATTTTGGCTTGCAACAGAGGGTATCTCAATAAGTTATGCTGGTTGAGTAATCATTGTTACAGCAGTGTTTCAGATATAACAAATCAACAAAATGAAGCTTTTGTCTTGCAAGGGAACACTTTCGGCGATAGAATGTAAATGTAGAGTTGATTGGGTAGAAAAATTCGCCGTTGTTATTTTGCCTCATTTGGGGTAAGATGATAACTGCAGTTTACATATACCTAGTGAACTACAAATCATATTATATTGGAGGAGACAAGATAATGAAATCAAGCTTGAAGAAATCATTATTTGTAGGCTTAGCTGCTTTAGGCTTCGTCGCAGTTGCTGGTTCTGCTAACGCAAACTCAGCTTCAGCAAAGAGCTATGCTAAGGTTACATCAAACAAGGCCTTAACTTCTGACGCTACTACTCGTAACGTTAACGTTAATGGTACTAATGCACTTTATACTAAGGCTGGTACCTTGAAGGGTGCCAAGACTGTTGCTACTAAGAGCACTTTAGCTAACTTAAAGGACTCAAAGCAAGGTCAAAAGAACTGGCGTGTATACCGTGTTGCTACTACTAACCGTGGATCAGTTTACTACAAGATCGTATCATTCGATAAGACCTACCGTGGCTGGATCTATGGTGGTAAGAGCACTGCTTCATTCGACGGCGGTGTTGCTCAATACAACACGACTACTGCACCTGCAGCAGCTGCAAACACCAGCTCATCAGCATCTTCAGCATCAATTAACACTCAACGCCAAACTACTGCTTTGACTGATGCTCAAAAGAATGCTACCTACAAGATCACCAAGGCCGGGACTGCAAATGATGGCACTGCCACCACTTACACTTACCCAGCTTGGACTGAGTATCGTAAGGGCCGTACCGTTACTGATGCTACCCCTTATGCTAACGACACTTTCAAAGTCGTTGACGCTACTACTCGTACTCGTGAAGGCGACCTTTGGGTTAAAATTCAAGACACGAATGCTACCAATGGTCAAAAGATCAATGGCTGGATCCTTTACAGTGCCTTAACTGCTCAACCTACTAAACCTACTACACCAACAGTAACTGATAATGTTCCGCAAAGTGATCAAGTTGGTATTAAGATTGTTGACTTAAACGGCAAACAGTTAGGCAAGACTTATCTTGTGACTAAGAATACCACTGAAACTACTGGTTATCAGACAATTGTGGCTAACTTCCCTAATTTAGATTTAACTGACCATCAGACTGCTAACGGCGGTGCAGACGTTGCATATGCTGCATTCTTAAGCGCTGCTGGTGTCACTGGTTATGGTTCTGCACCATTGACCAACTCTCAGTTAACTGCTAATTCATCGGCTATCAAGGCAGCTTCATATGGGAAAACTATTACCATCACTGTAGCACCTGTTAATGCCGTTGCATTTGCAAGTTCTATTAAGTTGAATGCTGATCGCCGTGGCGCCGGTGATGGTACTTTTGTCGGCGACTCGGAGCCTGACGCAACTGCAGCAGTTCAATTAAGTAATAAGACCTATACTTCATTGAGCACGCTGGAGAACTCAATCGTGAATGATGCTAAGCTACAAGGCGCAAATGGATCCACATTAAGCACCCAACAATTCCAGGATGCATTGACCGCTGAGCATGCTGATACTATTTACTTCACTTGGGACATTACTGCAGGTAGATGGTTGACTCAATCAGATTTGAAGACAGATGGTTCAATTAAGGATGACGTTATTAACCACAATCATCAATTCACTGTTATCAAGAGTTCAATGAGCAAAGATTTTCTTGATGGTGGTAAAACTAATGGTCGGGATGCAGGATTATTCCTCAACGGTACGACTGCCATTACTGGTGTCCCGGTATTCTTTGACAATAATTCGAACGTATTCACAGCTGCACCAAAATCATTGGTACTTGATTACAGTGTCGTAAAATCCGCACCAATTTCATTGACTCAAACCAACCCATCAGCATCTAAAGATTTCGCAGGATTAGCACATCTAAAGATTGCGCAGGATTAGCAAACGATAAAATTCACTAATTTAAAAGTCTATCAAAGATAACTTTTCCACTGAAAAGATCTTCTTTCTCACAAAGAAGGTCTTTTTTGGGGTCTATGATATTTAGTGTTGATGGATTTTATCTATCAACACTAAATATCATAGACCCGCAAAAATTTGAGTATTTGCATAGCGCACATTCATTGGCACCACAGACCAAGCATACTTAAGAATGATCAAATGCTAATGACCCAACATCAAATGGCCGTTTGGACATCAAGAACACTAACGGTGTTGGTAACACTGCTGGTGGTATCTTGAACGGCAGCATGCTCGGTCAAAAGGTTACTGTTTACAAGATGGACATCAAGGCTGATAACTTCAACCCAGATGCACAAAAGACTGCTGGTCTTGTTCCTATCTTCCCACTTGGAAAGACTCCAATTGTTCCACTTGCATGGGATGGATTTCTTGAAGGTTCTTCTGGTAGTGCCCACAAGACATTCACCATTACCCAAGGCTCAGCTGCATACGCTGCTAAGACTTTGAAGGCAATGTACAATGGTACTCAAGACTAATTTAATTATTTCTCTTTGAGTCATCGTTATACGAAAAAAGTCAGACATTATGTCTGGCTTTTTTTGCTATACATGAGAAATGTGTTGTTGGTACGCAACTTGCTTATACTTACTTAACCAAAGCATGTTACAAGATCTTAATATACACTTTCAGACTTATCCTCAAAGAACCGCCTGTTATGCGGTATAATATAACTGTACTAAATATGAATGTGGAGGGGTATTGTATATGAAATCGACTTTTAAGAAATCATTATTTGTTTCAATGGCAGCACTTGGTTTGTTTGCTGCAGCAGGGGCTACTACAGCTAATGCTAAGAAGAAATCATATCCGACAACTCGGGTTAACCGCGTGCTCAAGACTAACCCATATGATCGAAACGTTGTCTTCACCGGTTCTAATGCAATGTATAACAAGATGGGGACTTTGAAAGGTGCTCGGGTGGTTGCCACTAAGTCAACCATCAAAGACCTGATTAACGCTCGTCAATCTAAGAATAATCTTCGTGCTTATCGCTACGGGGTTACCAGCAAAGGGTCTGTTTATTACAAAGTTGTTTCCTTTGATGGCCAATACCGTGGCTGGGTTTATGGTGGTAAGAGTACCAGCAACTTTGCTGGCGGCATCAAGCCAACCACAACCTTTACTGAAGGCAGTTTGAGTCAAGATCAAAAGGACACTGTTTATCGTCTGACCACGCCGGGAATTGCCAACGACGGCAAGAGTGCAACTTACATGGATCCAATGTACACGCAATACAAATTAAACCATGACGATCGTCAAGTTGATAACACATCCAACTACGGCATGGCAAGATTCCGTCTTGATCGAATCGGTACCCGAACTCAAGAGGGTGACACCTGGGTATACATCGTTGCAACCGACCCTGCTTACACAGTTGTGAACGGCTGGATTAAGCTGGACGGTTTAACTGCAACTGGTACAATTGCCAATTAATCAAATCAAATAATCTCGCATCATTGATCCCCGTTCTGGCTTTGGCTGGGGCGGGGATTGGGTGTATACGGAATACCTTAAAATGTACCACTAAAAAACAGCTAATCTATGAGCTCAATTCTACGCGTTATCAATTTCCCAGCGTTAGAATATAGGTGTACGAAATATCGATTTAGGAGGGGATCACATCATGAACTTGAATTTAAAAAAATCATTATTTGTTTCCTTAGCAGCTTTAGGGCTGGTGTCTGCAGCTGGTGTCGCAACCGGCCAGACCGCCAGTGCCAAGACTTATGCCAAAGTGACCATGAATTCTGTATTGAACTCTGATCCAACTACTCGAAACGTCACCATGACCGGCACCAATGCTTTGTACAATAAAGGGTACTTTACGGGGTGCACGGGTGGTTGCTTCTAAGTCGACGGTTTCTAATTTGGCCAACGCCAACGTTTCAACCGCCAACTTCCGGGTTTATCGGGTTGCTACGACTAACCGGGGATCGGTCTATTATAAGGTCGTTTCATTTGACCAGAATTTCCGTGGCTGGATTTATGGCGGTAAGAGCACCGGCAGTTTTGCCGGTGGCATTGCCCCATACACCACGTTTACCTCAACACTTCTGGGCGTTAATCCACAAGTAACGACTTATAAGATTACCACGCCCGGGACCGGTGATGATTCGGTTACCTGGGATTCACCACAGTATACCCAGTACAAAGTCGGCAAGACGATTACCGATTCGACGCCTTACGCCAACGCAACCTTTAAAGTCGACCAAAGCGGTTATCGAACTCGTGAAGGCAGTAATGACGTTTGGGTTCACATCGTTTCCAACCAGCCGGCTAATACGGTTGCCAATGGTTGGATTAAGCTGAGCTCGCTGACGCCGGTTCAGACTCAACAGGCGGATAACGCCATTTGGATTAACTTGAATGACCCAAGCGGCAAGACCGTTAAGACTGTGGATTATCCTGTTCAAAATGCCACCAAGGGAACCAAACTTGGCAGCTATTCACAAACTTCTGGCCTTTGGACACTGTCCGACCAGACGGCTACTGACATTGTCAACCAAATCAATAGCAATCTGACCAACAGCGGTTACAAACTAGAATCAACGACTTTGACCACGGTTGAGCGGGCTGCTTTGGCGGCTGCCCAATTTGGCACCGGCTCGGTTAACATTCCAGTTGTCAGCACCACTACGAATAGTGCCTACAGCACCATTACGCCATACGCAACCAATTCCAATAATAACGGCGCTGGTGCCCACGCATTAGCTGCCGTTAATAATGGTGTGGTGAACGCCGGCAGTAACTTTGTCGACACCAATCCAAACGCCGACGGCAACCAGACGGGTTACCTGTCTGCCAGTGATTTCAATAACTTCAGTCAAGCTCAGCAGCAGACCATTTTGACTGCAATGACTAAGGCTTATACCGGCGATCCAGATCACTATGGTGCTTCTTACCTTAATGGTTTAAACGCTGCCTTTAAGACCGCCGCAGAAGGCCAATACGTTGCGCCATCCGGCCTTAACTTCAGCAATAGCGGCGCCGCCAATGGCTCGACCTTTACCAGTGATCAGTTGATGAGCTATGTTCGAAGCAACCCAAGCCTATTGACCTTGCAGTCGCCGAAATACCCTGAGTTCATATTGCCGGCATCGTCAGGAACCGGCGTCACGGTTGTCTGGAACACGATCAATTACACGGCTAGCTCAGGATCGAACGGCACGATTGGGCAACCAGTTAACGTGTTCTATAACTTTTACGACTAAAATAAGTGAGCTCCGAAGCCTGGTTTATCTTGGCAAGTAGCTTCACTTTGACTAAAAGTCATCTTCCCCGTAGAAGGTGGCTTTTTTTCTGCCCCATGTAGCGTAAAATGGGTAATGAACTTAAATGAGGGGGAATTTTGATGCTTAACTATGATAAACAAGCTGATTGGTCAAACGGCTTCGGGGAGCACCAGTCGCCAATCTCGATTAGGACAGATTCAGTGAAGTGTTTGAAGGCGCCACTGGACTACCATGTTCTCAACGACTATCGGCTTCACCAAGAAATTGATGATGGGACGACCGTCCGCTTGACCGGAGAGGGGACGGCCGATATTTTCGGCCGCCAATTTAACTTTGTCCAGGTTCATTTTCATGCGCCGTCAGAGCACGTGATTAACGGCAAGCATTCTCCGCTGGAAATTCATTTGGTGCACCAAAATGCGATTGGCCAGCTAGTGGTCGTTGCGCTGTTAGTTTCGCTGGGAGAAAAGCAAAACCCTCAGCTACAGCAGATAATCGATCATTTTAACCAAGCTAAGACAACCACGATTGATTTGAATATTCGCGACTGGGCGCCGTGGTATCCGGTGGGTGCCCACTATCTCGGATCGTTGACTACACCGCCATTAACCGAAGGTGTCGAGTGGCTGGTGATTAGCAATCCTGAATTTACCGTGACGAAAGCGCAAGTCGACTGGTTCCAAACCCACTTTGGTGAGGACAATCGGGCAACCCAACCGGTGAATGGTCGGACCGTCGAACTATACAAGTAGGGTTACTGGCGACTTAACGAAAACGTTATCAATCTTTAAAAACGTTTTCTTGAACCCCCTATATTACTCCTATATGATAGGGGTGTTGATGAAAAAAGATATTATTGGGTTTTCAAGGAGGGGTTCAACATGAGATTTGATCTTAAGAGGTCCTTATTCTTATCATTGGCTGCATTAGGCTTCATCGCAGCCGCAGGGACTGTTAATGCGCAAAATGCGAGTGCCAAGACGTATGCTCGGGTGACATCAAATCAGCGTTTGGCAATGGCACCAACAGCTCGAAACGTTAATTTTACAGGAACCAGCGCCTTGTATACCAAGGCTGGTACATTGAGGGGAGCCAGAGTGGTTGCTTCAAAGGCTAAGTTGATGAGCTTGGCAAATTCTGGTGTGTCGACAAATAATGTTCGTGCATACCAGGTTGCCACAACCAATCGTGGATCGGTTTACTACAAAGTTGTCACCTATGACGGCGCCTATCGTGGTTGGATATATGGTGGTAAGGTTCAGTCGTCATTTGCCGGTGGGGTAACTTCGTTTAATACCTTTAAGAACGAAAACTTATCGACTTTGACTGATGCTCAGCAAAAAGCCACTTACAAGATTGCTAATCCAGGAACTGCCAACGACGGCAAGACGGTGACTTACAAACAGCCGGCTTGGACGCAATACAAAGTGGGGCGGGCGATTACTGATTCCACTTCATACGCCAACAACACGTTCAAGGTTGACAAGGTCGGGACCAGAACCCGGGAAGGCGACCAGTGGGTTCACATTACTGATACCGCTAATGCCAATTCACCGGCAAACGGCTGGATTTTATACAGCGGCTTGAAGCAGACTGAAGCACCGGTTGCTGACAACGCCATCCAAATTAATTTGGTCGATCCTGCCGACAATTCCAAAGTGATTAAATCAATCACGGTGACGAGAGATGGCGGTAAGAAGGGCGCCAACTTCGGCTACAACGACAACGGTAACTGGACGATCAGCATGTCTGACCGTACCAGTATCACCAACCAGATTAAAGATGCCTTGAAGGGCACAAACTACACGCTGGACACTTTGACGACCGGCCAAATGTCACAGATTGCCCAGACTAAATTGGGCGATTCCGTTAACATTTCGGTGAATGCGGCCACTAACATTGCCGACAATGCGTTACGGATTAATTTCCGCAAACCTGACGGAACGTCACTGAAGACCATTGATTTTGTTAAAGGTGGCGCAAACAAAGGCAGTTACGTTGGTTCAGCAGTGAGTGGCAGTGCCAACTGGACGGTAAGCGATGCTGACAAGCAGACCATTCAGGGTCAAGTCAACACGGCGCTTGCCAACTCAGGCTACCAGCTGCCGGGTGGCAATACCTTGAGTGACAGTCAGATTGATGCGATTGCCCGCGGACAGTATGGTAGTCAAGTTTCGCTGAATGTTGTGCCGGTGTCGGCTAACTATAGTACGATTACGCCTTATGGTTACGCAGAAGGTGACACATCTACTAAGAAGGCTTTGACCGGGATTAGCGGGGATACTTTAACTGCGCCGGTGACGGTTAAGGATTCAACTGGCAAAGTACTGATTAATAATGTTAATGCAAATGACATTACCGCAGATGTGGTGAAGGCGGCTATTAAGGAGTCCACAGATGATGATGCAACAGTGACAAAAGCAGTTAATGAAGCAATAATTGAGGTTGCTGCAACTCAGTATCAGTTGGGTGATAAAGACTTTAACAGTTTCAAGGGAACTGCAGGAGCGTCATTTACTGAAAAGCAGGCATTTGATTATGTTGATGGAGACAAGGACCTGCAAACACTACTTTCACCGAAGTTTAGTATGTTCCAGGAAAATGGTGATCTTGTCCCGATGCCTGCCACAATTCAGTTTACCGTTAAATCTGCAGATTCAGGACATTTTGGAACGCCAGTGAACGTTTATTACAGTTACAACGTATCGTAATTTAATATGAGTAATGATAAGGCATCCTTTCTGAGGGTGTCTTATTTACTTGGAATTAGAAAAAATTGGTGGTTTATTCGGAGAATATTAAAACAAATCGGACACCCAATTGAAGGGATGCCCGATTGTTGAGGCGGTTAATCAAGTAATGTTTGACGCTGCTGCAACCCAGTATCAGCTGGCTGACAAAGACTTCAATAGTTTCAAGGGAACAGCTGGACTTTCGTTCTCTGATCAGTAGGCGTTTGACCATGTCAATGGAGATGCCCAGTTGAAAACCTTAACGTCACCGAAGTTCAAGACGTTTAATGATGATGGCAGCGAGAAGGTTGCAGGTAATACATTTAACTATACCGTGAAGTCAGCGGATTCTGGACATTTCGGCACACCAGTTAATGTTTACTATACGTACCCAACCTAAGCTCAGTTAAATATGAAAAATTTGTAAGATAACAGGAATGAGGTATCCGAATGGATATCTCATTTTTACTTTGTTCTTAGTTAAATATTTTTACTATAATCTAAATTGTATCTCAATTTTAATCTATTTTATTGATTTTTAAGTCGAAACATATGTTCCCTTCTGGTATGATTATTATCACTGATAGAATTGATTTGGGGGTGCCAACATGGCTAAGGCAACACTTTACCATGCGACATCGCATGCGAATGCGGGGAAGATTTTACGAGAGGGCTTCAGGATACCTCAGGTTTCCTGGGGTGAAATTGTTACACATCATACTACTAAAAGTCCAGGCAGCTTAGGATACGGGATTTATGGTTTTTTAAATGACTCACAACTTGCTGAGGAGTTTTGGTCCTCTGCTACCAGTTTTTCACAAAAACATGATACTATTGAGATACAAATTAAGTATGATGATGAGAACTGCTTAAACTTTGTTGACAATATTAAAGATATGATTTTCTTTCGAGAGTTTTTAAGAAATTCTCATACACAGGCCCAACTTCGAAATCTCCATCGCATGTTTTACAATAGCTTCAAGCAATACGCATTTGATGGGGCAATTTTAGAATATTATATTAGCTATTTACGGCATACAAAAGATTTTGAAACAGTTGATGTTGTTTGTTGTGCGACAGCTACTGATGTGTATCATAATTTTAAGATCTTTATTCCCAACGGAATTGAATACAATTTACGAAATCAATCAGTAATTGAAGCTTTCAACATTAAGGAGAATATAAATGGTTAAATATCTGAAAAGTGATGAAGAAGTATTGAAGGACATTGCTCAAGCAGCCAAGGATCTTAGAGTTGAAGATCTAATCCCATATTTAAAAGCTGCAGAGGATTGGGATAAAAATAACCGGGATGAATTCGATGACGTCCATCCTGCTGAGCAACGGCAAAAAACGAGCTTTAATTAACGACAGATTCACAGTGGCCCTTTTAGGAGTGATACAATGGCTGAGTATTTAAAGAGTCAGGAAGAAATTCGAAAAGTCATTCATCAAGCCACAGAAGACTTAAGACCCGAAGATTTAATCCCATACCTGGAAGCAGCAGAGGATTGGGAAAAGAACCACCGCGATGAATTTGATTTTGTTCAAAACATCGATAAACCAAAAGAAACCAAGTTGACAAAATAATTTGCTAAAGCAAATAGGGCACCCCACAATGGGATGCCCTATTTTGATACATAAGCTATGTTAGCCAACGCGACTCGTGCCTGTTTTGTAATTGATTTTGACGCCGGCTTGGATATTTTTGATATAAATATTGAAATGAACTTTGTTGCTGCCAACTGATTTGCCTTGCATTTGAACACCACGGGCTAACAGGTCATGACCTTTGAAGACCGGTCTGACCTGGTAACGAATATAGTGTTTGTAGCTGCCACGAAGATAGTAGGCAACTTGGTTCTCATACTTCAGCATGCCCGGTGTATTCAATGACCTGGTGCCAGTAATCAAATTCTTGAGATTGTTGTTTTGACCGGTCAGTTGATAGCCGATTAGGTGGCAGCGGTTATACAACCAGCCACCCTTAATTCGCTTATTGTGCCAGCCGGTAGGGTCAACGTACAGTGGCTCCCGCTTAGCAGTTGGCATTAAGCGCTTGTTCAGGAGTGCGTTAGCTGTGGTTGCCCGATTCAAGAAATCCAGGTTGCCGTAACGTTGCCAAGCACCATGGCTGCGAGATAACGTACTCTTGGAGAATTTCGGCCGATTGTGATTAATGATCACAATTTGTTTGCCACTGACTCGAATCGGCTTGTTACTGGTTCGGGCAGCCTTCTTTCTGGCTTTGTTGGCCTTCTTTCTAGTTGTCTTTCTCGTGTGGGGATTAAAGTCGGTCTTCGCCAAGGTTAAGCCCCGCTTTTTTGCAGTTGAGAGCTTAACCTTATAGACTTTCTTCGCCCGGTTTAATCCTCGGTTGTGGCGATGGTAAAAGTAATGTTTCCCAGTACGGGTGACGTAGACGTAGGTTGTTGCAGCCGTGGGGGTCGTTTCTGGCTGCGAATAGCTGACTCCGCCGACCATTATGACCGTCAGTAAGAAACAGTAGATGATTTTCTTCATAATTTCACTCCTCGGGATGGTTGCTGTGATTTAATGAACATAATTTATTCTAACATTAATTTTTTGAAGAAAATAATCTCAAGTTTCGTACGACCAATCATTGCCGATTGTCAAGCAAAATACTTTCCGGAATGATAATAAATGCCTAGAACCATCAATGGGGTGGTATTAAAATATAGATAAGATTAAATAACATATTAATATTATTGAGGTGGAATAGATGAACAAATTAAGAATCAAGCAAGCCCTATTGGGATCCGCAGCCCTTTTGGGAATGACTGTTGCATTTGGCGTGCTTAACGGCCAAAACGCTGCCGCCGCGAAGCTGACTGCCAACCGGCCATTAGCCACACCGGCCAACCAACGCAATGTCACATTTACCGGCACGCATGCACTTTATACCAAAGTGGGAACGCTCAAGGGGGCTAAAGTGGTGGCAACCCGCAGTGCGCTTGCCGCTTTGAGTCAGTCACCGGTTTCAAGCGATAATGTCCGTGCTTACCGATTGGCGACGACCAGCACCGGTGCGGTTTACTTTAAGGTAGTGACGTTTAATCACAAGTATCGCGGCTGGATATATGGCGGCCGGCAGTCCGGCTCCTTTAACGGCGGTCTGAAGCCATACAGCACCTTCACTTCGCAGGGACTATCCGCCTTAACCGCTGCTCAACAGTCCGCGACCTACAAGATTGCGGCGACTGGAACGGGGCAAGACGGCGTTACTTATAAACAGCCGGCCTGGACGGACTATGGGGTCGGCAAAGCAATCACCGACTCGACACCGTATGCCAACACAACCTTTAAGATTGACCAAGTCGGCAAACGGACCCGTGAGCAGGATCAGTGGGTGCACATTGTCGATTCCAGCAATGCCAATTCGCCGGCAAACGGCTGGATTTTACTTAGCAACCTGAAGCAGCGCGCTCAAACCAATCCAACTACCAGCGCTGATGCCACCGTCTTGAAGATTAACTTGGCAAAGCCGGATGGGACGTTTATCAAGACGATTAGCTGGACGAAGGCAACGGCAGTAACTGGAAAAACTGTTGGCCAGGCAGTTGCCCCACAAAGCAGCCAATGGCTCTTGAACCCAGCAGATCAAACAGCTCTTCAGGATCAGATCAATGCTCAGTTATCAGGAACTGGCTATCAGCTGAACGGCGGCCAACTATCCGCCACCCAAATAGATCAGCTCGCCAGGGGGACTTTTGGTAGTCAAATTAATCTCCAGGTAGCGGCAGTTCCAGCGAAGGTCGCCAGCACGATTGCACCGTCCACCTTTATTAACAATAATCTCACTGATGTCGGTGATTTGACGGGCACCACCAGCGAGTATGGGACGAATCCGGCATCCTTTAAGATTGGGGATGACGAGAAAAAAACTGATCTAACTGCTACTGAAATTTCCCAGCAGGATCCAACCAAACCAGAAAGTTTAGCTTACCGGATTAAGCACTTAACAGGAACTGCCCAGTCAGATGCCTTAGTTGCGGTCAACGGTGCCTTTTACAACGCGGCGACTCAACAGTTTGCGTCCAACGGCGTCAACTTAGATGGGTTTGCGGGCGTCAAGGGGGCCGATTTCAGTGGATCGGATCTCCAGCAGTATCTGAAGTCAAACTTAAACACTTTGACCTCACCGAAGTACCCCGTCTTTTCAGCCGATGGCAGCGTGACTTACAAGACAATTACTTTTAAGCTGGCGCTCGGTAACATTCTTGGCGGCACGTTCGGCAACCCCGTGATTGCTTTTTACACCTATGATGTTTACCATCCTCAGGCCTAGGTTGCCCCTATAAGCCGGTAAGCATGTTTAATAAGTAATCAAGTCGTTCTAAATGATTTACTAAAAAGGTATCTTCACAAAAAAGTCACACTTTATTCATTGGATATTCACAATTTGTCCGATGAACATCTACTAATAAATCCTTATAGCAATTGCTATACCAGCCACTATAAGGATTTATTTTATACTAAAAAGTATGACCTTTCTGTGAACATTTCCTAATTTTATACATTTTCCTTCACATTTGTGATAATCTTTTAGAAGTGAAATATTACTGCCAATAAAAAGTTTGGCTACTTTTAGTAATATGATTTTCACTTCTCGTTTAGCGCGCTTAACTAGATGACTATTGTTACACAATTGGAGGAATAGAATTTGAAGAACAATTTGAAAAAATCACTTTTTGTGGGGATTGCTGCTTTAGGCTTCGTTGCTGTTGCCGGTACCGCTAATGCTACCCAGGCAAGTGCAAAGACCTACGCCAAGGCAACCTCTAACAAGGCTTTATCAGGTGATGCAACCACTCGCAACGTCAACTTTACCGGTAACGCCGCTTTATACACTAAAGCCGGCACCCTCAAAGGCGCAAAAGTTGTTGCAGGTAAGACGACATTGGGAACTTTTGCTGACAGCCAGAGCTCAAAACATAACGTTCGTGCCTACCGGGTTGCAACCACTAACCGCGGTTCAGTTTACTACAAGGTCGTTTCATTTGACGGCCAATACCGTGGCTGGATTTACGGCGGCAAGTCAGCAACTGCCTTTGGCGGCGGTGTTGAATCATACAGCACCACGACTGCCCCTGCAGCAACCACTGACACAACGTCTTCAGCTTCATCCGCATCATCCGCAACTTCAACCAGCACAAATGGCCAAACAAGTGGCTTAACTGCTGATCAGAAGGCTGCGACTTACAAGATTGCCACCGTTGGGACTTCAAACGATGGCACTCAAGTCACTTACACATTCCCTGCATGGACTCAGTACAGAAAGGGCCGTGTCATCACCGACTCAACCCCATACAAGGACGCTACTTTCAAGGTAACTGATCAAACAACCCGTACTCGCGAAGGCGACTTATGGGTTAAGATCGAAGCTACCGACTCAAAGAACAGCAAAGCGAACGGTTGGATCAAATACAGTGGTTTGACTAAGACCACTGATACGCCTTCAACTGACTTTGATGCCAACAAGAGTGTTAAGATTAGCTTCCGTGATACCACAACTGGTAAAACCTTAGATAAATCTGCTACTTGGACCACTGCTTCAAGCAACACGAAGCAGGGTGATTCAGTTGCCAGCCTGGTTAACAATGGCGGCTATAATTTAGCTGATTACATCAAGACCCAAATATCAGCCCCAACAGGTTACACTTTAAACAGCCGTACCACCACTCCTGATGTTACTACTGCTAAGTTTGGCGATACTTTAACTATTGACGTTACCCCAGCTGCTAAAGCTGCTGCCAAAGTATCATTTTATTACCAAGAAGGCGACAAGGGCGCAATTCACCAAATGAGTGAAAGTGACTTTGCATTTGGTTACCCGGCATTAACTGCCGACAACCAAACTAAAGCGCTGCCTAAGACCACACCTGATGGGTCATTTAAGGTTTCTGATTACTTCGGTAGTGATAAAGACAAGAATGCTTTTGTTACTCAACTTGATGCATCAAAGACCGCAACCAAAGATGTTAAGAATTTGGTAGACCCATCAACCAAAGGGACTGCATTCTTTGCAAAAACTGGTTTTTATGGCCAGAACGTTGATGGCAGTAACGGTGCGCAACGCTACTTCTATGTTTACCAACCAGACTGGACTAAGGCCAACAATTCTGACAATCAATCAGATGGCTCAACAGTTAAGGTCGTTCTTCAACGCTTCACTACGACGAATCAACTGCCTGCTACACCAGATAAAGATTCAAACGCAAACACTGATTATATTGCAAAATAATCATTAACAGACAATACTTTCCAGAAACACATCCATTTCAATTTTCATCACACAGCACAACTCTACAAGTAAATAGGGGGGATTGGGCAAGGGATTGTCCAACCTCCTTTACTTTTCAAAGTTTCATCCAATATGATAAAAACATAATTTGTAGTCGCATATTCAATCAAGCGGTTTATGCGAGTGGCTGAAGGACTTCAAGCATCTTTCAGCTAAAAAAGAGACAATGAAGGGCCGAAGACAAACGGAAATTGTCTTCGGCCCTTTGTGTCCCCGGATACATCCGGCTTTTCTGCCCAATCTTTTCGACCCACGACCGACCGCGCCCTGATTACAATGACAAACTTAAATAAACCTTAAAAAATGAATAATTTAATAATATCTATGCACTTTTGTTGCATTGTTTTATTCACGTCACATTCATGAAACAACTTAAGAAATTTGTCCAAACACTGTAATATCACTGACCTCATAACAAGCTATACTAGATGTATTCTTTGTTAAGGAGGAATGGAAATTGAATAAAAATCTAAAAAGATCAATTTATGCAGGAATTGCGGCTTTAAGTTTTGTCGCAATTGCTGGGACCGCTAACGCAACTAACGCCAGCGCCAAGTCATATGCTAAGGTGACATCGAACAAAGCCTTAACGACTGACGCCACAAGTCGAAACGTTAATGTTAACGGCACGAATGCATTATATACCAAAGCTGGAACTTTGAAGGGTGCGAAGACAGTTGCCACCAAAGCAACCTTGAGCAACCTTTCTACTTCGAAGAGTAGTGAAAAGAACTGGCGCGCCTATCGAGTAGCCACTACTAATCGTGGATCAGTCTACTATAAGATTGTTTCGTACGATGGCAGTTATCGCGGCTGGATTTACGGTGGTAAGTCAACGACAGCATTTGCCGGTGGGGTAAAATCATACAACACAACGACTGACCCAACTGCTTCGACTGACTCAAGCTCATCAGCATCTTCATACTCAACAACCTCTTCGCAAGCTAGTCAGACAACTGCTTTGACCACTGCGCAAAAAGCTGCAACGTATAAGATTGCCACCCCAGGTACCGCGAATGATGGCACAGAAGTAACCTATACTTATCCCGCATGGACGCAATACAAGAAGGGCCGGGTAATCACCGACTCAACCCCATACAAGGATGCCACTTTCAAGGTTACTGACGAAACTACCCGTACCCGTGAAGGCGACTTGTGGGTTAAGATTGAAGCAACTGATTCCGCCAACAGCAAGGCTAACGGCTGGATTAAGTACAGCGGCTTAACCACTGCGTCAACGACACCTACTTCAACATTTGACGCTGACACGAGTGTTAAGATTGCTTACCGTGATACTTCAACTGGTAAGACGATCAGCAAGACCAACACTTGGACGACTGCATCAACTGGTACTAAGGAAGGCGACAGTGCCGTCAACTACACCGATTCAAATGGCCGAACCATTGGCAAGTTTATTTACGCTGAAGGCGCACCTTCTGGCTATAAGATCAACACTTCCGACAGCAAAGATCTTGCGACTGACGGTAGTAACGCAACCGTTGCCCCAGCGCTTTCAAGTGCCAAGTTCGGCTCAACTTTGACTGTTGATGTGACGCCAGTTGCCTCACAGACCAAAGTTAAGTTTGACGTTGCCGGCACCACAGGAACAGCCAACTCATCATTATCATCGAATGATTTTCTTTACGGTTTCCCAGCTTTAACGGCTTCAGCTCAGACTGACGCATTACCAGCTGGTGGTGCGACCGATGGCACCTTCACCGTATCTGACTACTTCGGTGCCAATGGTAAGTTCACCAAGGTATTGAACAGTGCAAGTTCATCAAACAGTGTTCAAACAATTTATCGAAACAGTGATATCTGGGATATTAATGGTAATGAAGTATCAACGACCGGCTTAACTGGTTTCTTTGGTCAAAAAGATGCAACCAAGTCAACCAGTTCAGCTCCAGCTTATTACTTCTACGTTTATAACCCAACTAAGACCCTTGCTGCCAACGCTTCAACACTGGCTAACGGCTCAAGTGTCAACCTGGTGTTCGATCGATACACGACCAACACAACACCTAATAAGGTTAACTCTGATTTGAATGCCAACACAGATTACATTTCAAAATAATCTGAAGGGATGTTCCAGGTTCCAATATGATCAGCAGCATACGCCAACATCGTATGTGCATTAAAATTGTATTCTTCAAACTAGGTCAAGAGGGGGGATTTAGGCGAAGCAATTCGTCTGCCCTCCTTTTGTGTTAACAATTTTCCCCAATATAATATGTTGAAATAGTTCACGCATATTCAATCAAGCGGTTTATGCGAATAGAAGGGATGCTTCAAGCTCATTTCTTCTTGATCAGCTGTTATTTCATCAATGAGACCGCGGTAAAAATAATTTATCGCGGTTTTGTTTTGTCTGCCTACCCCATTGAGTGGGCAAACAGCATTAATTTTCTCTGGGGTTACGGTTGCGTACCGTTGGGGTTGTTGCTGAAAAGATGATATACTTAAAGAGGTTGGTTTATCCCTGTAACTTTATTAAAGGCTTCAAACAACTTTTATACTGAGGGGTTATACTTATCCGAATTTTTAACATATTGGAGGAATGTCATTTGAAAAAAACTTTGAAAAAGTCTCTTTTCGTGGGGGTTGCTGCATTAGGACTTGTTGCAGCTGTTGGGACTGCTAACGCAACTTCAGCAAGCGCCAAATCATATGCAAAAGTAACTTCCAACAAAACACTTGGAGGGAATGCGACTGCTCGTAACGTCAACTTTACCGGCAAGAGTGCTTTATACACTAAAGCTGGTACGTTGCGTGGTGCTCGAGTAAAAGCCAGCAAAGCTGTTTTAGGCAGTTTTGCCAACTCAAAGAGCTCACAGCATAACGTTCGGGCTTACCGAGTTGCTACCACTAACCGAGGATCCGTTTACTATAAGGTTGTGTCATTTGATGGTGCATACCGTGGCTGGATTTACGGTGGTAAGACCTCTGGTGTCTTTGGCGGCGGTGTTGCTCAATACAACACAACCACTGATCCACAGGCATCAACTGATACCAGTTCATCCGTTAACTCAAGTGCCTCAATTAATACCCAAGGTCAAACAACCGGCTTAAGCGCAACTCAAAAGGCTGCTACTTACAAGATTGCCAACCCTGGTACTTCTAATGATGGCACCGAAGTTACCTATACCTACCCAGCATGGACTCAATATAAGCAGGGCCGAGTCATTACCGATTCAACCCCTTATAAAGACGCTACTTTCAAGGTAACCGATGAAACCACTCGGACCCGTGAAGGCGACCTTTGGGTTAAGATTGAAGCAACTGACGCTGCCAACAGCAAGGCTAATGGCTGGATTCTCTACAGTGGCTTGAAGCAAGCAACTGCACCTACTCCAG
Organism: Lentilactobacillus parakefiri; assembly: GCF_002157585.1. Taxonomy (GTDB): domain Bacteria; phylum Bacillota; class Bacilli; order Lactobacillales; family Lactobacillaceae; genus Lentilactobacillus; species Lentilactobacillus parakefiri. The sequence continues at coordinate 141,777 of NZ_BDGB01000044.1, forward strand.
TTGAGAACTTTAATGCTGATACCAGTGTTAAGATTGCTTACCGTGACGTTTCAACTGGTAAGACACTTTCAAACACCAATACTTGGACCACCGCTTCAACTGGTACCAAGCAAGGTAATAGTGTTGGTGCTTTGGTAAACGCTAAGGCACAAAACCTTGGAACATTTATTGCTGCCACTGGTGCTCCTACTGGCTACAAACTCAACACAACTAGTGGTGATCTAAAGGGTGATGGTAGTAATGTTGTTGTGACTCCCGCACTTTCAAGTGCTACCTTTGGTGCTACTTTGACTGTCGATGTAACACCAGTTGCTGGACAATCTAAAGTTAGCTTCTCAATGAAAGGTCAAAGTGGGACTCAAAACTCCGCTTTATCATCAAGCGACTTCTTGTATGGCTTCCCACCTCTGACTCCATCAGCTCAATCAAGTGCTTTGCCTGCTAATGGATCTGTTAATGGAACATTCAACACCAAAGATTACTTTGGCCCAGATGGTTCATTCACTAAAGCTTTGAAAAACCCTAGTTCATCAAGTGCTGTTCAAACCATTTACAGTGATATCTGGGATGTTAATGGTAATGAAGTTAACAACATTAGTGCAACTCCTGGAATTGGTTCTGGCTTAACCGGGTTCTTTGGTCAAGTCAATAGCAGTAAATCAACGGCAAGTGCGGTTGCTCACTACTTCTATGTGTACGATCCGGCAGCAACTTTGAGTGCCAATGCTTCATCATTACCAAACGGATCTAAAGTAACGCTTGTTTTTGATCAATATACGACTAATACAACGCCCGCAAAGTTAAATTCTGATTTGAATGCTAACTCTGACTACGCTGGTTAATACGTTTTAAAACGATTCATATTTTCACCCATTCCAGCTCTACAAACTTAATATGTAATGTCGACCAAAGTGATTTGGCCGTCCGCTTTATGGAATCACCGTTCCGTCAATATGATTTGTAGTTGCACACAGGTAACGATTAAATTGCTGGGTGGGGAAGGTACTTCAAGCATGCCTTTTCCAGGCAATTTTAAAAAATAAACTAGCGATCCGATTAAATTCGGGTCGCTGGTTTTGTTTTACACAACTATTTTTATTGATCTGGTTTAATTTTAGTAATCAGTGGCGGGCTTTGTAGAAGTGGTTTTCTTAGTGGTCGTTGTCTTACTGGTAGTCTTCTTAGTAGAAGTGGTCTTCTTAATCTGATCCTTTGGGAAATTATCAATCATAAACTTGGCGATGTCCCGCGCCATCAGTTGATAAGTCTTGGCAGCCGGATGCAAGCGGCCGTCGTTAAATCGGTCAATGTGGTTGGCGTCAGTAATCAAATTAGGGTCAACGTCCTGCCAGTTGAGGTATGGGACGTCATTTTGCTGATAGACTTCAGCTTCAGCACTTCTCAACTCGTTCATGGTGTAACCACCTTGGCCGGTCACATCATCGGAATTTTGATTATTATCATAGCGGGTAATTGGCAGAATCCCGTAGATGATCAAGTTCTTATTTTCGGCTTTCATCTTTTTAATATTGGTATCCAAAGTGTTCTTAATTTGGTCAATCGTCGAATCCGTGTGACCATAATCATTCGTGCCATAGGCGATGGTGGCGACGTTATATTTGGCGAAGTTGGTATCATTAACCGTTGTGGTCAAATCGCCTGGTGTTGACATGTCGCCGGCATCACACAAGAAGGCACCGTTATAGGCGGCATTATCAACTTTGACATTCAGGTAACGGGCCAGCCAGGTTGGGTAGCCGGAATCCAAAGTCTCATAGCCATCGTAGCCAGCGGTGATGGAATCGCCCATGGTGATGAGCTTGTCTGATTTGAAGTAGTCACTATTTTTCATTGCGATGTCAAACGTTCCTTCCGAAATATCTTGTAAGTTGCCGCGCCAGACCCAGCCGTTTTGTTTGCCGGAACCACTTTTGATGTAGTACCAGACGGAGTTGCCTTTGCCCTGGGCCGAACGGTCAATCACAGCTCTTTTATAAGTGTACCAGGTTACCTTGGCGAAGTCTTTAGCAGACCCCAAAGTCTTGTTCAAGCCGGAAGTGGTGTAGACGTAGCCGCCCTTTAAATGATAGGGAAGGGGCTGATCATAATCCTCAGTAGAAACGATTGAGGCAGCTGGAATTGATTTTTTAGTGTTGTCACTAGTTGATTTGGATTGATTACTTGACGAGCTGGTCGAGGTCGGGGTTGTCGGGGTCGTCATCGCAGCACGAGTGGGTGCCACGATCACCGCGATCCCCAAGGCGGCTGTGATGGCAGTCGTTATGTAAAAACGTTTATTCATATCAATTATCTCCTCATAAATTTGAACTATGTATTACTTTAGCATGATATTGTTACGAAACCCTTACATGCCGCTTACACTCAAATGAAGAGTTGGTGCACAACTTGCTTATTTTTAGTAAATCAATTATGATTACTTTTACCAAGAAACTACGAGAACAATTGACTAGAATGCACTCGGGGGAGTCAACAAATGAATATCAAAGTAAAATACAGGTTAACACTGTTATTTTCATTGATGGTCTTCGGTGGTTTGGGGATGAATACTCAAGTCAATGCCGCCAGCGATGATTCAACTGTGGCAACGGTCCAGGTTCAGTCGGTAAGTAAAACCGATTCAGCTGCGTCCGTGAACCCGGCTGAGGGGACCTCATCCAACGTTTCAGCGGAGGAGTCAAGTAATCGCACAGCCGCTAATGTTGGCGACTCAAAGGCTAAAGAGAATTCCAGCAGCGTCACAACTACATATGGGGATGCCAAAGATAACCAGGTCAAACCTAACAGCGGCAATGATAAAGATGATTCAGAATCAACTACTGTTGATAGTTCAACTGATGCTTCACAGCAGTCGTCAGCTCAAAAAGAAAGTTCATCTGATAATAAAACAAACGACGAGTCAGCCAGCTCAGTCGTTGATCCTGCTGTGGATGCCGATGTTGACACACCGGACGTTACTGATGACAGCGATTCAAGTAAGGCCTCTAAGCCAGTCATTGATAAGGCAGCTGTTGATGCTGACAAATCAAGCACTGCGGATCAAGAAACCCCCGCTGCCAGTGATGGGGCGGCTGATAATTCAGCAGCGGTAGATGCTTCCAAGTCAGGACAGCCTCAGGAGACACTGGCGGGGATCAATCAGCCAATCATTGAAAGCACCCACATTCATAATGATATTGTGGGTGATACATTTGCGGATCACGTCACAAAAAGCGATCCGAAAGCGATCAAGGAAGTGACCGCGATTGCGAATAACAAGACAAAGCTGTTGACGTTTAACGCCTTTTCAGATAAGATTTATCGTCACGTACTAAAGACGGCCCAAAAGCCGGGGACAGTGACGACCACCACTGGACATAAGGTGACGTTGACGACGCCTGTCAAGCACGTTAAGTACACCGAACACGATTCGACCGGGATTTCTGAAACCCTTCCGGTCATGGCGACCCTGGTCATTATTGGCGTAGCTGGCATTACCTTTATTGCCTTTGACCCACTTAGATTTTTATTTAAATAGCACATTTGATGAAGCACGGCCGGGAAGACTTGCCGTGTTTTTTGCTGTTTAAAAGTACCCCAATCCAACGTTTAGAAATAAATTAAAAAAAGAGGATTTAATCCTTGCAAACGCTTCCAGATATGATATTATATAGTCAAGGAAGGGAAAAGAAGTTCGAAGCATAGGGGTTTCAGCCTACTTTGAATGTTCTTCGATCCAAGATTAATATGTTGTTATGTCACAAGATTATTTTCAAATGTTTCACATGTAGAGCGCATCGTTGTTTATTTTAAGTTTTAAGAGTTTGAGGTTCACGATTCATAGAAGCATGGTTCAATAGATGTTTTATTAGCCGCTTGTTTCAAAGATTCACAGAGTTTCAAATTGTTTCAGTTTAAAATAACAGAAGGTTAATTCAGGTGATTAAGTGTTTGAATATAATGTTATGAGTCACACATGTGCAAATATGAATCCCATGATTCACTATTGAAAACCTGGTGGAGTAATTGAAAAGAGTTATGTACAGAGGTCACTTGTAGTGGATCCGAGCAATTCATTCGAATATCAAATTGATGTGATATCAAGTTGATGAAAGTTTCAAGAGACAGGTTAAGGTTCACAGGTTTAAGTACCATGCACCTTAGGTTTATGTATCACGTATCAAGCAGTTGTTCCAAGTATGATAGTTTCACGTAGAACCAAAATGTTGACCGCACGGCAAATTTATCAATAAAGTAAAAACGTGAAAATGATTAAAGTTTGCGGCAGTTGGATCAACAAATAGTTAGATTGAGGCGATAAAACATTAAAGTTCTAATGAAGTGGGTATCAACCCCAAAGTTCCCTTCCGTATAGGATTTAAGCTTGCAGTACCTAAATGCGAGTTTGAATCCTATTTTTTTGTAGAGTGCGGACTGGGGCGGTTAGTGCCCGGAGCCTAAGTCAGCTTTGGGCGAAGTCGAGTTTGACTTTGCCCGAAGCTGACTTAGGTGCAGGTCACTGCCCCAGGCAGCACATTTCCACTAGAGAAAAAGCAACCACAAAATACCCAATACATAAAACAAGGACCACCAACTCGTGACCCAAACAAATTCCATAAATCCCATCAACCCCAAAATTGCCTATTTACGCCAACAAAACACTTTGATATAATGAAAGCGCAATCAAGAAAGTAAAAGGCATTACTTCACGTCATTTCTTGATTTTTATTTACAGGACTTTCCTTAATGAGGTATTCTATTCACATGAATACTTTTTTCTGAGCAAAAGTTTTGATCTGGAAAGGAAGTTTCTAATGAACTTTCGTCGTGTAATTGTACTTGATCTGGCTTCCTTGGGTGTTGGTGAAGCCAGCGATGCTAATCGATTTGAATCGGTTGGCGCTGATACATTAGGCCACATCGCAACCCTCGAGGAAACTGATTTTCAACTGCCGACCTTAAGTCGAATGGGACTTGGCAATATTCGGTACAGTGACCCGGTTGTCGGCCTATCGCCAGTTGAGGAGCCGATTGGCTTTTTTGGGATGATTCGCAGTCAGAGCCGGGAGAATTCCAAGTTGAGTGGTTTGCGGGAGATGTTTGACTTTCAGACGCCCACGCGAACGACCAGTGTCATTGATGGCATCGTTGGACTCTTAGGGGTGCACTCAATTTTGATCAGTAATTACCAGAGTTACCTTTCCAATCAGAACCAAGCGGAGATTATTCCTGTCAATACTGATGAAGCCGGCTTGGATCAACTTCATCAGCAGGTGATTGCCCCCAATAATGGGCTGCTTTATTTTCGGGCTCTGGGATTGTCGGAACATGCGGCATCGGGGAACCGCAAAGGCTGCATTGAGTCACTTAAGTTGGTGGATCAGCATTTGGCGCGGTTGATGCGGGAATTATATAGCACCGACCTTTTGATTATCACGTCTTCGTATGCCAATGATCCGGCCATGGACGTCACTCCGACACGTGAATACCTGCCACTCATTGCTTACACCTCTTCACTTCCTGAGGGAAAAGCTTTGGGAATTCGACGGACGCTTGCAGATATCGGGGCATCAATCGGTGAGATTTTCGGACTTGAAGTGTCCAATGAATCCATTGGCAAGTTTTTTCTCGGTGAGCTGAAATAAGCCGCCACCAATTATTTAGGGTTTAATTCTTAAAACCAATTCCATTACAGAGGGGGATAGCCAGTCATCTTCATCGTTGTTTAGCAATTATTGTCGTTAAAATTCAGAAAAGAGGATTTCAGAATATGCAATTATCATATTTACTGGTCAACATTCTGGGTGTCGCCGTATACCTTGGAATTGCTTTCTTATTTTCAAATAATAAAAAAGGTATCAACTGGCGTTCAGTTGGGGTTGTTTTAGTAATTAACCTTGTTCTTGCATGGATCTTGACCAGCTTCGCATGGGGCCGTGATGCGGTTAAAGCGGCTGCTGACGGATTCAACTGGTTGGTCCAAGTTGCTTACCAGGGAATTAATTTTGCCCTGCCTAACTGGGTGACCCCACAATTTGGTGGAACTGCCAAATCAATGAACTTTGTCACGAGTGCGTTACTGCCAATCCTGATGATTGTGCCATTGTTTGATACACTTACATACATTGGTGTATTGCCATGGATCATCAAGTGGGTTGGTCGTGGGCTTTCATTCATCACTGGTGCACCAAAGTTCGAATCATTCTTCGCTGTTGAAATGATGTTCTTAGGTAACACTGAAGCACTTGCAGTTTCATCACTCCAATTAAAACAAATGTCCGCCAAGCGTAACTTGACTCTGGCTTTGATGTCAATGTCATGTGTCACTGCTTCAATCATCGGGGCTTATACCCAAATGGTTCCTGGGCAATTTGTTTTGACTGCCGTTCCATTGAACGTGTTAAACGCGTTGATCATTACGAGCTTATTGAACCCTGTTAAGGTAACCCCTGAAGAAGATACGGTTGCTAAAATGGGTGGCTCAGGTACCAGCGAAGCCGCTGTTGAAGCTGGTGACGTTCAAGCCAATGGCAAACGTGAACCATACTTCTCATTCTTGGGCGACTCAATCTTGGGCGCCGGTCGTTTGATTTTGATCATCGCTGCCAACGTTATCGCCTTTGTTGCTTTGGCTGCCTTGATTGATAAGATTTTGGCCCTCTTCAACCCATGGTTATCTTTGGAACATATCTTAGGAATCATCATGTTCCCATTTGCATGGTTAATGGGTCTGGATGTCAGCCAGGCATTCCAGTTTGCCCAATTCATGGGGATGAAGTTGGTTACCAACGAATTCGTTGTTATGGGTAAGATTGCCGGTACCATTCACAACCTCAGCATCTTCCCAGCTCACTACCAAGCACAATTAACGGTCTTCATCACATCATTCGCCAACTTCTCAACCACTGGTATGATTATCGGTGCCTTCAAGGGCTTGGTTGATAAGGAAAAGAACGATCTGATCAGTAAAAACGTGGGAACCATGCTGCTTTCCGGTATTCTGGTATCCCTAATGTCTGCTGGAATTGTTGGTCTGTTTGTTTGGTAAAATCAGTTCTAGAAAGTTAGGTTTTATGTTTGGATAAGTTGCAAAGAGAAGAAGAGGCGGCTAATCGGCTGCCTCTTCGTGAGGCTATACGAGATAAAGCGACAGTCAAGCGGGAGATTATCGCCGGTATCACCGGCTTCTTCGCCATTTCCTACATCATTATTGTGAACCCAATGATCTTAAAAGATGCTGGGATTCCGACTGATTTAAGTGTCTTCGCAACGATTATTTCTTCGTTGATTGGCTGCTTGATTATGGGATTTTGGGCCAATGCACCGGTGATTTTAACGCCGGGAATGGGTGTCAATGCCTTCTTCACCTATACCGTGGTGGTCGCCATGGGCTTGTCCTGGCAGGAAGCGTTGGCAATCTCAATTGTGTCCAGTATCATTTATGTGATTATCGCGTTTACGAAATTGAGTGCCATTTTAGCCAAGGGGATCCCGGACACCCTGAAAGCGGGCATTACCGCCGGTATTGGGCTGTTTCTAGTGGAAATCGGACTGGAAAAGGCTCAGCTGATCCAGCAGGGGAAAAACTCGATTCTGGCTTTGGGTGATTTGACCAAACCGGCGACCTTGCTGGCACTCTTTGGTCTGTTGCTGACGCTATTCTTGTTCGTCCGGAACGTTACCGGCGGATTCTTTATCGGGATTTTAGTAACATCGGTAGTCGGGATTCTCTTTGGGATCAAAGACCAGGTCTCGCCGTCAGTTGGGATTGGCGATATTACCCGGTACTCGGCGATTGTTGCCAAAGGGAATTTTAACAACGCTTTGACAATTCCGTTTGTGCTGGCAGTCTTTTCGATGACCATGATTTTGGTGTTTGAATCGATGGGACTGCTGGAAGGGATTATGCCAAATCCCAGCAAGTTTAAGAAAGCCTTTCAGGCCAGTTCTGTGACCAGCTTTCTTTCCGGTATTCTTGGGACCAGTCCGACGGTTGCTGCGGCCGAAAGTGCTTCGGCAATTGAAAGTGGTGGCCGAACCGGCTTGACGTCGATTGTTGCCGGCCTGATGTTTGCCGTTTCGCTGTTCTTTATTCCACTGCTGGCCTTTGTGCCCCAAGCAGCGATCGCACCGGTCATCATTATTACCGGTGCCTTGATGATGAATCAGCTAAGCCGGATTAATATGTTTGACTTTTCCGATTGGTTCCCGGCATTTCTGATTGTCGTTCTAATCCCATTTACCAGTAGCATTTCGACTGGTTTGGCGTTCGGATTTGTCGCTTACCCAATTTTGAAGATTGCCGCCGGCAGGCAACACGAGTTGACTGTTGCGACTTATGTTTTAGGATTTTTATTCTTGTGTGATCTAGTGCTCAGTGCACTATTATAGAAGTAGCAGGGGGCGGGCTTTCGGGTTCGCTTCTTGTTAGGAACTAATTGTAAGCGTTTGACATTAACAACTCTTGTTTGGAAAGGAATTTATTATGACCATCAAAATAATTATGGATACGGATCCCGGAATTGACGATGCTGCAGCGTTGACCATGGCATTGAATGATCCCGAGATTGACCTTAAGTTGATTACCAGTGTTGCCGGCAACGTTACCGTGGATAAGACAACCAAGAATGCGCAAAAGATTGTCCGTTTCTTCAATAAACAGGTGCCGGTTGCAGCGGGTGCTAAACAACCGTTGATCAAAGAATTTGAGGATGCTGCCAGAATTCATGGCGAGTCGGGGATGCCGGGTTACGATTTTCCGGAGGACCTGCCAAAACCATTAGATGTCAGTGCAGTTGAGGCTTTGAGAGACACCATTATGAGCAGTGACGAAAAAATTACGTTGGTCCCAACCGGTTCATACACCAACGTTGCATTGCTGTTCAGTGAATATCCTGAAGTGAAGGATCACATCGAACGCATCGTTGCGATGGGCGGTTCACTCGGGAAAGGCAACATGACTTCCGCAGCTGAATTTAACGTCTTCACTGATCCAGATGCAGCTCGAATTATGTACAATTCCGGGATTCCAATTACGATGGTTGGCTTGGACATTACCATGAAGGCGTTGATTACGCCGGACTCCCTCAGCAAACTCGAGCATATGAACGAGACCGGTAAGATGCTTCACGATATTATCATTCATGATGGTGATAACAGTGCGGACGGGATTGCCATGCACGATGTCAACACCATCTTCTACCTGCTTCATCCAGAAGCCATCACCACCAAGAAAATGTGGATTGACATCGTTACTGACGGTCCCGCCATTGGTGAAACCGTTGGGGACATCCGTGGCGCTTACCACGATGGCAAGACCAACGCCAACGTTTGTGTGGACATTGATGCTGAAGCCTTTAATAAGTGGTTCTTGGATGAGGTTTCTAAGATTAATAAGTAATTTTTCTAGGCAGTCAGATGATTATATCTGGCTGTTTTTTGATTGTTCGAGCAGTTTAATCTTCAGGTAGTTCACCCCGACCATGTTATTCAATGCTATGCAGCTGACAAACGTTAACTGGGACTGAAAAGTGGCCATTTTGAGAATGTTTTAGACTAAGGAAACATCTTATTGATCAGCATCGTATATAATATAAACGCAGGATTATACGTTAGACGAGCATTGAATTCAAAGGGGCGGGGTCATGGTAAATGAGGGTTCTTTTAAGGAGAATTTAAAACCAATTGATTTTGGCAATCGGAAGATAAAAGGGTCGTATTTTCGAGGCGTTCAGTACTCTGGGCAATTAGTTACACCATTTGATACCGCCGAACAGCAGCAAGAAGTGAGTGAACTATTAGTCAAAACATACAAGGAACATTTTGGTGGCGATATTGATCAAGTGGTCCCCGTGGATCTTCAAGTTGATTTTGAAGTTTTTGGATTAAACATTTTATATCATAGACAAGTCCAAAACAGAATTTTTCTTTTTCCAATTCAAACTGTAGCGCCAGATATTGACAATTTGATTGAGTATAATTCGAAAGCACAACAAATCTACAGAGAAGATGGCGTATATGGGGAGTCTGGTGTTCGCGACCGTGGCCACTTGGAAAACGTTGCGTACACATTGAAGAATCCCTATGTGTATGATGTGAATCGACATCCCAGTATCTTGAATAAGGCAGCATTTCTTTGGTCGCAAATTGCGGGACTTCAAGCATTTTCTAATGGTAATAAGAGAACTGCCATGGTTGCCACCCTGGTGTTTCTCCATTCGAATGGATATGACTTTGTTTTTCGGAAGGGTCTCAGACAAGAACTGATTGACTTTTCAGTTCAAATTGCAGTTAAAGAAGTTGACATTGATGAGATTTCCGGCCATATTTTTGACAATGTCAGGTTGAATTTGTTCAATGAAGATTGGAACACGATTGAACAGTTAACAAACGATTATCCGGAAGGACAGGAGTGACAATCCATGCAAGAAAACAAAAAAGTAAAGACTACGTTTATCAAGAATGTCCATGGCAACCAATTATCCGAAGCGACCCAACAAAAGATTCTCAAAGAGTCCGCCGATGAAATATTTGCAAATAAGATTGTTCAAGAAATCATGGCAGAGCTTGCTAAAATATAGTCTTGACACACTTAGCACAGATTGGCATAATGAACTTAACATTAAAAACACATGAGAATAATGCGGTGACGAGAAGAGTAGTGATTGACGCGATCTAAAGAGAAAGGCCATTCGATGAGAGGCCTGATTGCCAAGATGATGAAGATGAGCTCCGAGCAGGTGACCGGTAGATGCCGGTGATCCGTCAGCAAACGTTATTTTGCCGGGTATCGATTTCAGATGGTACCGTCGAGGTGTATTTTGAATACACGAAGATAGGGTGGTAACGCGCATGAGCGTCCCTTAGTCCATAGGTGGGCTAAGGGGCGCTTTTTGTTTTCTCATATTGTAGGATAGTTCCTGACCGTGTGGCTCCGCTCACTGTTTGAGGACAGCTCCTCCAGGCAGGAATCTCCGCGTAAGCACCTCAGAGAAAAATTTCAAAACCAGGAATCTCTCTCTGAGGAGACTTACACTGCGATTCCTAACCGCCTGGCTCCGCTCACTATTTGAGGACAGCTGCGCAAAGCAGAAATCTCCGTGTAAGCACTTTTGAGAAAAATTCCAAAAGCGGGAATTTCTCTCTGAGGAGACTTACACTGCGATTCCTAACCGCCTGGCTCCGCTCACTGTTTGAGGACAGCTGCGCAAAGCAGAAATCTCCGTGTAAGCACCTTTGAGAAAAATTCCAAAAGCGGGAATTTCTCTCAAAGGAGACTTACACTCCGATTTCTAAGCGCTTTGCTCCGCTCACTATTTCTAAGGGAGATGATTTTATGCAATATCAGATGTTGATGCAACAGATTGTGACGATTGAAGACACACATAGACGCATGACTATTTGGAGGGATTAACTTGATGAATTTAAAGAAAATTTTTACTGCTTCAACTATACTGGCAGTTACTCTGGTTTTAGCTGGCTGCGGAAAATCTTCCCAATCCAATAACGCTGGCAATGGGAAATATGCCAAGACACAAACGCTGAATTGGACCGAAAACAGTGCCTTGGCAACCGCCGATATTTCAAAAGCCACTGACACCCTGAGCTTTGATGTCTTGATGAATACACAAGAAGGACTGTATCGCCTGGACAAAAATGGGACTCCTAAAGGTGCTTTGGCAACCAAGACAACAATCACTGATAATGGTAAGCATTACACCTTTAACCTGCGTAAAGGAGCTAAGTGGACCAATGGTAATCCGGTTGTTGCCAAAGACTTTGTTTACTCGTGGCAGCGAACGGTTACCCCGAAGACGGCTTCTCAAGATGCATTCTACTTTTTCCAAGTGAAAAATGCCGAAGCAATCAACTCTGGCAAAAAGCCGGTTAGCTCCCTTGGAATCAAGGCCGATGGAAAATATAAACTCGAGGTATTCTTAACCAAGCCGGTTACATATTTCAAAAAGCTGTTGGCTTGGCCATTGTTCTTCCCAATTAATCAAAACGCCGTTCAAAAATTTGGGGATAAATATGGAACTGCTTCGCAATATACAGTTTCTGACGGACCATTTAAACTGACCAAGTGGAGTGGTACCAGCAAGTCCTGGACACTGGCGAAGAGTTCATCATATTGGGATAAGAAAGCTGTTCATTTGAACAAAATTAATGAATTGGTTTCAGAGGACACTACGACCAGCTACAATTTATTTAACGCCAAGAAGACTGATGCAACGCTGCTGAGCGGCCAACAAGTCAAAAACAACCTGCATAATCCTAATTTTGTTAAGCGTCTACCAACCGCTACTACCCGATTGGACTTGAATCAAAACAAAGTTAAGGCCTTTAAGAATCTCAATATTCGCCGCGCTTTCTCATTGGCTATCAACCGTCAGCAGTTAACCAAAAACGTTCTCCAAGATGGCTCCGTGCCATTAAAAGGGTTCGTACCTTCAAAGATGGGCAAGAATCCCAAGACTGGTGAAGCCTTTGACCAAGAGGCTTATGTGAAGGATGCCGTGAGTTATAACCTCAAGCAAGCCAAACAACTCCTGCAAAAAGGCTACAAGCAAACGGGGGCCAAACAACTCCACGTGACACTGTTAACATCGGATACTGACAGCAGCAAGGATGCCGCCGAATTTATTCAAGCCGATCTGCAAAAGCTGCCCGGAGTGAAAATTCAAGTCCAGTCAATTCCGTTTGTTCAGTTGATTTCCAAGCAGGCGGATAAAAATTATCAAACAACTGTCCAGACTTGGCAGTCGGTTTTTGCCGATCCGATTAATTTCCTAGATGTTTTCGAGAAGGGATCCAGTTACAATACCAGCGGTTATCGAAGTTCTAAATATGATTCATTGTTGGATCAATCTGAGAACACATTTGGTAATCAACCTGAAAAGCGTTGGCACAATTTGGTTGAAGCTGAAAAGACGTTGATGAATGATCAGGGAACCATTCCACTGTACCAAGTTGCAAAGTCACAGTTACTACGGAAAAATGTTAAAAACGTTGTCTACAACCCAGCCGGCGTCCCTTACGACTGGAAGACAACCTATATTGCAAAGTAAGGTAGGTGAAATCAATGAGTAAACTAACTGATTTTGATTCCGGATTAATTGAGTCACTGTTTATCAAATACGCCAAAGTGAACACTCGCTCCGATGCCAACAGCCATACCGTGCCCACAACCGTTGGCCAGGTTAAACTTGCCAAGATAGTTGAAAAGGATCTCCATGATTTAGGGATTAAGAATGCCAAGTACGAGCCTGACAATTCCTACGTCATTGGCAGCTTGCCGAGTAACTCGGAAAAGGATTTGAGTGCGATTGGATTCATTGCCCATTTGGATACCGCCGATTACAATGCAGAAAACATTCAACCCCAGATTCATCCCAACTATGATGGTGGCGAGATCGTCTTGAATGCTGAAAAGCAAATCGTTTTGAGTCCCAAAGAATTTCCACTGCTCAAAAATTATATCGGCCAACGGGTCATCACGACCGACGGAACCACTTTACTTGGCGCCGATGACAAGGCTGGTGTTGCGGCAATCTTTGGCGCCCTGAAGTATTTTCTGAGGCATCCTGAAGTTGAGCACGGCGAGGTCAAAGTTGCTTTTGGTCCTGATGAAGATATTGGCCGTGGCGCCAAGCGGTTTCCTGCCAAAGAATTTGGGACCGAATTTGCCTATACTTTGGATAACGGCCAGCCCGGGCAAATCGCAGCTGAGACGTTTAATGCCTCCGAGGCAAAGATTGATATTCGCGGCACGGCGGTTCATCCAGGGGATGCCTATGGCTTGATGGTAAATGCCGTCACGTTGGCTAATGAAATCGTGAGTGCCTTACCAAAAGATGAGGTCCCGGAGAAGAGTCGTGGTCACCAGGGGTTTATTTTGGTGACCGACATGAACGCAACGGTCGGGGAGGCCCATCTCAATTTAATTGTCCGTGAGTTTGATACCCAGAAGTATCGTCGTCATTTGGCTCTCTTACATCAGATTGTTGACCGAATAAATGAGCGATATGATTCCCCACGGGTCAGCCTCAAGATCAATGAACAATATCAAAACATTGGCGATACAGTCAAGAAGCATCCATACATCGTCAATCTGGCCTTAAACGTCTATCATCGTTTGGAAATCAAACCCAACATGACACCGTTTAGAGGCGGCACCGACGGCAATGCGATTACTGCCAAGGGCATTCCCACCCCCAACCTGTTTAATGGTGGCGACAATTTTCACGGCCCATACGAATACGTCAGCACCGAAGCCATGACCAAGACGGCCCAGGTTGTCAGTGAGATTGTTCAAGAACACGTTCGCGAATATGGGCAGCGCGATGAGTTGCCCGTCAAATTAAGTTAACAAGTCAACCGCTTGGGGAGATCCTCGTGGTACCTGCAAGTCATTTAACAATGAAATTACAGCCTTCAAATTTTGGAGTGCTGTGATTTTTTATTTGGAACACAAAAAATTAAAGTAATTGCCAACAAAATTTGGGTGTATGATAAATGTGAAGGGAGGTCGCTGAGATGCAGAACACTTCGAATGAGAATCAAGCCCTTTACCAGGAATTAGTGAGTGAGAAGCAGGCTGAGGAAAAGAAAGAAACGGTCAGGACTTACGGACTAATTTCGATGCTGTACATGTATTTGGGAGAGTAGCTTGTTCATTATATTGTGGTCGAATCACGTTTACACTTTTGCTAGAATATAATGAACAATCTTTGATTAAAGCAATCAGTTCGCTGGTTGCTTTTTATGGTTGTGGACAATCTGGGTTGATTAACCAATTTCTTCCCGCCATTTGTCATTGAATTAGCTAAACCCATAAATTTAATGACAAAACATGTTAAAATCTTATATGTATGCTCCAGACAAATGTCTTCGGACACCTTGTCAGTCAAGTGATTTTAAGGTAAAGTATAGTAAGACGTGAAACAGATTGTTTCACATATCAGGAGAAATTAAGTATGAACAATGATCAATTCAAACAGGCGCTTTTGGATAAAGGTATCGAAGTCACTGATTCGCAGATGGATCAGTTCGATGCCTATTTTAAGCTGTTAGTGGCCGTTAACGAACACGTTAATCTGACCACAATTACAGAAAAGCCTGAAGTGTATCTCAAACATTTCTATGATTCGATTACACCAGCCTTTTTTGTTTCACAGATTAAAACGGCGCCGTTGTCAATTTGTGATGTGGGAGCAGGAGCCGGATTTCCGTCATTACCGTTAAAAATTCTCTTTCCACAACTCAAGGTGACGATTGTTGATTCATTGAATAAGCGGATCAACTTTTTGACAAGTTTGGTCAAAGAATTGAATCTGGACGGCGTTGAGCTCTTTCATGCCCGCGCTGAGGAGTTTGGCGGTAAGAAATCTGAGCACCGTGAGCAGTACGATCTAGTGACCGCGCGTGCAGTGGCCAGATTGACGGTGTTGAGTGAACTTTGCCTGCCGCTTGCCAAAATCGGCGGTAAGATGGTCGCTTTAAAGGCCGCCAAGGCGGAAGGTGAACTCTCAGATGCCAAACCGGCCATTCAGTTGCTGGGTGGTAAGGTTTCCGGAGACAACGAATTCTCACTGCCGATTTCTGATGAGGAACGACACATTATTGTGATTGATAAAGTAACTAAAACACCTAAGAAATATCCACGCAAGCCAGGGACACCCAACCGCGAACCCCTGGATCAAAGCAAACGATGAGGAGGGATGAAAGATGACATACGTAATCGCGCTTGCAAATCAAAAGGGCGGTGTTGGCAAGACAACGACGGCCGTTAATTTGGGCGCCGGGATGGCTTCGATGGGGAAGAAAATCCTCTTGGTAGATGCCGATGCTCAGGGAAATGCCACTAGTGGTGTCGGGGTTTCCAAGGCGGACATCACCAAAGATATTTACGACGTCTTGGTCAACGAAGAACCGATGGCTGAAACAATTGTTCATACCTCACATGAGGGCCTGGACATTGTGCCGGCGACCATTCAGCTATCTGGCGCTGAGATTGAATTGACACCCCAGATGGCTCGAGAAACTCGTTTGAAGGCCGCCCTGGATGCCGTCAAGGACCAATATGATTTCGTATTGATTGATTGTCCGCCATCGCTTGGTTTGATTACCATCAATGCCTTCACAGCCAGCAACTCGATTCTGATTCCAGTGCAGAGTGAGTACTATGCCCTGGAAGGTTTGAGTCAACTTTTGAACACCATTCAATTGGTTAAGAAGCATTTCAATCCAAATTTGAAGATTGAAGGGGTATTATTAACCATGTTCGATGCCCGGACCAATCTGGGCGAACAAGTGAATACCGAAGTCCGCAAATTCTTCAAGGATGAGGTGTACGACACCATTATTCCAAGAAACGTCCGCTTATCGGAAGCACCAAGCTATGGTCTGCCAATTATGGATTACGACCCAAAGTCAAAGGGTGCTGAGAAATATATGAATCTGGCAAAAGAGGTGCTGGCAAACCATGGCTAATAAGAAAAAACTAACCGGTCTTGGTAAGGGAATTGAGGCCTTATTCCAAGATAATAACGTAGATACCAGTAAAGAAGACGTCATTGACCTTAAAGTCAGCACCATCAAGCCCAACCCCTATCAGCCCAGACACCGGTTCGACCAAAAAGCCTTAGAAGACCTGGCGCTTTCAATCAAAAATTCCGGTGTTTTTCAGCCGATCATTGTCAGACAGCCCGATCCAGAAGTTGCCTCATTTGAATTGTTAACTGGGGAACGCCGGCTGCGGGCATCAAAGATTGCCAAACAGGAAACCATTCCTGCCATCATCAGGAGTGTCAATGAAGAACAGATGATGGAAATCGCTGTGATGGAAAACTTGCAGCGAGAAGATTTGACGACCCTTGAAGAAGCTGAAGCCTACAATATGTTAATGAGCAGGCTGGATCTGACTCAGGCACAGGTTGCCGCGCGATTGGGCAAGAGTCGCCCATACATTGCCAACTACCTGCGAATTCTAGGCCTACCAACTGAAGTTAAGAAAATGCTTGAAGACAAGAAATTGTCAATGGGCCAGGCGAGAACCTTACTTTCCGTTAACAACAAGCAGGAACTGATTAAATTAGCCCGCAAGTCAGTCAACGAATCACTAACTGTCCGTCAACTGGAGCAGGCCGCTGCCAAGATTAACGGCAACAAGTCCGCCGAAAAGAAAAAGACGCCCAGAAAATCGCCATTTGTCAGAGCGTCGGAAGGTCAACTCCAAGAAAAATTTGGGACGCCGGTGTCGATTGTAAATTCGTCGCGTAAGAAGGGCAAGGGCAAAATTGAGATTGCCTACACCTCAACGGATGATTTGAACCGGATCCTGGAGATGTTTGGCGTTGATTTGGACTAGTCGCTTTCCCGAAAGGAGCCGTCATTGATGTATGATTTAAACGATTTAGTTGAAATGAAAAAGCCTCACCCATGCGGTACCAACCGCTGGCAGATTATTCGAATGGGCGCAGACATCAAGATCCAGTGTACTGGCTGCGGTCACATTGTGATGATGCCCCGAAGAGAATTTGATCACAAATTAAAAAAGATCCTTGAAAAAGCTGAAAAATAAACTAGAAAGAAGCGTTTAAGTTATGTCTTTAACAGCAGGAATCGTCGGCCTACCAAACGTCGGCAAGTCTACTTTGTTCAATGCCATTACCAAGGCCGGAGCCGAAATGGCCAATTATCCATTTGCGACCATCGACCCTAACGTCGGGATGGTAGAAGTGCCCGACAAGCGTCTTGACCGAATTCAAGAATTAATTCCAGCCAAGAAAGTGGTACCGACGACCTTCGAATTCACCGATATTGCCGGCATCGTTAAGGGTGCCAGCAAAGGTGAAGGGCTTGGCAACAAGTTCTTGGAAAACATCCGTCAAGTTGATGCGATTGTCCACGTGGTGCGTGCTTTTGATGACGACAACATCACGACGGTTTCCGGCAAAGTGGATCCCCTCGACGACATCGATACGATTAACTTGGAACTCGGCATCGCGGACCTGGACTCCGTCAACAAGCGATTAGGCAAAGTACAGCGGGCCGCAAAAGGTAACGACAAAGAAGCCAAAGCAGAATTGGCAGTTCTTGAAAAAATTAAGCCAGTTCTGGAAGATGGCGGTTCGGTTCGTTCAATCGACTTTGACGATGACGAGCAAAAGATTGTTAAGGGCTTATTCCTGCTGACCAGCAAACCGGTTCTGTACGTTGCCAACATCGCTGAAGACGATATGGCGGACCCGGAGAACTCCAAGTATTTCCCAGAAATTAAAGATTTTGCTGCCAAAGAGGGGGCAGAAGCGATTGCGGTCGCTGCCGGTCCTGAAGAAGAAATTGCTCAGTTGGATGATGACGAAAAAGCGGAATTTTTGGAGGCTGAGGGCGTTAAGGAGCCTGGCTTAAACCGGCTTATCAGAGCCTCATACAAGCTGTTAGGTCTGCAAACCTTCTTCACTGCAGGTGGCAAGGAAACTCGTGCCTGGACCTTTAAGAAGGGAACTAAGGCGCCTCAAGCTGCAGGGATCATCCACTCGGACTTCGAGCGGGGCTTTATCCGTGCCGAAGTCATGGCCTTTGATGATTTGGACAAATTGGAGACACCCGCTGCAGTCAAGGAAGCAGGTAAACTGCGCCTTGAAGGGAAAGATTACGTCATGCAGGATGGCGACATTGTTGAGTTTAGGTTTAACGTTTAGACGTTTAGACGTTTATTTTAAGGAGTGAAGCTAGTGAGTAGCAACGATGACACACAGCGCAATGCCAACAGCAAAGCGCGGGAAAAGAATGCTCAAGTGCATCAAGACCGGGATCGGGCGGCCAAAATTGTCCATTCCCAGTTTGACAACATTGGGCTGACGAAGCGAAATGCCGAGTACATGTTTAAGTTCAATCAGGCACTTTCCACCACCAAACTGTCTGCTGATAAGAAGAATGAAGCCGTCCAGACAATGGTTCAAGAGTTGCTTGAGGGTCAAAAGTCGGGTAAAACGGCCAGAAACATGTGGGGAACGGTTGAACAAAAAGTTGAGACGACCGTTCATCCGCCTGCAAGGCCAGCCGATCCACGACGAGATTATTGGAAAAATGCAGGGTACAATGCTGTCCTATTTTTGACGATCTTCTTCTTGATGTACGGCGTTCTTTGGTTCCTGCCGACAAAGGGTGGCCAGCATTCACCAATGATGGGGATTACAGGGATTTTGATCAGTGCCGCAGTTGCTGGCCTGGGGATTCCGATTGTTACCTCAATGTTTATGCCTGGGGTTAAGCACAAATTTTCAATTTGGATTCGGATTGTTTTAGTCATTCTGTTCTTAATTGTGTGGATGGGTATCTTTACGCTCTCATCAATTCTACCGCCAGTCTTAAATCCGGTTTTGAACCCGATCGTCTACATCGTATTGGGTGTCTTATCCGGAGTGACCTCATTCTACATCAAACGTCGATTTAATATTACCGGTGGTGTCTTCTAAAACTACCAGTTACAAGCCAATATAGGGCTCTTCAGATGAACGTTGGTCTGGAGAACCCATTTTTTTGTGATGATTCGTCAAAACACGAACATTAAGGCAAAAATTTTAAAAATAAATATCAGGCAGAGCAAAAAGCATGAACAATAGCCTTTATTTATTCGGAAGAGTCGTGTATAATCAATACAATTTCAGAAAACGAATTGCTTGACGGCCTAGTTGTTTTTATGAGAGACGAATGAGAATTCTTTCTGATCCGTTGATTAACTAAAATGAAAATGATAAGTTATTAAGCAATCAACATTTAAAAGGAGCGAGATAGATGGTTAGTTGGGATGAAAAATTCGGTAAAAAAGGTTTGACGTTTGATGATGTGCTGTTGATTCCTGCAGCGAGCGATGTTTTACCAAATGATGTGGATTTATCAGTACAATTGGCAGACAACTTAAAGTTAAATGTTCCTTTTCTAAGTGCCGGAATGGACACGGTTACCGAATCGAAGATGGCGATTGCATTAGCCAAGCTTGGTGGCATGGGTGTCGTTCATAAGAACTTGAGTATTGAAGATCAAGCCGCTGAGATTGCGAAGGTTAAAGCAGTTAAAAAGACTGCTGATACACCTAAAGCAGCTGTCGATGACAACGATGCATTGTTAGTTGCCGCCGCCGTTGGGGTTTCATCCGATACCTTTGATCGGGCATCAGCTTTACTAAAGGCCGGTGCCGATGCGATTGTGATCGATACTGCCCATGGCCATTCAGCGGGTGTTCTTCGAAAGATTGCCGAAATCCGCGACCACTATCCTCATACGACTTTGATTGCCGGTAACGTTGCCACTGCTGCCGGAACCGAAGCCCTTTTCCAAGCCGGCGTTGACGTTGTCAAAGTTGGAATTGGCCCTGGCTCTATCTGTACCACCCGGGTTGTAGCTGGCGTTGGCGTTCCTCAGATTACGGCTGTCTATGATGCGGCTAGCGTTGCCCGCAAATGGGGCAAGGCAATTATCGCTGACGGCGGCATTCAGTACTCCGGCGATATTGTTAAAGCCTTGGCAGCCGGTGGCAACGCCGTGATGCTCGGCAGTGTCTTCTCTGGAACCGACGAAGCGCCTGGCGAAGTCTTTGAAGATCATGGTAAGAAGTACAAGTCATACCGTGGGATGGGCAGTGTTGCCGCCATGGAACAACAACATGGATCTGCTGACCGTTACTTCCAAGGTGGTGTCAGTGAAGCCAACAAGCTGGTTCCTGAAGGCATTGAAGGTGAAACTGAATACAAGGGCAGCATCAACGACATCGCCTTCCAGATGGTGGGTGGTCTCCGCTCGGGAATGGGTTACACTGGTTCCGCAACCATTAAAGATCTCAATGACAGTGCTCAATTTGTTCAAATCACCAATGCCGGTTTGAGAGAATCTCATCCGCATGATGTTAACATTACTAAAGAAGCACCGAACTACAAACCAGAAGAATAATCACTTATCTCAAAGGCTGATTGCTTAATTGCAGTCAGCCTTTTTGATGTCAATAGCAGATGATTAGGTTGTTGATAATCGTTGCACAAATCAAGAGGTCGAACATATAATATAAATGTTATATAATTAAGGCATGAGTCACTATCTGATTTGTCAATATGTATGGGAAGCGATTGAAACGTTGAAAACACTGAAGGTACTAGTTGTATGGACTTGGGCGGCGATCATTGATCTCATCATCTTTGAGCTGCCGATTTTGGCCGCTACGCCAATTACACCCCACGGAACGGCCCGGTTTCAGTCAAATACCGCCACAATTGATACGGCTCAATCACCGGCTAGGTATCGATCAATTTGGCTGAATGCCATTCAAACTTGGAATCGAACTGGGGCATTCACATTTCAACCTGATAATGCCAACGATGCTCAAGTGACTGTCAAGGTATCTCCTTCGCTTGGCAATGCTTATACCGGGATGACGTATCTTACAATCGATAACCAAGGATATATTGACAAAGTTGAATGTGATATTAATAATGTGACCTTGAGGAATTTTCATTATACTAGGTCGGAATGGGTGAACGTTGCCGAACATGAATTGGGGCATGCAATTGGCTTGAACCATAACCCGGCTAAGGCAAGCGTGATGTATGCGGCAAATCGGGTTTACAGTATTCAAAACGTTGATGTTCAATCCGTTAAAGCACTTTATTCTGAGCAACCAGACCGAGTTTCTGCCGGCGGCCATACTGTTCAATTCTATGATCCGACGCTCAATGTTCAAACTCAGCAGACAGTCAGGCACTTCCCAGCGATTGGTCAAGTGACAAACTATCATGTAGTAATTCCTAATCACTGTCCATCACTCGTTGCTCATGTATGTGACGTTAATCAGGTCTTACTGAAACTCATCGGTTCATAAGGGGGCCCTTTTAAGATAATTTGGGTTTTCCTTTATTTTCTGTCATAATTAGGCGTAATATTATTCCGTAAGTATTGAATTGGGAGGCAATCACCTTGGAGAATACTAATATTCTCGAACGGCCGTTCATCACGATCACAAATTTAATCTGGAGCTTTGACCACACCACCAACCAGGTCAACCTGCTATTGGTGAAGCGGGACAATCCGCCTTATAGCGGCTATTGGGCACTTCCCGAAACCTTTATGCGCGAAAACGAGAGTGCTGAAGAAGCGGCATTGCGCTTGGTTCGTGAAAAAATCGGCATGGATTTAACGGGTAGTCACACCGAACAGTTGGCAACCTTTACTAATCCGCGGCGAACACCTGGTGATCGGGCAATTTCTCTGGCCTACATGACTTTTCTGCCGGATAAGCCGTTGCTCAAGGCCGGCTACGGGGCTTCAGATGCTCGTTGGTATACCATGGGTTATACTCAGCGGGCGTATTCCTTTGGGGACGGGGAGCGCTTGTTTCACACCACGCAGATGCCCGTTCAGCGTGCCTATTATGACAGTTTTGACCGTGACCAGGTCAAGGCAGGCCAACACTTGGCGTTTGACCATGAGTGGATTTTAAAGGTTGCTTGTGATCGAATTCGCAATAAGCTGGATTATCAACCGAACGTTTTGTTAATTTTAGGCTCGAGTTTTACCCTCAAGAATGCACGGCGGGTCTATTCACCGTTTCTCAAAACGCCGGTCAGCGACATTGATAATTCAAACTTTAAGAAGAGTCACCAGGAACTGTTCACGGATCTCGGGACTTCTGAAGTGAAGGGACCCGGTCGGCCGGCCCGCTTATACAAACTGGCCCATTTAATTACGTAAATTCTTGAAATGAGCGTCGTTTGGTTGTAGGGTAGAATAAAAGTTGGGAATACTTTTATTTTATGAATATAAAAGTTAAAGATACTTTAAATCTAAAAGAAAGAGTCGGATTAACATGAATAATTTATCAATGCTAACTGATCTATATGAATTTTCAATGGCCAATGGTTACCGTCAGACCATTACTGATGAGCAGGGCGTTTTTGACGTCTTCTTCCGCAAAGTCCCCGATAACGGCAGCTTTGTCATTGCCGCAGGACTGGAGCAGGCGGTTAAGTCACTGCAGAACTTTCAATTTGACGAAAGTGACATTCAATACTTACGCTCACTGAACTTGTTTCAGGAGAATTTTTTGACTTATTTAAAAGATTTCAAATTTGATTGTCGAGTGGCTGCTATCCCTGAGGGGACGCCTGTCTTTTCACGTGAGCCATTGTTGACCATTCAAGGGCCACTGTTGCAGACTCAACTGTTTGAAACGATGCTTTTAAATATTTTGAACCACCAGTCGCTCATTGCGACTAAGGCGCGTCGAATTACTTACTCCGCCGGCGATCGGCCAGTCATGGAGTTTGGGGCAAGGCGGGCTCAGGGACCTGACAGTGCAACCTATGGTGCCCGGGCTGCGGTAATTGGTGGCTGTACCAGCACTTCCAACGTTTTGGCTGCCAAGAAGTTTGGCATTCCGGCAGCCGGAACCATGGCCCACGCCTGGATTGAATCATTTCCAGATGAATTGACTTCCTTTGAAAAGTGGGCTGCTGTCTATCCTGATAATGCGGCCTTATTGGTCGATACCTACGATGTTTTGAAGTCGGGGGTTCCAAACGCCATTAAGGTCTTCAAAGAGTTGAAAGCAAACGGCCACAAACCGGTGGGTATTCGAATTGATTCTGGTGATATTACCCAGCTTTCCAAGGCAGCCCGGAAGATGCTCGATGAAGCTGGTCTTCCAGAGGTTAAGATTACCGCATCAAATGCGTTGGATGAAAACGTTGTGGCCTCACTGCTTCATGAAGGCGCACCACTGGATAACTTTGGGATTGGTGAAAAATTGATTACCAGCGCTTCCTCACCGGTTTTGAGTGGCGTGTATAAACTGGCCGCGGTCATTGAAAAAGGCAAGCTGATTCCCAAAATGAAGGTTAGTGCCAGTCGTGAAAAGGTTACCTTACCAGGCCTCAAGCAAGTTTATCGACTATATGAACCGGGAACTGACAAGGCTTTCGCTGACGTGATTGCCTTGAGTGATGAATCACTGGATCAGCCAATCACGGTCGTGAAGGCTAATCCGCTGGCGACAAAGCGTGAACAACGAATCGAAAAGTTTGATGCCAAACCACTCCAGAGTGAAGTCTTGGATGGCGCAACCTTGAAGATGGCATTTCCGGGTGTTTTTGACATTCAAGCCTACTCCAAACAAAAACTGACTGAGATTCCGGCTGCCACTCAACGGTTGATCAACCCAGATGAATTTCCAGTGTATGTCACCACCAAATTGGCTGGGTTGCAGGAGCAGCTGTTGGAAGCCGATGCCCCACAGTTGGGTTAGGTTAACATAACAAAAGCGGCGATAAAGCGGCTAGTTTCCAATATTTTCTGCAAGGTATTATTTGAAATACTGAAGTGAGGGTGAGACAGTTAATACGCTGTTTCACCCTTTTTTTGTGCATTCAGTGATCCAATCCTTGAACGAATAATTGATAAGTACATATGTCACCCCGAGATATGAGATGGCGTTATAATACCACTGTAAACAGTTACATGTGGATATGCTTTTAGGAGGGCATATGGTATGTATTATTCTAATGGTAATTATGAAGCATTTGCCAAGCCTAAGAAGCCGGCGGGGGTTGACCAAAAATCGGCTTATTTGATTGGCTCGGGTTTGGCGTCACTTGCCGCAGCCGTTTTTCTACTACGCGATGCGCAAATGCCTGGCGAAAATATCCATATTTTAGAGGAACTGAATCTTCCAGGCGGCAGTATGGATGGCATTTATAATCCTGACAAAGGCTATATTGTCCGTGGCGATCGGGAGATGGAACAGCATTTTGAAACTTTGTGGGACTTGTTTCGATCAATCCCCAGTCTGGAGAACCCTGACATTTCAGTATTGGATGAATTTTATTGGTTGAACAAGGATGATCCGAGCTTCTCACATGCCCGCGCAATCGAGAAGCGTGGCCATCGGATTCCGACCGATGGTAAGTTTACGCTATATTCCCGCTGCTAATTGGGTGATTTCAGCAACCACCACGTTCACAGATGACCGGGTTGTGCCTTACATTGAAAGGATTACCAAAAAGGATCCGCATAGTGGTCAGTTGGTTACCAGCGGACCAGTGTCGATTCGTGATTCCAATTGGCTGATGGGGTTGACGGTCAGTCGTCAGCCGCACTTTGCCCAGCAGAAGCCAAATGAACTGGTTGTCTGGACTTATGGCCTATTCTCAGATTTGCCAGGTAACTATGTTCAAAAGAAAATTGCTGACTGCTCAGGAATTGAAATCTGCGAGGAATTCCTCTATCACGTCGGCGTGCCTGAGGATCAAATTGAAGACATCGCTCGTTCTGCCAATACGATCCCGGCACATATGCCATATATCACCTCGTACTTCATGCCACGGCAGGCGGGGGATCGGCCGCTGGTTGTTCCAGCGGGCTCAACGAACCTGGCATTTATTGGGAATTTTGCCGAGACTAAACGCGATACCGTCTTTACTACCGAATTTTCAGTTCGGACGGCGATGGAAGCTGTTTACCAGCTGTTGGATGTCGATCGGGGCGTGCCTGAGGTCTTTGATTCATCGTTTGACATTCGCCCAATTCTCAGTTCCGTCTATTATTTGAATGACGAAAAATCACTGTTGGAATTACCGTTGACGCCACCTGAAAAAATCGTCGTTCAGCGGTTGTTAAAGCATGTTAAAGGAACCTATTTGGAAGAAATTCTTAAGGATCAAAAACTCATCTAAGGAGATGGCAGGGATGAAAGCACAATCAATCATTTGTGGCGGCTTACTATTTGTAGTCGGTGTCGCAGTGGGGATGCATGCGGATCATTTTGCTCATGAAATGCACCATATGCATCATCATGGACCACATACAGGATCAGGACATTTCCACCATGATCAGCCATTTGAAGATATTGGTGATCTGCCCTATGTGCGGGAAACCCGTTCCAATGGGGAAGGACTCCGTAATGAAATCTAGGCGGTGAAGTACCGTTGCTTTTAGTTGAAACCCGTCAATGGGGAACTAGGTTGTGTTCCTCATTGACGGGTTTTGTTCTGGGCCCTAACTGGGCTGATTTGCACTCTACTTTAAGGCTTTTTTAAGTTTCCCCTGCTAGCATTGTAAACGTTGGTCAATTGCCTTACAGTAGCATTTCAGGTATGGTTGTTGAATTGATTAAAAAGTGTAGAATCAACACTGGATGCTAATTGATAAAGCCAGACGCATAATAATGATAGAATAATAGTAAATACAGACGATAATGGGGTTAATTACACTATGAAAATTTTAGTTGTCGATGATGATAAAGAAATTGCTCAACTTTTGGAAATTTATATTCGAAACGAAGGCTATGAGCCAGTTTCCGCCTACAGCGGTCAAGAAGCCTTGACTCGTCTGCGGACTGAATCCGACATTGGCTTGATGATTTTAGACATCATGATGCCCGGGATGAATGGCATTGAAGTGGTCAAGGAAGTACGCAAGGATTCTCAGATTCCGATCATCATCTTGTCTGCGAAGACTGAAGATATGGACAAAATTCAAGGGCTAATCAGTGGTGCCGACGATTACGTCACCAAACCGTTTAATCCCCTAGAAGTCATGGCGCGGGTTAAGTCCCTGCTGCGACGCACAGAAGAACACGTCACCAATGACACACCGGATGTCTTGGACATTGGTCCTTTGACCATTAATAAGGATTCTCATGAAGTCAAGACCATCACCGGCACACCGATCCAGTTGACTGCTTTGGAGTTTGGCATTTTATACCTGCTTGCCAGCCACCCCAACCGGGTCTTTTCAGCTGACGAAATTTTCGAGCGGGTTTGGCGCCAAGAAAGTATTGTTTCTGCCAAAACGGTTATGGTTCATGTGAGCCACCTGCGTGACAAAATTGAAGAAGCCACTAACGGCGAGAAGGTTATCCAGACCGTCTGGGGCGTCGGCTACAAGATCGAGTCCCATTAAGCCAAATCAATTTTGAAATGGGGGATGTTCCATGAAGCTGACAGGTCGCGAGAAAACCGAACTGTTTCTGGAAGGAATTGTCACGGTGATTTTACTATTACTGCTCAACCTTTCAGTGATTATTTTAATTAATCAATCAATCTCCACCAATCCAGGGTTGCGGGATGGAATCTTCATCATCAAGCGGTCAATTCTAATTGGCCCGGACCACATGCACCTTTGGAGCTGGGAAAACATCTTCATTGTGTTAATGCTGCTGTTTGACGGCGCCGTGGTCTATTGGCGGCTCATTAGACGTTATCACCAAATGCAGTTGCGCCACATTATCAGTGAATTGCACTATATTGCCAACGGTCATTTGAATCACCGAATTCCCTTTAAACTCAGTGGTAACACACAATCCGTAGTTGAAAGTATTAACGCCTTGGTTGATAGTGTCATCAAGTCAATGGACGAGGAACGAGCAATTGAAAGTTCCAAGGATGAGCTGATTACCAACGTCAGTCATGATCTGCGGACGCCGTTAACCTCTATTTTGGGGTATTTGGGCTTGATTCGTGATAAGCAGTATCACAGTCAGGAAGATCTGTTAAAATACACGGAGATCGCTTACCTGAAGGCCAAGCAGATGAAGTCTCTGGTTGATAATTTGTTTGAATACACTAAAGTCAAACAGACTGGAACGCCACTTTCCATCAGTAAGATTGACTTGAACCAAATGATGGAACAATTAGTTGCCAGTTTTGAACTGGAAGCTGATAAAAGTGGCCTGGCAATCTCTGTTCAAGAAACTGGCAAGCCGTTATACATTGAGGCGGACGCCGAAAAGTTGGGGCGGGTTTTCAATAACTTGATTTCCAACGCCATTAAGTATGGGAAGGGTGGCCACCACATTTATTTGAGTGCCGCGGTCGGCCAACCTGGTGAAGTTGTCATTCATGTTGCTAATGATGGGCCTGAGATCCCCCCAAAATCGCTTGACCAAATTTTTGAGCGGTTCTATCGGGTTGAAAGCTCTCGTAACAAGGACACTGGGGGCTCAGGCCTGGGTCTGGCAATTGCTCAAAGTATCATTGATCTGCATGGCGGCTACATTAGTGTCAGCTCGGATGAAGGGTTGACGACCTTTGCGATCCATCTGCCAGTTCAGCATGGTGATAAGCTAAGCAAAGTTCCCCAAAGAAAAATTGCTGAATAGAAGGAGAATTTTATGAAGCATCGAGTCAGATTTTTAATAGCCTTGGTGGGCTTTTTTTGCGTTCTAGCACTCTCTGTGAACGCTGATGCTAAAACAAAAGTGATCCCAGAGCCAACAATTGCCGCCAAATCGGCAATTGCCGTCGACGCTGATAGTGGCCAGATTCTATACCAGAAAAACGCTAACCAGCCCCGAGCGATTGCCTCAATTTCTAAGTTAATGACCGTTTATATCGTTCATCAACAAATCAAGGCCAATAAACTGGCTTGGAACGACAAAGTCAAAATTTCCGCTGAGCTTGCCAAATTAAGCACTGCATCCGGGCTGACCAACGTTCCTTTAACGGCTGGCAAAGCCTATTCGGTTCGTCAATTAGTGAATGCGACTTTGGTTGAGTCGGCAAACGCGGCTGCTTTGGCGTTGGGGCAGAAAGTGGCTGGCACTGCAACCAGGTTTGCTGCTTTAATGAACAAGACCGCCCACCAAATTGGCATCCATGATGGTCATTTCTATAATGCGTCTGGACTGACCAATAAGTTGACTGGCAAGCTGGCTTTAAAACACGTCAATGCCAGCGCCGAAAACTTACTGTCGGCAAGCGACATCGCCCTATTAGCCCAAAAACTGTTGCAGACATTTCCTCGAGTGATCGATATCACCAAGAAAACCAGTTCAACGTTTTATGGCACCACTATGACTGGACACAATCAATTGCTTGGCAACCATAACCTGGGTCAAGGCGTTCGCGTTGATGGGCTGAAGACTGGAACCTCTGACAAGGCAGGGGCCAGTTTTGTCGGTTCCGCAACCGCAAATGGTCATCATCGGATTATCACAGTGGTCTTAGGCGCCAGAAATAAGAGTGCCTCTGACCCGGCCCGATTTATTCAGACAGCCAAGCTGATGAAGTGGGTCTACGCCGCTCACCAACCCATTAAACTATCTGCTAAAACGGGAATTACTGGAATTGGTAAGGCACAAATTCCAGACGGTAAACAGACGACGGTTCTACCGGTCGTCAAGACCACTCACTGGGTTTGGGCCAACAACGGCACCTCTGCCAAGCAGATTCGCGGCCAATATGTTAAAAAGCCTGCCAAATTAACGTCGCCGACTAAGAAGGGAACCTATGTTGGCTATGCTCAGCTGAGTATTAACGGCAAACGATTGCAATACATTGGGCACTCGGCGGGTAAGCTGATGATGGTGACCAATCAGTCTGTGAAAAAAGCCAATTTCTTTGTTCGCCTGTGGCGCGCGATATTGAGGCTGTTTTAGAATTCAATTACACAAAAGGTGTTTATTAATTGAGTCATATCCCATATAATTGTACTTGGATTGTGTTTACATTATTTTTACACACATTTCAAGAATGTGTGAGATGGAGGAATCCTTTTGGAAAAAGCTATCGCAAAATCTAGGGAGAAGCTGCCATATTGGCGGAAAATTCTTGACGCTTCTTTACCAGTAGATTTGAGTTATATTCCAATTGGGCTGGCATGCGGTATTTTACTGAACGCATCCGGCTTTAATGTTTGGACCACCTTGATGGTTTCAATCATGGTCTTTTCTGGTGGTGCTCAATTCTTGATTGCGTCTCTTCTGGCCACCAACGCGCCGATGCTTTCGGTGATTTTAATGATGTTCTTCCTTGAACTGCGGTATGCCTTGCTGGGGTCCAGTCTTTCAAAGTATCTTCATGGCGAGTCATTAGGGTTTACCGCGTTATTTGCGGCATCAATGAATGATGAAAACTACGCGTTGAACTATTTAAAATTTTCGACAGATAAGAAGTTCACCCCGCGTGAGGCACTGCATGTTGAACACATGACGCTGGTCTTTTGGACGATTAGTAACATTATCGGCAGCCTGATTGGTTCTGCCATTAACATCGATTTAACAATTGTTCATTTTGCCTTAACCGCGCTGTTCCTGTACATGATCGTCGTGCAGTTGAAGAACGGTTTGATTATTGTAATTTGTATTTTGTCCGGATTTTTGGCAGCATTTTTCATGGTGTTGACCAAGTCCACGCTGGGGTTGGTCCTGTCCACTTTGGCAGCCTCCTTTATTGGCTTTCTGGTGGAAGCGACGATCAGAAAGTATAAGCCTAAGAGTGGTTGGCTGCGGCCAATGAAGAATCCGGCTGGATCACCTGAAGACGCCGAAGAAGACGCTGATGACTAGGAGCTATCTTTATGGAATGGAACACAACACAGCATGTATGGTTAATCTTGGGGTGTTTTTGCGTGGCTTTTGCACCGCGGCTGATCCCCCTCATGTTTTTCCGTACCCGAAAAATTCCAGATTGGTTTAACGAATGGATGAGATACGTGCCAATTTCGCTTTTCACAGCTTTGGTTGTGAAGGACATTTTTATTTCGCCTGAATATACAGTCACCATCGTCAACCGCGCACCTGAAATGATCGCAGCTGTGATCGTGATTGGGATTGCCTATTGGACGCGTTCGATGGCGATTTCGGTGGTTTTGGGGCTGGTTGCCGTATTCTTGCTAGCAATGGTGGTTTGACTACCTACATACAAAGAAGGTCGAGGGATAGCAGTTAGTTATCTCTCGGCCTTCTTTTAGTTGTGATTATGCATTGTGGGAATCTACTTGCCTGCATTTTTACAATAGAATTCTTCTTTTAATTTTTTCAGTTGGGTTAGCCACCACCAGACCAAAATCGTCTGGGCTCAAGTGTTGGTCGACCCGCATCCCGTTTTGAACCAGGATGGTGTACTGATAGTTTTCTTTAATAGCAATATCCATGAACGGATCAATCAAGTCCTGATCCATGCGGCCATTGATGTACAGGCGATACTCAGGATAGTTTTCCAAAATCTTGGTGACCATTTCAGCTGTTCCGGCTTGCTGGAGCTGGCCGATGGTGAGTGCCAACGCGACCCGTTCTCTAAAGTTGCCTAGGAATGCCCGTTTCTCGTCGGGCTTAATCTGCGGATTGCCAAACATATGCTGCTTAATATAGTCTTCTGAACTGTCAGCCATTTTTATGCCCCTTTCAAATCTTTAAAATTAATATAACAAAGATTTTGATCAAAGTCTCGATCCGTCATTTGTTATAATAGTTCTTAACGATTGTTTTTCCAAATATCGTGAATGTTGACATTTCAGTGACAATGTCAATTCGGGAAAAATGTTATAATAAATGAGAACAAACTTTATTGGGAGGGCTTCAATTTGAAAAAATGGATCTGGATTGTAATCGCCATCGTGATCGGTGCATCGGTTGGTGGTTACGCATACGCCCGTCATAGTCAAAACGAAAAAATTTACGCTGAGGCTATGCAGCGAGGCCGCCTTCAAATTTCGAATAAAAAATACACCGCTGCCGAGACGTCATTTACCAACGCACTAAAACGTAAGCCAAATGACGATCAGGCAGATAAGGTACTGAACCAGACACAATCGTTTATTTCTGCCAACGATTTATTTAATGACCTCAAATTTGGTCAGGCAAAGAGTGAGTATCAGTCAGTTGTTGATACCAAGAAGGGCAATGAACTGCTGTCTGATCGCGCCAAGGCAAAAATAACCAAGATTAAGGGAATTCAAAAGAATCGGCAAAATTACAACAAGATTTATAATCAGGCACTGGATCAGGCGGGTGATGGGCAGTATACCGAGTCCAATAGTACGCTGGATAAGATTTTCTCTGATAAATCAATCCATCAAGCCTATTACGCTGACATCTTGAAGAAGGCTGAGACACTGCGGGACAAGAACAATGATGCCATCAGCGGCAATTCATCATCCAGCTCGAACAGCTTTGAATCCAGCACTTCTGATAGCAGCACTAACAATAATCCAAATGTTTCCGGTAGTAAGGGTGCCAGCTTGACCTCCGCTGAAAAGAAGGCCGCCGCCGCTTATAAGGGCTCAAATGAGTACACGGTGACCAAGGGCGACCGCGATCTTGATGGCAAGCCAATTACGGCAGCTCAAGTTACTCGTGCCAGAAAGCAAATTAGTGCCGCTGGCGTGGACTCAAATGCAATGAGCGATCAGGATGTTAGAAATGTGATTAAAGGCGCTCACAAGAATGGCGAAACGATTGGCCAGTATGTGAAAGCTCGATATTAGTACGAAAGAGTGGGACATCAAGCGGTTAGCTTCCAGAATATAAGCCGGTAATCCGAATATCCCGGGTTTGAATATTTGGATTGCCGGCTTATATGGCCGGAAGCTGCTTGATTTCCCACGTTTTTGCACGGTAATAGCAATAGGTATCAAGCGCAAGTGAGGCAGTGGATGCTTGCGTCCCGTCCACTACTTAGAAATATTAATACTTGTGAGAAACCGTTTTCTAAGAGTAAAATTATTTTTAACTTAGGAGCCACGAGGGGGTTGGGTATTTGTCAATTTGGGCAAGATTTGTTAACAACGTTCCACTTAGAAGATTTACGGTGTTGATGCTGGTCATTTTTGTGTTTTACGTGACGCGAAGCATGATTAGCACTGTGTTATTGACGTTTATCTTTTGTCTGCTGGTCGTTAAGCTCACTAATGCGATTCGCAGACACGTTAAGATTCCAGCCGGGATTATTGTTACGGTTGTGTATCTGTTGGTCATTTTGGGCCTGTACTTTGCCGTCACCAAGTATATCCCTAAAGTTGCCGATCAAACCATCCGAACGACACAAGATATCATCCTGTTTTATACCGATCCCAAGAATCTACCGGATGATACAACCATGCAATGGCTGAATGAGCTGATTAAGCAAAGTAATATCATGGCACAAATGAAAAACGGGGTTTCTCTCGTTTGGAAATACGTGACGGGCGTCGGCACAATGGGCATCACGTTGTTTCTCTCGATGATTTTGAGCTTCTTTTTTGCGATTGAGCAGCGAACAATGACCAGATTCTCCAAGTTATTTCTTGAAAGTGACTTTGGCTGGTTTTTCCAAGACCTCTACTTTTTCGGTAAAAAATTTGTCTCAACCTTTGGAGTGGTGATTGAAGCCCAATTTTTCATTGCAATCTGCAATACAGTTTTAACAACAATTGTGATGGCATTCATGCATCTGCCACAGTTGGCAGCTTTGGCACTGATGGTCTTCATCTTGAGCCTGATCCCAGTCGCCGGGGTGATTATTTCATTTGTTCCATTGTCTTTAGTTGGCTATTCAGTTGGCGGACTCAACGATGTCTTTTATCTGTTGATCACGATTATCGTCGTGCATGCGTTTGAAGCATACGTTTTGAATCCTAATTTTATGGCTTCCAAGACGAACTTGCCGATCTTTTATACCTTCGTGGTCCTTTTGATCGGTGAGCATTTCTTTGGCATTTGGGGTCTGATCTGCGGGGTGCCGATCTTCACCTTCTTCCTCGATATTTTGGGAGTTAAGAAGCATGAAGGTCAACTCAAGCAGGTCGCAAATAAGCCGGGGGAACCGTAGAAACCGGATTCACATTATAAAGATTTCACAATTAGGCTGAAAAAGTTTTCCATTTGGTGTAAAATCAATCTGATAGAGATAAAGAAAGAGGTAATTATATTGGCAAAACTTGTGTTAATTCGTCATGGTCAAAGTGAATGGAACTTATCTAACCAGTTTACTGGTTGGGTTGACGTTGATTTGAGTGAAGAAGGAGTTAAGCAAGCCATCAACGCTGGTAAATTAATCAAAAAGGCCGGCATTGAATTTGACTTCGCATTTACTTCAGTATTGACTCGTGCCATCAAGACATTGCACTACGCTTTGGAATACTCAGACCAACTTTGGATTCCAGAAATCAAATCATGGCGTTTGAACGAACGTCATTACGGCGCCTTGCAAGGCCACAACAAGAAGAAGGCTGCTGAAAAGTATGGTGACGAACAGGTTCATATCTGGCGTCGTTCATACGATGTTTTACCACCACTTCTGAAGGCCGACGACGAAGGTTCTGCCGTTCATGACCGTCGTTACGCCAACCTTGATCCACACATCATCCCTGGTGGTGAAAACTTAAAGGTGACCCTCGAACGAGTAATGCCTTTCTGGGAAGATGAAATTGCACCTAAGTTGCTTGACGGCAAGAACGTTGTGATTGCTGCCCATGGTAACTCACTGCGTGCCCTTTCAAAGTACATCGAAAATATTTCCGATGAAGACATCATGAACCTTGAAATGGCTACTGGTGAGCCAGTGGTTTATGACTTTGATGACAAGCTCAATGTTCTCAGCAAGACGAAGTTAGACTAATTCAATTATATTTGAAGAGGCTGGGACAAAAGTCCTAGTTAACGCAAAAAAGCTTCGGAAATTTTTCCGAGGCTTTTTTGCATTTTATGTAGCACAGAGAATTCAACTCTGCTATTCTTAAATCGACAAAAACCCAAGGATAGGAGTGAATCTCTATGTACAAACATTATAACAATAATCAAACCAATTTAACATTACCACTGGAAATTTCAATTTCAGAAACGCA
>NZ_BDGB01000044.1:176399-176964 GCF_002157585.1 Lentilactobacillus parakefiri
TTCCCTATCAATTAGTTTATGGAGAAGAGTCAGCCTTTGGCCGACCACAATATTCACCGTTAATGATGCTCAAGATGATGTTATTTGCCTACTCACGGAAAGTGTTTTCGGGACGGAAAATTCAACAAATGGCCGAGGAAAACATTCCAATGAAATGGTTAATCGGTGACCCTGACGTGGTGCCCAGTTACCGGACAATCAATCGTTTCCGGACTGATCCACAAACCACCAAGTTAATTGCCCTCATGTATCTGCAGTTCCGCCAATCATTGATTGATAACAAGCTGTTAAGTGATGAAGCAATTTTCATTGATGGCACTAAAATCCTCGCCGATGCCAATAAGTATTCATTTGTCTGGCGAAAAAGCACGGAAAAATTTGAAAGTAAGTTGGACCAGAAAACCCGGAATTTGTTTAAAAACCTGATTCAAAACAAAGTCAATCTAGCAGTGGCAAGCGAAATGGATCCGACGGATCTTCAGACGCTTGAAGCGGAAGTGGCCGCATTGGATACAGAGATTAACGAACTAGATCAGCAAATAAAAACTGAAAAAGTGATTCCCGG
>NZ_BDGB01000045.1 GCF_002157585.1 Lentilactobacillus parakefiri
AAATGCGCTAATGGCACGGACAATATGCGTTTCTGAAATTGAAATTTCCAGTGGTAATGTTACATTGGTTTGATTATTGTTATAATGTTTGTACATAGAGATTCACTCCTATCCTTGGGTTTTTGTCGATTTAAGAATAGCAGAGTTGAATTCTCTGTGCTACATAAAATGCAAAAAAGCCTCGGAAAAATTTCCGAAGCTTTTTTGCGTTAACTAGGACTTTTATCCCAGCCTCTTTTCATATCATTGAAGTTAAAGATTGATTCAACCTGATCGTTAGGCAATTCTAAGTAATTGTCGCAGTTTGTCACTTCGTGGGCCTAAAATCATATCTGCAATTCGGCTCTTCAACGCCAAGTATAGATAAATCACTCCGCCAACTAAAACCGCCGCCAGGGTCACCATCAGGCTCACAACTCTTCCAAATGGATTGCCGACGAGTTGAACAATCTGATTTAACCCGACCACCGTCAACAGTGCAGCAAGATACATCAACAATGAATACTTAGAAATTTTCCGGAAAGCAATATCCAACATCCGTTTTTCAAAGCCAAAATGGCGATTCAAATATCTTAAAATTAGCCAGTTGGCAACCGTTAAGCCAATCCCGGTCGACAAAAGTGGCCCAAATGACCCAAGAAAATATGTGCAGGGCCATTGAAGAACAAACTTAACCACCGTTCCGACCGCAAAAAACTTCACCGCCCGTTTGTTTTGAGACAACCCCTGCATCACGGCTGAAATAACAACGAACAGCCCCATCGGAATGGCAATAATTGACGAGAAAGTCAGAATGTTAGCGCCCAACGCCTGATGACTGGTACCGTAAAAGACGCGATTCAGTGGTCCAGCAATCGCCGCCATCCCCAGAGCAGCGGGAATCATGACAAACATAAACAACGCCAAAACGTTGGAATTTTGTTTGCGGACCTCACTATTATCCCCGCCAGTTAGCGCTTCTGAAAGCATCGGCACGGCTGTAATCGCTAAAGCAGACGCAAGCGAGACGGTAATCATAATCAATTTATTTGAATTAACGGCAAACATTGCATACAGATCAGATAAGGTTGCATAGTTGTAGTTGGTTGCCATCCGCATAATTTTGAAGAAAGTAAACTGATCAATCAACATAAAAATTGTGATCCCAGCACCCAAAATAATAAAAGGGACTGCCTGGGCAATAATTTCTTGATATAATTGTTTTGCCTCAACGTGGATATCGTTACTGCTGGATGCCACCAGCTGCCGAAAGTCTTCTCGACGGCGGAAGTAATAAGCCCCGAGGGTCAACAAACCGGCCACCGCACCAATAAAAGCAGCAAAAGTGGACTGCGAAACGGCACTTATCCAACTGCCGTGCAGCACCCGCATCATGATGAAGGCGGACAAAAGCATGTAGGCAACCCGTGCCAGCTGCTCGACAAACTGGGAAATCGCTGACGGCGCCATCTGCTGATACCCTTGGAAATAACCACGGGTTAGGCTCATCGTTGGAATAATCAAAATCGCCCACGCCAGTGAATGCAAAACGGGAATGACGTTGGGGTCGCCGCCATCGATTAGGGGCGCCCCAAATATAGGATCACCGCACAAATCAATCCGGTAAATACCGCCAGTACCAGCCCCCGTTTATATAGCCTAACACCAACGCCATACTCATTTAATGCGTTATAATGCGCAACCTGTTTGGCGATCGCTGAAGGAATCCCCGCAATAGCAGCAATCAAGAAGAAACTGTAGATGTTATACCCGAGCCCATACAGCGCATTAGCCTGAAAGAAGTCATTCCCAAACCAGATGCCCCAAGGAATGATATAGACTGCCCCGAGAAATCGGCTAAGAATACTTCCGGCAGTCATCCATGCGGATCCCGACAACATTTGGTCACGAGACTTTTCAGTCGGGCTTTGACGATTATCAATCATGATTGTTCCTACTTTCGTATACTTTGAAGTTCGCTTCATTTTAATCAAGTTATGAATGAATAGCAATAACGGGGTGATATATTAAAAATTACTTAAGCATCAATTGTTTTAGGGAGATGTAATGAAAAAGTATTGTCATGAACACCCTAAATGCACTAAAATATTTTTATATGTGGTCTTAATAATTTTCGAGGTGAAACACTTGTGAGTAAAAAAAGAATCGAGTGGATTGACGTTGCCAAGGCGGTCGGAATTGTCGCCGTTGTTTTTGGACACGCCATGACACGACACGGCACCATGTTCCATTTTCTTTATTGGTGGCACATGCCGATCTTCTTCATCATGGGCGGCTTTTTCTTAAAGCCAATCGTTAATAACAACTGGATCGGTTTTTTCAAGAAGCGAATCTTACCATTGTTAATTTCATACTTAATCTGTGGTGGGTTCTTAATTTTACTGTCACACTTTATTCGTGGCGAAAGCTGGTCTTACACGATCTTCTACTTTGCCCGTTTACTTTATGGTGGACGCACACTGAATCATTATCTCAGTGTCTTTTGGTACATTAACGTCTACCTGTTAGCCCTGGTTTTCACATCGATTGTCATTACATACGTCAAAAACCGGGAGGCACAAATTATTGTTGCCTTTGCATCATTAATCATTGCCACCAGTTACAAGCACATTTACTTTCTAAGTTTTAAGTACGTTCCTTGGGATTTCGATGTTGCCTTCATTGCCATGTTCTTCATGTTATTTGGCTATCTGTACTTCCACAAGATTCAGCAATTCGTTAAGGACTTATGGGTGATTGTTCCCGCAGCGATGTTAACCGTTTGGTTGTTCTGGATGCAGCACATGGACCGATTCAACTTTGCGTTCTTCTTAAAATCCAAAATCATCCACGCATCCTACCACCACATTCCAATTTCTCGGGTCTCTTACATCACTTTTATTCCAATCATTGTTTGTTTAGTCGTCTTCAGTGCCAGCTACTACTTCTGTAAATTTATGCCCCAGTTCCTCATTAAGCCTGTCCAGTTACTGGGCCAACAGACGTTAGGAATTATGTATCTGCACAAAGCCGTCATTGACATTATCGATGAAGCCGGATATAACGGTGCGATTATGGAAACGATTTTGGCAGTTTTGATCTCATTTATTCTTTCTCTCGGCTACGGATATGCAAAACGAAAAATAAAGAATTCACGTATAAGGCGGTCAATTAGTTGATAAATTATCGGCGCTCAAGAAACTTGCGAATACTTTACTTTGTAATCGGTGGACTCATCATCTTGGGCTTCGGGTTTAACATTTGGCAGGATCAACATGCCCAGAACCAATTAAAGTCAAATTACGTTAATTCAAGCACGCCGACCATTTTTGTTCATGGCTGGGGAGCCACTCTGCGCTCTGAGAAAGACATGATTTCTGCCGCTGAAGTCAGTGGTGACGCCTCAAGACGGATGATTGTCCGCGTACGCGCAAATGGTCATTTATCAGTCACCGGAACTGTCAAATCATGGATGGTTAATCCCATCATCATGGTTCGAATGGACAACAATCGAGCCGGTGAAGTTCAATATGCCCGCTGGCTGACAAAAGTCTGCAAGCTGCTAAAACAAAAATATCACGTCGATCAATTGAATTTTGTGGGTCATTCAATGGGTGCCTACGCCGTCATCTATTACAATCTCTTGAACGGTAATCGATCCGATTTGCCACGAACAAATAAACTATGTGTCATTGCCGGTCCATACGACGGCATTATGGATAATCACAAGTCAAATCAACCAACTTCCGGCCCACTTATGCAGTTGTGGGATGATACACCAAATCAAAATCGAATTTTACCAACCGGCAAGCCCAAAATCATCCACCCTGAATATCGGCTGCTCTATCGGCTGAGAAAGAACTTTCCTCGTCAAGCCAGAGTCCTGAATATTTATGGTAACTTGGGGGATGGCTCAAATTCAGATGGGGTTGTGACCAATGCCTCTGCCCTTTCGTTAGGTTATATTTTGCGGGACCACCTCAGTTTTTATCAAACATTTCAAGCTTTTGGCCCAAAGGCACAGCACAGTGCCCTACACAATAACAACATTGCCGTTAACAAAATCCTGACTGAATTTCTGTGGAATAAGAATTACCAGGATAGTTCTGCGAGTGAATTGATGCAGTAATCACTCAAAAACGAGAGTGGAAATTAAAGCGGTTAGTTTCCAGAATATAAGCCAGCAATCCGAATATCCAGGGCTTGGATATTTGGATTGCTGGCTTATATGGCCGGAAACTGCTTTAATTCCCACGTTTCAGCAAAGTAACATTCGAAATGATGAAGTACGGGTGAGACACTTATTGCTTTTGTCTCACCCGTTTTTTGTGGAAACAATTACTGAATGGCGCTGACTAATTTACGATTTGCGGTCAAATATGAACCGTCTGCTAAGATAAAACGGGTTGTCAAATGATAATGAACGATCCCTTTGACACTGACAATTTGGCCAAATTTGTATGAGCGTACCTTGCCGATTAAATTTTTTGCTTGATAAGCATGAACACCAGTCGGATTGATGACCTTAACCTTGTGATGACGGCTACCATAGTACACTGGTCTCACATATGCCCAGTTCGCTGTGAGATAGCCCGGTGTGCCATGAAAACGACTGTGATGATTAACATCCCGCACCCGATAACGCAACCTGCCGGATTCTGAACGGGCATAACCGGTTACGACAAACATCGGCCGAGCATACCGCTTTTGGGCTGGATATCGAAAACGTTGGTTAGCAGGCTTAAAATTCGG
The DNA here is from genome assembly GCF_002157585.1 of Lentilactobacillus parakefiri. GTDB lineage: Bacteria > Bacillota > Bacilli > Lactobacillales > Lactobacillaceae > Lentilactobacillus > Lentilactobacillus parakefiri. Next base: position 4,732 of record NZ_BDGB01000045.1, read on the forward strand.
AGAAGAATAAAGAGCCACTACTTTGATTGCATAGACAGCCATCGCTTTTGTCGCCACTTTCTTGTTGCCCGTTGTTGGCTGGTTGTCGTCAGCAACACTCAGCCTATTGTTCACGGGTGAGTAACTCCCTGTCACGACAGACTGAGGGCCAATAATTGATGGTGGGACAGGAGTGACGAATGCAGGCCGACCTGTGGGCAGTTGAGCTTGGCTTGTCAGGCCAGTCTGTGTTGTCCTCACGGGGTACGGTGCCGTTTCCTGAAGGGCTGGTAAATCAGGTTTAGTTGCTGCAGGGGTTAACGGAACAGATCCCACAGTTTTGGCAGCCGGCTCTTTGAGCTTGACCGCGGATTGATTGTCAGTTGCATGCGCTTTTGTATCGGCTTTGTGCACGCCTTTAGGTGCCTGATGAGTGCCGTTAGCTGGTATCGGCGGAATTACTTTCACATTGGATGGCTTGGAGTCGCCATTGTTTTGTGCCGCCTGGTTGTTAGCTTCCACAGATTTTGAATTAGACCCTGTTCGAGAACTTGAGGTGCTCACCTCATGAGCCTGATTTAATTGGGTTTCTTTGGCTTTCCCAGGCTGATTGCTTTGAGAAGCAGCCAACGGTTTGTACCAGAACTTTACCAGGTAAGTGAAATCCCTCAATTCTCCAAACAGAAAATTAACCGATTGATCGTTACTTTTGGTAAAATACGGGCTCTCAAACGATGCTTCGACCGCCTGATAGCCTTGAATTTCCTTTGGTCTGATCGTCACTCGATCACCGTAATGCACCGTCTTGGTATCAGTTTCCATTGTCCTGCTATCTCGCTGGTTCACGTAACTGATATTGATCGTTCCGGTGTACTGTCCAGTGCTTTCCTTGCGGTATTTGAGCAACAATGGGTGTTTTAGGTCTGCATCAGAAACTGGAACTGTATGGGAACTATTTGCGGTTGGCACAAAGTTTTGATAAACCGGCACTTGAAACGTCTCCCCTGAAGTCCCAATCATCTTAATCGGCCTGACTCCCGGAATCGCCTGCCAATCTCCTGTTGAGTCAGATTGATACGACGGTTGAACATAAAATGTCACTTGCTTCTTCCACTCAGCGGCATGGGCAGTCTCCAGTGATGAATCCGCGTAACCCAGCGGTGTCTGGAGCATAACCAACCCACTGGCAGCTGTCAGCACTAAGCTACCCCAAAATCTGATGCCCTTAACTGTTACCCATGCCCCTTTATCAACTTTATCCATTTTCTTTCTCCTTCAATATATTATTCCAAAACGACTTCACTCATCCCGTTCGTAATATATATACGGAGAAAATGGTGGAATATTTTCATTTTTTTAAGAATTTGAATCTTTAACCCAAAAAACAGCCGGGAAAAACTCCCCAGCTGTTTGCTTAATCGCACTAACCGACAACAATATTGACAATCTTGTTTGGAATGACAATCACCTTACGAACGGTCTTACCTTCCAAGTATCTTTCAACATTCTCATCGCTCTTAGCGGCTTGTTCAACTTTTTCTTGATCAAGATCACGGGCAACCTTAATGTGTGAGCGAACTTTACCATTAACTTGAACGACCATCTGGACCGTGCTTTCAACTAACTTGGAAGCATCAAACGTTGGCCATTTTTCGTAGGTAATCGTCCCATCATGCCCAAGCAAACTCCACAACTCTTCAGCGATATGTGGGGCAACCGGTGACAATAGTTTAACGAATCCTTCCATGTAATCAATTGGCAGTGAGTCAGCTTTATAAGCGTCGTTGACAAAGACCATCATTTGAGAAATTCCGACGTTAAATCGCATGTGTTCAAAGTCATCCGAAACGATTTTGACCGTCTGATTATAAATCTTGTCCAATTTACCGTCATTGATCGTGGTAACGCGATCACGGAGATGGTTATTATCATCGATCAGCAGTCGCCAAACACGGTCAAGCCAGTGGTAAGCGCCGTGAATCCCTTCTGTACTCCAAGGTTTGGCAGCATCGATTGGGCCCATGAACATTTCATATACTCGAAGCGTATCGGCACCATATTCATCAACAATATCATCCGGATTGATGACGTTTCCCTTTGACTTGGACATCTTTTCATGGTTGGTTCCAAGAATCATCCCCTGGTTAACCAGCTTCTGGAATGGCTCTTTGGTTGGCACAACCCCTAAATCGTAAAGGAACTTGTGCCAGAATCTTGCATATAGCAAATGCAAAACGGCATGCTCAGCACCGCCAACATACAAGTCGACTGGTGACCAATACTTTAATTTTTCTGGTGAGGCAATCGCCTGATCATTATGCGGATCCATGTAGCGCAGCCAGTACCATGAACTCCCAGCCCATTGTGGCATTGTGTTGGTTTCACGCTTGCCTTCGCGGCCGTTTTTATCAACCACGTTGACCCAGTCATCCAAATTAGCCAGCGGGCTTTCTTTGCCGCCAGACGTTTGGATATCTTTGGCCTTTGGCAGGCGAAGCGGCAGTTCATCTTCGGGAACCAGTGTCGTTTCACCGTCTTCCCAATGAATCACTGGAATTGGTTCGCCCCAGTAACGCTGACGACTGAAGATCCAGTCACGAAGCCGATAGTTGACCTTTTCATGACCGGCTTTATGATCGGTTAACCAATCAATTGCGGCTTTGATCGCGTCATCTTTACCCATACCGTCCATGAATCCGGAATTAAAGTGGGGGCCGTCTCCGGTATAGGCCTGTTCATCGGTGTTACCGCCCTCAATTACGGGAATAATTGGTAGATCAAATTTCTTGGCAAAATCATAGTCACGATCGTCATGTGCCGGAACCGCCATAATAGCACCCGTTCCATAAGATTCCAGCACATAATCGCCAATCCAGATCGGCACTTCTTTGCCAGTCATTGGGTTAATCCCATAAGCACCCGTGAAGACACCACTCTTATCTTTATTCAAATCAGTCCGTTCAAGATCCGATTTGCGGGAAACTTCTTCTTGGTATGCTTTGACTTCTTCTTCATGGTCCGGTGTGGTAATTTTTGAAACCAGCTCATGTTCTGGCGCCAACACCATGTAAGTTGCCCCAAACAGAGTATCAGGACGGGTTGTGAATACTTCAACCTGATCATCTGGGTGACCTTTGACGTCAAAGAAAACGCTGGCACCACGAGAGCGGCCAATCCAGTTACGCTGTTGCTCCTTGATACTCTCTGGCCAGTCCAAATCATCCAGATCATCAATTAAGCGATCAGCATAGGCCGTTATCTTGAGAACCCATTGACGCATTGGAACCCGATAAACCGGATAACCCCCCCGTTCAGTCTTACCGTCGACAACTTCCTCGTTGGCAACGACGGTTCCACCCATAAAATCTGGGGCCCAGTTGACTTCAATATTGTCTTCGTATGCTAAACCGCGTTTGTATAACTCCTCAAAGATCCATTGGGTCCACTTATAATAACTTGGGTCGGTGGTGTTAATTTCTCGATCCCAATCATATGAGAATCCGAGGGAACGGATTTGTCGTTTGAAAGTTTTGATGTTCTTAGCTGTAAAGTCCCGGGGGTTATGCCCGGTCTTCAATGCATACTGTTCTGCGGGTAATCCAAAAGCATCCCATCCCATTGGGTGAAGAACATTTTTCCCCTGCATCCGCTTCATTCTGGCCATAATATCGGTAGCTGTGTAACCTTCGGGATGCCCAACGTGCAGGCCCTGCCCTGATGGATAAGGGAACATATCCAAGACATAGTATTTATCTTTATCGGCAACTTCTTCGGTCTTAAATGTCTTGTGTTCTTTCCAGTAATGCTGCCATTTGCGCTCAATTACCTCATGATTGTATGCCATTTTGCAACTTCCACCTTTCATATTTCTCAATCAATGAAAAAAGTCCCATAAGAAACCAGACTGGGCTTCTTATAGGACGATTTATCGCGGTACCACCTATATTCTCAATTACTTGAGCTCTCGAATCAATAACGGCGACAAACCGGCTTGATTTACTTCGTTCAACCAAGCATTCGACGATGAGTTCACCACAACCTGTTCTGAGTTCACAGCAGCCACTCAGTTTCTGGAAAACAGGCAATTAGTTACTAATTCGTCTCTGCATTTTCACAAATTGAAATTATTGCTTATTATCATACCAAAACAGGTCTTAAAAAACAACTGCCGAGCGTGCTATAATTCTATTATTGGAGTTGAAAACATGAAAAAACAATCACAAAAAATTTCAACCACCGTTAGTTTGGTCTCACTGCTAATCTTCTTGATTCTGACTTACGGCGTTGTCTTACATAAAGAATGGATTCATACATTTGACACCTACTTCGGCCATCTGGTCAGAAGCTTTCAAACACCGCAACTCACCAGCTTCATGATTCATTTTACCAAATCGGGTAACTATCAATCGCTATTGGGATTTACGATCGGTGCTGGATTGATTTTATTTTTGGTTCGAAAAATCAAAGCTGCCTTGTTTTTGCTCATCAATGGAGTCGTCTTGGCCGCGCCAATTGATGGGGTGGTCAAACACTTTGTTAACCGCCCCCGACCGTCTTTGACCCATCTGGTAGCCGTTAACAGCAGCAGTTTTCCCAGCGGTCACTCCATGAGTATCATGGTGATTGCCGGCAGCCTCATTTTGCTTGCCAACCGTTTCCTAAAGGCCAGTACCCAACGGCTGATCGTTGACTTGATTTTGATCCTCATGATCGTTGGTATTGGCATCAGCCGGATTTACGTCGGCGTTCATTACGCCAGTGACGTCCTTGGCGGCTGGAGTCTTGGGCTGCTAACCCTAACGCTGTCACAATGGCTGTTTAATCAATTTGCAGGAGGAATTTCATGAAAATTAAATCAGCGCTGGAATTTAGTCATGAATTGTTATCTGAAACCGTCAATTCTGGTGATACGGTCGTTGACTGTACCATGGGTAACGGTCACGATACGCTTTTTGCCGCCAATTTAGTTGGCCCACAAGGCACCGTTTATGGATTTGATATTCAAGCCCAGGCGGTTGAGAATACGCAAGCTCTCCTGAAAGCCAATCAAATTCCCACCAAAAACGTTTATCTTTACAATATCAGCCATGCCAAAGTGGATGAAATTTTACCGTATGAAACTATGATTTCCGACGCGATTTTTAATCTCGGTTACCTACCTGGTGGCGATAAAACCATTGTGACCTACCCCGAAACAACTATTGCAGGCATTAAAGGCTGTCTTAATCATCTATGCCATAACGGGCTGGTCATCGTGGTTGCCTACTACGGTCATCCAGGTGGCGAACGTGAAAAAAACACCGTCCTCGAATTTGGCAGTCAATTAGACCAAAAACGATACAGTGTTTTAAAGTACAGCTTCTTAAATCAGCAGCATTTCCCGCCAATTTTAATGGCCATTCAGCGGATCGATTAATTGATCCGCTGTTTTTTATTCTTGCGGTCAAACAAATTGCAGATATAAGCAATCACAATCAGAATCAGGCCGACAACAAAGACATTATGCAGGGAATGATACAAAATATTTCTTAGTTGTGGCAGAATTTGGTCGCTTAATTGGTTGGCAGTCAGCGGATTAATTAATTTATCCATCATTTTTAACGATGTATGTTCGGTTTGCCGCACCCCACGGAGCATGGTTGTATTCATGACGATTCCAAAGATCGAAATCATCAGTGTTTGCCCCAACGTTCGACATAGAGTGTTAAAAGAAGTCGCGACACCGATCTGGTTGGGCTTAACCTCATTTTGTACGCTAATAATCGACGTTGTCACAGTTAAACCAAAGCCGGTCCCACAGATCATTGAAATCCCCAGGAAGGCCACAAACGGCGTATATGCTGGAATAAGAACCATGATAATGGCCCCGACCAGGATAAAGAAGAGACTGAGATTGATAATCCGGTAAGGTGACGTCCTCGCCAGCAATTTACCTGCCAAAAACGAGCCGACGATCCACATAAGTGAACTTGGGGTGACCGCAAAGCCAGCCATCGACGCCCGCAGCCCCAAAATCCCCTGTGTCCAGTCCGGCAGATAAACTTCGTAGCCGATCAAAAAGCCACTCACCAAAAAGACGACGATATTTTGGACGACAAAGGTCCGGTTATCAAATAATTCCATTGGGATCAAGGGATCGTCCGCCGTTCTTTCGGTTCGAATAAACATGACCGTCGCAATGACTGTGATCAAGAAACAAACCGCCACAATCTGCCAGTTGATCGGGTCCTGGCCGACCAACTGGAAGGCATACATCACTGCCAGCAGCATAATCGTCAGCCAAGTGGTCCCGGCAATATCCATTTTGCTGGTGCTGTGGTGTTTGTCTTCGTGCAGAAAAATCTGAACCATGAACATCACAATCAAACCGATTGGTAGATTAATGAAGAAAATCCAGTGCCAGCTCAAATGATCAACAATGAATCCCCCCAAAAGTGGTGCAATCACAGAGGCAATCCCCCAAGCAGAAGAGTTCAGTCCCAACACCTGAGCGCGTTTTTTCCAAAGGATAAAGATCTGCGATAATCGTATTGGAAATCGGCATAATTGAACCGGCACCAACACCTTGAACGGCCCGCCAGAAAATTAAAACCATCATCGAATGGGACAACCCGGACATCACTGACCCAAAGACAAAGATCAAAATCCCCCCAATGAACATCGGCTTTCGTCCCATGCTGTCAGCCAACTTACCGTAAATGGGCGTGGCAATGGCATTGGTTAACAGAAAAATGGAAAAGACCCAATTCATTAGGGAAACTCCCCTAAGATCGCCAACAATCGTTGGCATGGCAGTCGAAACAATCGTTCCTTCAATTGCAGCCATAAATGTGGCCACAAATAGCGCAATTGTTACCAGAGTTACGTTACTTTTGGTTGCTGTTTTCGTCATGAAATGACCTCTTTTCTTTAAAATTCAACAAAAAATAAGGGTGAGACAAAAGCATTTAGCGTCTCACCCGTACTTCATCATTTCGAATATGAACTTGCAGAAATGTGGGAATTAAAGCAGTTTCCGGCCATATGAGCAAGAAGTCCAAACATCCAAACCCAGGATATTCGGACTTCTTGCTTATATTCTGGAAACTAACCGCTTTAAGTCCCACTCTCGTTTTGCTCATCAGCTGTTTATAACTTGAAATAGTCTTTTAACGCATCAACCTTATCGGTATGTTCCCACGGAAGATCAACATCAGTTCTTCCAAAATGGCCATACGCTGCGGTCTGTTCATAGATTGGTCTCTTTAAGTCCAGCATCTTGATAATCCCTGCAGGACGAAGATCAAACAATGCTCGGGTGGCATCAATTAATTGATCCTCGGGTACTTTACCGGTTCCAAACGTATTAATATCGATTGAAACGGGCTTGGCAACCCCGATAGCATATGCCAATTGGATTTCGGCTTCGCTCGCTAAACCAGCAGCCACGATATTCTTCGCAATGTATCTGGCGGCATAACTCGCTGAACGGTCAACCTTGGTCGCATCTTTTCCTGAAAACGCACCGCCACCATGATGGGCATAGCCACCATAGGTATCAACGATAATCTTTCGGCCAGTCAAACCAGCATCCCCTTGAGGACCACCGATGACAAATCGGCCGGTAGGGTTAACTAAATAGCGGGTCTTGTCATCCAGATACTTGGCAGAAATAACCTGTTTGATGATTTGGTTGATGACGTCGGTGCGAACTTGATCCAAACGGACACCATCATCATGCTGAGTACTTAAGACCACCGTGTCAACTCTGACCGGTTTGGCATTATCATCATACTCAACAGTGACTTCAGCCTTGGCATCTGGGCCAAGATAACCAATTTCACCGCTTTTTCGCAAGTCTGCCTGCTTTCGCATCAACTTGTGAGCTAAGGAAATTGGTAATGGCATCAATTCAGGCGTCTCATTAATGGCATAGCCAAACATGAGGCCTTGATCCCCAGCACCAATTTGATCCAAGGGATCGTTATTGCCTTCACGTTGCTCTAAGGCATCATCAACACCCAAGGCAATGTCGGGTGACTGACCATCAAGGGCAACAATGACACCACACGAATCACCATCAAAGCCGTAACGACCATCGGCATAGCCAATTCGCTTAATCGTATTTCGAACCACTTTTTGAATATCAACATAAGCAGTTGTGGAAATTTCACCAAAGACAAACACCAATCCGGTTGTGACTGACGTTTCGCACGCCACCCGAGCATCCGGGTCTTTTGCTAACAAGGCATCCAAAATTGCATCACTAATCTGATCGGCAATCTTATCTGGATGGCCTTCTGAAACTGATTCCGAAGTAAATAAATGTTTTTCGCGCATTCTATTTTCCCCCTATTATTTTTTAAGGTTACAAGGCTTCTTCACGCATCACGTGAATCCTATCGGGAACTCATAACCCTACAATCTTATCATATATGTGTTGGTTTTCAAGACTTATTTTCAGCTGTCCATTGACCATCCTGCTCAAAACCAGTAGGATTATTTCTGTAATAAGCTATCAAAATGAGAGGATGTTGACGAGTTGTTAAAATTTGACCGCTCTTTTTTAATTCAATCAGGATTGCGTGTCATTAGCATGGTCTTTATCTGGATGCTGTTTGCCAACATTTCACTAAAACTATTTTTCGTTAATCCGCGCCTCATACATCTCTTAGTAATTGGCTTGGTATTCGCCGTTTTGTTAACCGCGGTTAGCTGGCCGAGAAAAAATGCGCTGGTGATCATCTTAACCGATACTTTGCTTGCCATCCTCTTGGCATCGCTATACCTCGACACGCCTAGCATCAACGTTTGGCTGATTCTAATCGGCTTTTTACTCGCCAACCTGCTGTTGATCTCAAATTTAATCGATGAACCTCACTGCCGTTGGATTATTTATGGCTTCATTTCCGGAACCGGCATCGTTTTGTTATTCACAACAACCTACCATCACTACTTTTCCTTGGTTTCGTTGATGTATATGACGTTGATGATTTTTGCCAATATTTTCTTTTTCTACTATGCGTTCATGAAACAGAACAATCAGCTTTCAATGATCGTGGTGTCGGTGCTGATTTTAATGTTGTGTTTCACCCTGGCCATCTCGTTTTTTAAAATGATTCTAATCGCAGGCATTCTTGCGTTCTACGCTTATTTTGAATCGCGGGTTAACTTCCGAAATTTCGAAAAACGGGCAAATGTTTCCACCGTTTCCTTCCTGTTGTTTTCAATGCTGGTTTGTTTTTAAGGTTCATTTATTATAATTTTGTTAATATAGTTAATTTTAAGAAAAGAATCACCAACTTTGTCTCGCTCCTTCATTCAATCGTGTAGTATGACGTTGATTGATAAATTCGACAAGGACGGTGACAAGCGTGAACATTAAAGTAGTTGGTGACATCCGAGTAGGCAAAATTCAGCCCTCATTAACTGGGAATCCCATTGTTGACGATGTCCTCATTCAACATTTTTCTGATCGACTCAAAGAAAAATTAAATTCACTGCAATTATCCGTTGATATTATTCCTGATCATTTCTTCGATGCCACCAAACCATGTGCCGACATCATTCTGATGGACCGACGAATCATCGACGATCTTCCCGACGAACTGCTGATGAACTTTAAAATAATCGATATTGACCATAATGATATTTTACGAGGCAACATTACTGGTGCGGTCAACGCACTCAAACGATTTGATTCAGGCAAACACGTATTTGCGATATAAGGATGAGATTTATTCCCTAAAATTTCACCATTAATATAAAAAACTCGTCATTTCAAATGGCGAGTTTTTTGTATACTGATAAACAAAAGATGACACAACTTCAATGGCGCCGTTATTTCTTAAATCGACGATCCTTCTTAATATACACAATCATCAATAGGACCATCACGGCGGTTAAAATCACCGTATAAAACCAAGCCTCACCACGGCCGGCTAACGGCAGCTTGACGTTCATCCCATAAAATCCGGAAACAATTGGTGGAATGGCTAAAATCAGCGACCAAATTGTCAGAAACTGCATGGTTTGATTCAGCTTATTATTCAAAATATTGCCAAATGCCGACTCAGTTTCCCGGACAACATCGCCGACCACATCAAACATGGTTTGGCACTGTTTGTACTCAATTAACAGATCATCAATTGACGCATTGGTTTTGCGGGACAATTCCGGTGACATCTTCAGGTTGTCTTTGATAGTTGCCTGCAACTCCTGCAAAGCAATCAAGTTTCTAGCCGTGGCTGATCGCAGATAGACCAAGCTCGTCTTTAAGGCAGCCAATTCATCCAGGCTGCGGTTGCTAACGGATCGATTATGCATCCCTTCCAATTTTTCAGCTTTCTGACTAATTTCGTCTAATTTATCAAAAAAGGGTGAAATCAATGCAAATAAAATGGCTAAAATATGTTCGGGAACACTGTCATATGCCAGTTGTGAATGTTGCGAGACCAGTTTGGCCTGCTCGGTCGCATGACACACGGTAATCAACAACGAATGACTGAAGCCCAGAAAAATCGGTGACGTCAGCATTCGGCTCTGTTTGGGATCCGCAATCGCCCTGACCACCAGCGCACTGAACCCAGATAAATCATCAAAAGTGGCTCGAGGCTGCTCATGACGATCCAGCATGTACCCTTTAAACTTAGCGGGTGCCCGATAGTCAGTCGTCATGTCATTTAATTCGTCTTCAGTTGGCGAAATGGCCTCAACCCAAGTGTAGGACTCAAATTTATGAATTTTAATCATTAAATTGCCTCTTCAATCGTTCTCATGTGAATAACTAAAGTTTAATTTTTTCCGGAGACAATTTCAATCCCCAACTATTTGTCGGCATGGCGTCGCTGAGTCACTTGATAAATGACCAGCATTGACCCGATTGAAATCAACGAAATGACCATTGCCACCCGCGTTGAACTGTTCACCAGCAGAAAGCCCAAAATGAAGACGAAAAAAGTCAGGGTTAAATAGTCACTCAGCGGATAACCAGGCATTTTGAAAACCTCACTGCCTTTTGGATGAGCGCGCCGATATTTAATGTGGACAACAATCAAAACCACCCAAACGACCACAAAGTTGATTGTCGAGACACTTGAAACCAAGTTAAAAACGCCCGCCGGAATAAAGTAGTTCAACACAACAATGATCAAGAGAAAAGCCGTCGAGAAGTTTAAGGCAATGTTAGGAACACCGTTACGACCCAATTTGGTCAAAAACGACGACGCATTCCCGCCCATACTTAAAGCGTACATGGTCCGACTCGTGCTGAACAGGCAACTATTTGTGGCCGATACGGCAGCCGTCAAAACAACAAAGTTCAATATTCCAGCTGCCCCAACAATCCCGACCCCGGAGAACACCTGAACAAACGGACTGGCAGTGGTTGTAATCTTGTTCCAAGGATAGACACTCATCACCGCAATCATGGAGCCAATATAGAACAGACCGATTCGGATCGGTAAGCTATTGATGGCTTTTGGCAGATTGGCTTTCGGGTCATCGGTTTCACCCGCCGTCAGCCCCACCATTTCAATGCCGACAAAGGCGAACACCACCATTTGAAATGACATTAAAAATCCGTGGGCACCGGTGGGAAAAAAGCCGCCATGGCTCACCAACTGGTTGAATGAAGCCATTGAGCCGTCAACTTTGGCATGAAAGATTGCCAAGCCAAAGCCAACCACTACCAGCAAAAGAATTGCCACCACCTTGATCATTGAAAACCATGATTCCATCTCGCCAAATAAGCCAACATTGACCAGGTTGGCACCGAACAGGCAGAGCAGAATAATCAGTGGTGGAATCCATTGTGGAACTCCCGGGAACCAATACTTGATATAGATACCAGTGGCGGTCAAATCGGCCATTGCCAGGCTAATCCAGCAGAACCAGTAGGTCCAGCCAGTGACAAACTCCCAGCGATCGCCCAAATACAGTTTCACAAAATCAAGAAATGAATGTTTGCTGGTATCTGACAGCAACAATTCACCAATTCCCCGCATTAACAGAAAACAAAAGATCCCGACAATTAAGTAGGATAGGATAATGGACGGTCCGGAAGTGTGAATCGCCGATCCAGAGCCTAAGAACAAGCCGGTTCCAATTGCCCCGCCAATCGCAATCATCTGAATGTGTCGGCTTTTTAACGAACGAGATAGTGAATTTGTCTGATCCTTAGTTTCCATAGTGTCCTCCTTAAAAATGTCCATTAAAAACGCCCCCAGTACCTATTACAGTACCAGGGGCGTTCTTAAACGCGGTTCCACCCAAGTTCCACAACACAATATGTATTGCCTCTAATTGCAGATAAGGCTACCGCCACTAAGTATTGCCATTTTGGTTGCCGACTTTCAGCAGACGTCAGCTCTCTGTGAATATTTACCAGTATACGGTTCATATCTTAAATGTCAACCCCAATTCGTTGACAGGTGTTCACAGGCGACGAACACCGACGAAATTATTCCGGCAAATTAGTTGATTTTTTAATCAAGATCGAGTACCTTTGAACTAATAAAAGTTAATCAGACTTTTAATCAATTTGCTTGGAGGGATACATTCATGGAATCTCATACCGCTTTACTGATTATTGATTACACCAATGACTTTGTTGCCGATAAGGGCGCTCTCAGCTGCGGTGGCCCTGGGCAGAAACTAGAACCGCACATTTTAAAATTAGCTGACCAATTCGTTGCCAACGGTGACTGGGTGATTCTACCGACCGATGTGCATACGCCAAACGATCCATACCATCCTGAAACCAAATTATTTCCACCCCACAACGTCCGAGGAACATGGGGCCGTGAGTTTTACGGAGGATTGTCGCCATGGTTCAAACAACATCAGGCGGATGATAAAGTTTATATGTACGACAAAACCCGATACAGCGCTTTTGCCGGCACCGACCTCGATATTCGTTTGCGGGAACGTCACGTTGATACCGTTCATTTGGTTGGTGTCTGTACCGATATCTGTGTCTTACACACTGCCGTTGACGCCTACAACCTCTGCTACAACACCGTTGTTCACAAGAGCGGTGTAGCGGGGTTGACTCAGGCTGGCAATGATTGGGCACTGGATCACTTTGAACACGTCTTGGGAGCTACGGTCGAAGAATAGTCGGGAGTTGCTTTTGCAAAATCGCTCAATTTAGTGTTTAATGTTCTTCAGTAGACAAAATATATTTTCGAATGAAGATGGGATCAAACGATCGTTTTGTAACCATCTTCTTGGTGTGTGTGAATTTATTTTGGACTAGGGAGGAACGACAATGGCTAATAAAGTGTCCAGATACAATAATGACCAGTGGGAAACTGCGAAAGAATCTGTTTTACAAGAGTATGAAGATTATAAACAAACCCTGCGCGATCAAGGGGTCGACTATACAATCAAGAATGCTCGAAAATTATTGATCTACCAGGACCTGGTTGCCGAGTGGCAGCACAAATTGGGAACCGTTATCACCGACCTCGAAGATAATCTATTTGCATTAACGATTTTTGATGATCTGAAAAAGCGAAAACAAAGTTCCCTCCTGGCACGCGGATATGAACACATTTCAAGCTGGCCAGACTTTAATCCTACTGCGCTAGCCCTTTGGCTGGAGCTTGAGGAAGACGAGGCCATGGCTTAGTGAGTGAGGTGGCAAAATGGCTCATCTTGACAGTTCGATGGTAATCACAATCACAATTGGATTGGTTTTGATGATTGCAGTCAACAACCGGCCGTTCGCAATCACGTTGGCAGCACTAGCAGTTGGGTTAACCATCATGCTGACCATTAAGAAAATTCTCAAGCAAAACCAATCACATTCTTAAAATGCTGACCATTAAGGGGCTGCGACGTAATTTGTCGCAGCCCCTTTGCTGTCTTGTTCATTGGTGCTTGGATTCATTTATTTTTCTTCTCACCCTTGTCTTTTTTCTGGTTTTTCTTCAAAAATTCGTCTCGGGTCTGTAGATCCTTCACATGAATTTTAATTTCAGTTGGCTTTAAATCAGTCATTTCGGTAATCGTCTGTGTTAATTTAGTGGTAATTTTATTAAAGACTGTTGGAATGCACTTTCCATATTCCAAGACGGCATCCATCGCTAATTTAACTTCTTTATCATCGTTATCCAGATCTACTTTCACCCCAGTTGAGGGATCGGTCTCATCACTGAAGCGGTCGGTAACCGAATCAATCAGGTTTCCTTCTAAAGACAGCACCCCATCCACATCGCGAACGGTATTACCCGCGATCTTAGTTAACACGCTGTCATCATAAGTTAAGACGGTTGCTACACTGCTGTTTTCTTGTGTCATGGTTTTTCCCTCCATTGGCTATTCAACTCTGTCATCTTTGACAGTGTTTGCGATATCGTCTTTCTTTCGGGTACTTTGCTGCTCCCATTCTTTTTTAGTCAGTACATCATTAATATTCAAATTAATTTCGACAACGTCCAAACCGGTATAATTTTTGATGGCTTTTTGCGTCCGGCTGCAAATTTCATCAAAAATTTGCCGAGCGTCCGCACCATATTCAATCGTCGCTTCCATATCCAAGGCAACCTGTTTTTCACCAACTTCGGCGTCAATGCCCTTCGTCGGATCAGTGGTCTTGGAAAATCGGTCGGCCAATTCGCTCATCATGCCACCATCCAGTGACAAAACACCATCCACATTTCTGGAGACCAGTCCGGCAATTTTTTCAATTACTGAGTTTTCAAACGTCAACTTTTTGCTTAAATCGGTTTTCTGAATCGTTGCATCCATCACAGTCATCTCACTTTCCTTGCGTTATTTAATCATCACTGATTAGTTGGCTGATCAAACGTTTGAGTCCGCCGAATTTCCAGATAACGGTCCCAATTAAGGCGCCGATTAGTGTCACCGCCAATACCGTCAGCATGCCGCTGAGGCCACCAAAGACCCACACCACGCCGCAGACCATCCCGAAGACGGCCCCATACATAATTGCATTCATGGACATCCTCCTCCTAAACTACTCGTGGGCGACTGGCTTTTTCCCGTTTGGTCGAGGCTTCAAATGGGATTACCTTGACCCGGACTTTTTTGACTTCAACGTTCATCAACTGCTGGATTTCTTCAGCAATATTGTTCTGAATCGCCTCGCCCAGCTTAACGAGATCCTGGTTTAATTTATCGACCGCTTTCACACTAACTCGGACAACCCGATTTCGAGTCCTCAGTCGCAGTTTTACGACCACATTATTGACGTTATTTTGTGTCATAACGCGATTCTGCAAAATTTTTTCGACTGCCGCTTTAGAAATACTCAGTCTGCCCTGTGGAGATACAAACTGCAATTGGTCAGCCTTTCGTGGTGCAAACAATGCGATCAGCAACATTATCAGACTAACCAAGGCGACGACCACGGATACAATCACGGCACTGACCATTATCCAAGGCGTGTCTGTTTGAATCGTCTGAACCACGACGGGTGATAAATGGTCGATTGGAACAACCAGCCCAACCAGCCAAATAGATTGGCCAATCCCAATCAAGCTGACAATCCAGATAATCAATTTCGAAAATTTATTCAATTTGCAACCTCCTTTCTCAAAAGAGGTAACCTTAGCGTGCCATTCCCCGCGTGATCATCGAAACGACCAGAACTAAAATGACGGCGCCGACAATTGCCGGCAGAATTGCCATCCCAGCTAATTGAGGCCCCCAGGAGCCAAAAATTGCTTCTCCCAGCCAAGCGCCAATCAAGCCGCCAACGATGTTTCCGATCCAGCCCATGGGCATGTCACGACTGGCAATCGCCCCTGCAAGTGCGCCAATAATGCCGCCAATGATAAGAGTCCAGAGTAAACTAAACATGATCATCATCCTTTCTACAAATGTATTATGGAATTTATAGCTTCCTTGCTATAGTTATATTTTATAATAAATAATTTCTTATTGTGTGAATAAGGTGTGAAGAAAAGATGAAAAGAGTGTGAGGCAAACCGGGTAGCTTTTGAGCATTAGTGTAATAACTGAAGTTAACGCTGGGCTTGCGTTGACTTCAGTTATTGGACTAAGCGGAGAAAGCTGGTTTGGCGAACACGTTTAGAGTGTGAGCCCGAGCGATTAGCAGCCGGAGCATAAGCTGACTTCCGGTGAAATCGCATTTGATTTCACCGGAAGTTGGCTGATGTGCAGGCTGCTGCTCGGGGGAGCACGGTTATATCAGCCAATCTCAATTAACAAAAAAGGAGTCAACCAAATGGTCACCTCCTCAATCTAACTATTAGGCAACCCCCAATCCAGCCAATACGCCCACAATTATCGAAGCAATCAGCATCAAGATAAGCATCACCAAATGGAATTTCTTATGCATCACAACGAGGGCAAGATATTCACGAATGACTGCATTTGGCAGGTAATAAAAGGGTGTTTTTGACCCAATCCCAAAAGCATGCATCCCGACTTGACGAGATAGAATACCGGCTCTCAGAGTATGATAATTGCTGGTGACAAAGACAATTCTGGGATTAGTCGAACCCGCGTTTCTGTCAATCAGGGCTTTTGAAAATTTCATATTCTCAAAGGTGTTCACAGATTGATCTTCAATCAGCGTATCTGCCCCTCTAGCGCCGTGTTCCAGGGCATAATCGCGCATGGCGATGCTCTCGGCGAGCAGTTCATCGCCACCCTGACCGCCTGAGAAAACAAGTTTGGCGTGCTTGTTGGATCGATGGATCTGTTGATTATAAAATGCAATTGCTCTATTAATTCGGCCGCCAAGCAGCCGACCAACCTTATGGCCGTCGACCAACCCCGCACCCAGAATGATGATGTAATCCTTGTTATTGCGGGGAAAGTATAGCTGGTACAGTAGCATCGACGACAGGGTATTCCAAACAGTCAGCAAAATATAGGCGATAAGCATCGTCAAAAAAGTCATCACAAACGCTTGAATGGGTGTTGGTAAATCAATCGGGTTAAAGAAAATCAAAACATCGATGAGAACAACCCCAACCCCGACTATCAAGGTTAAAGACCCACTCAGACTATAACCTTCTTTTCGCCAAACAACGACCGCGTTGATAAACCAGAAGATAAAACTCAAGAGTAGCCCTAAGATAACACCCAGGCCGACAATTGCGACCGCCACTGCGATCACCAGCGCATTATATTTTTCTCCAAACATCTCAAATAATTGAATCAAGAACGCCAGTAATGCCAGCAAATCCAAATTAGCCAGCCAACCAATCACCGATGAATTTCGATTCTTGGTCAAATATGTCCCTAAAACAACCGCCAAAGCAGCAAAAATAATGCCGGTTAAAGACACCATCCACACGATCAATTCCCTCTTTCAGACTTAAATAAATCTACAAAATAAAGGCCGGCAGCAAAACCTTGGTTTTGTCCCGGTCCGAGTGGCTCCCCATATTACTTATTTGTTAGTATAGTCTTTACTATTCATTTCTTCTTCAGCAAATTCCTTGATGAACTTCAAAATGGCTTTGACCTTGTCGTCCCCGTAACGGCTGATCCAGCTGTCGAAACGCTTGGTGATTAAATCGTTAACGTGCTTTTCAGTTTGCTCACCGGTTGGGGTTAAATGTAAATAAAGACGCCGGCGATCACTCTCGGTAGGCTTTTGAAAAATATAATCGTGCTGTAATAAAACTTTGATTTGGCGAGAAATTGCACTTCGCGTCACCCGACGCTCACTTGCGATGTCCATTAATGAAACGTTTTGCTTTTCTGCAATTGTGTGCAGAATTAAATATTGCTCAAACGACAATCCATACTTAGTTGCGGGTTCAGAAACGAAGTTATCTAAGTATTTAAGTGACGACAAATAAACGTCGATCGCTTCTTTTAATAGATCCTGATTTGTTTTACTCATATCTATCACCATTCCCCTTTAATTATTAAACCTTATATCACCTTAATTATATATTTTAGCAACCAGTGTCGCAACTAAATGGATTCACTTTATCGTTTCACCGCATTATGCTTTATAATTACAATATAACAAAAAAGGATTGATATTTATGGCTGATGATGTAATCTCATTAATTCACCGCGTCGAACTGAATCTTTTCAAGCAATTTGTGAAAATCACCCACCAACATCACATCAACTACATTGCTTTAGGCGGGACGATGCTTGGTGCTGTCCGCCATCAGGGATTCATTCCCTGGGACGATGATATGGACGTCGGCATGCTGCGGTCGGATTATGAGTATTTTTTGAAAGTGGCTAAAGAGGATCTCAAAGGGAGCCACTTTTTCTTACAAACCCCATGGACGGACGAAAATTACGCTCTGAGCTATTCCAAGCTGTTGGATAGGAATACCTTCATCGAAGAGAAGAACAACGTTAACAACGCACGTAAAGGGGTTTTCTTGGATATCTTTCCCTTAGACCGAATTCCGGATTCCACTGCTCGTCAACGGCGGCAAATCTTAGACATGAGAAGATTAGACAGCCGGATTTATTTAAAGCTGCGGTATAACGTCATTGATAACCCGATTCGCAAATTTCATACTTCCCTTTCTGCGGAGCAAGCCGAAACGGCTGAGGATTTCAAAAAACAACGTCAAGAAATTATGACCATGTACAATGACAAGCCCGCGTTAATGACTATTAAAAATCTCGCATCACAATATGCTTATGAAAAAGAGATTCTCACCCTGGACCAATTGGCTAACACAACCGACCTGCCCTTTGAGGATACACACATTCGAGTTCCGGCAGATTACGACGCCATCCTCACAAGAATCTACGGGGATTACATGACACTGCCGCCGGAAAGTGCCCGGACCGAAAAACATATTGTCCGCTTAATAACAGATAACCAAGAGTTTGAACTATAACTAATTACTTGCGCTGGCCACATTAATTTGGTAGGTTACATATGACAAGCAATGCAGAAATGAAGGTGTTATGAATGTTTAATCCCAATGAATCTCGATTTGCCAGCTACACAATCGTTTCGTCGTTACCTGATGAAGCAATTGACAACGTTTGGTACATCATCGATAATGACTTGCAAGGGGTTTTCCAATTATCCAATCTAATCACATTTAATTTAGTTAATAACAATGGCAATTTATCCTATGATTTTATTCAAGGAAATGAATTGGTTGCCACTTTCGATTCACCCTACCCTTATGACAATGGTTATCCAAAATCATTGGTTGTTTATGACAGCGGCGATCGTCAAATTATTGCCACTCCCTCTGAAATCAATTTATAAAATTTATGCGTGCGTTCAAAGACCTAACCAGAAAATCTTTTCTTGGTTGGGTCTTTAATTGTCTAGAACAGAATCGTCCCCAATTTAGACCTTTCGGTAGGCTGTCGATTTACCAGCACCTTTAAAATGAAAAAAAGATCAAAAGAAAAGAGTAGGCAAGTTGCCTACTCTTTGTCTGACTGCTCCGGCTGGGTTCGAACCAGCGACCTCTTGATTAACAGTCAATTATTCTACCACTGAACTACGGAGCAAAAATATTTACGTGATGACCACTTAGATAATATATCATATCTAAGAGTGTGTGACAACTGGAAAATTGTATAAAAAAAGATTTTGAAGATCTGAAGACCTCCGAAAGATCTTTACTGCTCCGGCTGGGTTCGAACCAGCGACCTCTTGATTAACAGTCAATTATTCTACCACTGAACTACGGAGCAAAAATATTTTCTTTAAAAACGACATATATATTTATATCATATCCAGGGAAAATATGCAAACTATTTTATTATCTAAATTTCATCAAGCCACTAACTAATGTGATTTTCTTTAAGAATAATATCGACTTCTTTCTGCATTTCCGGCGTTTTTTGCCATTCTTCAAAGTGATCCATGTCTTCAGTTGGCATCGTATAGTTTTTGTTGATGTATTGCTCATATTTGGCCACGTGAGGAGAGTGTGGGATATTAAGCTGTAAGATCCTTACCTGCTTAATAAGCCCCCTCTCAGCGGCTAATTCTGCCCGTCCATTCTGCACCATGTTACTGATCTCGATATACTTGCTGCCATCGTTTCTGGTAATCTCTTCGATTAGTGTCAATACTTCGTGACTCTTCAACGTGTTACCTCCTTGTATTTACTCACGAAAACAATTATACATAAAAAAACTGGCGTTATAAAGACGTCAGTTTTTTAAGAGAGAAAGAGAATTGATTAGAAGATATTTATTTAGTACCCGAACATAATATACTCAATATTGAAAGCGCTGTCAACTAGATTTAGAAAAAAGGGTGATACAAAAATATTTAGTGTCTCACCCTTACTTCATCATTTTTGGATATTCCATTGCAGAAACGTGGAAACTAACCGCTTTAATTCCCACTCTCATCGAAATCATTCTTTCCCAGGTAAATGTAATGTTTGTGAGGGATGGACAATTGACGACGGATTATTAACGACGTGCGCCACTGAATGGCCGGAAATGTTAACCAAACAGAAAAAGACGACAACGATCAGAACTGCCCACGTCAATAATTGATTCCAAACTGACATTTTTTCGCTTATGACAGACCCATAAAAACGTTTATGAATCTTGGCAGGGATGTCCTTTTCATCAGGATTGGCACTTTGCTCCTGCTCAGTAATTTGTTTTTGATAATTTTTAATGCTGAAATTTTTCTGAACACTCTTGCGCTCAGTTTCAAACTTATGTTTTTCTTTTTTGCTTAGCTTCTTAAACCACTGCGTGAACTCGCGATACTTCTTGGTGACTTCTTTGGTTTCACCAACCATCTTGAGTTCACCATAGTTAATCCAGGCGACCTTGTCACACAGCATCTCAATTTGTTTGAGTGAATGGCTGACGAAAATAATGGTCTTGCCTTCCTGCTTAAACTCCGTAATCTTGTCAACACACTTCTGGTAGAATGTATCATCACCAACCGACAAGGCTTCATCAATGATCAAAATATCCGGATTGATGTGAACGGCAATCGCAAACCCCAGTCGGGATCGCATACCACTTGAATAACTTTTAACCGGCTGGTCGACAAAGTCACCAATATCAGCAAACGCAATGATATCAGGCATTAATTCGTCAATTTGTTCGTTAGTCAGCCCCTGCATTAATGACTTCAGACGGATATTTTCACGTCCAGTCAAGCTGCTTCTCAAGCCGGCGTGAATTGCAACAATTGATGTTTCTCCACGAACATCAACATAACCGGTGGTTTGAGGAATAATTCCGGAAATGATGTTGGAAATCGTTGATTTTCCAGAACCATTAACCCCAATCAATCCAAGCGTCTCTCCAGGTTTAACCGTTAGTGAGACGCCCATTAATGACCAGAAATGAGGAACTTGTTTTTTGGTAATCGAAAAGAACGACCGTAATTTTTCGGACTGGGTCTTAAATAGTTCATACTCTTTAGTAACATTTTCAACTTTTACTTTATAATCGTTTTCCATTGTTCCGCTCCTAATTTAAGAGAGACTAAATTCACGAGTAACATTATAACAAACTTTGCAACCAAAAAAAGGATTCCCAAATAAACTTTGCGAACCCTTAAACATCTATCGGCGGACAACTCGTTGCAGAGGCAAACTATTAAATTGGATAACCGCATCGCCTTGGTTAATGGCGGTTGCGCCATTGTCGTTGAAGACAAAGTTGGGGATAATCAGCTTCGGCACACTGTTGATCTTGGAACGAGAATTTTCTTCTCGAATTAAAGCCGACGTATGAGAATTGCCTGCCAACTGTTTATTGAGAGAGGCATTAATCTTCGACCCAATGTCTCCAGTGCTGACAGATCCGTCAAGCTTATTTAAATTATACTTGGAAATAATCGCATTTAATTTATTGCCGTAGTTCATATCGGTTGCGTAAGTTAGCGACAGAGCCATCGCAGCGTCACTTGATGAAAGAGCGTTAGACGTCCAAGTTCCCGCATAATAATTAGGATCCGTTAAGGTGCCGTGGCGCAATAAATAGGCGTTATCTTTGATTGAGGCGTCAACAGTTGGGTATTTTTTGAACGCCGCAGCGGTCATATAATGTTTCCCCTTTGATGTATACTCACCAGTACTCATGGTCACGGATTGGCCATTATAAGCCCCTTTGACCCCAAAGTAGTTGTTAGCGTCCAGTGATAGCTCGGAGCGGCCAAAGTCACTCTCAACGATTGCCTGGGCCATCATGACGGACGGATAAAGGTGGTTAGCCTTACTAATTTGAATCACTGGCGTTTTGAGTTGATTAATAAAGTCAGTCTCAATACTGGCGTGCGAGCTGTTTGCTTGGACAAAACAAAAGCCGGTAACCGCAACCGTGGCGATTATGGCTTTTATCATGACGTGTTTGAATTGCTTAATAATTCTAAAAACCTCCCAATATCGATGACACAAGGTTCAATGAGTGGCATCGCTTGCTTCCATATTCATTTATGATAAAAAGGTGCTGGAAACCCAATACTTAGCAGACGAACTGGGCGTCGAGATTCGATACCAAAGCGAATGGTCACTGACTTTATAGCCAATTTTGTCAACCTTTACCTTGGTTCCAATCTGTAGATCAACCTGATTAAGCTTGTAATGTTTCTGCAGATTCCCCGTTGAGTTTGCATGTTCATACAGATAATTCGAATCGGCATTTTTGAGGATCAACTTGGTTTCTGAGTGGTTAACCACCGCGACTGATCCAGGATATGATACTACATCAGAAGCTTTAATCCAACCTTTTGTCTTTCCGTCCGCAATTCGATACCAAAGAACGAGTCCCCTGCTCGTCTTCTGAAGGGCAGTTTTATTGACGTTATAGCCTTTATTGGCTGCAGCAATCGTCTTGACTTTTTTGAGTGGCTTAGACAGGTAACTGGAACCCACGATGTGATTGTAAATATAACCAGAAGAAGACTTACTTGGTGTCAGGGCACCGGTTGCAGTTCCGGAATAGGTTGTTGCAAAGGATAATGCAGGTGCACTGACCCAGAATTTTTTGGCACTGGCATTACTGTAAAAACGCAGTCGGTACCAGTTAGTTGAACTGTTGGCCTTTACACCGCGCATATCCAAATAGACTTGAACACGACTATTGACGCCCAGTTGTGACCAAGTATAGCGTTTCTCAGACGTCGTCGATCCCTTTACATGATTATATACGTAATATTTCTTGTATTTACTGGAAAGTGGTACTAAATCTTTTCCTGATGCCTTGTAATACTTAACCTTGGCAAGCTTTGGGGCGGCAGGTACCGGAGTAGCTGCAGACGAAGAGGTTGCCGAACTGGCACTGGAAGGACTTGCCGATGAGCTTTGGGATGCCGATGAAGATGAATCACTAACAGACGAGGTTGACGATCCATTGCCGGTCTCACCAAAAAGCTGATCCAAATTGTAAGTTTGGATAACCGTAATTAATGATTGACCATATCCCGGTGCAGTGGCATATTTACCGGTTAAAGCATTTGCGGCATCTTGATAGGTTGCCGCATTTTCCTTCCAAGAACCGGAATAGTATTTCGAATCCCAACTGGTTCCATTCCTTAACGTTGAACCGTTGTCAGCAAAAGAAGCGTAAGCAGTTGGATATTTTTTAAAGTTGGCAGTGGTATTAATCATCTGACCATTGCTATTATATTCGGTAGTCGGCATCGAAACCGAGGCCCCATTGTAGGCACCCTTAATTCCGAAGAAATTATTAGCCTCAGTGGTCAGCTGACTTTGCCCCCAGCCGCTTTCCAGACCGGCTTGCGCCATCATAACCGACCCATACAGGTTATATTTCGATGAAGCCTTGGTAACATCACTTTGATACTTTGAGATAAAACTGCTTGCTGTGGAAGCATAAGCTTGTTGGTATGTACTTTGGGCAGAAAATACTGTGAATAAAACCCCCATCCCCGTAACAAGTAAAGCAGTTAGCGCATACTTAATTATTTTATTCAATGATCCACACCTCCGTTTAGGCCACACCCCTATCATATTAGATAACGATGAAAAAATGAAGCCCCAAATAGAATTAATTAGCCAAAGAAGCTTTAGACTTTCTTAATAACTTTAACAACTCTTATAATATATCATTTTTGGATTGAAAACAAAAAAAGAAACGACACTTTGAAATTTTGGTTAACGTTAAATTCGTTCAACGTATCTTTTGAAATCTTTTTTGTCAAAATACTTGACTGAAGACAAGAAAAAAGGGTTCTACAATATCTGTTGTTGGTAATAGATTTTTATCTATTACTGATGACAGTTTTTTTATTTATCATTAGAATAAAAAAGCGGGCATTTCCTGTCCGTTCATCAAAACCAACAACCACGAAGATTTTAGAGAAA
>NZ_BDGB01000046.1:0-2672 GCF_002157585.1 Lentilactobacillus parakefiri
GGAACGGACATCTACTTTGCCCATCCTTATTCACCATGGGAACGCGGAACCAATGAGAACACTAACGGCCTTTTACGCGAGTTCTTCCCGACGGGCAGATCCTTGGCATTGGCCTCACTGGTTGATATTCAACTGGCTCAAGATACCTTAAACAACCGGCTGCGGCGGTCATTGAACTATCGCTGTCCAGCTGATCTAATGCCTGAACTAGCTTAGCAACTAGACCACTTCTAAGAATAGATTCTTAGTGTTGCACTTGATTTGACAATTGAGGCGCAAAATAAATTGTAACTATGATTCCAATAACTAAATAAGTTATCATGAACCATTTTGGCGCATCAAAACTATATAAAAGTATCAATACAAAAGAATAAAAAACATAGGCCCAACCATTCAACTTTATTTATACCTCCGTTTAACCAACCCAAGCCGTACGATGTATAGTCTTAACCAAGTGTGTACGCGTGCTGTTTGAGTAATATTTAACTACTGATTCTTGCCCAATAATCGCCCGGTTTCCCCTTGGAGCAGTTGCTGAAACCAAACGGATATTATAAGTAGGCCAAATATCCGCTTTTTTGGTCTTAAAGGCGTCTGCTACATCGTAAGCGAATAATGCAACTTTAATACCAGCACCAGGAGCTAAACCAACCAACTGTTCTGCTGTAAATGAAGCAATCCGTTTAGCTTTAGTCCCAGCATAATTATGTGTGCCAGACCATTTACTATAGGCAGATTGCAAGAAATAACTTGAACGAATTTAATGACGTAAATTAAGCAAGAAGATCTCGATTGGTGTATGCCAATTAAGACATTTAAGTGGCCGTGAATTCAAATACCAATTAATTTGAACCAATTGGTGATCACTTAGTTCTTCAATGGCTTGGCCTTTGGGAATAAAGCGCCGCAAAACTCGGTTACGGTTCTCATTACTGCCTCTTTCATGCGGTGAATAGGCATGGGCAAAATAAACCTGTGTACCAGTTCGCCGTTCAATTGTCTGATAGTTAGCGAACTCTTTACCATGATCTACGGTAAGCGTCTTGAGCTTGTCTTGAAGTTGACTAGCTAGTTCAAGTACGGCTTGAGTCATGGACTGACTGTCGCGACCATGGAGCCGTTTAACAATTGTCAGGCGACTCTTACGCTCCACAAAAGTAGCCACAGCTTGACCTTTACGTTTACCAGAAAGTACGGTATCAGCTTCAAAGTGGCCGAATTCCTGGCGAGTTTCGACTTTATGAGGACGCTCCTCAATGGAGCGGCCGTGATTGAACGTACCACGCTTTTTTTTAGCACGATGACGACGAATTCCATGATCAGGCAAATCGGGCAACTGTATATCAAGCCATCCTTAATCAATCCAGTTATAGACCGTCTTGTAGGCAATCCCCACCACATGGGCAACTTGTTCAGGGGACCACTTCTGGACTTGAATCTTTTCCTCGATCAAGTGTTTAAGGTTTTTAGTGAGCGAAGACTTCCGCCCCCGTTGACTAACCTTTCGTTCAAAGTCAGTTTGCACTAGCCCAGCCTGGTACTCACTATTTAGCCGGTGAAGTTCGTTAAAGATGGTGGTCTTACTAAAGCCTAAGTAGTTAGCGATGTATCGCAAGGAACGTCCTTCATTATGAAGCGTTTCAATGACAACACGGTTCTGGAATGATAAAATAGTGGTGCTCATCAAGGTCCTTCTTTCTAATGGATTGTGTGGTAACACCATTAAAGACCTTGATCGATTTTTCTGTCCACTTAAATGTTCAACTTAAATTTTACAATCTGCCAAATAAAAAAGTGGGTAAATGAAAAATGATCATGATGTATACACAGTCAGGGTGTCATTCTTGTATGACATCTCGTCGATGGTTTAATAAACACGGAATCAGATTCCAAGAAAAAAAACTTTAGTAAACACCCTCCAAAACTATAAGTAAAGAAAATAGGGTCCCTATTTCCTTTTAATACCGTATTTCACACGGTATCGAATAAAGGTCGTCCGTTTAATACCTGTATTTCGGGACACATCAATGTCACTCATGCCAGCTCGATAAAGCTTAAAAGCATGTTGCAAACGGGGATCATCTTTGGCATATTGGGGTTTGCGGCCATGATATTTACCTTGCTGTTTGGCAAGCGCAATGCCTTGTTGCTGTCGCTCAATGATCCGCTTACGTTCACTTTCAGCTTGGTACTTGTAGAGTTCAATAATCAAATTGGTCATCAGTTGCCGTAAGTTGGGATCCGCAATCCCGGTCATGGACGGTAAATTCAACACATCTAGGGTGGCCCCCTTATTTTGAATGGAGTTCATGATCTTAGTCAAATCCTGGTTGTTTCTGCCTAAGCGATCTAATTCAGTGACCAGGACAATATCACCCTCACGAATATAGGCCAGCATTTTTTGCAGTTCTGGCCGATTAGTGTTAGCCCCACTTAATTTATCCGTAAATAATTTATCAACGTCTTTTAAAGCCGCTAATTGTCGATCTAAATGTTGCTCCTTGGAACTCACACGCGCATAACCGATTTTAGCCATTTCCAATCTCCTTTTGGACAGTTCTAATGAACACTTGTAATTCCTAGTATAGCACAGAAATAAAAAAGACCATTAGGGTATACCCTATTGGCCGTTTTTGATCCATTATCAATGGCTTTTTAAATTAGGGCCTAGT
>NZ_BDGB01000046.1:2951-34540 GCF_002157585.1 Lentilactobacillus parakefiri
TCATCAGATTCTTCGCGTAACGGTAGTTGGCTTTGATCTTGCTATTTTGATAAGCACGACTGGCGGTCTTAACGCTGGCTGCATTGGCGGTGAAGGCTGGTGCGATACTGCCAAATCCTAATAGGGTTGAAGCAGAGATCATGAGTAGCTTTGATGTTAATTTCATTGATTAATCCATCCTTTTTCTATTGGTTTTTATCCGGTAAAATATTGTATTTGGTGACTAAGCGGTGAAACAGCTTCTCCCATGGTTTGTAAAATAGCGCGATGAGAAAGGCATTGGATGCTGCGTGGAACGTGTCAAATGGAAAGAAACTGGCCGCAAAAGCCAAGATAAAACTCTTGATGGTCAGCGGTGATACGTAGGCCAGGGCGTACCAGAGGTCCATGATCCAGCCAAACAAATAGCCCCAGACGCAGGCAAACACGATCATAAAAATCAGACTATGGGACAATCGGGCCTTCATGAAGAGGCCAGCGGTTAACCCCATTAAGCCCCAGGCGACCATCTGCCAAGGCGTCCATGGTCCTTGACCCATAAACATGTTGGAAACCAGTGCCGTGGTAGATCCTGTGATAAAGCCCAGTTCCGGGCCGAGACTGACACCGCTTAGAATTACGACGAAGCTGGCTCCCTGCACACCAGGAATGGCGCCCAGTGGGACCCGGGTGGCAACCGCCAACGCGATCAAAACGGCGACAAACATCAACGTTTGGGTGCTGATTGGATCGTGTTCGAAGCGCCAGTACGCGGGTAAAAGGCTACAGATTAGGCACATAAAGCTAAATAATAGGTAGTGCTTTCCCTTCAATAAGACAATGAATAGCAGAAAAATAAACATTAACAGTAACGCAATTAATAACCGATACCGGTTGAGTAACGAAGATTGTTTCAAGTAACACTCACCCCCTTTCTGGATGGTTCGCCAGCTTCAGATTGACTGGCAGTAGGGCGTCCTTAACCTGATCACGGGCAATCCGGTTAATTGGCGTGGTGAAGAAAAAGTTATCGGCAAAAAATGATTGCGTGGCAAGCAGCGTGTTGAGATGGCCATCAAACATAAACGTGCATTTGTCGGCAAATTTAGCACAGAATTCCATGTCGTGGCTGGCAATCACAATGGTCATACCGGCTTGTTGGTACTGTTTCAGCAGGTTGCCCACCTGAATTTTGGTGTAGGGATCCAGTCCCTTGGTTGGCTCGTCCAGAACCAACAGATCAGGGGTCGCCATCAGTGCGATTGCTAATCCAACCAGCTGTTGTTGGCCGCCACTAATGTCAAATGGATTTTGTTTCTCAATACGGTTCAAATGAAATTGATTAATCATATGGTCAACTTGGACCTTAGCGTCTGGCAACCGTAATTCAGCCGCCTGAACTTCCAGCTCCTCACGAACGGTATCGGCTGTAAATTGGAGACGGGGAGTTTGCGACAGAAATGCCAGTTTGGCCATTCGCTGGTTAATGGCCATTTTCCAAACTAACTGGTGGACGAAACGAATTTTGCCGTGCTGCGGCGTCATTAGTCCACAAATCAGCGTTAACAGGGTTGATTTGCCGGAGCCGTTTTTGCCGATAATTGCCAACCACGTACCGGGATTAATCGCCAGGTTCAGGTGATGGAGGACGTTATGTTGGCCGTCGAAGCTAAAGGAAATGTTATTGACGGTTAGAATTGGTTTTTCGGCTGGGGGTAATTGCGCAACCTTGCCGCCGGTCGTCACTGATTGAAATTGAAGATGGTGAGTCCGAATCGCCGACTGGGCATCGGCTACTGAAATCGGTAATTGGGAGGTTCGAATCTGTTGATCTAAGAAGAGCTTGGAAATTGACGGTACGAAATAGGTCAAGTGGGCATCAGTGGCCATTTTTGCCAAGCCGCTGTGGGGATCACCGTCAAAGGTCAGGTGGTGATCCTGCAGGAGAATCATCCGGTTGGCCATGGCTGCTACCGTGCTCAGCCGGTGTTCAGTCAACATAATTGTAATCCCTAATTCTTGATTAATCCGCCCTAAAACGGTGAGAAAATGCTGAGCGGTCAGCGGATCCAACTGGGACGTGGGTTCGTCCAGTAAAATTAATTTTGGGCGCAAGATGAGAACCGAAGCCAGGTTTACCAACTGAAGCTGGCCGCCGGATAATTGATGTATTTGGCGATCGAGGTTTTGATCCAAACCTAAGAAATTTGCCAGTTCGGTAATCCGGCGTTCGATTTCATTGCTGGGACAGCCAATATTTTCTAATGGGAAGGCCAGTTCTTCGATCACCGTTGCCATCACCGACTGGGTTTGTGGATCTTGGGCCACATAGCCGACGGTTTGGGCACTCACCAACTTCGGCATGTCAGCAACCGGTGTTTCGGCAATTTGAACGTCACCAGTTCGGGCTCCTTTGGGCATGAGCTCCTTTTTCAAATGGTTAAGCAGGGTCGTCTTGCCACTGCCGGTATTACCGGCAATCACAATAAAATCGCCGGGGTCAATGGTGAAGTTGACGTCGTCCAGAACGGGGGTTGATTGATCGGGATAGGTGAACGTGAGATGGGTCACGGTAGCTAATTTTTGCATGAACGATAGACCCCCTCTGAGATTAATGGTAGTAAGAATAGGAGTGCCGTGACGACGACGGGCCAAGTATCACCCGGCGTAAAAATGGTGGTGAAATTGGCGACTGAACGACTGGTGCCCATTGAAAGAATCCGGACGCCGATAGTTGCAACTAGCATGACGGTGGCAATCGTGATGAACAGCAGGTCACTAAACTGCCAGTGATACGAGCGGTAGTGGGTCCGCTTGGCAGCGCCAAATCCGCGGGCGTCCATTAAATTGGCGGTTTCCATCGCAGAAGACAGGGCGTCCTGCAGAAGAATTTCGAAGATGTGGAGCGTCTTTTGGGTGCGGGTCTTCAATGATCCATTAACCACGTCGACGTTGCGGGTTTTTTGCAGGCGCAAAATCCGTTTGAGCCTATCGGTGAAGCTGGTGACCAGCGTAAACGAAATGGTGACCAGTACTGCCAGCCGGGGCGCAATCGGCGAGAACACGTAGATCAGCTTGCTGGGGGTCAGAACCGCGTTTAGGACTGAAAAAACAAACAGCATTGCGATCAGGACAATTGCCATCGCAATGCCGTACAGAAATGCCGGATACGAAAATTTGAACGTCAGAATGCCCCATTTGAAATGCCAAAGAATCGGCGGAAACTTTTGATTGAGGAGCGTATTGAAAAATAGAATCATTAATAGAAATGAAACGGCGTATTTCAGTTGGCGCGCCGTCTTTCGGCCGCCAAGGTAGTAGGTGGCTGTGATCGTGAGCGCGATGAACTCAGCCACCGCGACCGCCACGTGATTAAACAGCAGGAGGCAGACGATCAGCTCAGTAAAGTACAGCGTGAGCGCTACTGGATGAAGCTGCGAAAAAAACGTCATCTTGATTGGGGTGTGTGTCATGGAAAATCCCGACTTTCTAAGGGTTAGTAAGTCCTTCCAACAGTATATCATCGTTGCCAAGGGTGGTAAACGGCATATCTTGTGTGTAAGTGTCAACTCACAAATTGCAATTTTTTCCCGTCTCACGTATATTGACATTAAAATTTAGTCCTTTAAATAGTCCAGCGAGTCTGTCAAGGAAGCCATTAGTGAACGTTATTTTTACCAGCAATAGTCTGGAAATGAGCGCTTCGACTCGTTGTGGGTCGGAGTGCTTTTTTGTCTAGTTCCAGTACGAGGCAAAATTGCTGGGAATCATTTAAAGGACAATAAGGAGATTATCATGGAAGACAAGAGTTTTGGGCGTGTGGAATCAATTCCAAAGGCGCATCGGCACCAATCTTACTGGGATATGTTTGCTACCTGGGTAGGGGCAAACGCCAATAATGGCACCTGGTATGTTGGTGGCGTGATTGCGGCTTGTGGGTTTGCAACCGCCACAACGACGCTCATTATCGTTGGTGTGATTACATATTTTTTGTTGGCCTTATCTGGTTACATGGGCTACAAGACTGGGTTGCCGGCAATGGCTTTGACTCGAGCATCATTTGGCCTCAAAGGCAGTTACTTACCATCAGTGATTAATGTGGTTCAATTTATCGGCTGGGCGGCCGTGAATACGTTCATTGCGGCAACTTCAATCAGCTATATTCTCCACGATGTTTTGAACTGGCCGGTATATGGGCAGCCTGGCGGTCTCAAAGGGTTAATTTCCGGCATTATCGTGATGAGTATCTTGCATCTATTGAGCATTTCGATGGGTGAGAAATCAGTTCGAATTATTGAACGAATCGGGATTGTCCTGGTTTTCATCTTGGTCATTTGGGAATCCATCGTTGTGTTTCAAAATGTTTCCTTGTCAGAGATTGTTTCCTGGCAGGCACCTGACGCCCTCAAGATGTCACCCGGACAGGCAGTCGATGTGCTTGCCGCTTTTAACCTGGCTTGGGTAACTTCTGCCAGTGATTTTACCCGGTTCTCCAAGAAGCGTTCCAGTTCCACTTGGGCACCGTTTTTTGGAGCAAATCTCGGCCTGATTTGGTTTGCCATGATTGGGATTATTTCAACGATTGCGACGGCTATCACTTTAAACCATTTTGACGCTAATAATTCGGATCCATCAACAATTGCCAGCAAGCTCGGGTTGGATGTTTTGGCGATGCTGGTGATCATCATTACCAGTACCACGGCTAACGCGGTCAATTTGATGTCTGCGGGCTCGGCGCTGACCAATATGACCAAGCGGCTTTCACTGACATTTAGCATTGTATTAGTCACCATTGTGGCAGTTTTGGTGACGTTCATTCCAATTTTTTACTCAACTTTCTTAAATGTCTTTACCGCTTTCTTGGATGGGATTGGCATGTTCTTGGGACCTGAAATTGCCATTTTTCTGACTGATTTCTATTTGGTTGCCAAACGAAAATATCGGGTTGACCACTTTGCATCACGGACTGGCAAATATTGGTATACCGGCGGCTTTAACTGGATCGCCATTGCTTCGTGGCTGATCGCTGTTCTAGCCTATGGATATATCAAGACGGTGGCCGTATTAGTGGATTCAATCGGTGCAACCTTTATTTCCATGCTGATTGCCGCTGTTCTGTACTATGTGGTCAGCCGATTGACAGCAAACGGGAAGCTAGAGGAGGACTAATGTGGCAACCATTACAAAACAAACACTCTCTTTGGATGATGTCGAACCGGATAATCAATATCTAAACTGTACCTTCACTGTGTCCAATCAGTTGATTCGGATTAATGATGTTGTTTTTGATCATTGTCAATTTGAACAAAGCAACTTCGATGATAGTGATTGGGGTTATGTCGAATTTCAAGGATGTAATTTCTTGAATGCTACCTTCCATAAGAGCTATTTCTCAAACTGTAAATTTATGAATGTGCAGTTGATGGGGGCTGATTTCTCAATGGAAACGCTACTTAAGAAGTGCCAGTTCCACGATTCCAACCTGCATTACGCTAACTTTAGCGAAACCAAATTGGAGGCCAGCTTCTTTATGGACTGCAACCTGGTCGAAAGCAGCTTCCAAGCAGTAACGGTTAAGAAGGAACTGTCGTTTAATGAGTGTCAAATTGATCAGATCGATTTTTTGGACACCCAAATGAAAGGGATTGACTTGTCAAAAGCGCATTTTGATGATTTGATTGTTAACCCGGAGTTAATCAAGGGGATGAAAATTAATCCCTGGCAGGCGGGTCAAATTGTTGCCATGCTGGGAGTTGTGGTAGTCGATTAGTCTTCTTTAAATAATTTTTGGATTGACCAAATTTCAAGCGGTTGCTGATGATATAATAATCACTCAGGGTCATCACTGATTTGAAAGGAGACGTCCAGTCATGCATAAACTGCCGATTCGAATGACATTTTTTTACCAGCTTCATCCGGTCGTATCGGTGGTTTATTTTTTTGAAGCGATCGTGGGGCTGCTCTTATTTAATCACCTCGCTGTCGCCCTGACCGGATTTGTCGGTCTCCTTTTGGTCTGCATCTTTTATAAAGGCGTGGCAGTAGTCTTTCGGCAATTCAAATGGTACTTGTCATTATTGTTGATGATTGCTTTTTTTAACGTGCTCTTGAATCAGCGTTTTGGCCCGGTTCTTTATCAGGTTTCATTAGCCAATTTTACATTTAAGCTCACGGTGCCAGCCTTGATTTATGGTATTGTGATGGGGCTGATGCTGGTGGAAATGCTGATGGTCTTTGGCGTCTTAAACGCCATTTTACCGGCTCCAAAATTGGTGGCTGTTTTTTCACCGATCACTCCTAAGTTTGGACTATTAGTGGTCATTTCATTGAACTTGGTGAAGACCTTTATACAGACGCTGGGCGATTTATCGATGCTCCAGCAAACCAGAAATATTAATGTTTCCGCAGGGGGCTTCATGCGCAGGATCAAAAGCGGAGGGCGACTGCTGCGGATCCTATTGGAAGATTCGCTGGCCTCGGGGATGGAGACCGCCCGCTTAATGGATGCCAGGGGCTTTGGTGTCGAAAAACGGACTCATTATGCCGCCTATCATTGGCATACAGGCGACTGGGCATTTCTGGCGGCTTCGGTGGTTAGTTTTGCCGGGATGGCCACCTCACGGCTCCAATCAGCGGGGTGGTCCGGATCGGTTCGTCAGTTCACCCAAGGTTTTATGGGCCAAGACTTTTATGCATTGGCCAGCTTAGGACTGGTGTTATTGTTACCGTTGTTGGCTGAAGGAGTGTATCGCGCATGGACCAATTGATTCAAACCAAACAGCTTACCTTTACATATCCAAACGCGCACATACCGGTATTGCAGGATGTGAATTTAACCGTTGACCGGGGACAGTTTGTGGTGATTGCCGGGGCGACCGGCAGCGGCAAGACGACTTTATTGAACCACTTCAAAAAGGAATTGCTCCCCAATGGTCAAAGAAGCGGTGACGTCCTGATTCAGCAACGATCCATTGACAATTTTTCAAAACTATCCAGCGCGAAAACCGTTGGCTATGTCGGCCAGGATCCAACCGTTCAGCCGATTATGACCACGGTCATCGCTGAACTGGCGTTTTCACTGGAAAATGTTGGCGTTAAAAGCGATGAAATCGAACGACGGGTTGCCGAGCTGGCTAATTATTTAGGGCTTGATCAGCTGTTGCACCATGAGATACACGACCTATCCGGCGGTCAATTGCAGCTGGTTAATTTGGCATCGGTTTTGATTTTACGCCCCGAAATTCTTTTATTTGATGAGCCCACTGCTCAACTGGATCCACTTTCGACTCAGCACTTTTTTGACGTCTTACAACGCCTTCACCAAGAGCTGGGAATGACAATTGTGATGGTTGAACACAACTTGGAGACGGCATTATCTTTGGCAGACACGATGCTGCTGCTGCAAAATCACCGGATTACTTTTCAGGGCGCCCCGGCAGTCGGCATTTCTAAAATGATGAATGATCCTAAGCTGACTGCCTTTATTCCAGAAGTGCCCAGACTATTCTTAGAAAACCGCCTTCAAGTCAAGCAATTACCGATTTCTGTTGCGGAAGGCCAAACAGCCATTACCAGCGCTGGGCTGCGGTTCAAATCAACAATTACCAAGCCAAGAGTGATTGCCCCAACGCAGCCGATTCTAACGGCTAAAGACGTCTCTTTTTCCTTTGATCAACGGGTGAACGTGGTTGACCATTTAAGCCTCACGCTGCCGGCAGGTGACTGGCTTTCAATTGTTGGCAAAAATGGCTCTGGTAAATCGACTCTACTGACAATGTTGGCAGGGCTTCAAGTGCCACAGCATGGTAAAATTAAGTTTGCTAAGCAGAAAGTCTGGAAAATTCCGACGGCGACCAGGATTTCCGAGCTCTCATTTCTTTCTCAGACGCCCGCTTTACAGTTTGGTGCCGAAACCGTGCGTGATGAATTCCGTCAACAAGCCGGTCAACTTCATCTGGGCGCGCCAGAAAAACGGGTGAAAATAGTTATTGACCAACTGCACCTAAATGACCTGCTTGATCAAAACCCGTTTGATTTAAGCAGCGGTCAGCAACAACTATTGGGGATCGGCCTTGCTTTACTTGCCAATCCTAAACTGTTGATCCTAGATGAGCCGACTAAGGGGTTAGATCCTGCTGCCAGGCAAGCGTTGGGGGATTTGTTGACGACGATCAATCAAGCTGGGACAACCATCTTGATGGCGAGTCATGATATGGCGTTTTGCGCTGCCTACTCACGCCACTCTGCATTTATGTTTGATGGTCATCTCAATACGATTCTGCCAACGAGGACTTTTTTCTCGGCGAATTTCTTTTTTACAACCGCGATTAATCGACTGTTAAGAAGGCAGGTGCAAGACGCCTTGTTGGTTAGTGACGTTCAATTCCTTTCAGAAGGGACTAATAGGTATGACAAATAAGCGACGAACAGTGGTGGTCGGTCAAATCTTGCTGGTTGCGGCGTTGATTGCCGTCTTTTTAGGCTTAACGACGTTATTGAAGACCAAGCACTTTCTGCTATTTAGTTTTATGATTTTGTTATGTACGATCTTACCCGCGTATTGGCGGTTTGAGCGCACACCACTCAAGACTCAGACACTGATGTTTCTGGCGATTCTCATCGCATTGGCAGTCGCTGGTCGGGTGCCGTTTGCGTCCATTCCCAGTGTTCAGGCTGCCAGTTTCGTCATTATTCTTGGCGGCATTTCACTGGGACCTGAGCTGGGCTTTGTGGTCGGCTCAGCCACGGCGCTGGTTTCCAACATGTTTTTGGGACAGGGACCCTGGACGCCTTGGCAGATGTTTGCCTGGGGGTTGATGGGGGTTGTCCGCCGGCCTGATCGGCTACACCAAATTACGTCACCGGCTGTTGTTTATGATCTTGTTTGGAGGTGCGTGGGGATTTGTTTACGGCTGGATCATGGACTTATGGTTTGCCTTAGCGTACGTCCATCCACTGACAGTCAAGTCTTTTATCCTCGCGTTTGTCGCCAGCTTTAGTTTTGATTTGGCACACTGCCTTTCAAACGTTGTCTTAATTGCATTACTGTACCGCTTCTGGGAAAAGCTGATCAAACGGCTTGACCAGAAGTATCGTTTTTTACCAGCTAATCTTAAATAAAAGGATGGATCAATTATGAAATCAATGAAGAAATTAATCACCTTATCAATGACTGGCCTCTTGTTGGCTTCCGCTGCAGCACCGTTGGCTGATGTTCACGCAGCCGGCGTTAAAACGGCCTCGGCTGCCTATCAATCATCGAAGACCAAGGCGAGTTACACTTATGCCAAGAAGATGTTGGTAAAGAATCGCACAGGTTTTTCCGGCAAGACCAGCTACATATTCAGTAAGAAGGCTTATCCCACTTCCGGTGCCGTATACGGTTACTCAGACTTTCTTCTCGGGCTGAAAGGATTAGGATACAAATTCACCAAGGCCCAGCGAACCCGTGTTGCTGACAGTTTGGTATTGAACAGGAAAAGTACTGCTGCTGACCTAGCGACGGCGATTATTGCCACCCGTGCTGTTGGCTTAAATCCTCAAAAACTGCACAAGACTGGCGCAAAGAAAACGCTGAATTTGGTGAGTGCACTCTATCATCGTTCCCTGACCAAACAAACGGTTAATGTTCAAAGTCAGGCTTTGATCGCTTTGTCTACCGGATCCTATCAGCGTCCAAGTAATGCCAAATTTTCTAAAAGCAGTTTGAGCCAAACGATCGTCAAGAATCAGTTAAGTAATAATGGCTGGTCGTATAATAATCAAGTTGCCAATGCCGACAGTGACACGACCGCAATGGCGATTACCGCGCTTGCCCGTGGTAAATCCAACAGTTCTGCTGTCAATACCGCGATCGCAAAGGGGCAAAGTTATCTGAAGAATGCCGTTTATCCAAGCGGCGCATTTGGCTATGCTTACCAAGGGAAGACATTTCCGAACGCCAATTCAACTGCGGAAGCAATCATTGCTTTTTCTACCAAGCAAAATACAGTTAAATTAGTGAATGGTTATTTCAAGTCCGGTCAGACCACATCACCAATGCGGGCAATGCTGGGTTACGTTCGTTCAACCGGATCGATTAAGGGTGCAGCCACCCAAACGCTGGGGGTTGGCCAGGTTAATTTGGCTAACGCCGCTTATCGTCAGGCATTGTCCCACCGATCCGTTTACTCGATTAAGTAAGATCAAAGGATGAGTTTATGAAAAAAGCAATTGGCATTGTCATCGGCGTGGTTTTGGTATTGGGGATGGCCTTTGGCATTCGAGAAGTAGTTGCCAACCAGGCCGCTCAGCATCCCAGAACTGAAAAGACCGCCAAGATGAATTCGGGAAGTCAACCGAAAGCTGCGTCGAGTTCGCAGGCACCTGTTCACCATGCTAAGCAGAAAAAGGCTGCCGGTAAAACCGCCCAGACAAAGCGACAGCCGACAGCAAAGAATAGGCAAGAGAATCGGGCTGCCAGTTCGTCGACTCCTAAAGTGGCAAGTCAGCCGTCCAGCCACTCCAAGTCAAAGTCCCAGAATAAACAGGCAGCAGTCAATAAAGCCACGAAGCAATCCAAACAGTCACGGCCAAAACAAAAGGCTGCCTCAACTTCAACCGGTACAGCATACCTAAAAGTTTCCGGATATAAGAAATTGTTTTATTCCGGAAATTTGCGAATTAATAAAAAAACCACCGCGTTCACCCTGCTCAAGCAGACTAACTTAAAGATCACCTATACCAGCACGCCAGCAATTTATGTCAGTGCCATCAACGGATTAAAGGAAAATGACATTAAAGTTGGTAGTGGTTGGATGTACTATGTTAATGGCAAGTATGTTGATAAGTCGGCGGGAGACAAACTGGTTAAGCCAGGAGATAAGGTTCACTGGTTCTTTACGGTTCAGGGGTTCAATAAGTAGAGCGCGACGAGGGCTGGGTGGCCCGGTTTCCAAGGGCACTTTGATTGAAGTCCCTGGTTTTGTGACTTTAATCAAAGTGCCCTTGGAAGTTAGGGTCAGGCTCGTCGCCAAGTAGGCTAGGCAGGCTTTCAGCCGGCCGTCGGAGCGTGTTTTCAAGGCAGAAGGAAGCACATGGGAACCTAACAAACGTGCTGTTGCCCCCAAGGCTGAGCTTTCAACAAAAATTAAAGGGAGAAGCCCTCCTTTCTTTACACAATTCCCGTAAACTAATCACCCAGACAGCCAACAGAATACACAAAGAGGCCGATGCATAACTGACAAAATAGTTATGCATCGGCCTCTTTGTGTATTCCGGGATTAAAACGGTTCCTGTCTTTTTTGAAACGCGCTTCCCAGAGCAGTAACCTGCGCCTAAGCCAACTTTGGGCGAAATCAAACTCGATTTCACCCAAAGTTAACTTAGACTCCGGTTACTAACCCCTCCGGTCAGCACACTTATCTCACTTGCGCTGTTAACGCATTTAAGAAGTCAGTGACGTCCCCAACGTAGGCGAAGTCTGATTCTTCAAAGATGGGGGCATCCTTATCAATGTTGACTGATACGATTTTCTTGGCGTTTTTAATGCCGACAGTGTATTGAACTGCTCCTGAGATTCCTAAATTAATCAGGAGGTCGGCTGAAAGGCTGGCGCCGCCAATGCCGATTTGGTCATCATGATTGAACTCGGCTTCATCGGTCAAGGGGCGGGAAACACCTACCATGCCGCTTAATTTGGCTGCCAGATCTTGAGCTAACTGGATGTTTTTGGGACTGTAAGCGCCTCGGCCAAGGGCAATCACCACTTTAGCATCATCTAATTTGGATGAGCTGTTGATAATTGGATCGGTGGCGATAATGTCGCTGTCAGCCTGCTTGTGGAATGTGAAGCGGGCCTTGACTACCTCAGTTTGGGGATTAGTCGCTTTTTCGGCCCGAAAAGTATTGGGGCGAACAGTCACCATTTGAGGACGGGTGTCGGGGCTGACAATGTCGCACATGACATTGTCGCCATAAGTCGGCTTCACTTGGACAAGCAAGTCGTTTTCATAAAAGATATCCAGGCTGTCACCTGTCAGGCCGGTTTCCAGCTTGGCTTGAAGACGTGGCGCAATTGACTTGCCTAGGATTGTTGCTGGAAAGAGCAAGCTGTTAGGCCGATTCTTATCTGTGACTTGGAATAAGGCGTCAGCAATTTCTTCGTCGGTTGCGTTAACAAAATGGTCATCGATTAACGTCTCAATGCGATCGGGACCATATTCTTTCACAATTGTCTCGAAGTTGGCAGACGGTGTTTCTAAAAGTATGGCAACAACTTTTTTACCCGACGCGATTGCCTTTGCTTTTGTGATTAACTGGAGACTAGTCGGCTCAACTCGTGAACCGGTTGTTTCGATATATACCCAAATTTCATTATTATCCATCATAGTGCTCCTCTCAATAGTGCTCCTCTCAGTCCAACTGGCTCAATAATTTAGACACCGCCTGGACGGGATCTGTCGGCAAAAAGTCCGTCTTCTTGACTTCTTTAGTTGGGGCGTAGACCTTGGTAACCTTTGTAGGGGATCCGGCTTGACCAATCTTTGTCCGGTCAAGATCTAAGTCAGCTTCGGTCCAAGTCGTGATCGGTTTTTCGAAGCTTTCTTTAATGTTTTGTGGCGTCTCATAACGCGGCGTGTTGAGTTCCTTTCGGACGGTCACAACGGCCGGCAATGTCAGTTTGATATCTTGAACGGCTGAATCTAATTAACGTTTGGCAACGATGGTTGTTTCTGATGACAATTCCAAAGTTTCTGCGAAAGTCACTTGCGGCAGTTTTAAGAACTCTGCCACGATTGGGCCGACCTGACCGGTATCCGCGTCAACCGATTGACTGCCAAAC
This sequence comes from Lentilactobacillus parakefiri, assembly GCF_002157585.1. Taxonomy (GTDB): domain Bacteria; phylum Bacillota; class Bacilli; order Lactobacillales; family Lactobacillaceae; genus Lentilactobacillus; species Lentilactobacillus parakefiri. The sequence goes on from NZ_BDGB01000046.1 coordinate 15,754, forward strand.
AGGATTAAATCAACATTACCAATTGCTTCGATTGCTTTGGCCAGCGTATAGCCGGTTGCTAAAGTATCAGCCCCGCCGAATTCTCGGGAGCTCACCAGGACAGCCCGATCGGCGCCCATTGCCATCCCGTCTCTAAGTGAGGTGGTGTAACTATCCGGTCCCATGGTTAGAAGAATCACTTCACCACCAGCTTGATCGCGAAGCTGAAGAGCGGCCTCAATGGCGTTCTTATCAAACGGGTTGCAATTCCCTTTGGATTGGAACCGCCAGATGGTTCGGTCATCGAGAAGGCGAAAATCCGTTTAGTCGCACTAGGAAGATACTCGTCGTTCAATGATTGGTTACCATATTTAATAAACTGCTCGATGGTTTTAAAGTGTCCCTCAAGGGTAACGGCCATACTGGCATTTCCAGTCGCCATTTTCTCAAGGGATTCGGCGGTGGCTGTGTAATCAAAGCCAGCGCCACCATATGCGCGGGGAAGGGTGATTCCTAGTAGCCCGGTGTTCACGACTGTTTGAAATAGCCCCTCGGGATAATCCCCGGATTGATCAATGGTCATATCCTGTGGCGCTAACTCGTTAGCAGTGAATTCTTTAATCATTTGAATCAGCATTTTATCTTGATCACTTGTTATCGACATATTGAGTCCTCCTGTGCATGCTTTCACAATACCTTATATTCCAAAATTATATATCCAAATATTCCAAAAGTCAATATAAATTAATTATATTAATCAGCTTAATTTGGCCGAATACTATATAATATGATAATATTAAGCTATTATCTTTATGCGGATTAGCCAGGAGGCGCAGAAATTGGATATTCAACGATTTATTAATCGACGAAAAGAATTGGGTTATTCCCAAAGCGAATTGGCAAAGGGAATCTGTACCCAAGCCACGATCAGCAAGTTTGAAAATAACGGCAAAATGATTTCCACTAAGATCCTCACCCAACTCTGTCAGCGGCTGGGACTTTCCCTGAGTGATATTTTTCCCAGTGAGGCCGACACCGATTCTGCGGTTCGAGCAGATCTTAGGAGAGCGGAGTTCGATTTAATTACCACCGAATATGAAGAGGCACTGGCAATATTAAAGTCGCTGTCCATTGAGACAATTAATGATAAGCAGATTCAGATGGAATATTTATTTATTCGCGGCTATGTATTGGCACTCAGCAAGCAAAACATTGATGAGGCAATCTTTTGTTTTGATCAGATTCTCAATGGTTATGATGAGGCCCATGCGACGGTTTATTCGCCACTGGCGTACGTGGGAATGGGGATTTCCTACCAGCAAGCCGACAACTTTGACAAAGCAGAGTTTTATTTTTCGAAGATGCCTGAGCGTCTGAAAAACATTTCCAATAAAGACGTCGATTCAGTTTGGAAATCATTGACCATGCTGTTTTATACCGGGAATTTTTATGCTGTCAAAAACGAGTTGGCGACTAGTAATATGCTATTGCAGTCGTTGGTAAATCTCAGCTCGGATCGGCACGTGACGTTCTACGTTGCCTGGGCGAAATACCATTTGGCTGATAACGAGTATTCAGCCAACGGCAAAACACAGCAGTTTTCAGAACTCATTAGTGACGCGGTTGCTTTCGCGCGGTTTAATAAAAATCGGAATTTAATCGAACAGATCGATTCGTACGTCAGAAGCGTTCAATAAAAGCATCAGGACTGACGCCCTCAAAGTGGGGGCGTCGGTCCTGATGCTTTATTTGGTTAAATACCGCTTTCTCAACTGCTGAATATCATGACTCGACAAGCGCATTTGGTGATGTAAATAGTGTTTCATGGTGCCGTCATGGCGGTCAATCGCTGAATAGGCGGCATTTAAATAGGCTGGACTCGCCCGTTTTGATCGTTTCAAGTTTCTCAAGACGGTTTTGCTATGCGTGTAGCGCTTCATTCGCCGGTATTCTTTAGCGGTCGTTTTTTTCAGATAACGATTCGACACCAAATAATTTTTCATAATGGTTGCTTTGGGCACGCCCAGACTTGAAAGAATCAGCATCGTCGCCACGCCGGTACGATCTTTGCCATACGTGCAATGATATAGAATGGCACCGGATTTTTGGATGCGCAGATAATGAAACATGGTGCGATAACCTTTGATGCAGTGAGGGTCAAGAATCAGTTTCTGATAAAACTGTTCCATAAAGTTTGGTTGCTTAGTGGCTAACTGTTTGGCGTACCGTGAAGTTGTGTGAACGCCAAAATAGGGTTCTTTCATAATGGGTAGATGGATATGTCGGACGCCAGATTTTCTAAGGCCTGGTGCCCGTTTGATTTCGCCAGTTGATCGGAAATCCAGAATTACCGTGACTCGATGTTGTTTAGTGAGCAGCCACTGATCATGATGAGTTAATCGACTCAAGGCTGCCGACCGGATGAGTCGATTTCGACGAATATGTTGGCCATTTTTCGTCTGGATACCACCGAGATCACGGGCATTGGGGATTGTACTGAAGTGAATGATTGATCCCGATGAAGAAGTCGTCTTTGCAGAACAAACCATAAAACTACCCGTTAATATCGTCGTTATCAGTAATGTCCGATCGATTATTTGTCTCAGTGATTTCATCGACTCACCCCTGACACTCATTATATGGCTAAGAATCGGTTATGACAGGTATTTCTGGATTTGCGCCAAATCCGCTTGGCGTTTTTGCGGTGATTCATCCTCTGCATTGAAGTTGTGCCACTTAATTTTCTTGAGACCGATCTTTTTGAATGTGCCGGTAGCCATGGCCTTCATAATCGGATTGCCATATTTGAGTCTGTAGAGAAACGTGGGAGTGCCGGCAATGGTGAAGATCCGGATCACCGGATTCTTTTCAAGGACGACCCGGGGATGCATCGAGACGGCCCGATTTTTACTAAAGGCCTTGTCGATGAAGCCCTTGGTCATGGCCGGCATGAGCTCCCACCAGATCGGAAAGATAAAGATAATTTCATCAGCGACTTTCAAGCGTTCAAAGTAGTTGTCAACTTGAGCGCTAATGGGAACTTTTGTTCGCCAAGCGGTCAGGTCTTCTTCGTGCATGACCGGATCAAATCGATCCTGGTGAAGGTCAATGACGTCGACGGTGTTTCCTTTGTCAGTGAGATAATCAATCGTCTGTTTAGCAACCGCGGCGCTGTAACTTCGGTGATGGGGCTGATTGTTGCTGGCTGATAGTGTATATGGATGATCAAAGATAAGAATATATTTCATAATAAAGACCTTTTTTTGATTAGACTTTTTATTTTGTATTCCAAGGAATATAATTAGTATAAACAGATGGCAAAGAAAGTCAATATACATTCCGAGGAATTTAAAATGAAAAAGAAAAATGCAATCGAACAAATTAAAGAACAACTTGAAGTATTTAGAAGTCATGATGTTGATGACGACATTCTGACTGCAATCAAAGCCCATGCCCAACTGGATCCTAAATTGATAGCTGGGCTCACCATTAATGATTTACACATTCTTCGTGCTGTTGGTCATTCAGATGGGGTTAAAATCTCGGCGATTGTCGACCAGGTACCGTTAACTCAGGGAGCAGTTTCCAAAGCTGTTAATAAGCTGACAACCAAGGGATTAGTTCACAAATTCCATCAAGCCGGCAATCGCAAGGATAATTTTGTGGCTTTAACGGCTGTTGGATCGGTCATCAACCAGATTCATACAGATTATCATCATCGAGAGGAAGCTCTACTGCAAGAATTGGCTGCCAACTATTCTAAGAATGATTTGGAGACTATTGCGGCATTCGTATCCAAGCTGAATCAAATCCGTAAAAATAATTATTTATAGCAGTAACCGTTTTCTTCCTTGACGTGCCAAAATTCCTTGTCTATGGTAAGCAAAAACTAAGTTAGGTTTACCCAAATTAAAGATTTACAACCCTAAAAACTATGCTAGAATAAGTTTTGTACAAAACAGAAGGAGGTACTTTGATGCCAAAGGAAAAACAGCCAAAGAAGCAGCATTTGATTCACTATGCAAATGGTCCTTCGTTGGAAGAAATTAACGGAACGATTGAGGTTCCAAAGGGACGCGGATTCTGGAAAACGTTATTTATGTATTCAGGACCTGGTGCGTTAGTTGCCGTTGGATACATGGATCCCGGCAACTGGTCAACTTCAATCACTGGTGGTCAGAATTTTGAATACCTATTGATGTCTGTTATCTTGCTATCGAGTTTAATTGCCATGTTGTTACAATATATGGCGGCTAAACTGGGTATTGTGTCTCAGATGGATTTAGCTCAGGCAATTCGGGCCAGAACCAGTAAAACACTTGGCATTGTATTATGGATTTTAACTGAGCTGGCAATTATGGCGACTGATATTGCCGAAGTTATTGGTGCAGCGATTGCCCTCTACCTCTTATTCCATATTCCACTCGTGTTTGCCGTATTTATTACCGTATTTGATGTTTTACTTTTGCTATTATTGACTAAAGTTGGTTTTAGAAAAATTGAAGCAATCGTTGTTTGTTTGATTTTAGTTATCCTGTTTGTCTTCATTTATGAAGTTGCACTATCGGAACCAGATTTCGGTGCAATGTTCAAAGGCTTAATTCCTACCGGTCAAACTTTCTCCAGTGCTGATCATGTTAATGGTGATACACCACTAACTGGTGCCTTGGGAATCATTGGTGCGACTGTTATGCCTCATAACTTGTACCTGCATTCAGCAATCTCTCAAACTCGAAAAGTTGATCATAATGATCAAGAAGATGTTGCACGAACTGTTCGTTTCTCAACTTGGGATTCAAACATCCAATTGTCATTCGCATGGGTGATCAACTCACTTCTGTTAGTGATGGGGGTTGCCGTATTTAAGACCGGTGCTGTTAAAGATCCTTCATTCTTTGGATTATTTGATGCTTTGTCAAATACTTCAATGTTGAGTAATGGTATCTTAATCGCGGTCGCTAAATCTGGGATTCTTTCAATCCTGTTCGCTGTTGCGCTGTTAGCTTCAGGTCAAAATTCAACCATTACCGGTACCTTAACTGGTCAGGTTATCATGGAAGGATTTATCCACATGAAGATGCCACTATGGCTTCGTCGTTTGGTTACCCGTTTAATTTCTGTTATCCCCGTCCTGATTTGTGTTGCAATGACCAGCGGAGAATCTCCGATCAGGCAACATGAGGCGTTGAACACGTTAATGAATAACTCTCAGGTCTTCTTGGCGTTCGCCTTACCATTTTCAATGCTGCCATTGTTGATGATGACTGATAACGCAAAGGAAATGGGTAATCGCTTCAAGAACACGCTTTGGGTTAAGGTTCTTGGTTGGGTTTCAGTATTATCATTAACCTTCCTTAACATGAAGGGCCTGCCTGATAATATTACAAGTTTCTTCGGTGACAATCCTTCTGCAAGTCAGGTTTCACTTGCTCACACGATTGCATACGTAATTATCGTTGCAATTGTCGCTCTGCTTCTTTGGACGATGTACGACCTGTTCTCAAGTAGAAATAAAATGCCTAAGCGTTTTGAAACAACTGCTGAACATTATAATGAAAGCAAAGAAAATAAAGAGTAATATAGATTCAGAAGGAGGGTCAGATTAGATGCAAAATGATAGTACACCGCATACAAAGTTTAAATGCATTTTAGTTGGTGTTGACGATTCACCCGATGCCCAGCTTGCATTTCGCTATGCGATTTCGGAAGCTCGCCAATCAGACGCCCATCTATTTATTACTTCGATTTTGGAAGAGGACAAAGTCAACGTCTTCCAAGCATTGAGTAAGGATTTTGTCCATGGGGAACGTTCTGATCTTACAAAACATATTGAAAAGTATCGTCAATTGGCCTTGCGCGCAGGCGTTAAGGAAGTTGATACGGTCATTGATGAAGGGGACCCAGGTGAAACAATTGTTAAACGGGTTATCCCAGCAGTCAAGGCTGACTTGCTAATTGTCGGTTCACTTTCTAAGACTGGGGTTCGTAAGTACTTTGGTTCTCAAGCAGCCTATATGGCTAAGTATTCACCAATTTCAGTTATGATCGTTCGGTAATTAAATTTTAAAGTGATTTCAAAAGCGGGATCGGGAAGAATATTTCCGGTCCTCTTTTGTTCGTTATTAACAGAGGGGGAATGGTTTTGGAGTTAACAGAAAAGAGCCGCAAGTGGTTTATCGCCACGTTGCTTCTAGGAACATTTACAATGTCAATCAGCCAGTCATCGCTGTCGACTGCTTATCCGACGTTTATGAAGTATTTTGATCTGCCAGCCAGTACGATTGCTTGGCTGACAACGGGCTTTATGCTGATTATGTCAGTTGTGATGCCTTTATCACCGTGGTTGATGAAAAATTTTAGATTTAAACCATTGTACCTTTCATTATTAATTAACTTTGTGGTTGGGACGTTGATTATTATCTGGGCACCTAATTTTTTGATCATGATGATCGGTCGATTGATGGAAGGATTTAGTGTTGGGGTGTTATTTCCATCGTACCAGTCAATTATTCTTGAGATCACACCCACCAATCATCGTGGTTCAGTGATGGGGACGGTTGGTCTGGTAATGGGTTCCGCCTTGGCAGTGGGGCCAATTATTTCTGGGGTTTTGCTCCAATTTTTCCCCTGGGAAGCAATCTTTGCCTTCTTTTTGATTGTCTTGACAATAGTTTTCCTGCTGGCGCTGAAGACCGTCATTAGCCCATTGAAAATTGAAACGACGCAGTTTGATTTTATTTCAGTTTTCATGTCACTGGGGATAATCGGCCTGCTGTACTTTATCAATGAAATTTCACATATGACGGCTTCAAGTTACTGGAACTGGGGGATCTTAGCGGTTTCGTTGATTCTTCTGGTCTTATTTGTCCGGCGTCAACTGCGAATGCCGCAGCCGCTGTTAAGACTGGACATCCTATCGATTACCAATTTTGACCTTGGGGTTTTGCTAACCTCGCTGTCATATATGTCCTTAATCACGGTGACAATTATTATGCCGCTCTATTACCAGCAGATTCTTGGCCTAACCCCGCTATGGTCCGGGTTGGCATTAGTTCCCGCTGCAGCAATTTTATCGTGGCTAAACCGAAGAAGTGGTCGGCTGGCGGATCGAATTGGCTTTAAACTAGTGATTATGGTTGGCTTTGGCCTGTTCATTGTTGGTTGGGCGGGTTTGTTACTGTTATCGGGCTTTAAAAACATTTGGATTGCCATTCTGTGTTCAATTATTATTGAGTCCGGGAATGCCTTTGCGATGATGCCGGCAACCACCCTGGGGGCCAATTCTTTGACCAACGATTTGATCCCCCATGGTTCTTCGATCATTGCGACGATTAGGCAAATTCTGGGATCCACCGCCATCGTGATTGCAACAGTTGTCCTGGGTGATCGAAACTTTAATGGCGTGTTTTTTACTTTTCTGATTCTCGAAATAATTGCGATTTTCTTAGTCTTTAAGATTAAGGATACCAAAAAGGTCGCTGCCAACGCATAGGCCAATTCTTGTGAAATGAAAACAATGTTCACAAATAACACTAGTTAACCATTGAGCTCGTTAACTATTTTGAAAATCACAATGCATTCTGTTGTATCTGTTTTCATAGCATGATATTCTATATTTGGATGTTGAAATGTCTGTTTGAATTTAAGACGTGACAGATTTATCCAAATTTTAGGAGGTCATATAATGGCATATCGAACTGTTAATCCTTACAACAATGAAGTTGTCAAGGAGTACCCATTTGCGACTGATGACGAATTACAATCAGCCTTAGCAACGGATCATGATTTATACGAAACGATGAAGAAACAAGACATTTCTGAGCGGGCAAAAATTCTGCATAACGTTGCTGCCAAGCTGCGTGAGCACTCAGATGAATTAGTTCGTGCATGTACCATTGACATGGGTAAATTGATCGGTGAGTCCAAGGGTGAAGTTGAGCTGGTTGCGATTATCGCTGACTGGTTCGCAGATCATGGCGAAGAATTACTCAAGCCAGAAAAGATTGACACCATTGCGACTGGCGATGCTGAGATTCAACATCATGCAACCGGTGTTGTCATGATGGTTGAACCTTGGAACTTCCCATATTACCAAATCATGCGGGTCTTCGCTCCTAACTTTATGGTTGGCAACCCAATGATCTTAAAGCACGCTGCCAACACCCCAACCTCAGCACAAATGTTTGCTGACGTTGTGGCTGAAGCTGGCGCACCCAAAGGCTCATTAACCAACTTATTCTTGTCATACGATCAGGTTACCGAAGCCATTGATGACCCTCGTGTTCAAGGAGTTGCCTTGACTGGTTCTGAACGTGGCGGGACAGCTGTTGCCGGCGCTGCTGGCAAAGCCCTTAAGAAGAACACCATGGAGCTTGGCGGTATGGATCCATTCGTTGTTTTAGGTGATGCTAACATGGACGATGTTAATGACATCGCATGGCGTGCCCGAATTTACAACACTGGTCAAGTATGTACATCATCCAAGCGATTCATCGTGATGGATAATGTTTATGATGAGTTCGTTGAGAATTTGAAGAAGAAATTTGCTGCTCTGAAGCCTGGGGATCCAATGGACCCGAAGACAAGCTTAGCACCAATGAACACTGAGAAATCAAAGAACAAGTTACAGAAGCAATTAGATGATGCGATTGCGGCCGGTGCCAAAGTTGTTTATGGCAACGAACCGATTGACTTACCTGGTCAGTTCTTCATGCCAACTATCTTAACTGATATTGATAAAGATAACCCGGCATACTCAGAAGAAATGTTCGGTCCAATTGCTGCTGTTTACAAAGTTCACAGTGAGCAAGAAGCAATCGACCTGGCTAACGATAACCCTTACGGACTTGGTGGGATTGTCTTTGCCGGCGATGCTGATCACGGTGCCGAAGTGGCCTCACAAATCGAAACTGGCATGGTCTTTGTGAACAACTTCATGTCCACCTTACCTGAATTGCCATTCGGTGGGGTTAAACTTTCGGGCTACGGTCGTGAAATGAGCCACATTGGTCAAATGGCCTTCGTTAACGAGCAGTTGATTGTTAAGACCGACAAACCAAACATGGGTAACCTTGCTGGTGGTTTGGTTGCAGTTGACCCTCAAGACTAACGAAATCATTAAATAAATTGAGTGAAAAGTGAAGAAGTCAAGGCATAACGGTTTTCGTCATGCTTTGGCTTCTTTTTTGCGACCCTAATGTTATTTAGATCAACCGCCAATTGCTGCACTCTGGTTGAAACGTGCTCCGACGACCCTGACCCCTACTGTGTAAGGCAAAAATTCAAACGATGAACAAAAACCGTTCATCCTTTAAATTTCCGCCTTACACTCCGGGGTCACCCGGGTCTCGTCGCACTCTGAGGCATAATAATCTGTAAAAAGTCAGGCTTGGTATTCACAGTAATCGGTAAAGACATGGCTGGATCACCATCAATTCTGGCTTGAATATCACGTTTGGATAAATTGTCGATTTTAACGGTCTTAGTTTTAAAGTAGCGCACCCCTTTGGCATTTTTAAGATTGCCGGTGATGAAATAACTCAGGTAGGTGAGCAGCTTCATGGGGGTGAAACTCTTTAGCAGGAAGACGTGAAGATAATCATCATCGTAGGACGCATCTGGGTTAAAGGCAATGAAGCCGCCAACCGAATTAGTCGTCGTAATTAACAGGATCTGAGCACGCAAGGTTTCCGTGCGGTTATTGGCGGTGATTTGTAATTTATAAGAACGGTTGGTGAGAAGTTCTTTAAATCCTCTGGTTAAATAAATGATTTTACCAAAGCGCTTTTTCTCATCGTCCTTCACATTTTGGGCAATATCTGCCAATCTACCAAGGGTAAGACTGCTGACCATCGGTGTGTTCCCAACGGCGCCTAAGTCCACTTCTGCTGGCGTGCCATCCAATAGATTATGAATGGCTTCGTCAGTATTTAAGGGAATGCGAAGGGCTTTGGCAAAATTGTTAATGGTACCGCCAGGGATGATTCCTAGTGGGATTGACTTGCCAGCTTTTAGAAAGCCTTCACAGGCGGTATTGATTGACCCGTCACCGCCAATGGTCACCAGGCAGTCATAGCTTTCTGGCGATTTTTGAGCTTGCTCGACCGCCTCATCACGAGACTTGGTCTTCGCGAGGGTAACCGATTGGCCACTGCTCTCCAGCAAAGATTGAGCTTGTTTGGCGATAGCCTCGTTATCACTTTTCCCAGCACTGCCGTTATAAATAATTAAATATTTTTTCATGTTGCACCTCCTCAAAGAAATGATTTGGATGACAACTTCATTATATTATGCTTTTGCTGAGTCGTCGTCTTTGGGGATTATTGTTAGGGATCCGTTCATGACTGGCGATGTTGCATCAACTGCGTGGGGATCCGTGAAGATCTGCAGAAATTTCATGAAACTTTCGGCAGTGTTGTCCGCGTTTAGATCTTTAAGAGGCAGCCAATAGTTCCTTCCTTCTTCGGACTGCTTGAGTTCGCCTGAGAAATTACTGGTGCGATATAAGAATCCCATTCTGCGGTATGCCGGTGTTTCGTTAAACCATTCGACCGTTCCACATGAGGCCAGGTGGCGGATAGTGAGACCGGTTTCTTCAAATACTTCTCGTACCATGCCGTCATAGAGACTTTCTCCTTTTTCAACGTGGCCGCCGGGAAAGGTGTGACCAAATTTCCAAGCGACGTCGGTCTTATCTTCCACCAAGACTTCTTCGGTGGCTGGATTATAAATCATACACATGTTGACTAACTCGATTGATTCAGTTCTGGAATAGGTCATTTGGCTGCCTCCCGTTCGACTTGTTCGTTGACGCTGAATTGTGGGGTGACTTTAAGTGCTTTGATTCGTTGTTCGCCCCATTCATACATCTGATTAACAATTGGCATCAGTGATTGACCCAGTTCGGTAATTTCATAGGTCACTTTCGTCTGCGATCCACTAGTCACGTGACGGGTGATTAGACCATCTTCAGCCATCTCCCGCAGCTGATTAGTCAGCACTTTGTGAGTCACCTTGGGTAAGAGCCGCATCAATTCGTTGAATCGATAAGCGCCATCGGTTCCCAAGTGAAACAGGATCACCAATTTCCATTTTCCACTGAACATTGATAAAGTCAGTTCTTTGGAACAATTGTAGTCACCATTTTTGAGTTGGTCTTTAACATCTTTTCTAACAACATCGGTCATTTCAATCCCTCCAATATTCCAGGCACTTGGAAGTGCGTTATTGTATCGTTTTGATACCTAGTATAAAGTAGATAGTAACTTGGAACAAGAAAGGATGAATTTGATGAGCAAAGTAGCTGTCATCGTTACCAACGATGTGGAAGATATTGAATATACGTCACCGGTTGAAGCGCTAAAGGACGCCAGCCATGAGGTAGTGACCATTGAAAACCAGGCTGGCAACCAGATTATCGGTAAGCATGGGACTGAATTAACCGCCGACAAGGGGATTGGGGATGTAAAACCCGATGAGTTTGATGGCTTGTTGATCCCTGGTGGCTTTTCACCGGATCAATTAAGAGCTGACGATCGGTTTGTTCATTTCGTCAAAGACTTTCTAATTGACGACAAACCAACTTTTGCGATTTGCCACGGCCCACAACTGTTCATCCAAACTGGGCTAACGGCTGGTCGGACAATGACCGCATATCTGACCGTCCGCCCGGATTTGTATTATGCCGGAGCACGGGTGAAAGATCAGCCGGTGGTGGTTGACCGCAACCTAATTACCAGCCGAACACCTGATGACCTAGACGATTTTAATGGTGCCATGCTGGATGTTTTGAAGAAGTAATTGAATTTAAATCAAGCTGATGGTAAAAAGACCGAAACAATGCGATTTTCTACGCATGTTCCGGTCTTTTGATTTTGATGTTATGAATGTCAAACTCAATGTAAATGAGGGTCCTTGTTAGGATCCAGACCACCCAACTGACCTCTAAATTCCTTTGAATACAAATTCAAATCTGAGCGATAGGCGTCAAGATTGTCGCTCATGTCGACGGTATAATCAACTTCTTCACCGTGTTCACCTTTATCTAGGCCAAGTTTTTCTTCCTTCCGATCAACTCGCATTGGCATTACCAGACTCAGTAATTTGATGATGACTGAAGCGGCGATCGCAACGAAGATAATCGTTGCCAGAGTTGCGATAATCTGGACAGTAATCTGATGCCAACTGCCGCCGTAAAAGGCACCATTATGGGCGACAATCGGATTGACACTTTTGGTTGCAAACAAGCCGGTTGCGATACTGCCGACGATTCCGCTGACACCGTGGCAGCCAAAGGCATCCAAGGCATCGTCAACCCCAATTCGATCCTTCAAATAGTTAACAAAAAAGTAGCTGGCAAAGGTGGAAACCATGCCGATCCAAAATGATCCGGCAATCGTCACAAAGCCACAAGCAGGGGTAATCCCAACCAGGCCACAAAGCGTCCCGGTACAAACGCCCACCAGCGTTGGCTTACCGCTGATAATCATGTCCAAAATCATCCAGGTGACCATTGCGGTACCAGTTGACATTGTCGTGGTGATGGTTGCTTGAGCTGCGATATTATTAACGCCCAGTGCGGAACCGGCGTTAAATCCGTACCAGCCAATCCATAAGATGGTGGCACCAAGCAGCACCCATGGTAGATTGTAGTGGGTGTGGGGGATGTCGCCGAATTTAACCCGTTTACCTAAAAAGGCTGAAAGGACAAACGCCGTGACACCGGCATTGATGTGAACAACCGTCCCGCCAGCAAAGTCGAGCACCCCTAATCCATAAAGAATCCCGTGAGGACTCCAAACCAAGTGGACCATTGGATAATAGATGATAATTGACCAGAGAATTAAGAAAACCAACAGGAAGTTGAATTTGATCCGGCCAACGACGGCACCCACGAATAAAGCAGGGGTAATAATCGCAAACATCATTTCAAAGACTGAGAAAATGCCGGTTGGAATCTTAGTTGCTGTCAGTGATGTGAGATCGATACCGTTCATGAAAAAATTCTTCACGGTTCCGATGACCCCACCGATATCACCGGAAAATGATAATGAGTAACCAATCATAATCCACAGAACAATGGCAACACCTGTCATGATGAAGACTGACAACATGGTGTTAACCACGTTTCGTTTTGAAACCAGGCCCCCATAGAAAAACGCCAATCCGGGAGTCATGAATAAGACCAAAATACTGGATAAAATCATGAACGAAGTATTTGCAGCATTCATAACATTGCTTCCTTCTCTTTTAATGTCATAAATTCTAACATCATCTTTTTGAAACGTCCAGCGGTTTTTGAAATTGGTTAGAAAATTAGAACATATCTAATGAAGACGAAAGCGATACCAATGCTTAGTAATCAAGATTTTTTAATCTTGAATTTTCTTTTAAAAAGTTATGTAAAATAATTGGTATATGTAATTAAAACTTACATAAAAAGCCGAAACACACATTTCTTGTGTGCCCCGGCTTTTCATAACAATTTATGCTCTCATTTTTAATTCAATTCATTAATCGCTTCAGGAATTGGTTCATTCCCAGTACTCATTTCAATAACTTCTTTAATGCCAGCATGGTTTTCTACCAAACCAATCAACACGTCGGCAACATTGTCGATACTGTTCTCGTTAGTGCTATAGGCACCCAAAGTCACTTTGCCTGACCCGGTCTTTTCAACCAATGCGGTTGGCTGGAGAATTGTGTAGTCCAGATCGGTATTATGGATCAGCCATTGATCGGCGTAGTATTTAGCAATCAAATAATTTTCAAGCGGGGAGTCGGCAAATTCGTCGGGAGACAATGATCCCTTGGAGCTCAGCATGACAAAGCGATTGATTTCTTTTTCCTCGGCGGCCTGCATGACCTTGACAGCACCGTGTAGGTCAACCTTCAGCAAATCCCGGCCGCCTGATCCAGCGGTGAAGATAATGGCGTCGGCTTCAGGAAGCCCCTCCTTAATATCGTCCATCTTATCATTCAGATCTAATTTGAACGGGGTGACGTTGTCAGCTGCTGGAATTTTTTCAGGTTTGCGGGCACCTGCATAGATCTCGTCATTTGAATTTTGGGCCAGCTTGGCAACCACATTTGCGCCAACTCGGCCGGTAGCACCGATCACAATAATTTTCATCTTCGGAATCCTCCCTTATCATTAGCTAACTCAATTATGGTAGATATAAGCCGGAAATGCAAAAGAAAGATTTATCGACTCGCTCCAAGCTTGAAGTTGGTTGCTGTTCATTAATATCAACTCCCCAGCGTGGATTACGAAAAGTGTCATAACTATCAACGCTAAATTGTCGAAGCCTACAAAATCTCCAAACTTGATCCACGTCAATTCTTTATCGTCTGAACCACTCTATACTAAATATATAAATTAAGAAATGGAGCGGGAGATTATGAAATTCCAAAGACTTATTAATCAACATACAAATCAAATTACATTGGTGACCGCAATCTTGATTGGCGTTGGCCTACTGGGAAAAGTTGTTAACAGCGACATGATTTATACGGTGTCATTTATCGCAGCTTCAATTATCTCCGCTATTCCAATTATTCTTCGAGCAGTTTCAGCACTTCGATTTAAAACAATTAGCATTGAGCTGCTTGTGAGTATTGCGGTGATTGGGGCATTTATCATCGGCGAGTATAATGAATCGGCCATCGTTACCTTCTTGTTCTTATTTGGAACGTTTCTCGAAGATAAAACGTTGGCCAAAACCCGTCACTCAATTAAGAATTTGACCGAAATGGCCCCAACGACTGCAATGGTTGTTGGCGATGATGGTGGAACTGAAGAGACTGACGTTGATTTTGTCGACGTTGACGATGTTGTCCTGGTTAAGGCCGGCGGACAAATTCCAGTGGATGGTGAGATTGTTGATGGGTCGGGCCATATCAACGAGGCCAGCATCACAGGTGAATCAAAATTGGTGACGAAGGGTTCAGGCGACCAGGTATTTTCCGGGACGATCTTAGATAACGGTACCGTAAAAGTCCGCGCTACTAAAGTTGGCGACGATACCACGTTTGGCAAGATTGTTGAATTGGTTGAAGATGCTCAGGATACCAAATCCCCGGCGGAAAAGTTCATTGATAAATTCGCCACTTACTATACACCGGCGGTTTTAGTGATTGCATTAGTCGTCGGCTTAATCACCAAAGATTTCCGATTAGCGATTACCGTCTTGGTTCTTGGCTGCCCAGGTGCCTTGGTGATTGGTGCACCGGTTTCAAACGTTGCCGGAATTGGGAACGGTGCCAAGAATGGTGTCTTAATCAAGGGTGGTGAAGTGATGAACACCTTTGCCAACGTTGACACACTGGTATTTGATAAGACCGGTACCTTGACTGAAGGTAAGACGGCGGTTACTCAGTTCAAAGACTACTCAAAGGATCAATTAGGCCTGCAAATTGCGGCAGCCGTTGAGAAGCAGTCGGATCATCCACTTGCCCAAGCAGTTGTGACGTTTTCAACCAATCATCATCTTTTCTCTGATGACGTTGAAGTGACCGATACTGATACGGTGAAGGGCAGGGGGCTTAAAGCAACCGCCGCTGGTAAACGAACCTTCATCGGTAATCTAAAGATGATGAACGATGAAAAGATCAGTTTGACAACACAACAGCATGAGGATTTGGAAGACATCCAAGCAGAAGGCAGTTCAACGGTGATTGTTGCCTTCGATGGTCAGGTTCAAGCAATCATTGGAATCTCGGATGTGATTCGAAGAGGCGTTAAAGAAAGCCTAGCGACGCTTAAATCACTGGGCATCAAGAAGACGGTCATGCTCACCGGCGATAACCTGCAGACAGCCAATGCCGTAGCTGGACAAATTGGGATTGATGAAGTTCACGCTGAGCTTCTGCCAGAACAAAAGGTTGAATACGTCAAACAATTCCAGCAGGAAGGCCATAAAGTTGCCTTTGTGGGTGACGGGATTAACGACAGTCCATCATTGGTTACCGCTGACATTGGGATTGCAATGGGAAGTGGAACCGACGTGGCTGTTGAAACCTCTGATGTTGTCCTAATGTCATCGGGATTCAATGAGTTAATTCATGCTTATGGCTTATCCAAGAAGACCGTCATGAATACCAAAGAGAATATCTTTATCGCCATTGGGACGGTAGCAGCTTTGTTAATTGGGTTGATCCTTGGATTCATTTACATGGCCAGTGGGATGTTTGTGCACGAAGCCAGTATCCTGGTTGTAATCTTCAATGCCATGAGGTTGATTAATTATCGACCAAAAATGCCAAAACTTGATCCAGATCAATTATCGGTTGGCGAATATGATTTATCCTTAAAGCAGTAAATGAGATGGAGGTTATCAATATGAATAAAGCAATTTTACAATTAGACGCATTATCATGCCCGTCATGCATGCAAAAGATTAAGGGCGCATTGGAGAAACAGGATGGCGTGGAAAACGTCAAGGTGCTGTTCAACGCAGCCAAAGTTAAAACAGATTTTGACGGTGATAAAATTTCAGCTGATAAGCTGTCAGACACCGTAACTGATTTAGGCTATGAAGTTCAATCAATGAAAGTGAAATAGGTGAAGAATATGACAACAGCAACCCCAGAAAAATTATTTGAAGCAGAAGTTAAACAAGCAGATATTGACCATCACACCCCAACCGCAGGCGCCATGACTGGTCACATTGTGGCCAACCTGGAAGTGTTGGCTGACAAGCTGCAAATGTCTAAGTGGTATGTCAAAGGGATGGTCGCTGAACAACTCAAAGATTTGTTCGGTAACCTGCTCCAGCAAGCATATGATCAAAAGGATGCTTTGGGAACGGTATTAATCGATGAGGCCTTGGTTGCGCCAAGCACCCAAAAAGAATTTACAGAGTACGCCATGCTTGAAGAGAATGGCCAAAACAAATATGAGTCAGCAGAATGGATGGTCAACGACCTGGTTCACGACTATGACACTGAGAACATGTTTGTCACCCGGGCAATCAAGTTGGCAGAAAAAGAAGACCGGCCAGTTCTGGCTCAGCAGTTGATTGGCTTGCTGCGAGATAATAATCACAATATTGCAACGCTGCAAGCCTTACTTGGCAATTCACCGCGAGCGGGCTTGGATGAAGAAGACGACGAAGATTAAGTATAGACAGTAAACGTGGTAAGTAGCCAAAAAAGTCCCAGAGCAATTTTTGCTCCGGAACTTTTTTTATCCAATTTGACCTTTTAATCAAACATTTAAGGAGATTAGCGCGATGAGAAAACCGATTGTACAGGGTAAGACCCACCAACCGACCCGATAGGCTATCCGCTGATACTTTAAAGTTTCGTCCTGACTCAATTTTTCAAAATCAGGTAGCTTGAGCGACGCATGTTGAAACATGCTGGTCTGCAGTAAGGTGAAATCCCTTTTAACGAGAAGTCTGTAGCTGGTCCACGACAACACCAGTATATAGCCAATGAATGAAACATTGATTGAGACGAACATCAATAACGCACAGATGATAATGATACTGGTCAAAATAGTTCGTCGAGCCATCATTTTCACCTTCTAATTCAAATTACCAGAGATACTCAACTGGGTTTTTAATGTACTGATCGTAAACGTCACGAACAATTTGCATCTGGGGGTCAGTGAAGGCCGGCAAGTCAGCTGCTGTGGTGTTGCGCTCAATTTGAGTGGGATTGCTGGCACCGGGGATGACGGCTGAAACGGCGTCATACATCAAAATGAAGCGCAAAGCCATCGCGGCTAAATTGTCAGTTCCCAAACGCTGTTTCAATTCAGCAGCGGCTTTAACACCGGTCAAGTAATCAACGCCGGAGAAAGTCTCACCCTTATCGAACTGTTCGCCGTTTCGATTAGTGGTCCGATGATCTTCAGGGGAGAATTTGGTGTCCGCAGTAAATTTCCCGGTCAAAAGGCCACTGGCCAGCGGTACTCGTGCTAGGATGCCGACGTTGTTCTTCTTAGCGAGGCCAAAGAAGAGATCAGCGGGGCGAAGACGGAACATGTTGAAGATAATTTTAACGGCTGAAATATCGTAACTCAAGGCTTTGATGCCTTCCTCAACCCGTTCGACACTGACACCATAATTTTGAATTTTACCGGCTTGCTTAAGCTTGTCCAATTCAAAGAAAGTCTCAGGCATGTAGTAATTCATCATTGGTGGGCAGTGCAGCAGGACCATGTCCAATGAGTCAACTCCCATATTTTGCAATGACTCGTCGACATAGCGGTCTAGGTGTTCCGGGTCAAAATGCTTAATGTCCAAGGGCATTTCTTTACGCCCGATTTTAGTCGTGTAGTGAACGTCAGAATGATTCCTGACGAATTCGCCCACGGCTTTTTCACTTTGGCCATCTTGATAGCCATCTGCCGTATCAAAGAAGTTGACACCGCAATCATAAGCCTCCTCGAGTGTGTCACGAGCGTCCTTAGGGTTGAATGGGGTTCCCCACTTACCGCCTAACTGCCAAGTTCCAAGTGAAACTTCACTAATATTATAACCGGTTTTACCGAGTGTTCTAAATTTCATGATTGTGCCTCCAAATACACCTCAATTTAGTTTAATTATAACATTGTGGCCGCATCGTTATCCAAACATCCAGGCAGCGGTCAGCAAAATTGAATATGTCAGTGGTCTGTTTGGCAGATGTTGGCAACACTGATACAGATGAAAAGAGGCTGGGACATAAGTCCCGCCGATAAATAAACTGAGCCGCATTTTCCACTTTCTCTGGAAGATGCGGCTCAGTTTTTCTATCCAACCAAAAATATGAGTTAAATTGGCCATCATTTTGGCCAATTTATTCATATTTGCTGCCATCA
>NZ_BDGB01000047.1 GCF_002157585.1 Lentilactobacillus parakefiri
CGATCGCAAATCACGGTTCCTTTGGGCATACCGGTTAAAAGATCGGACGACAGCGACTGTTAATGAAGCACTAACTAAGTTCCTAACCACTTTTAATGGTCCGGTGCACAGCTTTACTGTGGACCGTGGCACTGAGTTTAGTGGGCTAGTAGCACTTGAATCACAATATGGTATTAAGACCTATTACTGCCATGCTTATACTCCAGCTGAACGTGGTAGTAATGAACGCTT
>NZ_BDGB01000048.1:0-9902 GCF_002157585.1 Lentilactobacillus parakefiri
GATATTCAACTGGCTCAAGATACCTTAAACAACCGGCTGCGGCGGTCATTGAACTATCGCTGTCCAGCTGATCTAATGCCTGAACTAGCTTAGCAACTAGACCACTTCTAAGAATAGATTCTTAGTGTTGCACTTGATTTGACAATTGAGGGTTAACTAAATTTTAATAATTGAGCTTTTTATTTCTTAGGTGGTGAACAAAATGGTCAAACAAGGCAGATTTGCCAGATCCAGTAAAATGAAACAGATTAAAGCTATTCGAAAACGAATGCATCAACCGGCGGGGCGGACAATTCACCCGGACCAATTTCAAGACTTTGTTCTGGTTCGTTATGGCTTGACACTGAAGAAGCGTTTGAGGGGAATTGACAAAGAAACCGTGCAGCGATTCCTGCAGGAACTGTTAGTGGTGACCCCAATTGATCAGACTTGGGCATTGCCGACAATTTTACGAGCAACCCTTCGAAGCATTGGCAATAAAGTTCCGTATCAATTTTACCGAATTGTTACCAAGGAGTGGACCGAGGTTCAGCACTTTCTCCAACGCGAAATTCCGGCCGTTCCCTTGGAAAATAGAATTCTGGTGACCGATCCGGTGAGTGACAACCAGCTTCAAGAAATTGTTTCTGCGGAGTTGGCTGGCAATACCATGGTTGAAATGGTGCACGATAATCCCGCAATGCAAAAGATTGTCACAGACGAACCCTATACGACACTTCAGACCAATTTGCTCAATGATGGGAAAATTGATTGGCAAAAAGTCGCTGCTGTCTCCACACCGATTCATTTTGATCCCGAGGTTGCCGAGGATGCAGGCACCAGACAGTGGCTCGAACAGTTGATAAAGGAATAGCGAGGTCATGAGGATGGATTTAAAGCAGGCTTTAGAATGCGTTAACTTAGTACCGATGTTTCATTCACTGCCGGAAGATCAAAAGATCGAAGTTGCCAAATTAGTGGTCCAGCATGAATATCCAAAGGGGACCATTATTTACCTTGCCGGTGACACGGTTGGTCACTTTATGATTTTGGAAGCTGGCCAAGTCAAGATTTCTCAAGTGGCTGCTAATGGCAAAGAACAACTACTTAAAGTGTTGCAGCCTGGCGACTTTGATGGTGAAGCTGCCCTGTTTAACGGCGATCAGCGCAATGTGACCGCCACTGCATTAGTGGACTCGAATGTTTGTCAGATAGAGCAGGGGGCTTTCCAAAACTTACTACAAAAAAGTCCCCAGCTATCTACTAGCCTGTTGGCAACCATGAGCCAGCAGATTAACAATCTCCAAGAAGAAAAGACCCTTTCTTCAACGGCAGATATGGCCGGTAAGTTGGCTAAGTATTTAGTTGAAACCGGAGCAGCACTTGATGAGAACCCATTTAAGCTACCACTCAAAAAGAAGGACATTGCAACGTATTTGGGGACCACTCCCGAAACGATCAGCCGGACCTTTAAACAGCTCGCAAGCAAAGGGCTGATTGAAGCGACCGGTTCCCAAGTGACCATTATTGACGAAGACGGCTTGGACATGTTGGTCTAAGCTTTTTCTTTTCCCTAAATATTTATTGCATAAATTTTAAAAAGAATTGATTTATACGTACGAATATTTTACAATGAGAGAGTAAACGAAAACTAAACGTAGCGACGTTGGAGGAAAAAACGATGGACGAAAGTCGAGTACGAAATGAAATTGTAAGCGGAAACATTTCGTTGGGGATTGAACTGGGATCAACTCGAATCAAAGCTGTTCTGGTTTCTGACGATTTCCAAACAATTGCTTCAGGCGATTATCTTTGGGAGAACGAATTAGACAACGGCATCTGGACGTACCCACTTGAAAAAGTCTGGGATGGTATTCAGACTAGTTATGCAACCCTTGCTTTAGAGGTGCATGACAAATTTGGTGTTGATATCCAGAAAATTGGTTCGATTGGTGTTAGTGCCATGATGCATGGCTACATGGCATTCGATAAGAATGATGAAATCTTGGTGCCATTTAGAACTTGGCGTAACAACATTACTGGTGATGCTGCCGAAGCGTTGACCAAGTTGTTCAACTTCAACATTCCAGAACGTTGGAGCATCGCTCATTTATACCAAGCTATTTTGAATGACGAAAAACACGTCAAAGATGTTGATTTTATCACGACGCTT
Source organism: Lentilactobacillus parakefiri (assembly GCF_002157585.1). Classification (GTDB taxonomy): domain Bacteria; phylum Bacillota; class Bacilli; order Lactobacillales; family Lactobacillaceae; genus Lentilactobacillus; species Lentilactobacillus parakefiri. The sequence continues at coordinate 2,153 of NZ_BDGB01000048.1, forward strand.
GCTGGATACGTGACTTGGAAATTATCTGGGGAAAAGGTCATTGGTGTTGGGGATGCTTCCGGAATGTTCCCAATCGACGAATCAACGGTTAACTACAATAAAGAAATGGCAGACAAGTTCAGTTCCCTGCCTGACGTTAAGAAATATTCATGGAACCTCCTCGACATTTTGCCGACCGTGTTACCAGCTGGCAAGAAAGCCGGCGAGTTGACTGATGAAGGTGCCAAATTGCTGGACCAAAGCGGCACCCTTCAAGGCGGTTCGTTGATTGCACCGCCAGAAGGTGATGCTGGTACTGGAATGGTTGCTACCAACAGTGTCAAGAAGCGGACTGGTAACATTTCCGCCGGGACATCAGCCTTCTCAATGGTGGTTCTTGATTCACCAATGAAAGCCGTTCATCGTGATATCGATATGGTAACGACACCAGATGGCGTGCCGGTTGCCATGGTTCATACCAATAACAGTTCTTCAGACATCAACGCCTGGGTTGGCTTGTTTGGCGAATTTGCCAAAGCGCTGGGTCTGCAACTGAAGCCGGATGATCTCTACGGCACGTTGTTTGCTGAATCGGTGAAGGGTGACCAAGACGCCGGCGGATTGGTTAACTTTGCTTATCTTTCAGGCGAAAACATCACCAGAATGCCTGAAGGCCGACCATTATTCGTTCGTAAGCCTGACAGCAAGCTCAATTTGGCCAACTTCATTAAGGAACAGATTTATTCAGCCTTTGCCCCACTCAAAATTGGGATGGACATTTTGCTTCGAGAAGAACACATTAAGACCAACGTCTTGGTTGCTCAAGGTGGGATCTTCAAGACCCCTGTTGTTGCCCAACAAGTCTTGGCTGATGCGCTCAACACGCCAATTTCTGTTATGGAGAACGCTGGTGAAGGTGGTCCTTGGGGAATGGCTGTTTTGGCACTCTTCTGTGTCAACCGTAAGAACGGCGAAGCTTTGGAAGATTACCTTGCTAACCGGGTCTTCAAAGACTCCACGACGGCAACGTTGTATCCTGAAGAAGCCAGTGTTCAAGGCTATGATAAGTTTATTGACAACTACAAGGCGGCTCTGCCTGTAGAAGCTGAAGCTGTTAAAGCAATGAAAATGAAAAACTAGAGGTGCGAGAGAATGTTAGAAGATCTTAAAAAAGAAGTTTATGATGCCAACATGCGTTTACCACAACTGGATTTGGTGACGTTCACTTGGGGAAACGTTTCCGCAATTGACCGTGACAAGGGCTTGTTTGTCATTAAGCCTTCCGGTGTTGAGTACGACAAGATGAAGCCATCAGACATGGTGGTTGTGGACTTGAACGGCAAGGTCGTTGAAGGGGACATGAACCCATCAAGCGATACGCCGACTCATACTTACCTGTATAACCATTTTCCAAATATCGGCGGCATTGTCCATACTCATTCACCTTGGGCAGTCTCATTTGCTGCAGCTAAGATGGATATCCCAGCTGTCAGCACGACTCATGCCGATACTTTCTATGGCGACATTCCATGTGCACCTGCTTTGACTAAGAAGCAGATTGAAGAAGCTTACGAGTTAAATACTGGTAAGGTCATCGTTGATGAATTCGAACGTCGGGGTGTTGATCCGGATGCCGTATCAGCTGTCTTGGTCAGCCAACACGGCCCATTTGCCTGGGGTCCAACGGCTGATAAGGCTGTCTACAATGCCAAGGTATTGGAAGTCTCAGCTGAGATCAGTTATCACGCTTTGCAACTAACCCGTGATGAAACCCATGTCCCACAATACCTGCTGGACAAGCATTACTACCGTAAGCATGGTAAGAATGTTTACTATGGTCAAAATAATGCCAAGTCGAAGTCACATGCGGAACATGAATAGTCTGTTTTAACAATCAAATAGGTTTAAGGAAATAGAGAATACAAAAGGTCGGGACAAAACGCCATGTTTTGCCCTGACTTTTTTGTATTCGTCATATTACCTGGCTGAATAGTGGGAAAATCAGCAGCTTCCGGCCATATAAGGAGACTATTCAAATATCCAGGTTTTGGACGTTTGAATAGTCCCCTTATATTCTGGAAGCAAAGCGCTGATTTTCCCACACTCTTTTTAGAGCAAACTAGTTGCGTCGGTTCAGATTCAGCCTTATACTCACCAAAAAGAAATCTTGGAGGCGATTACATTGGCCGAGAATCCCTTAATCACTATTTCTATTCCTGCGTACAATTTGGGCTCATACTTGCCCAAAACTTTGGACAGTATTTTAAAGCAAACCTACCAAAACTTTGAAATCATCTTAGTGGATGATGCCTCAACGGACGCTACAGCGGACACAATTGCAAAATATGCCGCTAAAGACAATCGAATTCACGCTCACTATTTTCAATCACATGAAGGGGTCTCGAAAGCTCGCAATTACGCGATTGATAACGCCAAGGGCGACGTGATTGTCTTTGTAGATGGCGATGATCTCTTAGAGCCGCAATATTTGGAAGTGATCGCTCGCGGACTAGTGGATCCATCGGTTGATTTAGTTGCGGTGGGCTACAATTGGGGCTGGCGCGGTGGTAGCGGCAGCGGCAATCAATTCCGTGAAGTTTCCAAAACCAACGCCTATGCCTCAATTAATCGACGGGGCGGCGGGTTTGGCGGCTATACTTGGAACAAAGTATTCAAGCTGTCGATTATCCGCGATCATCAAATTCGATTTGATGAATCATTGGATTTAGCCGAGGACTTGCTGTTTGTTGCTGACACATTTTTGTCTCACATCGGTTCTTATTTTATCCGGGAGCGTTGTACACAAAAGTCAGCCGATCAAATAGTATCATTCATTCTGCAACCTGGCAGATGCGCAGCAAGGAGCAGGTTGTCCGCCAACACATTGATGAGATGGCGAGAAAAATACAGCCGTAAAATTTAGGTAAAGATTGTACGCAGACTTCCATTTATCATCCGGTTTGAGGTACGATAACTTCATCTTTAAGAAATTTTTTGGAGGTTATTTTGGTTTGCTAATTTTCACCAAATCTCGCAAGCAAAAATTGAATAAAATCATTTTGATGATGATGACACTCATGTCGATCCTGACAATGAGCGCCATTAGTTTGTCTGCAAAGTCGGCCAATCAACCAAAGTTTCAGGCCAAAGAGGCTTATGTGATGGATGCAACAACCGGACAGGTTCTCTACCAAAAGAACGGAAACAACAAACGGCCAATTGCCAGTCTATCCAAATTGATGACCCTCTATTTGACCAAGAAAGCGATTGATAATCATCAAATTTCTTGGGAGCAAAAGGTTCCCGTGGATGCTGAACTTCGACGAATGAGTAAGAGTTATGAAGTCGGCGGTTTTCGCATTAAGCACTCCAAAGAGTACACCGTTCGTGATTTATATAAAGCAGCACTGATTGCGTCATCCAACTCTTCAGCAATTGCATTGGGGAAATTAGTTGGTGGCGGCAATAACATGGAGTTCGTCAGGATGATGAATAAGCAGGCGCATGACTGGGGACTGGATGCCACGTTTGTCAGCAGTTCCGGCCTGGATAACACGGATTTGAGCAAGTATCACTACCAGGTTCCCCACACATCAGCCAAGGCGCAAAACATGGTAAGCGCCAAGGCAATTTCGACGGTGGCTGCTAAAGTGTTGCGTATTTTCCCATCGATTACCAAATGGAGCAAGCAACCCTCAATGAAAGTTGGCAACCAAGTATTGGTCAACTCCAATCGATTACTGCCGGGATCAGCCTTTTATCACAAAAGCACGCATGTCGATGGTCTCAAGACTGGGTTTACGGTTAACGCCGGCCTATGCATTACCGTGACTTACTGGCATGCCGGCCGTCACTTGATTGCGACGATTATTGACAGCAACACGCTGTATACATCGATGAATAAACTGATTTCGACGGTCAACCAACGGTACCAACCCGCCAAAGTTGCCTTAAAATCGCACACCTTTTCAATTGACGGCCATCAGCTGAACGCGACGCCCCAAACCCCTGAGGCTGTTATTTGGCAGCGAAAAGGGACAAATGGCTCGCATGTGACCAATTATTCAGCCATCAAAACGTCCTTGCCGATTACGAAAGGGCAGACAGTTGGTAACGCGATTGTCAAATTGGCCGATAATTCCAGTACGGCAGTGGTGCCGATGTTGGCAACGACTAATGTTCATGAGCCGCACAAAAAAGAAAAACAGACGACACCCAAAGAATCACTGCTTAAACGGATCTTTGGCTTTGTTGGCAGTATTTTTGCTGGGATCTATCGACTGTTTGTTGATTTCGTGAAATTTATGACGCCATAACGATTTCCTTGGCATCTCCTGAACAAAGGGGATGCTTTTTAATGGCCTGTTTGGCAATCGTGGCGTAAACTAAGACAGAATTTATCTGAAAGAAAGAGGTGAACGGGATGGATAAGCAACCGATTGGCCCTTATGAAAGACTTATCAGCGGATCGTTATTGGTGATGGCTGCAGGCGTGCTGGATTCATATACGTACATGCAAGATGGTGGGGTCTTTGCCGGCCTTCAAACTGGAAACTTGATTCTGACTGGATTGAGAATTGGCCGGGGTGATTACGACAGTATTGTCCAAGCACTGGTATCTCTGCTGATGTTTGCGGTGGGAGTCGCAATTATCCGGGTAATTCAATACCACTATCCCAGTGAGCGGGCGGTGACGCGTAAACGGGTGACGTTAGCGTTTGAAATTTTAATTTTTGTGGTTGTCAGCCTGATTGCTGGTCAGGTATCAATTTTGATCACGACCGGGTTGTTGGCACTTGCAGCAGCGTCACAGCTCCAAGAGTTTCGGCGGATGAAGAACAGCCCATTCACACCGTTGATGATGACCGGGAACGTCCGTACATTATCCGAAAGTGTCCTTGATTTTGTTGCCCAAGGGGATCTGAAGGCACTCAAAAAAGTCGGTGATATTATCACAATCATCGGCTCCTTCTTCGTTGGAGCGTTGTTAAACGGTTATTTAATCCAATTTTTTCATGGTCAAACCATTCTGCTCGCGGCAGTGATTTTGCTGGCGACCATTTTGTTTGCCAAATAGGTTATTCTGATTTAAGTTTTGAATACAAAACAATATCATGAAATTTTCCATTATACAAGAGGTACTCCTTTAAAATCCCCTCTTCATGAAAGCCTCGTCGTTTTGCCACGGCGCGGCTTTTTGTGTTGTTAACATCCGCAATTAACTCAAGTCGATTTAGTCCAAGTTCGCTAAAAGCAATCTGTTCCAACTGAGTCATACAAAGGGTCATAACGCCCATCCCTTGATATTGGTCAGCAAGCCAGTAGCCAATTTGGGCACGTTGATTTTCATGGCTGAATTCATGGAGATCAATCATCCCTGCTGGTTCGTTGTCCACCAAGATAATGGCGAACCAAAAATCACCCCGAACCATTTTTTCGATCCCATATTGAAGGAATTTTTGTTCGTCGCTGACGGCCACCATCACTTTGGCCCACGGTAGCCATTCAGCCAACTTCATGCGGTTACTGTTGATTAATGCCAACATTGCGTCGGCATCGGTTGCTGCTGGTAATTTTAATGCGATATGGTCGTTGATTCGATTAATAAACATAGAGTCACTCCTCGCCAAACTGTTACAATTAAGTATAACCTTTTTGAGGGAGGAAGTTTTGTTGAATGAAAGACATGTGTTGGAATTGCCGGACGCATTAAAAGACCAATTAGGGGTCAAATCCGGTGAGCAGGTGGAAGTCCATCTAGGTGCCGATGAATTAAAGATTGCCGTGCCCAAGCCGGTAGAAGTCAGACAGCGCCGCTGGGGAATGATAATGTTAACTTTTCTGATGAGCTGCGTCTTTTTGGGCTATTTTATGGTTCGAAAAATTTATCAAGTCTCTTTGGTAGGGAGTGAATCCGTGGCAACAATGGTGTTGCTACTGACAACCCTCAGTGGCCTGCTCAGTTTTATGGTGGTCTTTATCCGACTCAAGCGCCAACCGGTTCCGTGGTTGAAGCCGTTTCTTGGCGAAACCTGCCAACGGTTGCGCTGGCTTTTGCGCTGATTGGCTTTATGCTGATGGCGGGATTGTTTTGGATTGCCGGCCAATTGTTTAAAGGCGCCAGCTTTGATCTGGTGACCTCGACCGCCTTATTTGCCTTAATGACCAGTGTTGAAATCCAAACCATTAATAGTATTGTCCCTCAGCTCTCTTCAAGGCTGTTGACCAACATTTTTATTGCGGTGATTGTCAGCGGTGTGATTTTGGCAATGATCAGTAATCAGAACCTGTACTGGTGGAAACATAACCTGAGCTTTTTGGGGACTGACAAGGCAAATGACTCGTGGGAGTTTAATTTGGCACTCTTTTTTTCGAGCTTAATCCTGTTGGCGTTAGTCGATTATTTGTTTGCTTCTTTAAAACGTGTTTTTCCGAAGAGTCGCCAACTGTTAGTGCTGCGGATTTTACTGACGCTGCTAGCAGTCGATTTGGGCATGGTTGGCGCATTTCCCAACAATCTGGCAATCCATTCGCTACATACGCGACTGGCGGGTTATTTAATCTTTCTGGTGTTAGGATTGATTTTTGGTATTCGCTGGCTGTTACCCGATATATCGCGGGATTTTCAGCGGATTTCTTGGATGATTGCGGCGGCATTACTGGCTGGCGAAATTTTATTTCAGGTCATTGGCTATCTGTCGTTGACCGCCTTTGAAATCATGGCGTTCCTGCTGGCATTTAGCTGGCTGGTCATGCTGTTTGAACGGTTAAACGACTATCTGGAGCCGATTCAAAATCAGCGATACGTCATTTAATAATCTGGGAGGCTGATCAGATGTTTACAATGGTTGGAAATGTGGAAGATCAAGCGCCAATGGCTCGATATATGCGCAACCAGTTTAAGTTTTTGGGATTGAAGACACCCCAAAGAAAAGCGGCGTCTAAAGCCTTTATCAAAGCTTCCAAAGCGATTCCCGTGGCTGAAATGATGGCGAAAATTGCTGACCTGTACACTCGCGAGGAACGTGAGTACCAGTATGTGGCGATTGACGTTGCCTACGCGAATGTGAAGCGTTTGTCTTTTGCTGATATTCAAGCATTAACCAAGTACATTCAGATTAAATCCTGGTGGGACACCGTTGATACCTGGCGAAAAGTCTTTGGTACCTTTATTGTTCTTCATCCAGAAAAAAAGCACGTCGTATTTAACTTGTTCTATCAACATGATAATTTCTGGATGCGACGGGTTGCGATCATCCTACAACTGTTAGAGAAGGATACCCTGGATACGGTTCTGCTGACCAAAGCGATTGAATACGATATTAAGACGGATGAATTCTTTATTCAAAAGGCGATCGGTTGGGCACTGCGCAACTATAGTAAGTTTAATCCAGAGTGGGTCCGCGAGTTCGTGGAGCAGCATCAATTGTCAAAGCTGGCCGTCAAGGAAGCCACTAAGTATTTGTCATGAGACTTGGAAAGCAAAAAAGCCGGGATACTAGTGCGATGACTAGTACCCCGACCGTCTTTGAGTTGAAAAAATGGAAGTTTGTCAAATGGTGTTGAAGAATAGTTTCTATCCTTTGGAGATCTCCTCGTGTGGGAGATCTTTTTTGTTGTTTTATTAGTTGCGGCGTTTAATCTGGTGTGTTGTCTGAATATCGTACTTGAAGGCATAACAAATAAGCCTACCATCGTGACGTTATTGTGGTAGATAATCTAGGCAATCAGCTGGTAGACGCGTGTGAACATATTGGCCTGATTGGAGAAG
>NZ_BDGB01000048.1:10100-10482 GCF_002157585.1 Lentilactobacillus parakefiri
CCATAACAAGCACGTTTGAGCTCCTTGATCTTACGGTTGATGCCCTCTATCGGTCCGTTAGAGTAGGACGATTTGGCGGCGTTAATTACGCCATTAAGATTCTTTCGTAGGGTATGCATGGCCGTATCTAGGGGCGTGCCGTTAGGCTGATAGTTAGTGATGATATTCTTGAGTTCATCAGCGTGACGCCCCATCAAAGCATTGTGGAGATCGATGTAGGTTTCATAAGCTGTTTTGAAGGCCGGAAACGTATCGGTTCCAATATCAATAGCGTTCTGTTCGGTCGAGTACTCATTCAGGCCGAAGAGGTAGCGGCTCTTTTGTGCGTCAGGGTTGGCCTTGTGGAATAGGCGCCATAGTGATTTCAGTACTTTATATTCCC
>NZ_BDGB01000049.1 GCF_002157585.1 Lentilactobacillus parakefiri
GTTCCCGCTGCCAAGTCAGCTAAATAAGTGTCGGGCTTAGTTTGAGTCAAGTCAACATCTGTTCCGGCAACGTGGCAAGTAACTAATCGTTTCTGAATAATGGCTACCATGCCGCCCTTTTGAAATTCGTCACGTTGAACAACTAGGCCATTAGTCGGAGTAGCAGTTGCATAATCAATGGCTCCAGGGCCGAAGATGAGTGCATAAGTAGTTCCATCAGAAGCAACCGGAATGCTATCATCTTGAATGATGCTCATACCTTGATAAGTGGCAATTGGAGTAGCTGCGCCAGCAGGTTGCAGGTATTCAATCAATTGTTGTTCACGCATTTCTGAATAAGCTGCTGAGTTAACAACTAATGTCGATAAGGTGTTA
>NZ_BDGB01000050.1 GCF_002157585.1 Lentilactobacillus parakefiri
GGATTAGTTTTATCTGCCAATACTTGGAGTTGTCACGGGCAGCGTACTATAAATGGCTGGGTCATGAACCAACGGTGCATGAGTTGGAAAACCAATCAATTTATGAGTATATCAAACAGTTGGAAGAAACTAATCATTACATCTTTGGCGTTAATCGCCTGGTCACTTATATTAATCAAGAAACGTCTTATCAGGTTGGCCCCACTCGGGTTCGTAACATCATGCGTCGAGGTAATATTAAAGCTTCAATTCGGGTTGCCAAGCAT
>NZ_BDGB01000051.1 GCF_002157585.1 Lentilactobacillus parakefiri
TAAGCTGATTCCTGAGACAACTTTTAAGAGAGCGTATAATGAATAAATCGTCTCTCAAAAGGAAGGAATTTTTACATGCCAACTCGTTACGACAAAGAATTCAAACAAAACATCATCAACCTATATAAACAAGGCGAATCAGCCGCCCAACGGGCCAGAGAATATGGCATTGGCTATTCAACCGTTCATAAGTGGATCCAGGGCCAAGCCAAAACTCAATCCGGTAAATCG
>NZ_BDGB01000052.1 GCF_002157585.1 Lentilactobacillus parakefiri
AGTGAATTACCCTATGGCGTTAACGGGACAGCTAGGCTCCGTTTGAGTGCCATTAAAGACTTGTATGATCACAGCATTGTTTCTTGGAAAGTCGCCTCGACAGAAACCGCTGATCTGGTTACTGATACCTTCAAAGCTGCCATTAAGAATAATCATGGTGTCAAGCCAGGGTTGATTCACAGCGACCAGGGATCAAGCTATACATCCG
>NZ_BDGB01000053.1 GCF_002157585.1 Lentilactobacillus parakefiri
GACTCGTTTTGAGCACATTAGTGCTCAAGATTTAACGACGACGTTACTCCAAATTAACCAGCGACCGCTTAAAATACTCGACTGGCAAACACCGTATCAGGTTATGCTGACAAATTTGTCCAAAAATTCGGATTAAATTTGCAATCTACCACATTAATACATATGTTAAATCTTTTTTTCGAATATGTCCTTTTCTAACCTGAATGACTTTGAATAGTTCCTTATCATTGAAGACTGCATGACCATAATATATCTGTTGTTCTCCAGGAAGGGCGCAATACAGTTTTGATTTATTTGTAACCTTCGGAAGTTGGTGTAACTCCACGTATCTATCATTTTCCAATTATTACAACCTCTTTTCTGATTACCTAAATATGATTTATTATATCAAGCACACATTGGTTACATCAATCTTATTAAGCTTTCTTAGAGACCCGATAAAAGTTCGGTGAAAACGGAGTTTCGTCAGCAATATTAGTGCCATCATAATAGACGTGAACATATCCGTGTCCCACTTGCTTAAATGTAAATCTGGCTTGATGCAGCTTGTTTAGTTCGTTTCTGCCAACGATGGTGTCCGCATTTTTACCGACCGCTTTCCATTTTGTATCGGTAATGTGCCAACCCGCCGACTGTGTCAAGTAGGCATCCACACTGTTTTTGCGAACCCGAACAGACTCGTAACTATAAAATTTCTTCATACCAAAGTATTGACCAATGTTAATGGTTTTGTCCTTCCAGTGGCCGCGCAGCGTTGTTGGCGTTCCTTTGTGCCAGGTTGCTGCTTGCGTCGGGGCCGTGGCTGCTCCCAGAAAGCCAAGTGAGGCCATTACCGTTATGATCAGTTGTCTACTTTTCTTCATGACTGTCATCTCCGATTATTTTGCTTGGTCAAATTTGTTAACCAATTGGATCACCATGCTGGGCTCGCTGCCTGGAATCGCGCGATAGACCAAATAATCTCCTGGAACCAGGACAGCGGATTCCACTTGAGCTTTTTTGGCGACGCTAAAGCCGGCAACTTCATAGTAGGCATGACCGTCAACGTCCTCGTTAGTTAGTGTGACGTTCACCTGGTCAAGTGGGGCAACATCAAGTGATGCCCGCCGCAGTGCCAGGTACTGGTAGTTGATCGAATCAACCATAATCGTAATTTCATTATTGGTGCAGGGAACACTCATGGTCTGTTTCAAATTGATTGACTTCCTTCTTTGAGTTTGGCGTGGCGAATATCGTTCACATTGATTGTAACCATTTTATTAGTTTGAAGATAGATAAAATGATCGTTGGTGCCAATCACAATACCACTTATATTATAAACGTTTAAGTAGCCGTCATCATTTAATTGAAGTGTAATTTGTTTGGAATTCTGCCAACTATCCTGCAAAACGCGGTCGATGACTTCCGGATCTTGTTCCGGCAGTCGGTGAGTCGGGACTTCGTCGACTTTTTTGTCAGCCATATCCTGGGTATGGTCACTCAAAAAGTAACCCAGCCACTTCACCATGCCGCGGTCGTTGTAGAGCCATTGGTCACGTGGAACGTCTCGAATCATGTTGAACACCCCCATACGTTTAATATACGAACGTACGTTCTAAACGTCAAGGGGAACAAGTGAGAAAAATAAATCCCCAGGCTGAAATGACTGCCAGCCTTGGGATTGGGAAAATGTTACAGTTCTAAATTCGAATTTGCCTCTCATCCGTCGAAATCGGAAAGCCCTTTTTAAAGGCGGTCCGTAAGAAATTAAGCAGGGGTGGGGTCACCTTTAATTCGTCTAAATCCCGTAATGAGAAGGTATAACGAATTGCCTTTTCATCACCGGCTTCAACTTTTTGGACCCACTTGGGCTCGCGAATTAACTCACGGCCCATGGCGGCAAATTGAACGCCGGCGTCAATCAACTTGGCAACTTGGGCAGGGGATGCCAAATGCCCGACTACCATCAGTGGTAAATCATCTGCGAGTACTTCCTGGACTTTTTCGATCAGTGGCTGCTGGTCGTTGCGATCGACAATCGATCCCTGCCAGGCATCTGCCAATGACATGTGCAGATAATCAATTGGCTTTTGATTGAGTTCTTTCACCAAGGCCAGGGTGTCGGCCATTCTGATACCAGGTTTTTCGAGTTCCTCCGGTGAAATCCGGTAGCCCAGGATAAAATGTGGGTTATCAGAATGCTTGATGACTTCTGCGCAAGCATCAACAACCGCCAAGGGGAAGTTCATCCGCTTTTCCAAGGAGCCGCCCCAGTGATCCGTTCTGCGGTTAGAATGGGGGCTGAAGAATTGTTGAATTAGATAGGTATTGGCACCGTGGAGTTCGATGCCATCGAAACCAGCGTCGATGGCCAGTTGAGTGGCGTTGGCGAAGTCGGAAATGGTCTGTTCAATTTCTTCACCCGAAAGTGCCCGTGGTGTTTCAGCTCCCAAACGTTCAGGAGCAACGGCGCTGGCAGAAACGGTTTGATGTCCGCGAAGTACCCGTGAGTTACTCATTCTCCCGGCACTGAAGATTTGAAGAATTGCTTTGGTATGATTAAGTTTGATGGCGTTGGCAAGCCGTGATAATCCTGGCAGCATCTTTTCGTGAGCCACGCTGAGTTCGCCTTCGAAGCCTTTGCCCAAATCATTGACGTTGGCGCAGCCGGTAATAATCATGCCAGGCCCGCCGGCACGCAGTCGGAAGTAGTCAATTTCGTCTCCAGTAATCGAACCGTCTTCAAAACTGGACATTTCGGTCATTGGCGACATTGCAATGCGATTTTTAATGGTGACGCCGTTTCTTAATTGTGTTGGTTGTAAGAAGTTGTAATTTGTCATAAGAAGCCTCCTGATAATGATTAATACCTTGAGTGTACCAAATAAGCCTAAATGTTTCAGGTGAAATTGATTGGTTTATTTTCCTAAAAAAGCGGTTACAATGGAATTGAAGATAAAATTTGAGGAGTGGTAATTGATGGAAACATTGAAAATGATTCAGTCACGTAAAGCAATTAGGGAGTATTCGGGTCAAGTATCTGATGATCAGCTGCACGAAATTTTGGTTGTAGCTAACGCCAGTCCAGTCGGGATGGGGCGCTATGATGATTATCGATTAACGGTGATTCAAGATCCGTTTGTTTTGTCAAAGATGACTGGTATCTATGAGGCCCCAACGGTGGTTGTCGTTTCAGTCAAGGAAGATAGTCCTGCTGACGAGATTTCTGCCGGAGCGATCGTTCACAACATGGAATTGGCCGCTGAAGATCAGGGACTAGGTGCCAATTATAATATGGCTAGTCTGGGATCGATTCCGAGTGAGGTCATCCCGGATGGCTTTAAGCCGGCTTTTGCGTTGACTCTGGGTCAGACCAGCGATACGTTTGCACCGCGGGAGATTCCGTTGGATCGGATTAAGACGAATACGGTTAAATAAAAAGAGTGTGATCCAATAAGCGGTTAGTTTCTAGAATATAAGGGGCTTATTCAAATATCCTGGGTGGGGATATTTGGATAAGCCCCTTATACGACCGGATGCTGCTTAATGGATCACTATTTGGCCAGTTAATCTTTAAAGTACGAATGGCGCTTGGACAAAATAATCAGTTTTGTCCAAACGCCATTTTTTTGATTTAACAGTTAAGATGACTATTTTTTATAGATCTAATTGTTGTTGGTGAGCCGTTTACAATTCTCCACCCTTTTCAAATGTTGGAACCATCTTCTCGGCCCGCAACAATAGCAACTGATGCAGCAAATCCTTCACATTCTCGGTAATGGCATGAGCAATCTTGTCATTGACCTGATTATGCCATTCAGGCAATTTATCTGTTGCAATATTCTTAAATTCAGCATCTGCGGTAGCCACTGCGGCCCGGCCGTTGGCAAAACCGAATTTGCGGCTTTCAGAAACCGCGGTCATTGCGTCAAGATCATGCTCGGCAAAGAACGGATCTGCCAACATCGCGACTAACTTATTCAGCCAATAGAAGCTCTCCGTCGTGGTTCGCAACGGCGTGTGCTTGAAGTTATCAGGTGTATCGGTGCAGTTGGCAAAGAAAGGTACCGGGGCGTTGAACTCGTTGACTCCTTCAGCCAGCCAATGAATAGCCGCGTGTTCGGCTGGGAAGTCAGGACGAATTTGCAAGATGTGCATTTCCTGGTTTCGGTTCATACCGATTGGCCGGTAGCGCAACCGTGATTCTTCCGTACCAGTTTTCCCATAGGGGTCAAAATCGGTGCCTTGATAGTGACTGCTCAAGAAGAAGGCAATGTCTTCGACTGAAATCAAATGATCGGCAACCCGGGTAAATGGCATTGTCCGGCTTTCCGGATCCTGCTGGATTTCCGGGTTAAACAATTTCTGACCGTACCAAACCCGCGGGGTATTGTAGTAGTGATCGGCGACAACGTCCTCACCAAAAATATCACGGAAGTTAAAACCGGAACGCGCCTTGTTCAAGTGATATTTATCGGCAAATAGTTTTAAATCATTGCTGTACATGTAGTGGTCGGGGTCATCAAAGTTGATTTCTTGAATGCCAGTTTGGTTAGGGGCAACCGCATAGGCGTCATCTGGAATTCGTTCGGCTGCCCAGTGATGGCCGCCAACTGTTTCAAAATACCAGACTTCATCGGAATCTGAAAAGGCAATCCCGTTACTTTCACACGTCCCGAATTTGGTGACCAAATCTCCCAGGCGTTTAACGCCTTCACGAGCATTGTGAATGTAAGGGAGCACACACGTCAGCATCGCCTCTTCACCGATGCCATCAGGAACTAATGGGTCTAATCCCAGCATGGTCGTATTGGTAAATTCGGTTTCCGTTGAACTCATGGCAACATTAGCGGTGTTAATCCCAGATTCACCCCAAAGGCCATCGCTAACGTCAGCGTTGGGCGTTTCGGTGTAGCGAAGCGGATTTTCCGGAAGCTTGACCCGAAATTGGTTGAAGGTCGAAACGTATTCGCTGGGCTGATCGGCCGGGTTAACGACCACAAAGCGCTTGGCATTAACGCCACCGCCGGCATCTTCGTTTCTGGCAATCATTGTTGAACCGTCAGTTGTAGCATTCTTTCCAGCTAAAAAAGCCGTACAGCTAGAAATCGTTTGAAATTTACTCAATCAAATCATTCCTTCTCAATTTAATACATCGGATCGATTAAGAAGCGGTGTTGGTACAGGTTGCATCTTAATAGCTTAGAGCCAACTGATTGGTGACTGATTTTGGAAGGTTCAGCGCTTGGCCGTAAATCCAATACTTTTGAACCTTGGCGTGTTTAGTGACTTTCTTGGCTGAGAATTTTGTAATTCGATACCAGTTGAACTGCAGGCCTTGGCTGGCATACAAATCAACATGGATCTTGGTGCCGGCCTTTAAACCACTCTTTTTCCAAGATGTGGTTTTAATTTGTTTGTAATTGCTGTTGGGCACATGGCTGGTTAATTTGAACGGCTGATAGTTAGTCCCGATCTTGGCGTTAAAATTTGCCTTGTGATAACTCAAAGATCCAGGCATTGAAGCAGCGTTTGAAACGGGAGCCTGAGTGATAGAGACGAAACCGCCAAAGCTTAGTGCGGTTACCGCCAATAAGATACTTTTCTTAAACATCAAAAAATCTCCTTCCAAAAATTCAACTAATTTTAGTATAAAAGTCTGGTTAAAAAAATTCCAGCTGACTCGCTGGAATTTTAGTGATTATCCTAAGAATTTACGCAAAACTGCCTGACGGCTGATTAAGGTGGTCTTAGTTTCTTTATCGGAAATCTTAACCAGATCAGCGGCTAATTGGGCATGCTTTTCCTGTTCTGGCGTTTGTGGACCGGCCTTGATGTCAAACAGTCGTTCTACAGCTTCGATATCTTCATCAACTGCTTTCCAGGCAGGATTCTTTGCTTGAAGAGCAGACAAAGCGTCCTTACTGAAGTACTTGGCAACGTGGGCATAGTCATGCTTGATGTTTGGATAATACTGCATTAAGGTGTTGAGTTCTTTGTCGCTCAGCTTGTTCAAGATACGGCCAGTTCCAAGAAATTCCGGTGGTACGCCAACTGAATAAAGTGCACCGGTAAATGTGATCGCACGAGGCATCTTGTAGCCATCAACGTCACGTGAGTAACCAATGATTCCAACGTGTTGGTGACGGTCCCGGCGTTTTGGAAAGGCATCAAATACCGGCTGCAAATCGTTAATCAACGGATCCAAAGTTTCGTGATACTCGGCAGCGGCTTTTTTAGCAATTTCCAAAAGAGTGGCTTGATCGTCATGATCGATGATTTCAAATTTGCTCTTTTGAAGGCCATCACGCAATTTGATGATTGCCGGTTCCACAACATCCAGTGGGTAATCGTAACGAAAAGCCGACTGAATGGTTGCCGTCTTCAAACCGGGGAATTCTTCAAGGTAACGGTCAATCATCATTGGTGATAAGCCGCCACGGAAGATTGTGCTTCCTGTTCCGGCAATTGGATAGATGGGAAGTCCGCTTTCCTGTTCAAATTCGGCCAGGCCAGTCAGGGCTAATTTATTCCCGATGATACTGTTTAAGAAACCATTTGAAAGAGCGGAATCTGATCCCGCCAAGAAGACCCGCATGTAACTTAATTCACGGCCAAAATGCTTCTTATACATTTCAAGGTATTTTTTCAGAATTTGTGGGGCGTGCAATTGCGATTCGAATCCTTCGAATAATGGAATCATTTGTAGGGTATCAGAATCTTTGTGCCCAGTATTGAATTCAGTTGACTTGTAATGGGAAAGACTGGCAAACTTATCTTCCATCGAAATTAACTGGTCGGCTGACTGGGTCATCGGCAAGATAGCTTCGAATAACGGTCGTTCCTTGAATTCCAAATCATAAGCAAAGTCTTCAGCTGACAAGATAGTGGTCATTGCCTGCATTAAACTGTAACCTTTTTCTTCCCAAATGTTTGGCAGTCGGAAAGTGAGGAACTTATCTTTGCCAAGGGGATGCTTTTGGAAATATTCATAGTGCTCGGAGTACAACCGGTCGATAACAGATGCATCGGCGTGTTTGCCTTCCCAGTCCCACATATATTCATCGGCGTCGAGTTTGGAAAAGTTTTGGTAAGCTTCATCAATTTCACGAAATGCAGAAACAAATGCATTGTCGTTGTGTTTGAAGAATGGAACTCCTGCGTTATCTGGATGTTGAGTACCCATAATATTAGGGATTTTTCTATCCATAAAAGAAAGCCTCCTGAGATTTGATTAAGTTCATTTAGAATGATTATACAGGAAAAAATGTGAACATGAAAATAATATTAACAAATGGTGCAAATTCATAAAACAATTAAATATCCGAATATTCATGAATAATTCAAACAGTTAATTAATTATTTCAACTAAATATTACAGCTTATTGGGCAACTTTACCAGCTTTTTAAGGCAGATTAAGAACATTATTCCAAGAGTGGAGCAAGAGGCGTTTTGATCCCAGAATGTAAGGCAATTCAGTGATTATTCCCGGGTTTGGAATGATTACTGAATTGCCTTACATGGCCGGGATCAGCCGATTGCTGCACGTTTCGGCAAAGTAGCAGTGGAGCTGATACAGTGGGACTTAAAGCGGTTAGTTTCCAGAATATAAGCAAGTAATCCAAATATCACGGGCTTTGATATTTGGATCACTTGCTTATATGGCCGAAAACTGCTTTAATTCCCACGTTTCTGCTATGGAATATTTTAAATGATGAAGTACGGGTGAGACGCTAAAAATTTTTGCCCCAGCTCCTTAAGTTAGTCAAAGCTCGTAACTGTTTCGGCAGTGTAGTTGCCGCTGTTCTTGAGTAATTTTGAAACTGGACAACGATTTTCAGCTTCTTGTGCAAATTGATCTGCGGTTTCAAAGTCAACACCTTTGACCATGATTTGAGCGTGAACTAAGAATTGGTACTCGGCCCGTTCGCCAATGTAAGCCACTTTGACGTGGACTTCAGCGGTATGGGGGACGCCGTGTTCTCTTTCGACTGCTTGAAGGGTTGCTTCCAGGCAGGTGGCCAAAGACATCCCCAGTAGTTGCTCCGGGTTAGTGCCGGGTTTTGAATTCAGCGGGCTGCTGGTTTCAACTTTGATGCCATCAGGTACATAAGCGTGGCCGTTTAGACCTTCATCGTTAACAGCTTCGGTTTGATACAATGGGTTAGTCCATCTTTCGTCTTGCATTCTGGTAAGACCTCCTACATTTCTTTTGCCTTTATTATAAGCGCTTTCAGTGAAATTAAAAGAGTGGGGCATCAAGCGGTTAGCTTCCAGAATATAAGTGGGCAATCCGAATATCCAGGGCTTGGATATTTGGATTGCCCACTTATATGGCCGGAAGCTGCTTGATGTCCCACGTTTCCGCAAGGTAATATTTAAAAACAAAAAGGACAGGTGAGACGACAATGATTTTTGTCCCCGCCGCGACGCGACTCAATTATTCGTTATAGTCCATTCGAATGATGACGGGATCTTTGGTCAAAAAGTCGCCGACGCCTGCTAAAAATTTCTGAAAGTGGGGTGTGTTGTTATGAAATTCAACGGCTTTATCGTCCTGCCAATGTTCAATAATTTCGTAATCCGTGTCACTATGCAGTTTTTTGAAATGATCATAGCTGACGTTTCCTGCTTCGCCTCGTGAACCGGTGACCAACTCATCGATAAATGCTTCATAATCCGATTGCATCCCTGGTTTAACTGACAATTCAACGTTGATGACTTTCATCTTTGTAGCCTCCTATTAGGTTGTTTGCAAATGTACACCCCTAGTATATCGAAGTTTTGAAGTGATTGTTTAATTTATCATCTGTAAATGTCAGATCATAAGCCGTTCCGTTTTTGTCAGTGACGTAGAGTAAGTATTTGGCTGACATTGGTCCCTGGCCGATAATCGACTGCCCGTTTGGTGTCCCCAGGGCGTTTACCGCAGCTTGATATGTAGTTCCAAGACCTAATTTGTCAATCTTTGACTTGGGGATGATTCGCTGCTTGCGCTTGGCGTCTGGGGTATATGATTTTCCAACCGCTTTGTGGTTTAGGAACTGAACCTTGACTTTGGCAACGGGGAAGGTAGCAGAAACATCTTTCCAGCTATATTGGGTCGACACCGTTGACGGCGACCGACTTAACGTTAGAAGGCGTCCCAAAGAGCTTAAGTACCTGGTCTTCTGAAGAGCCATAGGCAGCATCAGTAATATCGCCGATGTTAATTCGATTGAAATTGGCTAGATTGACCCCTTCGGCTTCTCGATCGTGCTTATATTCAGCGGCGGTTTTCTGACTGTCGAAATGATGGTCGACCTGCTTCTTAGCCGAATTGGAATTACCACACGCTGATAGTAACAACGTGCTCATTAATGCGATTGTCACAGTAGTTGATTTTCCCATAGAATGCCCCCTGACGATATATCCTTAAGTGTTGATTGAATTGACAATATTATATACTTATTTGTTTTGTTAGTCGTGGATTTTTTAACCGTCTCGTTGACTTTTCGAATATAATGGACATACAAAGTTTTCAGGGAAGTCAGGTGAACGAATTGGCAAATCAACCGTTAGTATTTGATTATCAAGCTGCCAAAGGGAAGCCAGAAAATATTCGGCATCCTCAAGGGTACTGTCCGTTTTGTGATGTTGACCATTTAACGAATATCCTTGCCCAAGATCAAGATCGAATTTGGCTGGTCAATAAATTTCGAACCCTTGAAGATACACTTCAGACCGTTGTCATTGAATCCAGTGATCATCTTGGTGGGCCATCGACGTATTCCGTTGAACAGAATCGTGAGGTATTTGCATTTGCTTTTAAGTGCTGGCATCAAATGATTATTTCAAACAAATATCAAAGTACGATTATGTACAAAAATTATGGGCCTCTGTCTGGAGGTAGTTTGCGCCACCCGCATTTTCAAATTGTGGGTCTCAACGATTACGATGTCTATGAAAATGTCGACATCAACAACTTTACCGGCGTTGAGGTAATCGATGATGATCATTGTGAAATTACATTGTCCACCCGACCGATTATCGGGTTTGTGGAAATTAATATCGCAATTGATGGGGTGGGGCACATCAACGATTTGGCCGATGCAGTACGGGTAATTGTTAAATATCTCTTGAATGATTATATGGGTGGTCGACTATCATCATATAACTTGTTTTTCTATGAAATGGCCGATAAATTTTACTGCAAAGTCGTGCCACGTTATGCCACCTCGCCATACTTTGTTGGATACAAAATTGCTCAGGTACAAAACGACGCCCGTTTGGAAAAAATTGTGGCCGATATCCGGGAGCGGCTTTGAAAAGGTATGGCGCTCATATATGTAAAAGGGTGAGACAAAAATATTTATCGTCTCACCCGTCCTTCATCACTTCGAATATTATCTTGCAAAAACGTGGGACTTAAAGCAGTTTCCGGCCATATAAGCCAGCAACCCCAATATCCAAATTCGGGATATTGGGGTTGCTGGCTTATATTCTGGAAACTAACCGCTTTAAGTCCCACTCTGTTGTTAAACCGCACTAATCAAAGGAACTGAAGGGTCATCGTTAATCACGGTGACGCTTGTATCCCGTGCTAATGCCTGTTTAATCATTTGATTGATTTCAGTGTAAACCTTGGGATCAGCCGCCTTGATTTCATTGCGTGAGGCAACGAACAGGTGACGAATCTCCCCGGACTTTAACAGATTTTCAATATTTTGAAAGTCGGTGAATAGTTGATCCTTAAATGTCTTAGTGATGGCTTCGGCTGTGTTCTGTTGGTTGTGGGTCTCAATGACGGTGTTTACCAATTCAGCGATCTCAGTTGGGGTGTCATTTTGAACCGACTGATCCACCTCAAAGTCGGCTAATTGCACCCCATTATTAACCTTCTTAAATAAGTTGATATTTTGAGAAAGACCCATCAAGACGAATTGATGTCCTGCCAATTCTTGGTTGCTCTTCAGAAAGTCCATGATGACTCGGTAATAACGTTCCTGGTCAATTTTCTTTTCTTGAGTGGTTTCATTATGACCATGGTATTGGGCATTGCCGCCACGGGCGCTAAGGTTCAGTTCACCGCCACGTAATTCTTCTCCCAACGCTTCTTTCACCGTGGCAGGAAAGTCCTTGACATTAAGTGGGGCGACGCGTTTGTTGGCAAGCTGGTAAAGCTGACTGTTATCACGGTTCAATTCGATTAATGTGTAATCAAGATTAGGGGCTTCGCTGAGCAACAACAGGAAGTCAATGGTATCCTCAATCCGATAATCCGGTTCGTCAACACTGGTTCTGATCAAATGGTAAACATTTTTACCAAGGTGATCAGCAATCACGGTCATTCCCTCGTAGGGCAGCTGCGCACGCCTGAGATCGTTAACGTCGGCAATAAATGGGTTAATCCCCGTGCCGATTTCTTTTTGAATTTTATTAAGCATGTTCTTAACCCGGAGTTGTTCACTTTGGTCAAAAGACAGCTTACGCAAGTTAAGATTTAAAGTAATCACTGGTGCTTGTAATTCAGGTAACTTCGCCAAATCTGAAACAGAAATAATATTTGCCATAAGTCGGACACTCCTTCAACGTTTATATTAGCTATAACTGTTTATTTATATAACTTACTTCTATTATATCAAATTCAACTGGGGAAGTCCCGTGAAGCGCTTGCAAATTACAAACACCCTTCATCAGGGTGTTCCATATTGTAAGTGACTAATAATTGAAATGAAGCCGCCAAATAATGTAAATAGCAGGCTCAAAACGGCAAGTGCGACGAAAAGATGCCGCCATTTATAAGGCGCGGGTTCTCCCCGAGCGTTTTTGTAGATGAGGTAAAATGCGCCAACAACGATCGTAAACACTGCTGTTGCAAGTAGAATCCAGATAACTGCTAAGATGATGTCCATCAAGTGCCTCCAAAATTAATGATATTGGTAAAGATAGCATGGGGAGCAGTGAATCGCAACTCTATGCTGATCATTACGTTTGTCTTAAGGTGATGATGATTGCTTAAGATTTAAGTTTCAATTAACTGCACCTTTCTAGAATGACTTTAACAAATGAAGGTCGTTTAAAAACAACGTGAAAGAAAGGTGATAATGATGATTAAATGGCTTCCGTACCTGTTAAATATTACAGGCTTAGTGGTTTGGCTGAAAATGCAATCCGGCAACTTGAGACGCCTGTCCTTGTATCAGCTGATCACGATCGTTTCTGCAGTGATCTATGTCCTGGTGGTCAGCTATTTGACCCTGGCGCCAACGTCTTATGCATTTGTTGGACCACAGACCGTATCGCCCTTGATGATTGGGTCGGCACCCATTAATCTGGTGCCATTCTGGAGCACCACGGCTGACTTCTATCAGAATGTCGCAATGATGATGCCGATGGGTGTTTATTTGGGATTACTGCTGTCGAAGTTTCACTTCAGACAAATTCTCGTCAGCGGTTTAGCAGTCAGCGTCACAATTGAGGGCCTTCAGTTGATTCTTGATTTGGCGGTTGGCCTATCCAGATGGGTTGATATCAATGATGTCTTGACCAATACACTGGGGGTGATTATCGGCTGGCTCGTGTGGA
This sequence comes from Lentilactobacillus parakefiri, assembly GCF_002157585.1. GTDB lineage: Bacteria > Bacillota > Bacilli > Lactobacillales > Lactobacillaceae > Lentilactobacillus > Lentilactobacillus parakefiri. Next base: position 12,548 of record NZ_BDGB01000053.1, read on the forward strand.
AGGCCTTAATGAAAACCTTCTTGGCGAAAGCATTTAGTCATTTTGTCATCACAACGCTTTCACACCAAAAGGGTAAATGATTGCCCTTTGAATAAACAAGCACTAAAATAAACGTACTTTTATTGAAGGGGAGATGTTATGATGGCTAAATTAAATCAGGCAATGAAGGACATGATTGCCGGAGAATTATCGTATATTTCAACTGTGGATGCAGATGGTAATCCAGATGTTGGCCCTAAGATTTCCATGCGGGTTTTGGACGATGAACATTTGATTTATAACGAAATGACTGGTGGCCAAACTCAAGCCAACATTAATGACAATGGTAAGGCAATTGTAGCGGTTGCTAATGCCAAGGCGTTAAAGGGCTTCCGGTTTGGCGGCACCGCAAAACTGTACACCGATGGGGACTATTACGATCAAGCTGCCAAATGGGCTGAAGTTAAGTTCCCAGTTCCAAAGGGAGCCGGCATCATCACGATTGAAAAAATTTGGGCTTTGGATCCTGGTCCTAAGGCTGGGAAGATATTTGAAGAATAAGTGTGCAACAAAACCTAATTTTAAATTTGCAATTACTAAATAGCAACCATTAAGGATGATTTAGACATCCTTAGTGGTTGCTATTTTGTCAAATATTGATAGTGTGCATTATAAATCAGGCTTGATAACTAATGCTTTCCGAGAAACTGGATCCATCAGAAACCGAGTCTAAAGATTTTGAATCATCGGATTCGTCGGTGATAATTTTGATACTCTTGGGTGTTAATGTCGTGGTTGATTTAGATAATAATACCAAATCGTATTCTACTCGCTTGGCATTTGGTGCTAGCTCTTATGTAGAACCGGTATCTGCCATTGCATCATCGTCGTAGTTGATTTGATACCCATTAGAAAATATGATTTGCTTTATTCCACCAAAATCAACTGGTTTGGCGGAATGATTTGTGACGGTGTACTCAATTTTCATCCGAGTGTAGTCTTTAGACATACTATCTTTGTTAAATGAAGTCAGGGCCTGATCAAGCTGTTCTTCGGTATTTGCATGAATTTTGTCGACTTCTGCGTGTTTGAATTTAATGGAGAGTGGTCCATTCTTAATGGTGGTGTTTGGTTTTACTCCCAATCCGATTAAAGTTGCTTTCCCAAGAATTGGACTTTCTTTCCACTGTCCTACCTTAGAGGGATGTGTCAGTGAATCTGATGAGATTTCATTTGGATCTTTTTTTCTTAGCTATTGCATCGCTGGTACTAGCCCTTGAGCTTGCTGCAGGTTGCATCACAACCGTTGTTCTCGCGTTACTCAATAACGCAATGCAGGTTACTAGGCCAACCCCTAATGTGATAATGGCCCAAACCATCCAGTTTTTGTACCAAAGGTGCCTTTCAGCTCTGGCAATCGTCTTCGGTTGCTTTGAAGTGTGTAACTGTTGCTTTTCTAAGCTGACTTGCTTTTTGCCACAGTATGGGCAGTAATCTGAAGCAATCGGAATTTCTTTGCCACAACTCAAACAGAACTTTGTTTCTTGATTCATGATAATTCCCCCACTAATTATGTATTCAGCTTTTTTTGTCATCAGTTTTGGACAAAAAATAACTCAGAAGCATGACTAGATGTTTCTGAGTGTAAAAGAACGCCCACCTAATTGTTGAAAGTGCCATTTAACTATACCTAAACAGCAATCCTTGCGTCAATCCTTTTTTGATCGAGTAGGTAAAAGGTTGTTATTGAATAACTTTAGGCTCCCGTTAAAATAGTTGATTAACCGCTTTCAATCAAAAAGTCGTTTTAATTGTATTTCCGATTGTCCAAAACTAATATGATGTTAATCAGTAAATAGTTACTTATTTGGCGAGGAGGTTTTTATTATGGCTGAGACAATTAATTCGGGGATTGCTGCATTACGAACACTTGAGAGTTGGGGTGTTAATCATATTTATGGTATCCCAGGCGGGACCATTAATAATTTGATGTACGCATTAGATGCGGAAAAGGACAAAATCACTTATGTTCACGTTCGTCACGAAGAAGTGGGAGCCCTAGCTGCCGTTGCCGACTCGAAATTAACCGGACACATCGGGGTCGCCTTTGGCTCAGCCGGACCTGGCGCCACTCATTTGTACCAAGGGGCTTATGACGCAATGGCCGATAAAGTACCTGTTCTTTTGATTGTTGGCCAAAATCCGCAAGCATTGATGAACCAAGACTTCTTCCAGGAATTCGATGAAAATCCATGGTTCAAAGATGCCGGGGTCTATGCACGAACCGTTATGACGGCTCAAAGCCTGCCCCACATTTTAGATGAAGCCATTCGTCGGGCCTTTGCCCAACACGGTCCAGCCATTGTGACCATTCCCAATGATCTGGCCAACAAGGAAATCCCAGCAGACGGCTATTACAGTTCCGCTGCCAATTTTGCTAAATCAGAGTTGGGTGCCGGCTCAGATGAACAGGTTAAACAAGCTTTAGAACTGATCAGCCACGCCAAGAAACCAATTCTGTATGTTGGTCAAGGGACTTATGGTGCTGCCGATGAAGTGATGGCCTTTGCCAAGAAGTTTCAGATTCCAGTGATTACTACTGCGCTGGGGAAGGAAATCATTCCTTATGACTTTGAATCATTACTTGGTTCAGCTGCCCGAGTTGCTTCAAAACCGGCTAATGAAGCCTTGCAGCAGACAGACTTAATGCTCTTTGTTGGGTCCAACTATCCGTTTGCAGAAGCGATGTTCAAACCGGATGTTAAATTTATCCAAATTGATAATAACCCACAGGTACTTGGCAAGCGTCACAAGACTGATGTGGCCATTCTTGCTGACGCGAAGAAGACCTTACAGAAATTCATCGATTTGGGCCAAACTGCAGCGCCATCGGACTGGTACGCAGCTAACGTTGATAACGTCACCAATTGGCACGCCTATAACGATCATATGATGAACCGGATAGAAGGCAAGTTACGTTTCGAACCCGCATTTAAAGAGATTAACCGAATTGCGGAAGATGACGCCATTTTCTCAATTGACGTTGGCGATGTGACTCAAAATGCCGTTCGACTCCTTAAGACGAATGGGCATCAGCCTTGGATTACTTCTGGACTGTTTGCCACCATAGGTGTCGGCTTACCTGGCTCGATTGCCGCTAAGTTGAGCTACCCTGATCGTCAAGTGTTCAACCTCACTGGTGATGGTGCTGCAGCGATGGTGATGCAGGATTTGAGTACCCAAGTTGGTTACAAGCTGCCGGTGATTAACGTCGTCTTCTCAAATGAAGCCCTCGGGTTTATTGAGGATGAGCAAGAAGATGACAGTCATGAGTGGTTTGGCATTAGTCTGCCACAAACTGATTTTGCCAAAGTTGCCGAGGCTCAGGGAATGACTGGGATTACGGTAACCACCGTTGATCAGATGAAGACGGCGTTTGACAAGGCTTTGAAAATCACCGAGGCGGGCAAACCGGTTCTCATTGATGTCAAAATCACCAATGAGCGTCCAATTCCGGTTGAAAAGTTAACCCTTGACCCGGATAAGTTCGATCAAAAGACGATTGATGAATTCAAGAAACGTTACTACGCTGAGGACTTAGTTCCGTTAAGTGAATTTCTGAAACAACATGGTGTTCAGTAAACAATCATAAGTAAGAGCCTTTGGGCATTCAGAAGATTAATTTCTCCGGGATGTTCAAAGGCTTTTATTAACCGAAAGTGGTTTATTGGTGCAACTTTTTGGAAGATTAACTATAATTAAAATCAAATGAGGGGGGGTATTACATATGAGTAAATTTAATCGAATTAAAGCTTTATTTTTAAGCTTACTTGTTATCTTTGTTCTCCGCGGTCCAACGCAATCGGCTCCGGCGAAAGCGAAGACCAGGCCAACAACCGTCAGCGTCGTGTTAAAGGCCCGTAATCAATCCGCCATGCAAAATTATATTAATGAAACGGTTGATCCGAGTTCGCCCTTTTACCATAAATATCTCACGCCGGGCGAGGTCAGTGACCAGTATGGTCAACCCACCAGCAAAGTATCGGCTTTCAAAAAATATTTTCAAAAATATCGCTTGAAAACAGCGGCTTATCCCGGAAATTTTGTTTTAAAGGTTACTGGGAGCCCCAATAATGTTAACAAGGCATTAAAGGTACGGCCTTCGAGCAAAAATCTGAAGAACTTTACCGCAAAAACCAGTTTACCAAAATCACTATCGAGTCAGGTCGCAACTGTCGTGGGAATTTACATTCCGGTTTACAAATCAAGTTCGCCATCCAAGAAAGTGATTCAACCGCAAACCCATATTGAAAAGACCGATCAACCCGTTGATGCCGCTTCGGGCAAGCAGTTTGCCAAGAAGTACGGTCCGTTAAAATTCGCTGATCATTACGGCTTGGATAAACTGTACCGACAGAATTTAACTGGCCAAGGTCAACGAGTGGGCTTGATCGTTCTGTCAGACTTTCACATGAGCGACGTTCAGAAATACTTAGCTCAAAATGGCATGAATACTGATACCAGTCGGATTCACAAAATTTATACAACCGAGCAGGCAACAACCAATCAGGATAGTGTTAGCAATATAATGCCACAAACTGAAGCAACGCTGGATGTCCAACAAGCTGCTTCAGTCGCACCAGATGCCAATATTGATGCGTACATGGGCATTTCAAAGGATGACGCCACTCAAGCCGACGTTCTCTTCTTAAATGCGTTTTCCCAAGCAATCAGTGACAATCACGACAAGCAGTTATCAACCAGTTTTAACATTGGCAATGAAATGAACAAGTTAATTGTTCCTGGTTTGAGTGAGACTTCCAAGCAGTACAGTGACGCCTTTAACTTGATATTTGAGCAGGCCGCACTGCAGGGAATCACGATCTTTAATGCTAGTGGTGACCATGGCCCGTACAACTCACCAAGTAAGAAGCAGAATTTAACGATTCCGACTTCGTCTTACGTTGTGCAGGTTGGGGGGGACAACATTACCCTATACGCGAATTATTAAAGGCCAAAAGATTGATGTGACAAAAGAACGGGCTTGGGGTGACACGTACTCCACACCGTCCGCCAAACCCCAGATATTCCAAGGCAGTGGTGGTGGATTTGCCAAATTGAATCCAACTCCGGCTTACCAGATCGGTATTTCAGGGGTCAACACATTTAGAGCAATTGATTTGTTGAAGTACGCCGGCAAACGGGGTTATACGTTGAACCCATCGCCAAAAGTGAATACTGGAACCGGATCGGGTCGAAACGTTCCGGATGTTTCCGCCAACTCCGATGGTCGAACCGGCTACGCAACCTTTATCTCAGTTAACCTGGGCAAAGTTCATCACCAGGCATGGATGGTCGCTGGTGGAACCAGCTATGCAACTCCGCAAATGGCAGCCGCCAATGCGGTGATCAATAGTGGTTTGTCTGAGCCAGTTGGTTTTTGGAACCCACAAATTTACCGTTTTGCCGTTGAACCTGATACGCCGTTCACCACTTTAAACAGTGCCAAGGATAACAACAACCTTTACTACACTGGTCAACCAGGGAAGCTTTATAATCAGGCAACTGGTTTGGGAACGGTGAACTTCGAGAAGTTATTTAATAAGTTCAATCGTCAAAGTTAAGTAGATTGAGGGGAGTTTTGATGATGAAAAAATCGCAGTATTTGATGTTGAGTTTGATCGGTTTTGCTTCGGTAATGGCAGTCTCTTCGCCATCGTCAGCCAAAACTAAAGTACCCACGACAGTCAGCGTGGTCTTCAATGCTCGTGATCAAATTGAGATGAATGACTATGTGAACAAAACGGTTGATCCGACATCGCCGTTTTATCACCAATATCTGACGCCGAATCAAGTGGCACAAAAGTATGGACGGACGGCTTCGGAAATTTCAGACTTTAATCAGTACTTTAGAAAATATCATCTAAAATCGGCGGCCTATCCCGGAAACTTTGTGATGAAAGTTTCTGGTTCACAAACCAATTTGGTTAAGGCGTTTAAAGCATTCCGGACCAAATCCAACAGTCGAAAAGCTGTTACAAAGACCAGACTACCGGAAAAATTATCGAGCCAGGTGGCATCCGTTCTGGGACTCTATATCGACAATAAGAAGTCAACCAAAAAACCAGCCAAACAGTTCGCCAAAATATCAAGCAATTTGGTTGAGGGCGATAAGCCGGCAGCAACGAATAGCACAACCGAATTCGCGAAAAAGTACGGGACGCAAAAGTTCATTAATCGATATGGTGTGAATAAACTTTACGATAAGGATTTACATGGCCAAGGTCAACGAATTGGGGTCATTGTGACTGATGACTTTAACCGAAGTGACGTCGCCCAATATTGGAAATCGATTGGGGTGAGCGCGGATACCGCCAGAATTCACAAGATATACACAACTGATAAAACCAATGGACCAACCGTTAAAAGTACTGATAATTTGGAGTCTTTGATGGAAGCAACTTTGGACGTTTCCCAGGCAGGCGCTGTAGCGGATCAGTCGCAGTTGGATGCCTATATCGGTGTAACAAAGGGTGACACAATTCCAGATGTTCAGTACTTAAATGATTTTGCGCAGGCGGTTTCAGATAATCGTGATAAGCAGTTAACTACCAGTACGTCATTTGGGGATGAGTTAACCGGGTTTGGCCAAGGCGGCCTGAGTGAAACAATTTCTCAATTTAACGATGCTATCAACTTGGTTTATGAACAAGCGGCTCTGCAAGGAATTTCGATTTTCAATGCGATTGGGGATCATGGTCCCTATGAGGAGACCAACTCCCAACAAAACCTGAGCCTACCGACCTCTGAATATGCGGTTCAAGTTGGGGGAACAACCTTGCCCTATCAAAAAATTATGAACGGGGTCGTCGTGAACGTTTCTAAGGAACGCGCCTGGGGAGACACTTATTCTCAGGGGAGTTTAACGAAGCCGGCCGTATTTGCGGGCGGTGGTGGCGGCTTTTCACGGTTGAATCCAACGCCTGCCTTTCAGCAGGGTGTTTCGGGCGTGAATACGTATAATGCGTTCGACGTTTTAAAATATGCCGGTCAAAAAGGTTATTTGATCAATCCCAATCCCGGTGCAATTTCTGGAACCCACCAAGGGCGAAATGTACCGGATGTTTCTGGAAATGCCGACTTGAATACCGGGTATGCTAATTATGTCTCCTATAAGGTTGGCAAACAGCGTCAAGGGATTTGGTTAACCCTAGGGGGCACCAGTATGGTTGCACCACAAATGGCGGGGGCCAGTGCAGTCATCAACAGTGGTTTGAAGACATCTACAGGTTTTTGGAACCCACAGTTGTACAAGTTTGCCGTTCAGCCAGACACACCGTTCCATGTCTTGGATGATGCCACAATGGCTAATACGAATTTATTTTATACCGGCCAGCCCGGAAAGGTTTATAACCAAGCAACTGGCTTAGGGACGGTTGATTTCAACAAACTCTTTAACAAATTTGAAGCTCAGGAATAAGATCTATTCCAAAAAAACAGGACTAGTAACACGCAATTTGCATGTTACTAGTCCTGCTTTTGGTACATAGAGGTGTAAGGTGGCGTTAAGCCTATTTAATCCGATAGGTTTGAACCCCAATGGTTTGGTTGGTCCCGGATTGCACCCCGTGGATCTTAATTGGCGATTTGGTATCATACAAGTTCCAGGCCATTGAGCCCTTTGCAGAATGATTTTTCTTGATCGCCACTTTATTTTTGGCTGCCAAGTTTTCATCAGGCAATGGGGCAGCAACCAATTGCTTTTTAGATTGAGCGGGTTGATAGGCTCGTAAGACAGAGCTGGTAGCCACTGGGGAGATTTTTTGGTTGCTGGTGTTTTTAATGGTATACAAAAGCGCAAAAATCGGCTTTTTGCCGAATTCATTCCCCGTTTCTCCAGCTGGAATAACTGCCGTTTTAGTGATCTTTACTTGGAAATTTTTAACCTGAAGAAAATTTTTGTGAAAACTTTGGGCATCCGACGAGCTTTGATGATGACCGACGATGTTACATCCTGATAGTGAGATGGCGATGATACAGGTGAATATAAGCGTTAAAAATTTTTTCATTTTCTAGGCTCCAATGCTTATGTATTGATTGAAATGATATTTAATTAATAGTTTACATGTTTTTTTCCAAGAATGTAACTCACAATCGGTGAGGGCGTTACTAGGGTAGAAAAAAGGCAGTGCCTTAATTGGGCTCTGCCAAATGATTTGATTGAATTATTTTTGAATGGGTTTTCCCAAGACAATCCCTGGATATTACTGACTCGAATTATCCAGTGCCCGCAACTCGGACATAATCTGCATGAGTTTCGCGTGATAAATGTCCGACCTCAAAGCGTCGTTTTGCTGGCTGAACCAGTATTGCTTGGCAGGTGCAACATCCGTTTCCGGCACTTGATACTTATCGGCAATTTGCTGGAAAGTCGTTGGGTTGTCAGCTGCCTGTTGTAGGCGATAGAGCGGCTCTTCTTGAATAATTTTGACAACCTGTGGTCGGACTTCTGTCGGCAGCTTGGGCTCAACGACTTTGACAACGGTATTTTTAATGGGTTTATCTAAAATGGTGTTGGTCTGTCGCTGAGCATCGGTTAACTCATGAACCTGATGGCCGACATACAGAAAGCCACCTAAGACAATGACCAGAATGCTCAACCAAACAATGAGCTTTGTGTGCTTGGATTTTTTCTGTTCCTGCTTGGACTGTTTTTGCTGCAAGCGTGATGGTGTTTGATTTTGCATGTTGTACGCCCCCTGACTATTATACGAGTCGATTATAACATTTTTGATGATATTTCCATGCGAAAAGCGAGTAGGCATATGAACTTTAATATTCTGTAAACAAAAAAATGGCAAGCAGCTTCGACCTTCTGAACGCATACGCGCCGATCGTTACTTACTCACCGTGGTTTGGCACCAGAAATGATTATAGCATGGTCGGGTTGGAAGATGCAAGAAAATCCGCGAAAGGTGTCCACACCATCAAATTCAATTGATTACTGGATTGGGGTATATCCACAGGGCCGGATAATGTATACTCGTTTTTGATATAATTTTTTTGACGCGGGGGAACATATGAAATCACTTAAAGTTCAAAGCTTTATTCTCATATCAATTGGATTTATCTTAGGGATGAGCGAGTTTATCATTGTTGGGATTATCAATAATTTGGCTGATTCTTTTCACGTTGGGATTTCCAACGTTGGCTTTCTTGTGACAATGTTTGCAATTTTCTATGCATTAGTGACACCAATTTTGACGATCCTGGTCGGAGAGCATCGACTTAAGCGGGTAATGCTGTTATTGCTGAGTATTTTTACCATTTCCAATATCATGACAGCGGTGGCCAATTCTTTTCTGATCTTATCGTTGTCCCGGGTGCTAAATGCGGTGGTTGCGGGAATTACCGTTTCAATTGCGATTACCTTTGCTGCGGTCATTGCACCCCGGGATAAACGAGCCTGGCTGATTTCTTGGGTCTTTTCCGGGTATAGTGTCGCCTCGGTTTTTGGCGTGCCGATTGGGACTTGGATTAGTGATCAGATCGGTTGGCGCTGGGCATTTTGGTTAATTGTACTCATCTCGGTCGTAATCACCGGCATGTTCATGGTGTCCTTGCCGGGGAACTTACGACAGGGAAAAGCGAAGAGCTTGGGTGAACAGTTCAGCCTTTTCAAAGATCCACGCATCCTATTAGGAATTTGTTTGCCCATCCTTAATTTAGGCGGCGTCTACGTCGTATATACCTATTTACGGCCGATTGTGACGTCTGGACTTCATTTTCCAACAAGTTTTGTGACGCCATTTCTCTTTGTATTTGGACTGGCGTCCTTATTCAGTAATCAATATAGCGGCAGGCTCGCGAATCGCGATGGGTTAAAATCCATGGTCACGGTGTTTGTCATTCAAGCCGTAACGATGTTGGCAATTTCGCTATTGTTTGATTTGCCCTGGGCTGCGCTGGCCGCGTTGATTATCATGGGCCTGACGATGTATCTGTTGAATTCACCGATGCAGATTTTCTACCTTGCCGTAGCAGAAAAGGATTATCCGCAGTCGATGGTCTTGGCTTCGTCTTTGATTTCAATTTTCAATAACGTGGGAATCGCGGTGGGATCTGCGACCGGTGGAGTCTTATTCAATCACTTGGGTTTAAAGTCTCTTGGGTACAGTGGTGCTATCTACACCGTTGTGGCCTTGGTGCTCCTAATCGTTTTGAACCGCGTCCGGAGGCGTTTTGATTAGGTTTCAAAACGGATCGCCATTTTCATAATTTTGGCAATTTCTCTATGACTTCCTTTGAGTTACCAAATTGACGTGATCATAAAAAAGGTCAGTTATGACAATGCCTTTGCACACTGTCATGACTGACCTTTTTGGTATATTTGATGGAGTCGGCGGGAGTTGAACCCGCGTCCGAGCATATCGCCACCTAGATATCTACGTTCATAGATCTATTATTTAAATTTCACCTACTGAAACGCCATAAATCAAGGCACCCACAGCAGGCTAACCTGATTAGTCTCTTCAGTCCGCTTCAGGTGGGAGCAAACTGCGTGAGCCCACTAAATTTAGGACCCAGATCTAACCCATGGGCGAGATTAGGAGGATCTACGTTAAGCGCTTATTAGGCAGCTAAAGCGTAAGAATTGTTATTATTTTTTGCAGTTATAATAAACTGGGCGGTTTAACGTGGCGCTGCACGAAACGCAATCCAGACTCAACCTATACCCGTCGAATCCATAACGACCCCGGTACAAATTACATCATATCATAGACCAGGAAAACTGAGAAGGATTTTGACTTAAAGGAGGCCGAAATGTTTCAGACCGTTGACAATTCCGTGATCAGTATTCTTGGTGGTAATGAATTCGGCGTATTCTTTGACGTGAGGAAGGCCATTTTCCATCACAACCGGGTGATCGACAAAATCAAGCATGGGGATGTCATTATTCCCGTCGCCAAACGCATAGGTTGGAATGCCAGATAGATTGGCGTTGGCAATTAATTCTTGGATGCCTTTTTTCTTGGAACTGCCCTTGTGGACAATGTCCATGCTAAACGGGGTGTTCCTGAAGAATGTCAGCGTATCGGCGAAGCGGTCAATATACCTTTCATCAGGTCCCTTGGTGTTGATTAGCATCATGATGACTTCTTGATGTTCAATGAAATCATCCACCCCCAGGTTTGGCATCCGTGAGTTAATGAAGTTATAATTGCCGCGAACAATGTCGTTGATAAAGTTAATTTTGGCACCCTGACTATTCATGACAGTGGTTGCTTCATGATTAGATTTGGCAAAGTCAACAAAGGTTTTGACGACTGACTTATCAAGGAGGGCCTTATAAACTGGCTTGCCTTCAAAAATGACGTAACTGCCATTGGCGTAAACAACGGTGTCAATCCCAGTCTTTTTCATGGTGTCGGGAATTTCGAACAGATTTCGACCCGTCGAGATCACGGGAAGAATATTATTTGCTTTTAATTGGTGCATCGCATCGGCCACCTCGGCATCGACTCTGGTGTGTTCGTTATACAAAGTATGGTCAAGGTCAAAGAATGCAATTCCTTTATACATAAGTAAGCCATCCTTTTCATTATCTTTTTTATAATCATATTCTTTTCTATCATAACAATATTGCGTCTTTTCAAGCAAGTTCTTCTGATTATTGGTAAAATGGGTAATATATGAGGTGAGACGATTGGAAAAAACAACCATTGCGAATGAGAAAACCAGCCGTTTCTTTGTTCGACTGAGAAGGATTCCGGGCGAACATTGGTACTTAGCAAACGGTAACGAAAAAAATGTTAATCCAAAAAATAAAATTAAAGTACCAGATAGCATCAAGGCACAGGATTTTTTGATTGATGAAATTAGTTTTTTTAATAAATTGGTCTGGTATCACTTTACGTGCGGAGATCTTGAAGGCTGGCTACCGAAGCGAAATATCCGGAAGACATTTCGGCGGTTGGCTGTTGAACCGTTTAAGCAGCCAACTCAATCCGATATTGATAATCAATGCACGGCTATTTTGATGTTGCTTAACAGCGCTGGGATTAAGGTAGACGTTAATGATATCCGAGACGAAGTTGAGAAGTGGCACGCGCAATCACTAACATTGATGGATTTAAGTGATTTGATTATTTCATTGACTCACTCAATTCGTGATCTAAACGGGGTTGATTTTCGCAAGTTAGATAAGCAGCTTCTTCGCAGACGGCCAATTTTAGTCAAAGTTGCCGGTCTTGATAATTTAAAGTCCAGCTTGATTTTATTGACCGGTTTCAACCGCAAGCTCTACTACTACAACGATCCGTGGACCGGTAAATTAGAGTCGATTTCTCAAAATCATTTAAGAAAGCATTGGAAACGCGGGAACTTAGAAGCAATCAGTTATTGAAGGCGGGGGTTTAGAATGAAATTGTTGATGATTGAAGATAATAAATCAGTGTCAGAAATGATGCAGATGTTTTTCCAAAAGGAAGACTGGGACGTCACCTTTGCCTATGATGGCATTGAGGCGATGGATAAATTTAACGAAGATCCTGAAGGTTGGGACATGATTACCCTAGATCTTAATTTACCTAAAAAAGACGGTATGGAAGTTGCTAAAGAGATTCGCGCCCAATCACAAACGGTCCCGATTATCATGCTGACAGCTCGCGATTCAGATAGTGATCAGGTGTTGGGGTTTGAGATGGGGGCTGATGACTATGTCACTAAGCCGTTCTCACCAATTACGCTGGTGGCCAGAATTAAAGCACTACAGCGGCGGGCACACACGGAGAATGAAGCCGAATCTGCCGATGAAAAGGCCAAAAATGTCTTTGATGTTCAAACTGACCACTTCAAGCTCAATTCCAGCACCCGGGAAGTGTATTTGGATGACAAACGAATTTCTGATTTGACGCCCAAAGAGTTCGAACTCTTAAAGACGTTGGCGCAAAAGCCACGGCAAGTATTCTCCCGTGAACAGCTTTTGGAAACTGTCTGGAATTACGAGTATTACTGTGATGAACGAACCGTCGATGCGCATGTTAAAAAATTGCGTCAAAAAATTGAAAAGGTTGGCACTCAAGTGATCCAAACTGTTTGGGGTGTTGGCTATAAATTTGATGATAGTGAAGTGGGCAAAAAATCATGAAAATGATTTATCAGCAATTATTAGCATTCTTTTTAGTAATTGCCTGTACAATTTTACTGCTGGGATTTTCATTTGGGCGAATGTCGAAAACGTTCGTCTATGATCAAACATGGCATAACCTGGAAAAGTATTCCGATAGTTTGATTCAACAATCGCTGACGATCAGCTCTAGGAATAAGGCTAAGGTGACTTTTAACGAAGAGAAGCTGAAGAACTCGGAAGCCTTGTTGGAGAATCAAGCGGTTCATTTTACGGTTTTTAGTCCCAAAGATCAGGTGATTTATCCAAATAATGGGGTGGCTCCAAGAATTACGCGTCATGATTGGGAGCACTTGCGACGCAACCAGATTGTCCGGAAGGTCAATAATAAAAATTTTAAGCTTAGTAATGGCAAGACCCGTCCGGCAATGATTGAAGTCCTCAAGCCTTATTATTATAAGAAAAAACTAGTGGCCGCTGTGACGGTCGGAGCGTTTATTTCAGACGTTAATTCCAATGTTAAACGGATTAACCGCGATTTATTGAAGGCATTGTTTGTTGCACTGCTGATTTCAATGTTCATCAGCTATTTCATCGCCAGAAGGCTCAACCGGCGGATTAGTAAGCTTCGAAGTGCCGCTAACCAAGTTTTAAACGGCAATTACAAAATTTGCTTGAAGCCTGGTGGGAAGGATGAAATCGGCGAATTGATTGTCGACTTTAATCACATGACCCAGTCCCTCCAGCAGGCCAACAATGAAATTCAACGTCAAGAAGAACGCCGTCAGGAATTTCTAGCCAACGCTGCCCACGAAATGCGAACGCCGCTCACCACAATCTCTGGAATTCTTGAAGGCATTAAGTACGACGTGATTCCCCAAGAATCAAGAGCAAAAAGTATTGATTTAATGAGCAGTGAAACCCAAAGACTGATTCGGCTGGTGAATGAAAATCTGGATTACGAAAAGATTCGCTCCAACTCTATTCAGCTTGATAAGCACCAGTTTAACGCTGCTAAGGTCCTTGAAAATGTCATTGACCAATTAGACAGCAAAGCAGAAGAATCTCGTGACAAACTTGTTTTGAATGCTCCTAAAGCTTTGACGATTTATGCTGATTATGATCGATTTGTCCAAATTGTTTTCAACATTGTCACTAATGCAATTCAGTTTACTGATCAGGGAACCATTACTGTAACCGGTGAACGGGGTTACAATGAAACAATTATTAAAGTTGCCGATACTGGCATTGGTATGTCTGAGGACCAGCAAAAAAATATTTTTGAACGGTATTATAAAGCTGATGCATCGCGAAGAACTGGTAAGTATGGTGAATCAGGGCTAGGCTTGGCGATTGTCCATCAGTTAGTGAAGTCTCATGGCGGCAAGATTTCTGTGTCATCTAAATTAGGTGAAGGAACGACGTTTACCGTTATCATTCCAGATGCGACGGCTGCTGAAAAGGATCAGGAAAATCAATAAATCAAAAAGTCATCATTTTGTATGCCTCTGAGCCTCTTTTCAGAGATACAAAATGATGACTTTTCTGTTAGTTGCTTGATTCTTGGGCCGCGTGGGCTTCGTAAGCTTTAGTCCCTTTCTCCGTCAACCCGTTAATTTCGTTGTGATCGGTCACAATGTAGCCTGCATTAACCAGCGGTTTGGGATTGCCACCAATGACGTTGTCACAATAATCAACAAAGTGATTAATAGGGGTACCGGATGAGACTCGGCCAGTATAGATTGCTTTTAAAATTTCATAGTCAGTTGCGGTTAATTCCATTGTGAAGCCTCCTAATCTTGATGCATTTATGATACCACCAAGATACAAAGTTGCGTTAAATTTAGTTTGGCGACAATTGTTGTTAGACAATTCAGCAAAACTGACTAGTTAATTTTCAAATAAAAAAAGGATTAGCCTTAAATGGCTAATCCCTTGCTGATTATTGTTAGATCAACGATTATCACCCGCACGGGGCTCGAACCCGTAACTCCGCCTTGAGAGGGCGACGTCTTAAACCAGTTTGACCAGCGGGCAATGCTATCAAACTCACTATAATAGTGTATCTAAATCAGAAAGATTTGTCAACAAATGAAATTTAAATATAAAGTTGACAAAAGCGGAAAAAATCTTTAATATATTTAGTTGTGATATTCATTGGGTATTCGCCAAATGGTAAGGCAACGGACTCTGAATCCGTAATTTACTGGTTCGACCCCAGTATACCCAATCGCTTGTTAAATCTCGGTGTCATAGGTTGTCGAAAGCCTGTGATTCCGGGATTTTTATTTTTCAACTTTTTCCAATATGATTGAGGCATAGCTCAATTGGGATTAATTGAGTCATTAGAAGGAGAATTCATGAACTATCAAGATGTCATAACCTATGTTGTCAAAGAATATGGTGTTCAACCTGAATATCTGTGGAAAAAATACCCCAGTTTTGCCGTACTGCGTCATCCCGAGAACCGCAAATGGTTTGGCTTGGTGATGCAAGTTGAAAAGATGCAGCTTGGACTCAGTGGGCAGGGCAAGGAAGACATTATGGATGTCAAACTCGATCCTAAAGAAGTTGAGTTTCGACAAGCCACTTTGGGGATCCTGCCAGCTTATCACATGAACAAAACAAACTGGTTATCCATCCGATTGAACGAGGTGGATTCAAAGCAAATCTGTGACTTAATCGATGCTAGTTATCAGTTAACTAAATGATCAAAAAATGAGGCAACCGCCAAAGGGAAACTTTTTCCTTTGAGGGATGCCTCGTTTTTCGAGTGATTTATTTGATTTCATAATAATCATCGGCGTTAGACTTCAACTGATTGGTCTCAAGCTTGTTTAGGTTCAGCTTTCGCAGCGTCTGTTTGGTAAACATACTTTTGACAATGGTGCGCTTTCGTTGATTGCCAACATTTCGATTGAAGACAATGGTGAACTTGTCATAACGATTGTATTGGGAATCTTTAATCGCCTTTAAAATCGCAATCGTGGTTAACCTAAAAGATTCGGTGGTGTCCCGCTTATCAGTTACGGCGACTGTGAACGCAGTCTGGCTACTATGCAGCTTGACTTGGTGCTTGAACAAGAGCGTGCGGGTGGTGCTCAGCTTTTGTTTTACGGCAGTTTCAGTGTTCTTAGTCGACTTTTTGGCCGGCTTCTTAACGGTCTTTTCAGTCCGTTCAGCCTGCTCCGCATTTCCTTTTTTGATGACTTCTTTGCCCTTGGGTGAATTAAAAAATAGCGTCCCAAAAACAGCCATCAAGACCAATGACACCAAAGCATACTTGCCATACGGATATTTACCGTGCTTGCCAGTGGTCTTAAAGTAGACAAACATGGCGAAAAAAATCACCATCGCATATGACGACAGCTTGGTGATAACATCAAACATTGTGCTAATCAAAGTAAAAAACTCCTTTATTTGGATAGCTATTCAAACGACAGGTCAACCAAATATTTGTGTTGGTCTGCCAAATGTGAGGTGGTGATCCACAACTCATGATAATTTGCGTCTTTAACTTGCGTCATATCATGGAAATAGTCCAGCAAATCACTGTACATTGACAGAAAGTCTGAAGACATCCGGTTAACTTCGAGCTTTTGCTTTGGAAAGTAGATTTCAGGATTGCCTAGTTTGACGGTGTCATCGAGGTACATCTCAACGACGTTATCGTATGCGTCCGGTTTGGTGAACACTTTGTCCGGATGTGATTTAATGTACGATAAAACGTGGTAAATTGTGTCTGAGTTACTTGCCACTTGAACTTCCTCCGATCTTAAAAGTCTTACGTTCTTATTGTAACAAATCTGAGCAGGGTGGAGAGAATGTTTTCGATCGGCTGGCTTATCAGCTTCTTTAATCGCTTGGAATTTAGCGTTACAATGAATGCATCAAAACGCGAAAGGAAGCTGCCCATGGATTACCCAAACACGGTCAATCAAATGCACCAGTTTGTGGATGCGAGAATTGTTCCCGGCGTGAGCTTTGCCATTATTGATCGGGATGGCGTAAAAACCGATGTGGTTGGTCAGCAGGAATTACTGCCAGACAGGCTGCCCCTGCACAGTGGCGAGTTATACGACTTGGCCTCACTGACCAAAGTGATTGGTACTACTAATTTGATTTTACGATTGTTAGTCTCTGGTAAAATATCGTTGACTGACTCTTTAACCAAGTACTTTCCACAGTGGCAGTCGCCACAGGTGACCATCAGGCATTTGCTTACTCACACCTCGGATATCGTCGGCTATATTCCAAACCGCAATCAGTTAGCAAAGCCGGAATTGATGTCTGCTTTGTTAGCTTTAAAAAGCGGCTCAGATATCGGCAAAGTGGTTCATTATCAAGATTACAACTTCATCTTTTTAGGCTGGATTGCAACACGTGTGATGGGTGAACCGGTTCAACAGCTGATTAATGAATTTGTGTTACGGCCGTTAGAATTGAATCAGGCGACATTTACGCCGGATCAAATCAATAATGTCGTTCCCACTGAGTTAGTTCCTAGTAAAGGGTTGATTCGCGGCACTGTTCACGATCCTAAAGCTCAAATTCTTGGTGCTGACTGTGGCTCAGCGGGCTTGTTTGCATCACTCGACGATCTGATCCATTTTTCCAAGTGGCTGTTGGGCGAGGTCAAATATCCGGATTTTCTCCCAGCTGACTGGATCGATCAACTCTTCGTTGACCAGACGCCAGGGCACATGAAGAACCGCTCATTTGGCTGGATTTTACGTCATTACAACGGTCATCCATACATTCTCCACACCGGTTATACCGGAACCTTGATCGTGGTCGACCGGGACTCACATAAAGCCTTGGTCTTTTTATCAAACCGGGTTCATCCTGATCCAAGCAATCCGTTGTTTTTACCCTATCGAAGCCAATTGATTCGAACCTTTGTTAAGGAAAATGAGATTGAAAATTAATAGTTTCTACACCAAAGAGGATGCGACATTAGTCATTCTTTCGTTCGTAATAACGCCCTTAATCATGGTCTTTTACATTGTTGAAAGCTGCGACGACGGCCAGCATCGCTTGCCTAGCCTACGTGGCAAACGGCAGATCCCTGCCATTTAACGAAGAAATCCAACCATTCCAAAACCGGGAATGATTGGATTTCTTCGTTAAATTCTGGGATCTAAACGCCGATTGTCCCAGTCTAGTTAAAATGTTGCCCCAACTTTCAGATCAGCTTCTGGTGTCAAATCTGCGTCAGGATATTTTCGCTTTAGTGCGTTCATCAAAACATGTTTAGCAATATCGTTATTTCTGGCAAGAATCGGGCCGTGGAAATAGGTGCAGTAAACGTTTTTGTAAATCGCACCCTCAGTCTTATCCTGGCCGTTATTGCCGTGGCCTTCAAGCACCTTTCCAAGTGGGCGCTCGCCTTGACCTAAGAAGGTAATTCCCTGGTGGTTTTCGAAGCCGTGGTACTTTTCACCGGTTTCTTCGTTTTCAATCACAACGTTGCCGATGAATCGGTGGTCTTTTTGCTTGTCCGTGTAGTGATCCAAGGCACCGATGCCCATCAGCTTTTCACCGTTAGCGCCGATATAGTAGTGACCGAGCAATTGATAGCCACCACAGATGGCAACAACTGAGCCGTTATCTTCAATAAAGTCGACCAGTGCCTGCTTTTTAGATTGAATATCTTTAGAGATAATTGACTGCTCAAAATCTTGACCACCGCCAAAGACGACGATGTCATATTTGGCGGGATCAAAGGGCTGATCTAGGCTGACAACTTCAGAAGTCAGCTCAACTCCCATTTTGTTTGCCAGATACTTGAGAACCAAAATGTTGCCGAGGTCGCCGTAAGTGTTCATCAAATCGCCGTACAGGTGACAGACATTTAAAGAATAGCTCATTAATCCATACCTCCCTTGATAAAGCCTTTAGCTGCAAATACTTTTCTTAAGTGTAGCATAGCCGTGTAAGTTGCGAGGATATAAACCTTTTTGGTTGGCGCTTTTGGAATCATTTCGACAACTTTGTCCAAATCTGGTTCAACCAAGTGTTTTTTGGGGTCGATGCCGGCAACCTGGAGTCGGTAGGTGATGTCTTTGTACCGTTCGCCGCCCGTGATGAATTGTTTAATGTTCATCTTCGGCAGCCGTTCAAAATCGCCGTCCCAAATCCAGCTGGTGTCGATTCCGTCAGCATAATTGGCATTAAGTAAGCCAATGAAGGTGAACGGGTCCTTATCAGTGGAAATCATGTCGATTACCTGATTGAGCCCCACCGGGTTTTTAACCAGAATCAGCGTTACCAGCTTGCCGTCGACGTTAATTTCTTCTTGTCGACCAAAGATTCGTTTGCCCTTTTCGAAGGCTTTTTTGACTTGTGCAGGAGAAACCCCCATGAATCGGCCAACCGAATAGGCAGCCAGCGCGTTATAAATGTTATAAACGCCACCAATGTTAATTGTAATCGGCTCACCATCGATTTCAAAGGTTGATGATTTTGGCGTCAGCTCGTTGATTGTGTTGAGCGCAAAGTTCAATTCAGGCCGTTCAAACCCACAGTTGGGGCAGAAATACTTGCCCAGATTTGAATAGCTGATGAAATGATAGTGCAAGACGTGCTGACACTGGGGACAGAGCACGCCGTCCGTGTTGGGAGTTGCCTTGATGTCACCATCTTTTTGATTGTCGAAACCGTAGTAGACAATCGGGTTCGGCAGTTGTTTTGAGTGGAAAATTGGTGCGTCGCCGTTGGCAATGATGGTTGCGTTGGGAGCTAGTGCTACGCCGTTCAATATTTTATTATAGGTCGTATAGATTTCGCCATAACGATCCATTTGGTCTCTGAAGATGTTGGTGAAGACAAATGCTTTTGGCTTGATGTATTTGGTGACCATGATGACATTGGCTTCATCGACTTCTAAGACCGCCAGTGGCCGCTTACCCTTTGACTTTGGTGCGTGAAGGAAGGTGGTGATGATGCCTTGCTCCATGTTTGAGCCGGTTGGGTTGGTCAAAATGTTATCATACTTTTCTTTGAGCACTTGAACCGTCAGCGCGGTCGTCAGCGTTTTTCCGTTGGTTCCAGTTATGACGATCACATCATAGTCACGGCCAAGGGTTGCCAGAATTTCTGGGTCCAGCCGTTTGGTGATTTTGCCGGGAAGCGAACTGCCACCCTTAAAAAATGTATGCAGAAACCAGTAAGACGACTTACCGGCCGCTGTCGCAATTGAACTTTTTAATGACATAAAATTTACTCCCTTAAAATGAAGTACATAATGAACCTAATCAAACATTAAGTGTAGCATATGCTCAACTGTTTGAACATATATAAGCTCACACTTTAGGGGTTCAGCAATAATGAGGGAGCCAGGCAATTTTCTCATTATTATCGATTTTCAAAACTTTTTCTGTATAATGGAAGAGAAGCTCTTAAGGAAAAAGGTGGATATTTTGGCTCAACTATTTTATCGGTATGGCGCAATGAATAGCGGCAAAACAATCGAAATTATCAAGGTTGCTCATAATTATGAAGAGCAAAATAAAAGTGTTATTATTATGACCAGTGCATTAGATACACGAGAAAAACACGGGATGATTGAATCGCGGATTGGCTTGGAACGAAAAGCCGAGCCGATTCACGAGGACACCAACGTCTTTGATCTGGTACAGGAATTAAACCCCCATACAAGTTGTATTTTAATTGACGAGGCGCAGTTCTTGAAGAAAAAGCACGTCATGGAACTGGCAAGAATTGTCGATGAGTTGAACGTGCCGGTGATGGCATTTGGCTTAAAGAACGATTTTCAAAACAACTTATTTGAGGGTTCCAAGTACCTGCTGCTATATGCTGATAAGATAGAAGAAATGAAGACAATTTGCTGGTTCTGCGGCAAGAAGGCCATTATGAACCTGCGCTTTCACAACGGTGAGCCGGTGTATGAAGGTGAACAAATTCAAATGGGTGGCAATGAATCCTATTATCCGGTCTGCAGAAAGCATTATTACAATCCACCTATTAAGTAACCAAAGTGAGGAATATTAAATGGACGAAATTTTCGACAAATTACAATCGGTCGTTGATCGATATGATGAATTAAACGAGTTAATTAGTGATCCGGAAGTGATTGCCGACACCCAAAAATTCATGAAATTATCAAAAGAAGAAGCGGACCTTCGAGACACCGTGGCCGCTTTTAAGAAGTACCAAAAAGTCAGCAAGCAGTTAGACGATGACAAAGAGATGCTCCGAGAAAAGATTGATGATGATCTTGAGGCAATGGTTAAAGATGAAATCACCAGCTTAACTGATGAAAAGGACAAACTTGAAGACCAAATGAAGGTGATGCTGCTGCCAAAAGATCCAAATGATGACAAAAACATCATTATGGAAATCCATGGTGCGGCTGGTGGCGATGAGGGGAGCTTATTTGCTGCCGATTTATTCAGTATGTATTCGAAATACGCGGAACGTCAAGGCTGGAAAGTTGAAATCATTGATAAGAATGAAACCGAGGTTGGTGGTTTCAAAGAAATCGTTTTGATGATTACCGGTGATAAGGTATATTCAAAGCTTAAGTATGAAAACGGCGCCCATCGGGTTCAACGGGTGCCGGTCACCGAATCTGCCGGCCGGGTGCACACTTCCACGGCCACGGTTGGCGTGATGCCTGAAGAAGAAGACGTCGACATCGATATTGATCCAAAGGATATCCGAGTTGACGTCTACCGTTCTTCTGGCGCCGGCGGTCAGCATATCAACAAGACTTCTTCGGCGGTTCGGATGACTCATTTGCCAACTGGCATTGTCGTTGCTATGCAAGATGAGCGATCCCAACAGCAGAACCGCCAGAAGGCCATGAAGATTTTAAAGGCCCGGGTTTATGATTATTATGCTCAGCAGGAACAAGATCAATACAATGCGGAGCGAAAGTCAGCGATTGGGACTGGCGATCGTTCCGAGCGGATCAGGACTTACAATTATCCACAAAATCGGGTGACTGATCACCGAATCGGGTTAACCTTGAACAAATTAGACCGGATTATGAATGGTGAACTGGACGAAATCATCGATGCCTTGATTGTTTCAGATCAAGCCAAGAAACTTGAGAACCTGACTAATGAATAACCCACAAAACGTGACCTACTTCGAAGCCCGAAAGTGGGCCTCTTTTCGTATCAAGGACGCTGGTGACGTTGACATGTACGACGTGGATTTTCTTCTCGAGCAATTGTTTGACCTGTCAGCTGCCGATCTTTTGATTCATTATCAAGCCCGCATGCCAAACGAACGATGGCAGGTATTTCAGGATGCCATTCATCAATTGTTAAAGGGGATTCCCCCACAGTATATCGCAGGCAAGGCTGATTTTTACGGCTTGTCGTTGAAGGTCACCCCAGCTGTACTGATTCCCCGGGTTGAAACTGAGGAGCTGGTTGACTGGATTCTGAACGACAACCCGGATGCCAACCTCAAGGTGTTAGATATTGGTACTGGAAGTGGCGCCATTGCGATTGCCCTTAAGCACTTCAGACCACATTGGCAGATTGTTGCCAGCGACATTTCCTCAGCAGCCATTGAAGTGGCTAGGCAAAACGCCACCGCTAATCAGACACGGATTCAGTTTGCATTGAGCGACGTCTTTGAAGACATCCATGATTCATTTGACATCATTGTGTCAAACCCGCCATACATTGCCAAAGATGAGCAGCCCTACATGGACAGGCGAGTGATTGCGCAT
Organism: Lentilactobacillus parakefiri; assembly: GCF_002157585.1. Taxonomy (GTDB): domain Bacteria; phylum Bacillota; class Bacilli; order Lactobacillales; family Lactobacillaceae; genus Lentilactobacillus; species Lentilactobacillus parakefiri. The sequence continues at coordinate 35,365 of NZ_BDGB01000053.1, forward strand.
GAACCTGATTTGGCACTATACGCGGAGAATCAAGGACTTGCGATTTACAAACAAATTGCTGCCGGGACATCAAGTCACTTAACTTCATCGGGAAGATTGTACCTGGAGATTGGATTTCACCAAGAGGCAGCAGTGACGACGATTTTTAAAGCAGCAATGCCAACGGCCCACGTAATCGCTAAGCACGATGCCTCGGGCCATCAGCGCATGATTCAAGTAAAGAAATGAAGGCTATATAATATGGAAACTTTAATTTTAAAAAAGCAGCAACTGGACCAAGCAGCCGATTTTATCCGCCAAGGTGAACTGGTGGCATTTCCCACCGAAACCGTTTATGGATTGGGAGCCAACGCAACCAATGAAGTCGCGGTTAAGAAAGTCTATGCCGCTAAGGGTCGTCCCAGTGATAATCCATTGATCGTGACGGTTTCTGACGTCGCCATGGTGGCACAATACGCTCAGCCATTTTCAGCCGATGCGAAGGCATTAATGGCTAAATTTTGGCCGGGCTCTTTGACAATGATTTTTAAGTTGAAGCCGAATGCCTTATCCAAATCGGTTACCGGTGGGTTGGATACTGCAGCGTTCAGGTTCCCGAAAAATCAGACGACCCTAGATTTAATCTCAAAAGCTGGTGTGCCAATTGTTGGGCCTTCAGCTAATACTTCCGGTAAGCCCAGCCCGACGACTGCCCAGCATGTCTACCATGATCTAAATGGGAAAATTGCCGCGATTGTCGATGATGGACCAACCACCGTTGGCGTTGAATCAACAATCCTTGATATGTCAGTGGCAACGCCGTCTATTTTGCGGCCCGGTGCAGTCACCAAAGAAGCGATTGAAGCCGTCATTCATCGACCGGTCATTGATGAACTGCACCATGTGGGCGCCAAGCAGACCCCAAAGGCACCTGGGATGAAGTATAAGCACTATGCACCTAACGCTCAGGTGTACATTGTTGACCCTGATGATGACTGGCACGCTGTGGCCAACTGGATTAAGCAGCATCCACAGCCAGTTGGGGTGATGGCTTTCGATGATGTCATCAAGACAATTAATTGGCCTGATAATGTCAATGTGATTTCACTCGGCAAAGATGCCAAAACCGCTGCACACGATTTGTTTGCCGAGTTACGGGATTTTGATAACCACCCTGTGTATAAAATTATTTTTACCCAAGGGATTGATCCAAAGGGAATTGGTGAGGCTTACATGAATCGGTTGAATAAATCGGCTGGGCAAATGCATTTTAAGCAGTTATAATTTGGTTGTACCAAATAAATTAGTGAGGTGTTGCAGTTGAACTACGATTATAAACAGCAGGATCCAGAACTTTGGGATGCCATTGCCAACGAAGAGAACCGTCAGGAGCATAATATCGAACTGATCGCGTCTGAAAATATCGTATCAAACGCTGTTCGTGCCGCTCAGGGATCTGTTTTGACTAACAAGTACGCTGAAGGCTACCCGGGCCGAAGGTATTACGGCGGCTGTGAGTACATTGATGTTGTTGAACAATTGGCAATCGATCGTGCCAAAGAATTGTTCGGTGCCGAATACGCTAACGTGCAGCCTCACTCAGGTTCACAAGCGAACCAAGAAGTTTATGCCGCATTCCTAAAACCCGGTGACCGGATTTTAGGAATGGGCCTGGATGCTGGTGGTCATTTAAGCCACGGCGCTAAGGTCAGTTTTTCCGGTAAATTATACGATTCATTCTCATACGGCCTTGATCCAAAGACCCAGTTGATTGATTATGATGAGGTTGACAGAATTGCTCAAATCGTTCAACCCAAATTAATTATTGCCGGTGCATCCGCATACAGTCGAATCATTGACTGGCAGAAATTCAGAGACATCGCCGATTCCGTTGGCGCTTATCTGATGGTCGATATGGCCCATATTGCCGGCTTAGTGGCGACTGGCTTACATCCAAGTCCAGTTCCGGTTGCTGATGTCGTTACCACTACGACTCACAAAACGTTGCGTGGCCCTCGTGGCGGCTTAATTTTGGCAAAAGAAAAGTATGCCAAAAAGTTGAATTCAGCTGTCTTCCCAGGCAGCCAGGGTGGTCCACTGGAACACGTGATTGCTGGAAAAGCGGCGGCCTTTTATGAAGATTTGCAGCCGGCATTCAAAACATACGGCGAGCAGGTTATCAAGAACGCCAAAGCAATGGCGGCGGTCTTCCAGAATTCCAAGACGGTTTCCGTTCTCACCGGCGGCACCGATAATCATTTGATGACGATCAACTTAACGCAGACCTCACTGAATGGTAAAGAACTGCAGAACCTATTAGATACTGTGCATATCACCACTAATAAAGAATCCATTCCAAATGATCCACTGCCACCTTCAAAGACCAGCGGGTTGCGGTTGGGAACCCCAGCCATTACCACCCGTGGCTTTAAGGAAGATGACGCCAAAGCGGTTGCCAATTTAATTTTACAAGTGATTCACAAACCCGACGATGACAAAAATTTACAGGACGTTTCTGCTAAAGTTGAACAACTAACGGCCGCTCATCCTATTAATCAGTAATAACGACTGGCTTGAAACTAATTGTGGTTTCAAGCCTTTTTGTATACTTTCCGATACCAGATATGTGATACAATTATTGCGGAATACAAAAAGGAGTTGGAAAATAATGGGTAAGTTTCAAGTTATGGATCATCCCTTGATTCAACACAAGCTGTCAATGATTAGGGACAAGAATTGCGGCACGAAAGAGTTTCGGGAAATCGTCAACGAAATTGCCACTTTGATGGCGTTCGAAGTCTCCCGTGACATGCCTTTGGAAGATGTTGATATTGAGACACCAGAGGGCATTGCACACGCCAAACAGATTTCTGGTAAAAAAGTTGCGATTGTCCCAATCTTACGGGCCGGCATCGGAATGGTTGACGGGATGCTGGATTTAATTCCAGCGGCCAAAGTTGGTCATATTGGGATGTATCGTGATGAAAAGACCCTCGAACCTCATGAATATTTTGTGAAGCTGCCATCTGATATTGGTCAGCGTCAGATTTTTGTCGTTGATCCAATGCTTGCTACCGGTGGTTCTTCAATCATGGCCATTGATGCCTTGAAGAAGCGTGGTGCATCGAACATTAAATTTGTTTGTTTAGTAGCTGCTCCTGAAGGGGTTAAGGCTCTCCAAAAGGCCCATCCTGATGTGGACATTTACACGGCCGCCCTTGATGAAAAATTAAATGACAAGGGTTATATTGTTCCTGGACTTGGTGACGCAGGTGACCGGTTGTTTGGAACCAAATAATCAGTTAAAGCTGAGACAAAATGAAAATTTTGTTATCAGCTTTTTGTTTTATTTACAAATGCATTCTGATTTTGATATCCATTAAATTAAGTGCCAGCAAAGTCGCTCGGCGATTATTCATTGTGCATGCCGTTGAACACTACTGCTCACGCGACGTTTCCCTGTCAAGATTGTTTTGAATTTTGTAATAAATGGTGGTATGATTTCAATGGTATTTGAACACGGGTCTGTGTTCGGTACCATCGCAATGTTTCACTTTGGTATTAATGTCTTCTGGACCAAAACCAGATTGATTTGCATGCGTGATTATGTGGAGGAAAGAGGTGAGATTTTGTGGGAGAAGCTGCTTCTACTTTTGAATTCTTGGGACTAACGTTTAACGTTGGTAATTTAATCTCGATATTACTGGCTGCCTGCGTTGTTTTGGTTCTTGTGTATGCTTTATCAAGGCACTTGACACTGAAACCGGGCAAAGCACAAAACGTTTTAGAATATGCGGTGGACTTTACCAACGGTATTGTCCGAAGCTCGATTTCCGGTGAAACAAGTAGAACACTAGGTTTATGGGGCTTTACTCTGTTTATGTTTATCATTATTGCGAATTTGCAGGGACTCTTCTTGCATATCGACATTTCTGGTGTAACATATGTCAAAAGTCCAACTTCTGATCCGGTTGTTACTATGACTCTGGCTCTGATTACTCTAACACTTGCACAATTCCTTGGAATTCGGCAGTTAGGTTACAAGGGACATTTTCAGAATTATTTAAAGCCATTCGTATTTTTCCTGCCAATTAACTTATTCGAAGAGTTCACTAATTTCTTAACGTTAGGATTGCGACTATTTGGGAACATCCTTTCAGGTGAAATGCTTCTTGGAATAATCCTTGGCATGTCGCATGGTGGAGCAGTTATGTGGGTCGTTTCGTTCATCCTTGAATTGGCCTGGACAGGTTTCTCAGTCTTTATCGGATGTATCCAAGCCTATGTTTTTGTGACGTTATCATCCGTATACATTTCACGAAAGCTCGAGCTTGAAGATTAGCAAAAATATTTTGGAGACTATTAAGGAGGATTTTTAATTATGGGAGCAATTGCTGCAGGTATTGCAATGGCCGGTGCCGCTATCGGTGGAGCTGTTGGTGATGGTATTTTAATTTCTAAGATGTTGGAAGGAATGGCACGTCAGCCAGAATTATCCGGACAACTGCGTAGTAACATGTTCATCGGTGTTGGTTTGGTTGAAGCTATGCCTATCATCGCCTTCGTTGTTGCTTTGCTGGTTATGAACAAGTAATAACCGGTTTAGTCAAATACACAAAGAAGGAGGTGCCAATTGATGTTTTCATATTCAGTAGTTGGAGCTCAGCTTTACGTCGGAGATATGCTGTTTGTCATGATCACATTCCTTGTTTTGATGTGGTTGGTCAAGATCATTGCATGGAAGCCAATTACGAAGATGATGCAAGACCGTTCAGACAAGATTGTTAATGATATTGATTCTGCTAAGGAATCAAGAACTAAAGCAGCTGATCTGGCTCAAAAACGTCAGGCTGAATTAGACAAAACGCGTGATGACGCGAATACCATTATTAACACTGCCAAACAGAATGGACAAAGACAACAAGAACAGATTGTTGAAGATGCTAGAAATGAAGCATCTAATCTTAAGAGTTCTGCTGAAAAGGACATTGAACAAGAGCGACAAGAAGCTTTGGCTAAATTACGAAAAGATGTGGCAAGTCTTTCTATTGAAATTGCATCCAAGATTATTTCGAAAGAATTAAACGAAGATGATCAAAAAGGACTTGTTGACTCTTACATTGAAGGGTTGGGTAAGCAGAAATGACATTAGATGATATGAGCGCTTCAAAAAAATACGCAAAAGCCATGTTTGAAGTTCTGAGTGATTCCAATGAACTTGAAGCTGGTTACGCTGATTTGCTTGAATTACGTAAAATTTTTGCTGCTAATCCAAAGTTGATTGAAATTCTCGATGATATCCGAGTTTCAGATGATGAAAAACAATCTCTCTTGGCTCCTATCACCAAAGATGCATCAGACTTTATTAATAACTTTTTAAAGGTTGTCGCCAGCTATCGTCGTTTCCCCCAGGTTTTGGAGATCATTGACCAATTCCAAAAGGTTTACGAAGATGATAAGAAGATTGTCAGAGCACAGGTTGTTTCTGCAACACCGCTTGATGATGATCAACTCGATCGTTTGGCAAAAGCCTTTGAAAAGCGAGTAGGTGCGGTTAAAGCCATTTTTGATACCAAAGTTGATAAATCTTTGATCGGCGGGATCGTTATTCGGTCTTCCGATGTGATTATTGATGGTAGTGTTGAAACTCGGATTAATAAAGTTAAAGAATTATTGTTGAATTAACGATATCTATTTAAAGAGGTGAAACTTATGAGCATTAAAGCTGAGGAAATCAGTGCTCTTATTAAGCAACAATTACAAGGCTATAAGAACGAGCTCGACGTTCAAGAAACAGGTATCGTTACATATGTTGGTGATGGTATTGCTCGTGCTCATGGGCTCGAAAATGCGTTGTCTGGAGAGTTGCTCGACTTCGGCCACGGCGTTTATGGAATGGTACAAAACCTGGAAACCAATGATGTTGGTATCATGATTTTAGGTGACGACACGAATATTCGTGAAGGTGATTCTGTAAAGAGAACCGGCCGAATTATGGAAGTTCCTGTTGGCGACGAGATGATTGGACGAGTTGTTAATTCACTTGGTGAACCAATCGATGGTAAAGGCCCAATTAAAGCCGACGATCACAAGGCGATTGAAAATAAGGCCCCAGGTGTTATGGATCGTCAATCTGTTTTCGAACCATTACAAACTGGTATTAAAGCGATCGATTCATTGATTCCAATTGGTAGAGGTCAGCGTGAGTTGATCATTGGAGACCGTAAAACTGGTAAGACATCAATTGCCATTGATACGATTTTGAACCAAAAGGGTCAGAATATGAAATGTATTTACGTTGCAATTGGACAGAAACAATCAACCGTTCGAACTGCCGTAAGTACCCTTGAAAAGTATGGTGCAATGGATTACACAACTGTTATTTCAGCTGGACCATCCGAACCTGCATCATTGCTTTACATTGCCCCTTATGCCGGCGCAACAATGGGTGAGTACTTCATGCACAAGGGTCAACACGTTTTGATTATCTACGATGATTTATCAAAGCAGGCTGATGCTTATCGTGAGTTGTCACTTATTCTTCGTCGTCCTCCAGGTCGTGAAGCTTATCCTGGTGATATTTTCTATACCCACTCACGTTTGTTGGAACGGGCTGCTAAGTTAAGTGACAAGTTGGGTGGCGGTTCAATGACCGCGATGCCAATTGTTGAGACTCAAGCAGGGGACGTTTCAGCTTATATCCCAACTAACGTTATTTCCATTACCGATGGCCAGATCTTCTTGGATGCCGATAGTTTCTATTCTGGTGTTCGTCCAGCCGTTGATGCCGGAACTTCTGTTTCTCGTGTTGGTGGGGATGCCCAGGTTAAGGCGATGAAGAAAGTTTCTGGTACCTTGCGTCTGGACCTTGCTTCCTATCATGAATTGGAATCATTTGCGCAATTTGGCTCCGACCTTGATGAAGCAACTCAAAGCAAGTTGAATCGTGGTGCTAGAACGGTTGAAGTTTTGAAACAGCCGCTTCATTCACCAATCTCTGTTGAAAAACAGGTTGTCATTCTTTATTGCTTGACCCATGGATTCTTGGATAAGGTTGCGATTGATGATATTTTGAGATATCAAACTGAGATTTTTGATTTCTTTGATCAGAATCATAAAGATTTGTTGGATGATATCGCAAAGACTGGTCAATTGCCTGATACAAGTAAAATGGATGCCGCAATTAAAGACTTTGAACAAACTTTCCAACCAAGCAAGCACGATGATCAACAATCAAATGATGATCAATCAGCTGCTTCAAATGACTAGTTTTAAGGAGGGTGAGATTACATGGGTGCTTCGCTAAACGATGTTAAACATCGGATTACTTCGACTAAGAAGACACGACAAATTACCAATGCCATGGAAATGGTTTCTCAGGCAAAACTGAACCAGATCCAAAAGCATACGGTTAGTTATGCGGAATATGCAAGCCAAATCAAATCTGTTGTGTTGCATTTAGCCCAATCTCACATTTTAGATGGGCTAAACAAATCCTCAGGTCATTCAGCTGATCAGTCTAAGACTAAGAGAAGTGCATATTTAATTATCACCTCTGATCGTGGGATGGTTGGTAGTTATAATAGTAACGTTATTCGTGAAGCCAATGAGTTCATTGAAAAGCATTCGGGAGCTAATGACTATCAAATTCTTGCCATTGGTGGGACCGGATCCGACTTTTATAAGAAGCGTGGCGATAACGTTTCTTATGAATATCGAGGGGTCAGCGATGTGCCAACATTCAACGAAGTTCGTCAAATTGTTAAGATGGTGACATCAATGTACGACAAAGGCCAATTTGATGAATTGTACGTTTGTTATGAACACTTTGTTAACCGCCTGATTTCACGATTCAGAGCTGAAAAAATGCTGCCGATTGATGATGAAGCGATTGCATCAGCTGCCAGCCAAGATATTGAAGTGAAGCCGATGAGTGCCGAATATGATGTCGAGCCTTCTGAAAAAGAAGTGTTAGATGTTGTTTTACCGCAATATTCTGAAAGCTTGGTTTATGGCGCAATTCTTGATGCTAAGACTTCCGAGCACGCTTCAAGTTCGACTGCCATGAAGTCAGCATCTGATAATGCCGACGATCTGATTTCTTCATTGGAATTGCAGTATAACCGTGCCCGGCAAGCTGCGATCACCACTGAAATTACCGAAATTACTGGTGGTCAAGAGGCTCTTAGTCAATAGAAAAGATTGAATGGAGGAATTAACTAACATGAGTTCTACTGGTAAAGTTATACAAGTTATTGGACCAGTTGTTGATGTTGAATTCTCCTTGGACGATAAATTACCAGAAATTAACACTGCTCTAGCAATCCACGTCAGCGAAGACAAGAATCTGATTGTCGAAGTTGCCCTTGATTTGGGTGACGGTGTTGTTCGGACAATTGCTATGGATGGAACCGATGGTCTTCGTCGCGGTATGGACGTTGAAAACACCGAATCTTCCATCAGTGTTCCGGTTGGTAAAGATACTCTTGGTCGAGTATTCAATGTTCTAGGAGATCCAATTGACGGCGGCCCAGAATTTGGCCCTAACGCAGAGCGTTGGCCAATTCACCGCGATGCTCCCAAGTATGATCAATTAAACCCATCAACTGAAATCCTTGAAACAGGGATTAAGGTGATTGATTTGTTGGAACCATACACTCGTGGTGGTAAAGTTGGATTGTTCGGTGGTGCCGGAGTTGGTAAGACCGTTTTAATTCAGGAGTTAATTCATAACATCGCCCAAGGACACAATGGTATTTCTGTGTTCACTGGTGTTGGTGAACGAACTCGTGAAGGTAATGATATGTACTACGAAATGAAGGGTTCAGGGGTTCTTGAAAAGACGGCCATGGTTTATGGTCAGATGAATGAACCTCCTGGTGCGCGTATGCGTGTTGCCCTGACAGGCTTGACGATTGCGGAATACTTCCGTGATGAAGCTGGCCAAGATGTTTTGTTGTTCATTGATAATATCTTCCGATTCACACAGGCTGGTTCTGAAGTTTCTGCCTTGCTTGGCCGGATTCCGTCAGCCGTTGGTTATCAGCCAACACTGGCGACTGAAATGGGTCAGTTGCAGGAACGAATTACTTCAACTAAGAAGGGTGCCATTACGTCGATCCAGGCCGTTTATGTGCCTGCCGATGATTATACCGACCCTGCACCAGCAACAACGTTTGCCCATTTGGATGCGACGACTAACTTGGAACGTTCATTGACGCAACAAGGGATTTATCCGGCCGTTGATCCATTGGTTTCAACTTCGTCGGCTCTTGATCCAGCAATTGTTGGTCAGGAGCATTACCAAGTTGCAACTGAGGTTCAACACGTTCTCCAACGTTATCGTGAACTTCAAGATATCATTTCAATTCTTGGTATGGATGAATTATCAGACGAGGAAAAGACGATTGTTAACCGTGCTCGTCGGATTCAATTCTTCTTATCTCAAAGCTTCTCAGTTGCTGAGCAATTTACCGGATTACCTGGTAAATACGTATCTGTTCAAGATACTGTTAAAGGCTTTAAGGAAATTCTTGAAGGTAAGTACGATGACATTCCAGAAGACGCGTTCCGTAACTGCGGCCCAATCGAAGATGTTGTTGAAAAAGCCAAGGCTATGAAACAGGAATCTGATAATGAGAAGCAGCGTGCTGCAAACTAAGGAGGGATTCTAATTGGCTGATAATTCAGTTATTACCGTTAGTATCGTTACTCCCGATGGAAAAGTTTACGAGCATACTGCTAGTATGATAGTTGTTTCAACTCAGTCGGGACAACTAGGAATCATGGCGAATCACGTTCCGATTATTGCAACACTTGACGTTGATGAGACGAGAGTTAAATACGACGACAAGGAAGACGATATTGCTGTCAACGGTGGTTTTATCGAATTCTCAAACAATGTTGCAACAATTGTGGCTGATAGTGCCGAAACACAGAATGATATTGATATTGCCCGTGCGCAAAAAGCAAAGAAGAACGCGCAACAACGAATTGCTGAGGCCCGTCAACGACAGGATAAGGCAGCTCTTGATCGTGCTCAAGTTGCACTTCGCCGAGCAATTAACCGAATTAATGTTGCTGGGAAATAGACACGTTTTCTGATTGTGGTTTCCGGAAACTGATTATGATCGACCAAAAGCTGTGCCCATTTGGGTGACAGCTTTTTTGTTTTGCCGAACTTAATTCTTGAAATTCATCTTCGGCCAGGTTAAAATGCCTTTATCGTGATTTGTGAATGATGTATTTATGTTTCCGTTTTTTCACGGTCTTTTGTCTTTTATATGCAGCTGAAACTTGAAAGCTAATAATCACGCCAAAGGCGTGTGGTTATTGGCTTTTTTGGC
>NZ_BDGB01000054.1:0-47459 GCF_002157585.1 Lentilactobacillus parakefiri
TAGACAAAAGATCAGCTCCTAAAAGATGGGTTTGTGGTAAACACCATTTTAAAGGAAGCTGATCTTTTTTGTCCGAACAGCGTTCGGATTAATTTTACAATCTACCATATGCTTGGGTACCTTGAGCAGCGGTATTGAAGAATGTCTTGAAGAAAATGATGAATTGTTGATCGAAAACATCATAAATAGCTGAGGCCCCAATGTAGAAGATTGATAGGTACCAGAAGTTCTTAATCTTGAAGATCTGGCCAATTTGTTTCATGTCAAGCTTGTTGGAGGTGTCACCAGCAGCAGCGGCATTATCCATATCGATTTTATCACTGAACAACAGTAAGCCAGTCAGAATGGTTGCTGAAATTGAACATGCCCAGAAAATCGCATTTGGCTGCCAAATGAAGAGTTGACCACCTAAGAATGAAGCACACATTCCAGCTAATGAGCCACCCATCCGTGAGTGACCGTATTCAAACCGGTTAGCTAGGCTGGCACGTTGAACATACTGTTCAATAACTGAAACACCACCATTAAAAATGAAGCATAAAAAGACACCGGTGATGAGCGCAACTAACAACGAGTTAATATGCATCAATGGGAGAAAGACCCACTGGAAGTACGGTCCAATTAACATGGCCGCAATCGAAATCATAAATAGCAAATTCTTTTTAAAAACTAATTTATCTGACCAAATACCAAAAACTGGTTGGAATAACAAGGACAAACCAGACATCGCTGAGAACACGATTCCGGCCTCGGCGCCATTCATATGGCCAACTTGTTCCATCCACAGGGTTAAATATCCAAAGATAATCTGCCACATGAAGAAGTAAGTGAAGTGGGTAAATGGGAATCCCCAGAAATGCTTACTCTCCTGTTTTTTGGGTGCTTCTGCACTATTTTGCATAATCAAATGCCTCCTGAAGTTTATTAATCATAGTTATAAGGAACGGGTTTACCAAAGTTCGGGGTCCCATCTGCATTCCAGGTAAACGCCTGAACCTTGGTGTGACGGTTCGGATCATACAATGGATCGCCTTTAATTTCGGTGTAGTCTCGGCAATGGTAAACCAGAATATCGGTCTGACCATCTTCACCAACCGTAAATGAGTTGTGCCCTGGTCCATATTGGTGAGTCGCCATATCACTCTGGAAAACAGGTGTCTTGGACTTAGACCAGTTACTTGCATCCAGTAAATCTTGATCGTCTGGAATACTCAACATCCCCATTGCATAATGTTCGTCAGTCGCACTAGCAGAGTACGTCAAGAAGAAGCGACCATTACGATGGATAACGGCGGGCCCTTCGTTCACCCAAAAACCAATCGTTTCCCAATCGAATTCAGGTTTTGACACCATGACTGGCTTAGTTTTCAGTGTCCATGGGTTTTCCATTTCAGCAATGTACAAATTGGAATTACCTTTGATGTCAGGATCTTTTTGAGCCCAAACATAGTAGAGCTTGTCATTAGCCTCAAAACAAGTGGCATCAAGTGAGAAACTATCCATGCCAGTTTCAACTTGGCCATGTTCTATCCAATCATCTTCGCTGCGCATTGGGTCAGCATTATCACATTCAATGCAGAACATTCTGTGCTGGAACATGCCATTCTGATCCAAAGCAGTGGTTTCAGCAGCGGCAAAGTAGATGAACCACTTGCCATCAATGTAATGAATTTCCGGTGCCCAAATCAATTGACTCATGGGACCGCTTTCGTGTTTGCGCCAAATTGTCCGTGGTGCAGCATGAGCAAGTCCTTCCAATGTTTTGGCACGACGAATTTCAATTAGGTTATATGCCGGTACTGAGGCAGTAAAGTAATAGTAGCCGTCTGTATGTTTGTAAATATATGGGTCAGCTCGCTGAACAATGAGCGGGTTCGTATAGACTGTCAATGTAAAATCTCCTTTTCTCTAGTTCCTACGTAGTCATTCGATCACCTGTGCACATACTTATCATATTTCCGGTCAACCGTTTAGACAAGCTAATATATAAATGTTTTGTCACTTTTTGACTTAAAAGCATACTTTTGCTAATATAAAGGCGTGTCGAAAACGGTTTCAATTTTAAGATAAACATTTATGTTGATTCAATATTTTAAATATACTCAAAGTGAACAAATACCCATTAGTTAAAACACCAGAATTGAGTAAGGAGGCACAAGGGTGGATTTAAATATCTCCAATGACTCGCTTGAGGTCTATAAGGCTTTAGCGAGTCCGGTCAGGATACAAATTATTCAGACGCTGTCGTCAAAGCGAATGAGCGTCCAAGAATTATCCAAACAGCTACAATTAAGCAGCACCATTGTTCTCATGCATTTAAATAAGCTCGCTGACGCTGGCATTATCGGCTTTGAGCGGCAGGGTCACAGTAAAATCTCCTATCTAAAGGTCGACAATATCAACGTCCATTTTCCAACGACTATTTACCCCGCTTTTGCGGAGTATCAAACACAGGTCCCAGTGGGTCAATTTACAGATTATTCGGTTACCCCTTCCTGTGGGCTGGCCGGGAAAAACGACTACATTGGTAAAGTTGATAATCCCAAGTATTTCATGAGCCCTGACAGAATTAAGGCAGGCATGATCTGGTGGACAGACGGTTTTGTCGAGTACCAATTTCCAAATTATTTGGAAGATAAAGATAAGCTGGAAATGCTGGATCTCTCAATGGAATTGGGGTCAGAATTCCCATTTTCCAACAATGTCTGGCCATCTGACATCACGTTTTATATCAATGACGTCGAGATTGGAACGTGGACCAGTCCGGGAGACTTTTCCGATATTCGCGGGAAATACACCCCGGATTGGGTGCCCGATAACGTTAACCAATATGGTCAATTAAAAGTTGTGCGAGTGACGGATCACGGCAGCTACTTGGATGGCCAGCCGTTCACCGATGTTTCCATCGATGATATCGACTGGAAGAAGCCAACTGTAACCGTGCGCTTTGCAATCAAGGATAATGCTAAGCACAAGGGTGGCTGCACCATTTTTGGCCATGGATTTGGCAATTATGATCAAGATATTCAGATGAAGCTTTTTCATAGCTAATAGACATAAGAATAGGATGGCGATTATTGATGGAGTTTGAAGATCGAATGTGAGAATTTATCCTAAGCTTTTTGGAAACTCAACCAAATCATGTGAATTTAAAAACCGTGCAAACGTTGATTGATTATGGTAAAAACAATTATTATCGGGCACCAAAGATTTTAAACGAATTAGCAAAGATGGATCAAAAACATGAACAAGTTTTGACCACGACCTTCGATGTGGATTTCGTTGATGGGGTGAAATTGTTCGACAACCATGCAACTAAATGGCTGACGGAAAAAGGATCCGCCTACCTTCAGGAACTCAAGCATCAGCAAAGTACCGCCGACAAAATTGACCTTCCTCACGAAGATGCCGTATCTGAAGCCACCCAGTTTGACGGGTATTTGTCCCAGCTGACTTCAGTTAAAAACTCACTCAAGAGTCAATCTGAAAAGGTGACCCTCCAAGAATTTGCCCTTGAGTTGCGTCACTTACTCGCAGACACTAAAAAGCTGGACAAGGGCGCCCTCAATAAATTCAAGCCATTCGTCGACCGCAACTGGAACGAGCTTTCAACGCCAATGACGCCCATTTTAGTCGAGTTGTCCAGGAGATTTCTGATTGAAAAAAGCTATGATTGATTAGACCTATCTAATGAAAAATGAGCACCAAACTCCACTGATCAAAGAGTTTGGTGCTCATTTAATATCTATTTAAGCTAACAACCTTACTATAATGACTGAAGCCATCCCAGACACAATGGGAACCACTTGGCAAAGTGTTCATCAGTCCGATCGCGATTAACGACGCCGACAAATTGATTGGCTAAGCTGAAGCCGTGGCCGCCAGTGGCAAATTCATGCACTTCGAAGTTAATGCCGTTCTTGTACAACGCTTCTGTGTATGGGTAAATGTGTTCGATGTATGGTGCTAATTCATCCCCACGGGCGCCAAACAGGAAGGTTGGCGGCGTGTTCTTGGTGACTTGTTTGGTCACATCTTCACTGTGGATGCCAATTTTTTCATCAAGTGCCTGTGTGAGAACAGGGTAGCCTAAGATGGCAAACTTGGCCTTAGTATCTGGTTGGTTGGAATAAGCCGCTGCCAGTTGACCACCGGCAGAGAAGCCGATCACCCCTAATTTGTTGGTGTCGACATTCAAGTCTTTGGCGTGGTCTGTGATATAATCAAATGCCATAGAGATGCTTTGCTTGGCATCCTGGTAGTTTTTCTTTTCATTAACTGGATATTTCACAACGAACGCTTGATAACTCTTGGTTAGAAAAGTCAGCGCAACGCGGGCAGCATCCCGTTCTTTAAATGTTTTGTAACTACCGCCGGGTAAAATCACGATTCCTGGCAATGAAACATCACTTTCGGCATCGTAAATGTCTAATTTGATCTCTTTATCTTTATCAAATACAACTTGTTTAAAATTCATCCAATCACCTCTTCTTCTATGATAAGTGGTGACTGGCAAAATTGCCATTGGAAAAACAATTAATTATCGTCGGATTGCTTGTTGAGACTGGGTTTTAATCGCATATTGGAATATTTTATTTACTTATTGCAATTTTTTATAACCTTCAAAAATATTTTGTCGTATAATTAGAAAGTTAATAGTCGATATATTATCATAGATGCGGGGAACGGTATCTAATGATTATCCGAATGGTTCATAAATATCAATTTTCTGGGGAGAAAATTCAATGATTAATTTCTTTAATAAACACATCAAGCTGTTTTTTGCGGCCTTCGTTGTGGCATCGATTTCATTTGGAATCTATAGTCACCCAACCGCAGACAAAGCCAGCGTTCAAGTTGAATACACCACGCAGACACATCCACACGCCTTTGCGTTGAAGAAAAACGCCAAGTTGTACACGGACGTTTATTTGGAGAAGTCGGTTAGTGCCAAGAAGTTCTTGAAGACGGCGTGGTATCGCAGTCAATCTGCCAAGTTAATTTACGGCGGTAAGAGCAAGGTTGTCTATCGGATCAGCAACGCCAATCAAACGGACAAATTCTGGGTATTGAGTTCTGCCGTGAAGGATATTACATCGAAGTCTTATAATGTCAAATTGGCTGCTGCCGGTAATAAATTCACTGGTGAAAAAATCGGCGTCTTTGGTGACTCGATTCCGGCCGGTTGGGACGGCTATCACTTTTATTTGAATAGCTCATACCCTGACTGGACAGCCAAGTATCTCGGCACCAATACGGCCGTGGAAAACTTCGCCTGCCCGAGCGGTCGAATTGTCGGCCACCGTTATGCTTATCTGGGAACAACCTTGGTTCCACAAGACTTGTCCGCCGCAATCAAGGCTCACCGAAATGACATCAAGAAGATGAATGTAATCTTTGTTCATATTGGGACCAACGATTATACCAATTATTCCGGTTCGGGCAGTTTGAAGAACGTGATGCGTCACTTGCGTTACAACATTAAGCTTCTTCAAAAGCTGAATCCATCGGCAAAAATCTACGGGATCCTGCCAATTTCCAGGTTTGACGCCAATGGTATGAACCGCGACAGTATGAGTGATATGTATGGCTACACCTATCACGACTTAAGAGCAGCTGAAGCCAAGCTATACAAGTCAATGGGCGCCAAAGTGGTGAACTTCCAGCAAAGCGCGCCAAATGCCATTACTAACAGCAACAAGGACGTAGCTTTAAAAGACCATGAAATTCACCCGACAGCTCAAACAGCTCAGAAGCTGGGGTACGCGTTGGCGAAGTCAATTGTTAAGTAAGTTAATATCGCAGGCTTTGAAATGTCCGACCAGTGCATATGACTAGTCGGACATTTTTTGTGCAACCAACCCAAGACAGAGGTAGCTGATTAGGTAAGAGTTAATTGAATGTTTGCCATATTTTTTACGTATTTATTTATCCGAATGGTAAAATTTAACTAGTAATGAAATGGGAGTAATTTAAATGGCAAAATATAGACGAAGAAATGCTGAGGCAGCAATATTACGGGCACTAAAAAGTTTGGGCGGCTCCGCTTCTAGAGATGCACTTAGAGATTCTATTGCAGAAGATACCGAAAGTGGCTTCACATATGAAGATGTTTTCAACCGGGTCGCCTCTCGAAATGGTAAAAAATACAACCCGTTTGATTTTGATTTTAATTTTGGAATCAACAATCTTTATGCAACGGGTTACGTCGAAAAACCCGAACGGATGAAAGATATCATTCTAACTGAACAGGGACGGCTAAGACAGTCGATCAACTTCCCCACCGATAAAGAAAAGGCCATTATTGATCGTTATTGGAAAAAGCGGATCGCCATTAATCGTGAGAAAGAAACTCCAAGGCAAAGGACGTAACCGATCCAGTGGATGAAACCGAGGATGTAGATAATGCGGATAACGAAAACTGGAAGTCCGAGCTGATTGATCAACTCAACTCATTTACGCCGGGCAAGTTCGAAAGCTTTTCCCGATTACTAATCTCTAAAATGGGCGTTAAAATTGACGAGAAACGCGGTAAGATCGAATTCCATGACCATGGGATTGATGGTTTCGGTTATTTTGAGTCCGATGAATTTCGAACGACCCGTGTGGCCATTCAGTCCAAAAAGTTTGCAAACAACTCCGTATCAGAACCTGATATTGATAAGTTCAGGGGCGTGATGGATAGCTTTAACGCAGAATATGGCATCTTCATTACGACAAGCTATTTCACAGATTCAGCAAAGAAAAAAGCGGTTCAGGGATCGAAGTCTGTAACGTTGGTGGACGGTCGACGAATTGCTGAACTGGTCGCCAAGTATCAATTACACGTCACGCCGGTTGAAACGTTCACTCTGGATGACTATTATTTCCAAAAGGATTGATTGTTTGCCAGCTTCGAAATGCAAAATCATCTTCGTTTTACGGTACTTCTTATAGTGATATAGATTTGTTGCCAACTAGCTGAGGGAGTGTGTCTGATGATTCTGTTAAAGGCCAAACATGTAACAATTGAAGCCAAAAGGACAACCGCAAAGGAAGCCGTCAAGGGCCTGATTGGCTGGTTGGGCCTAGGCCTGATCTTCTGGGGAATCAACAAATGGCAGTAACATACACGGACGCACAGAGAAGAGCGACCAAAAAATATCGAAGCAAGCACAGAGAGCGGACGAATTATTTGAATAAGCGGACGGTTGCAAAAACCTTTATCACCAAATATGGGACGCTTGGAGATATTCGTGCACTGCAGAAGTTAATAGATGTACGATTGGATAACGAAGAAGCCTAGTATGGCTTCTTTATTTCGTGCGAATATTGTTTGCCACCGAGCTCAGAAAAGCATCTTTTCACTTTGATGTTCGTTTTTCTCACCACATTTTTTCTCCTCAATGCTATACTTATCGCGAGGTGATACCATGAACAAAGAACGGCTAGAAGCCTTTACAGACGCAATCATTGCCATTGCAGCAACCATTATGGTCCTGGAACTGCAGACACCAAAGGAAGCGACAATTCAGGGGCTCGGTGAATTGTGGTCTGTGTTCTTATCCTACATTGTTAGTTTTGCCTTGATTTACATTGTTTGTTATTCGCATCACAATATTTTTGAAAAGGCAGATTACATATCAACCAAAACATTTCTGCTGAACGGTGTGTGGCTGTTTTTTCTCACCCTGGCACCATTTACAACAGCCTGGATCGGCAAATTCCCCAACGATACGCTGCCGGAATTCATTTACGCCCTTGTTTTGCTGTTGTGGTCAGTCACGTTTCAAATCATGGACATCCAAATTAGGCACGACAATCCGACCGCACAAAAGGATCGGACATCGTTATTCCAATTCCGGCTGGTCTTATATGGTGGGATGGTTGCTGGAATGATCGTGTCATTTTTTGTTCTAATCCTCACTTTGGTGATTACTGGCATCACAACCTTGACGATGATTTTGCCAATGATGAAAGGTTCAAAAATTTAGACAATAAAGGCGCCAACCTAACTTGTAAGCCCAATTTAGGTTGGCGCCTTTATGTCTAGTCTAATTGTCAGCTCGTCCTAAAATGAAGACATAGCCATAGCGACTTGCTAAATCGCCTGATTAACCACTTGGCATCACAATATTATTAACAATCTGGATACCAAGCTTATAGCCTGACATTGAAGCACGTTTGCTATCCGTGTAGCCTTCTTTATCCAATAACTTTTTAATCCCAGCAATCTTGGTCGCGTTCGAAGACTTATGGTTGGTATACAACCATTTTTGAAGTGCCGGGAACGCCTTGATATCGGTGTAACCCTCTGTGCTGATCGGGTTTGGATCGCCATCAACATCATTATCGAAACTATCATAGTTGTAAGCGGCAATCTTTGATAGTCCCAAATCAGGCTGGGAGTTAGGGAACAGCTTTGTGATTTCTCTAGCTAATTTCTGATTTTTCCCAGTTTGGAGATAATGATTGAAATCCGTATTGTTCACGAAATAACGCATATCCACATAATTCATTCCAGTATGATCTGGATTCAACCCGCCGGTAATGGCAGACTCTGCAACATACCCACGAGTACCTTTGGTTGTCCCATTCAAGGTACCGACAAGGTAAACGTACTTGGTGTCCTTACCGTTGTGACGCATAACAACTGTGTGCGTCTTGTTAAACACAGCTCCAGGATAATCCTTCAAGTTCGCCCGCTTTGTCGTATGGGTATAATTCCATACGTACACATTTTTGGCCTTGTAAGAATCCTTAACGTGAAAATAATCGTATTTGTTATACCATTTTGTACTGATTATCTGATAACCATAAGGACTAAAGCCACGGCGCAATGCATTGGTTCGAACATAGCCTTGCATGTGCCCCGTGCGGTTAGCAACATAATAGTAAGTAGCACTTTTTAGCTTATGATAAATACGGACCTTCTTCTCAACAAACCACGTGGTCGCTTTATGGCTAGCAAGCTTATACCCTTTTTTATAGAAGGCATTTGCTTTGATACTTTTATCAAAATATTGATTATTCCACACAGAAGCTTGGGTATTTGGCTTTGCGTAAAAAGCCACATCCTCAGTATAATTGGTATAATTCTTGTAAGTCTTGAGTGTTTTGACCCGATAATTATTGTGTGCAGCCTGTGCTGGTTGTGAATTGGCCACGATTGCTAAAGTCGCAAAAGCCAGCATCACACCGATGAACTTAATGATTTTTTTCATGAAATGAACCCCCTCTTTCACTAGCAGAATATCATGATTAGGTTACCGCAGTGTTAAATCACGCATTCATTTTTGTAATAGATTCAGACCGACGTGTTGACGAACGATAAACAATCATTTAAAATTATAGGTATTCTATCACGAAAGGAAAGATTGCTATGAGTTCACTTGTTAATCGCAGTTGGCAAAGCCGGTAACAAGTCACATCGACACAGATGCGACTTGATCTTAAGCATGCGATCATGAGCGCATCTGTGCCGGCAATCTTTCGGAAAACGAACGGCCTGGGCAGATGATTTCGGCAGGCCGACTTATCACGAGTATTTCGGTCAGACCGGAATGCTCGTTTTTTGTTCGCATCACTGATGGCGTTACATATTCATTCAAATTGAGGGAGACAGCTATTATGAAGAAAAAATATTTAATTTCAGGTGTTGTATTAATTTTTGTCGTTATCTTGGGCGTCGCATTTTTCCAAGGCAACCAGAAGCAAAAGCCCCAAGCAAAGCCAACGGTTGGGATTCTCCAGTTGATGTCGCATCCAGCTTTGGATGCCATCCATAAGGGCATCATCCATGGTCTTGACGAAGAGGGCTATAAACCTGGCAAGAACATCAAAATTGATTTTCAAAACGCTCAAAATGATCAAAGTAATTTGAAAACCATGAGCACGAAATTTGCCAATGAAGATGCCGACCTGTCAATTGGGATCGCTACCCCTTCTGCCCAAGCATTAGCCAACACAATTACTCACAAGCCGGTTATCCTGGGGGCAATCACTGATCCCAAAGGTGCTGGTCTGGTCAAGAATAATGAAAGGCCCGGCGGCAACATCACTGGCGTTTCCGACCAGGCCCCATTAAAAGAGCAATTAAATCTGATCAAGCAATTCATGCCTAAGATGAAGACGTTGGGGATTATCTACACCTCCAGTGATGACTCTGCCGTGGCCCAGTACAAGATGTTTGTCAAACTCTGCAAGCAGGAAAATGTCCGTTTGAAAGCCTACTCAATTGCCAACACCAATGACCTGACCCAAGTAGCTGAACAAGCGGTTCGCTCAGTCGATGCCATCTACGTCCCAACCGATAACACGATTGCCGGGGCGATGCAGACATTGGTTGGCGCAGCGAATAACGCCAAAGTGCCGGTCTTCCCAGCCGTCGATACGATGGTCAAACAAGGCGGTGTCGCTACTTACGGCATTGATCAGTATGAATTAGGGGTCGCAACCGGTAAGATGAGCGCCCAGATCTTGAAGGGCAAGAAGAAACCATCAACCACCCCGATTAAGTTCTTCCGTCACGGAAAACTAATTATCAATGAAAAGCAGGCTACTAAGTTGGGAATCAAAATTCCAGCAAACCTCTTAAAAGAAGCCCAACAAAAAGGAGAATTGATCAAATGAGTATTATCGTCTCAGCCATCGGCCAAGGATTAACCTGGGGAATTGTCGGGATTGGCTTATTTCTAACCTTTAGAATCCTGGATTTCCCAGACATGACCGTTGAAGGAACCTTTCCAATGGGCGCAGCCGCCTGTGTGGCCGCTATTTATTCGGGTGCTTCACCATTAGTTGCCACCTTGATTGCCTTTGTTGCCGGCATGCTGGCTGGTTTGGTAACCGGTCTGTTGTATACCAAGGGTAAGATTCCGGTGTTACTTGCCGGAATCCTGGTGATGACCGCTGCTTACTCAGTTAACCTACGAATCATGGGCAGAGCCAATTTATCTCTGTTCGACAAGCCAACCATGCTGAAGAACCACTTCTTAGAATCACTGCCGCCATATTTTGATAGTGTCGTTCTCGGGATCATCGTGGTGGTGATTGTCACCGCACTGATTGTCTACTTCTTGCAGACCAATCTTGGCCAGGCATTCATTGCTACCGGTGACAATCCCAACATGGCCCGTTCGCTTGGAATCAGCACCGATGCCATGCAAATTATGGGATTGGGTGTTTCCAACGGTCTGATTGGCCTTGGCGGGGCATTGGTTGCTCAAAATAACGGCTTTGCCGACGTCAATATGGGCATCGGGGTCATCGTGGTGGCCCTGGCTTCGATCATTATTGGCGAAGTCGTCTTTGGTGATTTAACGATGAACCAGCGGCTGATCGCAGTCACGATCGGAAGCATCTTGTACCGATTTGTGATTTTACTGGTCCTCAAGTTAGGTTTCAACGCCAATGACTTGAACCTCATTTCAGCCATTGTCTTGGCATTATTCATGATGTTCCCGGTTTTGGAAAAACGGTTCCGAATCCGGCATACTTTAGCAAAGGGGATGACCAAGCATGACTGAGCCAATCTTTGAACTTAATGATATTGTCGTTACGGTCAACCACGGGACTCCTGAGCAGATTAACATCATGGACCACGTGAATCTATCCGTCTTCCCAGGCGACTTCATTACGATTTTGGGGTCAAACGGTGCCGGCAAATCAACTTTGTTCAACGTCATCGGCGGTAATCTCCCAGTGACCAGCGGCCAAATTTTACTGAATGGAAAAGATATCACCAACATGTCTGTCGAGAAGCGGACGCGGTTCTTGAGTCGGGTGTTCCAGGATCCAAAGATGGGAACTGCGCCACGAATGACCGTAGCAGAAAACTTACTCCTGTCAGAAAAACGAGGTCAGCGGCGTGGATTTGCCCCGTGTCACCTCAAGACCCACATGGACAAATTCAAACAAATTACTTCGGTGATGAATAACGGCTTGGAGCATCGACTAAACACTGCCACTGGTAAGCTCTCCGGCGGCCAGCGTCAAGCCCTCAGCTTCTTAATGGCAACCATCAAGCGCCCCGACATCCTCTTGTTGGACGAACATACCGCTGCCCTTGACCCGCAGACTTCACAGGAGCTAATGACTGCCACTAACGATCAAATTACCCGCAACCATTTAACTTGTCTGATGATTACCCACCATTTAGATGATGCCCTGAAATATGGTAATCGCCTAATTGTCTTGGATAATGGTCGAATCACTTACGATATCGCGGGTGACGAGAAAGATAACCTTACGAAAGAAGAATTACTGAGTTTCTTTAATGATATTGAAGAGTAATGCACGATGGCTTTTATAAATGAAATGTCAATGTAGTCGGTACAAGCAATTCTTGCGGGTGCCGGCTTTTTTGCGCTAATTTTTCTTAAATACGTTTGAAATCCTGAAAAGTCGGCTAAATATCTTAAATAATTTGGATTATGAGAGTTTTAAAAGCGCTTTCTTTTTATATTTTATATCTTCTTATTTATAATGGGGGCGTACAAATTATCTATTGCCATTCCTGATTGTGAAGAAGTATATATTCGTAACTTATGTAAATAATTCGATTTTTCTTCACAGAATCTTTATAGATTTTTTGTAAACTATAGTCAGTAAAGGAAAAGGAAGTGAACATTATGCAAAATCAACAATCAACTCCAAAGAAACGTCGATTTAAGATGCCTTCAGCCTATACAATCTTATTTCTGATCATCATTTTTGTTGCTATTTTAACTTGGATCATCCCTGCCGGACAGTACAACACCGATAAGGCCGGCAATATTATTGCCCACACCTACAAAGCGGTAGCTTCCAATCCACAGGGAATCTGGGACGTCTTCTCCGCCCCGATTTATGGAATGGTCGGAAATGATACGACGGAAGGTGCGATCTCCGTTTCACTGTTCATCTTAGTGATTGGTGGCTTCTTGGGAGTCGTCAATCAGACTAAGGCACTTGACGATGGAATTGCAACTGTTGTCTCAAAATACAAAGGCAAGGAAAAAGTTTTGATTCCCCTGCTGATGATTTTGTTTGCACTTGGTGGGTCGACTTACGGTATGGCCGAAGAAACCATTGCCTTTTACCCACTGTTAATTCCAGTGATGATTGGTGTCGGCTTCGATTCACTGGTGGCCGTCGCAATTGTCCTGGTTGGTTCGCAAGTCGGTTGTCTGGCATCAACGGTTAACCCATTTGCGACCGGTGTTGCCTCACAAACGCTGCATATTTCACCCGGAGACGGCATTATCTCCCGGGCAGTGTTATTCGTCATCGTTGTGGCAATTAGTATTCTGTTTGTTTACCGATACGCAGCCAAAATTGAAAAAGATCCTTCAAGGTCTTACGTGTTTGAGCAGCGTGAGGAAGATTTGAAACGGTTTGCTTTAAACCATGAAGACCAACCTGGCACCAAGATGACCGGCCGACAAAAAGCCGTTCTCTGGATGTTTGGACTAACCTTCCTGGTCATGATCATGGGCTTAATTCCGTGGGATCAGATTAACAAGAACTGGACCTTCTTTACCAGCTTCACTAAATGGGTTCAAGACGTCCCATTTCTCGGAAGTCTGGTAGGCTCCAACCTGGTACCGTTTGGTTCCTGGTACTTCACGGAAATTACGACCCTCTTCTTCTTAATGGCAATCGTGGTCATGTTTGTCTTCCACATGAAGGAGTCAACATTTATTGAATCATTCTTAGCCGGAATGAGCGATTTCATGGGCGTTGCAATTGTTGTTGCCGTTGCTCGTGGCATTCAAGTTGTCATGAATGATGGTAATATCACCGCAACCGTCCTCCACTGGGGTGAAATGGGCTTGTCCAACCTCGGCTCGGTCGTCTTCATCATCTTGGCATACGTCTTCTACATCCCAATGTCCTTCTTGATTCCATCAACGTCAGGCCTAGCAGCTGCAACGATGGGGATCATCGGACCAATGGGTAAGTTCGCCGGCGTCGACCCAAGCTTGGTGGTAACTGCGTACCAGAGTGCATCTGGCTGGGTGAACCTAATCACACCAACATCAGGGGTTGTGATGGGCGCTTTGACAATTGCCCACGTCAATATCACCACTTGGTGGAAGTTCATGTTTAAATTGATGATTTACCTGTTCTTGGCCACTGCGATTTTCTTAGGGGTAATGGCACTGTTGTAGAGAGCGCGACGAGGGCTGGTTGACGCGGTTTCCAAGGATACTTCGATTGAAGTTCCTGGGTTTGGAACTTTAATTGAAGTACCCTTGGAAGTTAGCGTCTGGCCCGTCGGAGCGCGTTTCCACTCGGTAAAAGGAATCCACAAACAACCATATACCTCAAAGAAAAACCACCAACCAAAACCACAAAATTCAACCTAGGAGGCACCAACAAAAATGTCTGAAAAATTAGTCACAGAATCAGAACAAAACGAAGCTGTTGAAGGCTTAAAACGTCTTGTCAGCAAACCCTCAGTTAATGATCCGGCTACCGTTTCCAAAACCACACCATTTGGTCAAGAAATCGATGATGCCTTAACCGAAGTCTTAAAAATTGCCGAAGAAAATGGCTTCAAGACCTTTAAGGATCCTGAAGGTCACTATGGTTACGCCGAAATTGGTTCCGGTGATAAGATTTTCGGGATTATCGGCCACGTAGATGTCGTCCCAGTCGGTGATCCAAACGATTGGGATTCTGATCCATTTACTGCAACCGTCAAAGACGACTACATCTACGGCCGTGGGACTCAAGACGACAAAGGACCATCAATGGCAGCAATGTTTGCCGTTAAGGCCCTGGTTGATCGCGGATACAAATTTAATTGCCGGATTCGATTCATTTTCGGCACGGACGAGGAAACCCTTTGGCGTGGCATCGCCGTGTACAACCAAAAAGAATCGCCAATCGATTTTGGAATCGCGCCTGACGCTGAATTCCCGCTGATTTACGCTGAAAAAGGTTTGGAGCAATCTTACCTGGTTGGCCCTGGTATGGATAACTTGTCCCTTGATTTGGAAAATGCTTTTAATGCCGTTCCTGCCAAAGCCCCTTACAACGGGCCAAAGTTGGATGAAGTCAAAGCCTCACTGGACAAACACGGTTTCAAGTACGAAGATCACGGCGACGATGGCATCACCGTCGTAGGTAAAGCCGTTCATGCCATGAACGCTCCTCAAGGTACCAACGCAGTCTTGCGGTTGGCAATTGCCCTGGACGACGTCTTTGACAGTCCCGTGCTTGACTTCTTTGGCAAGAAATTCCAAGAGGATGCGACTGGCACCAATCTACTTGGTGATGTCGAAGATAAGGCTTCTGGTCATTTGACTATGAATATTTCAAGTCTCAAGATTGATCAAAAGGAAACCCGCATGCAAGTCGACATGCGGATCCCAGTAACCGTTGATCATGATGAATTGATTGAAAAGCTTAAGAAGGCCGCTGAACTATATAACCTGCACTACGAGGCATTTGACTATGTTGCACCACTATATGTCCCAACTGACAGTGATCTGGTCAAAACATTGATGGCAACCTACAAGGATCTGACTGGTGATGACACTCAGCCGCAAATCTCCGGTGGCGCCACCTTTGCCCGGACCATGAACAACTGCGTGGCCTATGGTGCTATGCTGCCAGGAACCCCTGATTTTATGCATCAAGTCAATGAAAATTGGGAGCTCAAAAGTATGTTTAAGGCAATGGATATCTATGCTGAAGCAGTTAAGCGCCTCTGCGTTGATTAAGGTTATTGGACTAAAAAAGTCTCGGAAAATTTTTCCGAGACTTTTTTGATCCGTAACGATCTTTATTTCTGTTGTGCGGCCTTAGCTGCAGACTTTAACGCAGCGTTCTTTCTCATATCCATTTCAATTTGTTCCAGCGTCTTACCACGGGTTTCGGGCACCATGTAGATAACGAAGAAGATTGAAACAATGGCAAAGAATGTGAAGACGGCGAATGGACCGCCAACATTGTTTCTAAACATATGGAGTAATTCCAAGAAGAATTGTGAAACGATAAAGTTTCCAATCCAGTTGGCAGCTGAACCAATTGAGGTTCCGACGCCACGCACGTTGAGTGGGAAGATTTCACCGATCATCAACCAGCAGATTGGCCCCCATGAAACGGCAAATCCGAAGATATAAATCCCAATCAAAATCATAGTTGGAACAGCGGCATCTTGAACCTTTAAGGTGAAGTTCAAAATTGAGAGAATCCCGATTGACAATGCCATCACGATTGAACCAAATAAAAGAATGGTCCTTCGATTAAATCGATCCATAATGTTGTACGCCAAGATCGTGCAAAGGAAGTTGACAATCCCAATCCCAACCGAAATCCAGATCGCATTGCTTTCAGGGAAGCCAAACCCTTTGATAAAGACCTGTGGTAAGAAGTAAATCACTGAATTAATGCCGACCAATTGCTGCAGTAACATCAATAGAATTGCGACAATCACAGCAGGACGGGCAAAGGTAAATAGCTCCTTCAAACCGCCTTTAGGTTGATTGGCAACCATCTGAATATCGGATAGTTCTTTGTCAGGATCTTCATTGGTCTTGGCCCGCAGTTCATGAAGAACATCGCGGGCTTCGTCAATGTTGCCCTTTTCAACCAAGTACCGCGGTGATTCCGGTAAAATAATGGAGCCAATGAACAGCATCAATGCCGGAATCAAAGCCGAACCAAGCATCCAACGCCAATCACGTAACCCCAACAAATTGTGATGCAGGAATCCTAAGTTGGAAACATATGCCAGTAGAATCCCCAAAGTAATCATCAGCTGAAACATTGTTCCCAATGAACCACGATGAGGTGCATCAGCTAATTCTGCCAGATAGGCAGGGGTTAAAGCTGAAGCAGATCCAACGGCAAACCCTAAAATAATTCGGGCAATGACCATCGAAACAAATCCTTGGGCAAACATCGATAGCCCAGAACCAATCAAGAACAGAATTGAGGCTAAAATCAATAGACGTTTTCGACCAAATTTATCAGATAATGACCCAATCGATAAGGCCCCTACCGACGAACCAATCAAAACGGATGAAACAATAAAGCCAGTCTGTTCAGTGCCTAAATTAAAATTGCTTTCAATCAATGGTGAGGCACCTGAAATAATACCAGTATCAAATCCAAATAATAGGCCACCTAAGGCACCAAAGAAGAAAATAAAGAATGTACTCAAATGTCTTGCTCTCAAGATACGTCCCTCCCCCGGGAATAATTTGTTGAACGATTACATATTGTAAGCTCTTCCATTTGAAATGTAAACGTTTTACTCATTACTTTTTAAGTCTCTACCACTTCCTAGTCAGCTATTTACGACTATCATTAGTGTAAAAACGCGCGAGTATAAATTCAAGAATTTACATTTTTAATGTTCAAGATGATAACGATAACTGATTAGCTGTGAAAATAAGTTGAGATTTATTATGGTAGTTAGGTACCGAATCATTTTGCTTGCCATCAAAAAAATTCAGTGTATACTTCTCTTTGTTAGGTACCTAAATACAACAATCAAAGGAGAATGATTATGGCAGACACCAATAAAAGAGAACTATTAGGCAAATTTTTCGGCTTCCTTCATGGAACCCAGCGATTCGCCCGACACCAAGAACGGCCTTACCATTTACGTGGCCAAAACAGAGTCCTGGTAATCCTGTCAAAGGAAGGGACACTCATTCAGAGTCAATTGGCTGAGATCATGGATATCCGACCGTCATCAATGACTGAATTGTTGTCCAAGTTAGAAGAGCGCGGCTTGATCACCCGAACGCCTGACGAAAACGACAAACGAGTCACTAATGTGGCCATCACCGACGCAGGCAAGCAAGCCATCGAAGATGATGATTCTACTGATGACATGCTCGACCAGATTTTTGCCGGGCTTTCAGAGGATGAGTTGGCTCAATTAGATGAACTGTTGAGTAAATTAAACACCTCATTGAAAGAGAAGCTTCCTGACCAAGACGACGAACCACACTGGGGACACCGTTTCCCTCGTCGTGGATTTGGCGGTGGCCCTCATGGCCATCATGGTCATGGATTTGGCGGCCCACACGGCGATCCTAGGGGCCATGGCCCAATGGGATTCTTCCCACAGGACTAGACGTTCATCATTTTAAATCACAAAAGGCTGCCGTTTTTGCAGCCTTTTGCATACATAAAATGTTCTAACTCTTCACAAAACTCGCAATGACATCCTGTGTTTGACTCCGCCTAATCCTCGCTTGGGCGGCAGCGAGCCGTGCAACCGGTACTCGGTACGGTGAGCACGAGACATAAGAGACATTAATGGCTTCAAAGAACTCAATGGACTTTGGATCACCGCCAACTTCCCCACAAACACCGATTGGCAAGTCAGGTTTGGTCATTCGACCTCTCTCAACAGCCATCTTCATCAACTCACCGACGCCATCAACGTCAACCGTTTGGAATGGATCTGCTTTGAGCAGCCCTTTTTCAATGTATTCCGGCATGAATGAGCCAACATCATCCCGGGAGAACCCATAGGTCAACTGGGTCAAATCGTTGGTGCCAAAGCTAAAGAAGTCAGATACTTCTGCAACTTTATCGGCGGTCAGACAAGCCCGCGGGATTTCCATCATCGTTCCAACGGTGTATTTCAATCTGGTTCCCCGCTCGTCGAACAAGCTTTCCACCTGGTTAACCACAATGTCTCGAACCCAGTTCATCTCGGCCTTTGACCCGGTTAGCGGAATCATAATGTGTGGTTGAATTTCCAGTCCCTGAGTGTGCAGTTCCAGGGCAGCCCCAATGATTGCCCGTACCTGCATCTCATAAATATCAGGGAAGGTTACCGCCAATCGATCACCACGATGGCCGAGCATGGGGTTGATCTCCTTAAGGGCATCCACCCGGCGAACCAGGTAGCCTGGATCAATCCCCAACTGGTCGGAAACCTTGGCGATTTCCTTCGCATCATGAGGTAAAAATTCATGCAATGGTGGATCCAACAAACGAATTGTGACCGAACGACCTTCCGATAAGCGGAAGAGTTCGTAAAAATCTCCTTGTTGCATCTGCAGTAATTCTGCCAACGGTGCTTTTCGTTCTTCAACATCTTCAGCGATGATTAATCGTCTCATTTCCAGCAGCCGTTCCGGTTTGAAGAACATGTGCTCTGTTCGGGTAAGGCCAATGCCATCTGCACCAAATTTTAGTGCTTGGGCAAAATCAGCCGGCGTGTCGGCGTTGGCATACACACCAAGATCCCCTTCCTGCTTGGACCAATCCAAAATGGTCGATAAGTCATCGTTGACTTTTGAATCATTTGTCTGAATCTTCCCCAAATACAGATTACCGTTGGTCCCATCAACTGAAAGCCAATCGCCTTCATGCAGCTCAGTTCCGGCAATGGTTGCCATCCCGTTTTGATAATCAACCTGCAAGCCATTTACACCAACTGTTGCTGGAGTCCCCATCCCTCGGGCAACAACAGCCGCATGTGAAGTCATCCCACCACGAGAGGTCACAATGGCTTCACTGATTACCATTCCTTCGATGTCCTCTGGTGAAGTATCTTGACGAACCAGAATCACCTGTTGTTCCAAGTCATCATGCGCGGCTTTGGCAGATTCAGCGGTGAAATAAATCTGGCCGGATGCTGCCCCTGGAGAAGCTGGCAGACCACTGGCAGCCGGCTGGCTTTTCTTGAGAGCTTGTTCATCAAATTCTGGATAAAGAATGGCACCAACTGAATCCGGGTTAATTCTAAGTAGTGCTTCAGTTCGGGAGATCAGGCCTTCTTCGACCAAGTCAACCGCAATTTTAACTGCAGCCGTTGGGGTTCGCTTACCATTTCTTGCTTGGAGCATGTACAACGTGCCATGTTCAATTGTAAATTCCAAATCCTGCATATCGCGGTAATGGGTTTCCAACTTGTTGGCAGTTGCGACAAACTCGTTGTATAGATCGGGCATCGTCTCAGCGAGCGTACTGATTGGCTGCGGTGTGCGGATCCCCGCCACAACGTCTTCTCCCTGCGCATTTAACAGGTACTCACCAAATAATTTATTTTCGCCAGTTGCAGGGTTCCGAGTAAAGGCAACCCCGGTACCGGAGTCTTCGCCGGCATTACCAAAGACCATCATTTGAACATTAACGGCGGTCCCTAAATCGCTGGGGATATGATTCTCGCGGCGATAGACCTGGGCGCGGTGATTGTTCCAAGATTCAAATACTGCATTCACCGCAGCCAGCAGTTGAACTTTAGGGTCTTGTGGGAACTCTTTGCCAGCTTGGGCTATGTAAAGCTCCTTAAACTTGCCGACAATTGTGTGCAAATCCTCAACGGTCAGGTCAACGTCGGAAGCATAATGATTGGTGATTTTAGTATCTTCCAAGATTTGGTCGAAAATGTCTTCGGGAATTTCATACACCACATTGCCAAACATCGCTAAAAGACGGCGGTAACTATCGTAAGCAAACCGTTCATTATCGGTAATTGCAGCTAAGGTTTTAACGGTTTGATCATTTAACCCGATGTTCAAGATCGTATCCATCATCCCTGGCATTGAAATTGCCGCCCCCGAACGAACGGAAACCAACAGTGGGTTCTCTGTGCTGTTGAATTGTTTACCCACCTTATTACTCAACTGAGCAAGGGCTTCGTCAATTTGGCTGAGTGTGTCGCCATTCAACTGATTGCCATTATCATAGAATGCCTGGCAGGCTTCGGTGCTAATCGTGAAACCACTGGGGACCGGGAAGCCCAGAGAAGTCATTTGTGCCAAATTGGCGCCTTTACCACCTAATAAACCGCGCATATCCTTGTTACCTTCTTCAAAACGATAAATATATTTCATATCATAACGTCCTTTCTGAACTAATTAGTATATTTTATTGGGTGCATTTATCATATATGATACGTCTTAATAATGCAAATTAATTTTTAAAGAACGTTTTATTACCGAGTGATAAATGCTTGTTTTTAAGGCGATTGAGTCGGTCAAAAAGAATTTTATATCTTAACCATCTGCCGAAATAAGACGTTTTATTAGATACATACCTAATCAAACATGGTAGAATTGGATTAGTGGTACGGACCAACGACTATAAAGAGCAGGAGCGATTGACTTGAAATTATCCGACCGGCAAAACCAGATTACCGAAATTGTTAGGGCACATCATCCCATCACCAGTCGACAAATTGCCGCTGAGCTGGGGTTAAGCATGCCAACCATTCGATCTGACCTCAGACTCCTGACGGCATTTAACATTTTGGAAGCCAAACCAAAAGTCGGCTACACCTACAATAACTCTCAGGCCAAATCTTTAGATTATACCAAACTTTACTCCGAACCAATCCAAAACATTCTGCAGAAGCCGACCGAAATTCGGGAAGACGCAACCCTGACCGAAGCCGTCAACACCCTATTTATCGAGGATGTCGGTTCGCTTTACGTGATTGGTGATCACCAAGACTTAGTCGGCTTAATTTCCCGCAAGGATTTATTGCGGGCAACTTTGAATAATACCAATGCCTCTCTAACACTGGCCAGTACTGTGATGACTCGAATGCCCAACATTTTCACCGTCACGCCAGACATGTCGGTTCTTCAGACGGGGCAACTCTTATTGGATCGAAAAGTTGATTCGCTGCCAGTGGTAGATAAGCAACAACCTACTAAGGTGGTCGGCAAAATTACTAAAAATAGAATCTTTCAACATTTCATTACCAGTGTTGACTAATCACCGTATCCAAGAGAGCTCAGGCGTCTGCCTTTGCTCTTATTTTGTTTATCAGAAAATGTCAGACCTCAGTTTTGCTTTAAGTCTGTTTTAAGGTCAATAATGTATAAATAAAATAGTTTATTTTTACAAAGGACGGTGACTGCAAAACAACTATGTTGAAAAAGAGAATTGAATGGATTGATATCGCCAAAGCATACGGTATCATCGCGGTGGTGTTTGGCCACGCATTGGCAAGCGGCACGACCACCAACATTATTTATTGGTGGCACATGCCCCTGTTTTTCATTATTGGTGGGTTCTTCTTAAAGCCCATTGATGCAACTAAACTAGCTCATTGGAAAAAGTTCTTTAATAAACGGATCTACCGGGACCTGCTGATTTACTTCATTGCTGGAATCGGCCTGATCCTGTTATACAGTATCTTGTATAATAAAAATTGGGATTACTTGATTAACCACTTATCAAGGCTACTAGTCGGCGGCCGGACATTGAACCTGTACACATCAACCTTCTGGTTTGTAAACGTCTACCTGCTTTCAATTACGGCGGTCACCCTATTGATTTCAACAATTAAATCCCGGATCGGCCAACTAATAATTGTTGGGTTGGGATTACTTTTATCCACCTGCTATGACAAAATTGACTGGTTGAACTTATACAGTTATCAAACGATGCCTTGGAACTTGGACATCGTCTTGATTGCCGCTTTCTTTACCTATATCGGTTATCTATTTTTCCACACCAATTGGCACTGGATTGAAAAGCCGCTATCGATTGCGATACTGATAAGTGCCTCATTAATCATTATTTGGCTGTATGTGAATCAGCAGTTCAGCTTTGAATTCTCGATGAAGTCTCATCTCATTCAATCATCAGAACCTAAAGTTTTGATGCTGGCCACGATTCCATTAATCTTTTCATTTGGTGTAATGGGACTTTCAGCACTAACCAGTAAGTTATCTTCTGGTCTATTACTCTCAACAATTGGTCGGCACACAATGATTATTATGTATCTGCACGGCGCTCTGCTGGATATGGCGGAGCAGGCCGGCATTGAAAATGTTGCCGTGAAAGTAACGATCGCGCTAGTTATTCCAATGCTGCTGGCCCTCCTCAAGCAGCCGGTTGTTCGTAGAAACAGATTATATTTACGGGGTTAAAAAAGACAGGCAACCACTTCAAACTGCGAGGTGGTTGCCTGTCTTTGCCAAATTCTTAAATCATCATGATTCTATGTTTAATTAGTTAAAGTCCAACTCCAAATACTCCGCTCCATCTAAGGGATTAAAGCGGTATGGATCGATTTGTTTGAAACCGGCTGCGTGATAAATTTTCAAAGCACCGACCATCGATTTTAGGGTATCCAAACGAATAGCCTGATAGCCTAAATGCTGGGCACTCACTAAAATTCTGGCGACCAACTCCTGGCCAATTCCTAATTTTCGAAAGTCGTCTCGAACGTAAAGCCGTTTCATTTCCGCAATCTTCGGTTCGAATTCATGGACGGCAACGGCCCCAGCCAAGTGGTTATCGACATACGCGAGAATGAGATCGCCTTTGGGTTGCTTATATCTCGTTGCCAATTCTTTCAACTCATCCTTGAAGTCTTGAAATTCTAAATCAAATCCTAAAGACTGTGAATATTCCACAAAAAGTTGCTTGGCAGCTTCAAAATCTGCCTGGGTGCTTGCGTGCTTATACTTCGGTTGTGCCTGTTCTGCTTGCATCCCTCCTGACAATTAGGAGTAGTGTACAAAATTTGAGTTATTTATGCAAACGACGTTGGTGAAGCAAACGCTGCTTTTCTTCCTCGGCAGCCTTATCAGCTAATTTCTGCTCATGTTCCCGCTCACTGGCAGCTTTTTGCGGCAGAACCAAGTTGAGAACAATCCCGATAATTGTGGCAAATGCCAATCCGGTAAACTGAAATTTGCCGAGCTGGAGATAGGCATTCCCAACACCGATGACCATGACCGTTGAAGCAATCATCAAGTTACGCTTCAAGCCCATATCAACTTTGTTTTCAACCATCACTTGAATTCCGGCAGTCGCAATCGTTCCAAAAAGCAGGAAACTAATCCCCCCGATGACCGGCATCGGCATCTGCATAATCAAAACGTTTAATTTGTTAACGAAGGCAAACAGGATTGCAAACATGGCAGCCCCCATCAGCACGTAAACACTGTGAATCTTGGTAATCGCCATAACCCCAATGTTTTCACCATAACTGGTCATAGCAGGTGCACCAACTAAGCCGGCAAATAGTGAAGCAGCCCCATCGCCCGCCAAAGTTCGGTTCAAGCCAGGATCCTTAAAGAAGTCCCGACCGGTCAGTTCATCCAAGACCATGATGTGCCCCATGTGCTCGGTCATCGTCACGAAGGCAATTGGCGTAATCGCTAAGATAGCTGCCCAATCGATGTGGAATTTGTAATCAATCCCTGGAATGTCAAAAGCTGGAATTTTGAACCATGGCGCATTAGCAATCGCATTTAGATCAACGATTCCACAGAATACTGAAATAACGTAACCACAGACAATCGCCAGTAGAACTGGAATTAACCCAATGAAGCCTTTGAATAACATGTTAAAGATAATAGCTAAGAATAAAGTGGCTAAGGCAATTACAAAATATAACAGGCTGTACTTACCGTTCTTCATCATCGCGTCTTGCGCAGCACTGTCGGCAAGCGACAGGCCAATCACCATCACAATCGGCCCCACCACAATTGGCGGTAAAATATGATCGACCCAATCCGATCCAACTGCCCAAATGATGGCGGCGACGATCATGTAGACAATCCCAACCCCAATCACTCCTTGGGCAATTCCGGGATAACCGGTCGTCTTCATGAGTGCTAGCATCGGTGTGATAAAGGCAAAACTGGATCCCATGTATGCCGGAATCTTGCGTTGCGTAATCATAATATGTAACAGTGTTCCAACACCGGATGCGAACAACGCGATGCTTGGACTTAATCCAACTAATAGTGGAACAATCACCGTTGATCCAAACATGGAGAACATATGCTGCAATGACAATCCAATCCACGGGAAAAACTTGGGCATGTCGTGGATATCCAGAATCGCGCGATCGTCATGAAATTCATTCTTGTCTGCCATAAATATTTGCCACCCTCAAAAATATTTAAATCTCTCAACTCAGATATCCTAGCGGCTGCCCCAATGCATTACTGCAAATTCTGTTGGACTAACATAATCCAAAAAAGGCATCCACCAAGCGTTAGGCAAGGCAGACACCAATTAGAGCATTCACTCGTTCAATATCGTCGTCTTACCAGCCTCACGGGACCAGAGTTAAAGATTCATTCATTGTCATCATTATAATATACCGTGATTGCTTGTCAATCTAATCTGTCAATGGCATCTCCATGTCAATATGGGGAATCCCATCTTCTAAATAAACATCACTGACATTTTTAAACCCAAACGACTTATAAAATTCGTTGAGATATTCCTGTCCAGCCAGGACAATCTTGGCCGTATGCGGCATTAACGACGGGATACGGTCAAGGGCTGCTTGAACCAGCTCACGGCCCAGACCGCCGCCACGATGATTGGGATTGACAACCACCCTGCCGATACGGGCAATTGTGGCGTTTTTCTCGGGAATAATCCGCGCATAAGCGGTAAGCTCATTCTGGCTGTCTTTAAACATTAAATGATAGGCAATTAAATCGTCATCATCAACTTCTTGGTAGTAGCACTTTTGCTCAACCACAAAAACCGCCACTCTCAATTTATAAATTTGAAACAATTCTTGAGTCGTCAATTCAGGAAATGTCTTAACTTCATTTCTGTCCATATCTGCCATCCTTTGTAGTAAAAAATACAAGTTTTTTGCTATCTGTTATAATATATTCAACTAGATCAACATGCAATAAGAGAATCTAAATGAGGTATTAATTTGAATAGGCATGACGATGAACCACAATATAAAAAATATGACTTCAATTCCGAAGAAAATCGGCGTCGGCAACGGCGCAAACAGTATAGCGGCTGGTGGTTTGCCCTGCTAATCCTAATTGTTGGAATTGTCTTGGCTCTTTCGATTAATTGGTTCGTAACTTCCGGTAATCATCGACAGAACAATTCAACCAACTCGATCAGTAAGACCATCAAAAAGTCCGAGAAAGAATTGTCCGGAAACGCCAAAAAGGGGTCACTGACCACCCAAGTTGAGAAAAATCGGGTAAACGACTTTAGCAGTAAGCTTAAGGATGCCCAGCAAAGTGGCCTCAATCCCAAGGAACGACAGCAGTTCCAACAAACAATTAACGAAGAGCAGAACCAATCTGTTAAATCTCAGGAACAGAATCTCTTGAACGGCGTCAAAAGTGACAAGCCCGCAAAGCCACAGAAAGCCCCCGATCAATTCTCAAGCACCCACACTTTCGCTTCCGTTCAGGATGCCAAGAACTGGGCGAATGCTACCAAGCAACAGTGGTTGAAGGCTGGCTATGTCAACTACACAATTACCTCAAACGGACAAGGATATTATGTTTTGCAATTTATCAAATAATTGAACCGATATTATTTTATTCTATGATTAAAAGACATATCATTGAGATGGAGGAGGGATCGTTATGGATATTCGAGTACCATTAACAAAGGGCCTGTTAGCGGATAAGTACAGTAAGTATGCTGCCAAAAATGACATTCTTGACGGAAAGCCGATTGTTTCATTTCCAATTCAAATTACGAATGTCCCAGAAGGTGCGCAGTCATTGGCGTTGACGCTGCTGGATTGGGATGCCGTTCCTGTCAGCGGGTTTCCATGGATTCACTGGATTGCGGCCAACATTGCGCCCGATGTAACTGAAATTCCTGAAAATAATAGTCAACAACTAAGAGTTGCAATGATCCAAGGACGTAACAGTATCGCTGGCGGCTTGATTGGCAATACCGATCACACCTCAGCTTGGCATTATAATGGTCCTAACCCACCTGATAAAATTCACAATTATCACCTATCAGTCTTTGCGCTTGATACGCAGTTAGCCTTGAAAGACGGTTTCTGGTTAAACGAGTTGCAGGACGCTATGCGTGGCCATATTCTCGAAACAGCCGAGTTTATTATTCCTAGTAAGCCATGATTTTCTGAAAATGATTCAGGATTTCAGTTTTTAAGCGTTATTCGGCTGAATAATTAGTGATATAATGAACTTAAATTAATTTGTGGGAGGTTTCTTCATGGAATCCAATTATAAAACCATCTTAGTACCTGTTGACGGGTCTAATCAGTCTGAAGATGCGTTGGCTAAAGGTGCACAATTTGCAAAAAATAATGATGCCCATCTCGATGTTCTTCATGTTTTGAGTACGCAGCAATACGGTTATAATTATGGTGGAATGGTCGACGGGGATGTGATTAACAACCTTGTTGAAGATACCACTGATTACCTGAACAAACTGGTCGATCGGATTAAGAAGGAATCTGGACTTGATGACATTTCAATCCATATTCGTTTTGGTAACCCCAAGACCGTTATTTCAATGGAATTCCCACGAGACCACAAATCTGATTTAATTATTATTGGTGCGACCGGTATGAGTCGACTGCAGCGAGTGCTTGAAGGATCAGTATCGTCATTCGTTGATCGAAACGCCAAGTGTGATGTCATGGTGATTCGTACTAATACTGAAAATAAACCATACGTACCATTTCCAAAAGATTAATCAAGCCTCGGCATTCAGCAATGAATGCTTTTTTTGTTCTCAACAAGAGCCTTTCATTGACGTCACCGGTCAACAAGGTATGATTAAATCAATGAATGTAAGCGCTGTATTTTGAGAGGAGAATCAACCATGAAAGTACTTGTAATTGGTGGAATTGCCGGCGGACCGTCGTTTGCCACCCGGCTACGACGAATCAATGAAGAAGCCGAAATTATCATCTTCGAGCGGGGCGCTGCAATTTCTGTTGCCAGTTGTGCCCTGCCCTATTACCTGGGAGGCTTAATTAAGGACCGCTCGGCCGTGATTGAACGAACGCCTGAAATTTTGAAACAAAAGAATAATATCGACGTCCGGTTATTTAACGAGGTCACTCAAATCAATCCCAAGGATAAAAGTGTGACCGTCAAAAGCCTGCAAACGGGCGAGACTTATACCGAAGATTACGACAAATTAGTTATCGCCACAGGGTCCAGCCCGACTGTGCCCGAAATTCCGGGTATCCACGATGCCAACAATACTTTCGTATTAAGAGCCGTCACGGATGCTGATAAGATCAAATCATTTCTTGAGGAGAAGCATCCAAAGTCCATAACCGTCTTGGGGGCTGGTTCAATCGGGATTGAAGTTTCAGAAGCCTTTGTTGATAACCAAATGGACGTCACAATCATTGAACAGACCGGGCATGTTGCGGCACCATTTGACCCCGAAATTACCGACATTGTTGCCGACGAGCTCAAAAAACAGGGCGTCAACGTGATTCTGAATGAAAGCGTTAAAGAAATTCAAGATAATGGTCATACCTTAATCCTGGATGATGGTTCAGTCCATCAAACTGACATGCTATTTTTAGGCACGGGAGTCAAACCCAATAGTGAAATTGCCGATGCAGCTGGGATTTCACTATCTGATGATCACCACATCATCGTGGACAATCACTTGCAGACAAACATCCCCGACATCTATTCGATTGGTGACGTCATCGAAACGACCAGCTTAATAACTGGCAAACCAATTCCAAGTTTGCTCTCAAGTGCTGCCAATCGCCAGGGCCATTTGCTTGCCGATATGCTGAACGGAAGTCCTTTAGAATATAAGGGATTCATTAGTGCAGGCGTTTCCAAATTCTTTGATTTAACAGCCAGCTTTGTCGGGTTTACTGAGCAGACACTTCAACAGATGGGCATCAACAATTATCGAACGGTATTCATCACGCCATTTGACCGGGCTTACTTCTACCCAAATGCCGACAGAGTCAACTTCAAGCTGATTTATGAAGATAAAACCGGCAAAATTCTCGGTGGTCAAGCGGTGGGCCGAAACGGGATTGATAAACGAATCGCTGAATTGTCTGTCGCAATTACCGGCAACCTGACGGCATTTGACCTGCCATCGCTTGAGATCCCCTACTCACCACCATATTCTTCTACCCGTGATGTGCTGAATATCGCTGGCTACGTTGCCATCAATCAATTAACCAATCAATCTGCCACAATTAAAATTGATGATATTCCGGACGATGACCTGAAAACTGCGGTGTTCTTGGATATCAGGGAGGCTGGAAAATCGGCAACCGGATCGATCAAACCAACTTTGAACATCCCGCTTTCCGAACTCCGAGAACGGATTGACGAAATTCCTAAGGATAAAAAGGTTTATATTACCTTCCGGAAGGGTCTCGGCCCGTACAATGCAACTCGTGTTTTGGCGGGCAAGGGGATTAATGCGACGATGATTGAAGAATAATAAATCAACAAAAAGGGGATTTTTTGGACAAAATGTCCATTTAACCCCCTTTTTCTGAAACATCAACGTATAATATATGTAGATGGGAGTGTGATGATATGCCACGCAAATTAAGTCCAAATACTGCTGTTAAAAAAGTCCTGAAAATTTACCAGCAAAATTTTATGAAGAATCAATTTACTGCACCACAAAATGATGCGCTGCATTTAATCTTTAACTTAGGATTCACGGTTAGTCCAGACGTCAACGAGAGTTCGTACGGCTATGTCAAAGTCGTTAATATGGATACGGGGAAATCGCTCGTCCTAACCAAACTAAGCGGTAACAAAGCGCTATTAGATGGTGGAACGACTGTAATCTCCGAACCGGATCTTGACTTGGATACTTTTGACTACGTCGATTATTTGAATTCAAAGGGTGATAATCCGGATTACCTAGCACCAACCGTCGCAAATCTAAAAATGCTGAGGAATCGGTTGAATCAATTGAACGCGGATTTTGATCGTTTGAAACAATTGCGAAATGATTATCAAGAACATCTAACCAGCATTGACTCTGAATACAATCAGAAAGTGAGTTCTTTCATTACTATCGTCAATCAAGTTGAACGAATGTCCAATAAAATAACTGAAGAAGATGGTGAAAGTGACGATTCATCGCGATTAGAGTCTAAATAAGTAAAGTAGGAAAGTTTTCCTGCTTTTTTATTTTACCATATCGTTTATTATTTGGTACATATTTTCATTTTAGAGAACTATTATTAGATTAATTTAACTTTGCGTTAATGAAATCACCATTATTTTTACCCCGCTTTTTCATATTTGCTCTATAAAATTAACTTATTGCATAATTAAGTGCAAATATTTTTTGGAGGGACATTTTATGAATATTTCTAGAATCGCGTTAGCATCGCTTATCTCGTTTGGGGTATTGGGAGGTGCCAGCCTGACTGCCTCTGCAAGTCATAATCATTACCAACGGATCATTTGGAATAAACCGATGTCACATCAAAAGGTTGCTTTGAAAAATGGCAGGGGAATTATTTGGAACAAGCCATTTAAGACTGCTAAAAATTCAAAGATTACCTATCGACTTTCCCATAAGAAAGGGTTGGTATTGACCACCGTTCGCCACATGAAAATTAAGAATGGTAATATTTATTATTTTGTCAAAGCTGGCAAGATTAGTGGCTGGATTAATAAAAATAGTGTGAAGTTAGTTAAGAATGGCATTGCGACACCCACAGATCAAACAACAGGTGCCACTTTTGTCCAGCCTACTGGATCAGTTCAAAATATTGTTCATTATGAAGATACGACAAATAATCAAGTCTCAGCTAAGCCTTCGCAAAATGCACCTTCTTCTACTAATAATTCCACATCCATTACTTCTGTCAGTCATTACCCAACCACTTCAAGCTCACAAACATCCCTCCCAACAACAGACCCTTTCAGCACTTATACAACTGGTCGTATTGTGGAGGTACCAGTAAAACCCGGTAAAAAGGCACCAAGACCTTTGAATGTGAAACAAGGAGCAGTCGTTTATGAAAAAGTATGGCGGGATGGCAACCTCGTCGCAAATAATATCTCGTCGACAATCACTGTTGGAACCCCGATCAAAGTTGCACTATGCGACGAAAGTCCAGCCACACAGCTTTTAGTTCGCACCCTGGATGGAAAGGTATCAGGATACGTCGACCGTAGCCAAATATCATTAGGCAGGCTGACTAAGGATGAGTTAACGGCAGCAACGCCAAAGACACCAACTAAGCCAACTACCGAAACACCTGTTAAATCAAATTTGGCACAGTAACATTTTTTGGGAGCACAGTTGCTCCCTCTACATAGATTCAAACATCTAACTAGCAATATAAAGCCAATGTCTAAATTCATCAAATTTCCCCAACCTCCTGCTATGACAACCACCGTCTGCCACTGCAAGCTTTCATTCATTTGCATTCATTTTTATCTTTGGTAAACTAGTTGTCATCGTTAACAGGAGGTATACATGGATTCAAAAAACACAACAAAGATTGGACTTTTTCAACTTGTAATGCTGACACTGGGCTCTTTAATTGGATCTGGATGGCTTTTCGGTTCTTGGGAAGCCACCAAGATCGCTGGCCCAACGGCAATCATTTCTTGGATCATTGGTGGAATTGTAATTGCTGCCATTGCCTATGACTACGTCGAAATTGGTGCAATGTTTCCAGAGGCTGGCGGGATGAGCCGCTATGCCCAATACTCTCATGGACCATTACTCGGATTCATTGCCTCATGGGCAAATTGGATTTCATTGATCACTTTGATTCCCATCGAAGCCGTTGCTGCGGTTCAGTATATGAGCTCTTGGCCCTGGGATTGGGCAAACTGGACGCATTCTTTCTTAAAGGATGGCACCATTACCACCTCAGGATTAATGGTCGTATTCTTGTTCATCTTGGTGTTCACATTGCTAAACTTTTGGTCGGTTAAATTATTGACCAGTTTCACAAGTTTAATTTCCATTTTAAAAATTGGTGTTCCTGCCCTTACGATTGTGATGCTGACAATCTCTGGGTTTTACCCACAAAACTATGGTCATTCTATTCACGAATTTATGCCATATGGCTCTGCCCCCATTTTTGCTGCCACCTCTGCTGCCGGAATTATTTTTTCATTCAATGCATTCCAAACGGTCATAAATATGGGCAGCGAAATTAAAAAATCCCGAAAAAATATTGGCCGAGGCATTTTTATTTCACTTCTAATTAGCGGTGTGATCTATATTTTGCTTCAAAGCACCTACATTACGGCTATGAAGCCTGACTCCCTTGCCGCAACCGGCTGGAGTGGCTTCAACTTTAATTCACCATTTGCTGATTTAGCCATTTTGCTTGGCATTCGTTGGCTATCTGTTCTACTCTACATGGATGCTTTTGTTTCGCCTGTTGGAACCGGCGTTTCCTTTGCCGCTTCGACTGGCCGCGCACTCTATGCGATGGAAAGTAACCAACATATCCCTAGTTTCATTGGTAAAATTAACAAAAAATACGGCATCCCACGAGTGGCCATGATCGTTAATCTGGTACTAAGTATGTTAATGGTCTCGGTGTTTAGATCTTGGTCAACACTGGCCACTGTCATTTCAACTTCGACCTTGATTGCCTACTTGACTGGCCCTGTAACAGCGGTTGCTTTTCGAAAATTAGCGCCTAATTTCAAGCGCCCAGTTAGATTAAAGAATCTTGGCTGGATGGCCCCTTTGTCCTTTGTACTGGCATCACTAGCCATCTACTGGGCAATGTGGCCAACGACAATCGAAGTCATTTTGGTCATTTTAATTGGCCTGCCATTTTATTTCTATTACGAATACCGAGCAGGTTATGTCGACACTAGGAAAGCCTTCTATTCAAGCATGTGGATGATTATTTATCTCATCGTCATCTCAATCATGTCTTACATTGGGAGTGAGCAGTTTAATGGCATTAACTGGATTCACTATCCATGGGACTTTTTGGTCATTTCCCTTGCTTCACTATTGTTCTATTATTGGGGCAT
The DNA here is from genome assembly GCF_002157585.1 of Lentilactobacillus parakefiri. Classification (GTDB taxonomy): domain Bacteria; phylum Bacillota; class Bacilli; order Lactobacillales; family Lactobacillaceae; genus Lentilactobacillus; species Lentilactobacillus parakefiri. The sequence continues at coordinate 32,655 of NZ_BDGB01000054.1, forward strand.
TAAAACGGCGCATGTCTTTCCAGACTTTTATCAAGCAAAGGAACTCAACGACACCGTCAAAATGGACGACGATTAATAAGCGACATCATAAAAGAGCCGGCAACTGCGTGAACTGCAGCTGCCGGCTCTTTGAGCATCTAGTGCCCCTGCCAAGGTAATTCAATCATACTCCAAATCATATCCACTAGTGAAATTAATTTAAAAACTGCCAAACCGTTTTGGCAAAAAAAATAACTAAAACAATGATAATGATTGGTCTGGCAATTGCACTACCATACTTTTTATAATAAGACGCCCCGAGAAAATTACCCAAAATACTAAAGACCCCAGCAGTCAGCCCCAACCAGATCAATACTTTGCCATTCATGAAAAAACCACTAACGCACAAACATTCGTCGTCAAATTAATCACCTTGGTATTACCAGCAGCTAGGTTAATGGGTAAATGGGCAATCCCAACCAGTGTCAAAATCAAGAAAGTCCCCGTTCCTGGCCCATAAAAGCCGTCCCAAACACCGAGAGAAACGGAAATCAAAATTGTGGCGACAAACTGTGACCAGGACAACGGCTCAGAATTAGTCAACTGCGAGTTAAGTGAGTGCCGATTTAATAACAAGTACAGTGCCGTTATTGGCAGGACAACTAATAAAATGAGCCGAAAATAATAATCAGAAATATGTAAAGCCAGATTGGCGCCAAATGAAGAACCGACAATCGCGGCTAAGACAGAGAACAAAGCCAGTTTAACCCGAACATAACCACTGCGCATAAACTCTAAAGTGGCAACTGTCGTCCCCATAGCTGAGGATAACTTATTGGTTCCAACTGCAAAGTGAGCTGGAATCCCGACCATCAAATAAGCTGGTAATGAAATAAGGCCGCCACCGCCACCAATTGCGTCAACGAAACCAGCCAGAAAAACCAACGGGCAAACAATCATAAATTCACCAAACATCCCACCATCTCTTTTCTCATCATGATTCTCAGTTTACCGCGAAAAGATTGATCATGAAACGCTAAATTTAAACTTCATGTTGAAAATCATAATCAATCAATTAAACCAAGCTTACATGCTCGGAATGATTCCGATTGTGGTATAAATATATATGAGGGGGATACATATCATGAAAAAAATTAAATGGTTGTTGCTGGCATTGGCCAGTTGTGCATGCTTGTTACTATTTACGGAGAATCCACGGGTTGATGCTGCCGGGTCAATTCCAAACTGGTATTTAGGTAACTGGCAGGCAGTTAATGGCAAAAATGTGTACGTCGGCATTCGTCGTAATGAGGTGATGCTTCAGGTGAAAAACGACGGTGTTTACTGGAAGCCGGTCATTTGGAAAAAAGATCCGCAAGAAGCCGGGGTTATTTTTGGAACCGGAATCGGCTCTAAAAATGCCAAGACCTATTTCGTGCTCGTCAAACAAAAGATCCAGAAAAAGTGGTACATGGTTATGACCATGAAACAAAACAAGATCAAACCGAGTGATTTGAGAAAGCATCCCATGATCATGAAACGATATTAAACACAAAAAGGTGCCTATCTGCGTTCTTCACAACAATTGAGAGACCGATCTTGACCGTTGGAAGGAAGACAGAGAGGCGCCTTTTTTAATCATCGTGATTTTTCTGCCAGTAGTCATCAACACTTAAATACGTCTGGGAGTCACCCAGCAGTTCAGCCACAGCCATAATCCGTGGCGGCAGTAATCCAACTCGATCAACGAGTTCGTGATCGCTAAACAGCTCCCGTGGACTACCGGCAAAACCAAACTTTCCGTGTTCCATAACATACACCGACTCAAATTCGGCAGCAACCCAATCCATGTCGTGAGTAATCGTGACCACTTGATGGCCTGAATCCGCCAACTCATGAAAAATAGCTGTCAGCTTGCGGCGGCTCTCCCAGTCAAGCGACATCATCGGTTCATCAAACAAATAGATCGCCGGATCAACTGCCAAAACCGTCGCAACACTCAGCAGCTTACGTTCCGATAAGGATAGGTCATATGGATTCTCAGCTATTCTTGCATCCAGCCCCACTCTTACCAGGGCATTCAAAGCTTGCGTGGCAATCTTATCCCGGTCATCGGTAACTTGGGCGACGCTCCACTCAACCTCTCGCTGAACAGTTGGGTTAAAGAGTTGATCATCGGGATTTTGAAAAGTAATGCCAACTTGTCTTAATTTCTCAATTGGCTTAAGGTTGTTAAAATCGGTCCCATTGATCTTAATCACCCCAGCCTGCGGCGTTAGCAGGCCAGTCAATAATTTGAAGAGCGTCGATTTGCCAGCACCATTTTGACCGACAATTGCCACCATCGGGTCAGCCAAGATCTGATTTTCAATTGATAGGCTAAAAGATCGCCCCGGGTAGGTGAACGTCAGGTGATTCAGTTCAATTGTGCGCATACCGAACCTCCTTTAACTCAGCCGCATTCACTGGGTATTGCCCATCAGCCATTCGCCAATTCATTTTTTGTGCCAACTGAGTGATGGTGGGTGCTGGAATCTGCCAGTCAGTCGCCAAATGGTTGAACACATCTCCTGGCGTTCCCTTTGACACCAGTTGACCATCGTGCATCACCCACACACTGTCAGCTATTTCACAAAGATCGTCAATTTCACTGGTAACAATCAACACGGTGGTGTCTTTGACCCCGGCCAGCCAGTGGAAGAACTGCCGGCGGCCCAAGGGATCCATCTCGCTGGTTGGGTCGTCTAAAATCAAAACAGTCGGATGAGTGGCGATCGCAGTTGCAATCGCCAGTCGTTGAATCTGACCGCCGGATAAACTTTCAGGATGCAGATGAAGCTGGGCGCTTAATCCCATTTGGGCTGCCACTTTTTCGATCCGCTTTTGAATCAAATTTTCAGCGAGCCCTTGATTGATTAAGTCAAAGGCGATTTCATCAGCAACTGTGTCAGACAAACCACTCAATTGACCAGCGGGATTTTGCAGCACAACGCCTGTCATGGCATTATAGGCCGGCCAATCGTCCACCCGCCGGCCGAACAGACGCCACTGACCTTCTACCTCAGCCGAAACAATCTTGGAAATCACCCCAGCCAGCACGCGGCACAGGGTTGATTTACCCGAGTGGCTATTGCCAATAATCCCAACCACTTGGCCTGCCTGAACTTCCGCGTTGATACCGCGTAACTGTGGCTGGGTAGTGCCAGGATAGCGGCTAGTTAAGTTATCAACTACAATCCGTTTATCTTCGTCCATATTTTCCACCCAATCAATAGAATTGCTAATCCAGTTAAACTAATGTGAAGCATTCGTGACAGATGATATTGTTGTGAGGTCTTGACGGTACGATTGGGATTATCAAAACCTCTTAGCTGGAGCGAAATTGATCGTGCCATCGATTGATCCAAAGTCTTAATCACTAAGGGGATTAGAACTGGCAGCACCGATTTTAATTTCTGAATCAGCGTTTTCTGCGGATTGGTTCCGCGAACTTTCTGCGCCTGCTGAATTTTCCGCATATTGCGCATCATCTCCGGCAAAATATAGCACACGGACATTAAGACGTAGACAGTTTTATAAGATAATCCAGACTGTTCCAGATACGCGGCGTTTTCTGAGATGCTCGTCGTCACCATAAAGAATCCGCTGGTTAAAATGATCACCAATACACGACAACCAAGCATTGTGGCGTAGATGAGTCCTTCCTTGTAAAATGAGATCCCCAGCACAGAAAATAACACCGTTTGATTGTGACTGTAGAACAACCCTTGAATGATCAGCATGGTGACAATCAAAAAGAGACTAAACCCCAGCGCTTTAAAAGTCGTCGAATTTAGTTTGGAGAACAACAATAACAGTGTGGCGACCAGAATCAGCCCCACCTGCAGCAATAAATTCGGACTGGCAAAGCTCAACAATGTCATATCCAAGATAAATAAGAGCTTGGTAATCGGATCGATCACCTGATACCACTTACGTTTGACCTGTGGCGTCCCGGAAATCAGTGTTTGATCAGTCATCATTTATCATCCCTAAAAAAGTGCACCATCCGCTGCGGCAGCTGACGATAAATAAAGAATGCCAGATAGGCCACGCAGACTTTATCCAAAATATCCAGGACAAATTCATCCGTAAATGAGGCCAGCCACACCGGTGCATGATTGGCAACCATCACCGCAAACAATGAGTCACCCCAAGCAATCCCAGTCTGACCACCCCAAAAAATAACGTTGAGCGGGGTCGAAATCACCGCCGAAACAATCGCAATAATAATAGCTGAAACAAATACCCGTCGTGCTGATGAGAACCACCCATTGGCATGCAGGACCCCGACTGCAATCCCGATGCCGATACTGGTAATCGCATACACTGTCGAGATTGGCGACAAGGTCAATCCATAGATGACATTATTGATGAACCCGCTGATGGCACCGGCAACTGGACCAGCGAGCATACTGGCAAGAAAGGTTCCTAAAGACCCCAGCCAGACAGGCAACTTTAACCCCTCGGCTAATGCTTTGGCAACATAATTAATTCCAACAGCTGCTGGAATGAGCGTCATAGTTGCCGCACTTAACTTAAATTTCCACATACTGGTACGATGAATCGGTTCTGTTTTCATAATTGTCTCCTTTATTTTTAATTACTATAAAAGTATCTTTCACCTTTAAGTAAAAGTAGAAAATACTTTTAATTGACTTGGCATTTATTCTACAAGTTTCAACCAAAATGTCAAGAAACCACTCACTCATTTTTCACCAATCGAGCTCCCACTGGTTAAGAAACGGATAAAATATCAATTGCTCGGCGCATCTGTGTCCGGGGATGCTCATAATGAAATTATTAACTTCAATCAGGGGGAAATTATGTTACATCATCGCAAATTATTCATAACGCTTGGCCTTTTGAGCGTAATCGCCATTATGGCTTTTGTGTTTGTCAAGGCCACCTTTAGTCCGGACAAGACCCCGAATGCGGTTACTGCCGTCAAGGAGGACGTCTTCCCTAACCAAATTTTCGAATCATACAAGTATCCCTATGACCTCCGAATAATTGACTCAAACGTAAAACTATACACCGCTCCCGCTGGCACCAAGGGATCTAAATATGTCGGGACCGTCAAATCGAATCATGTGTCCCGCCAAATTGTGGGCCAAAAGCGTGCCGATCTGAACCACAGGCGTGCCGAGGGCTACATTGCTTTTAGACAAAATAAGCAAACGTACTGGGTAAGTGCTCAAAATGTTTCTTTTCGAAACCTAAACAAGCTCAAGGGCAATAACCCTAAAATTGAAGCGGCAATCAACGCCGGACTTGAACTCGTCGGCAAATCCAAATACGATTACGGTGGCGGTCGAAATTTGAGTGACATCAAAAATCACAAGTTCGACTGCTCATCATTCGTCCGCTACTGTTTCAGTCAAGCTGGCATCACACTGGGGAATCTGGATAGCGTGACCACTTACACGCTGGTCAAAATGGGACGGCCGGTGAATTTTCAAAACATGAAGCGCGGTGATCTTTTCTTTTTCTCCAATTCACGCGGTCAGGTCAACTCCCACGTTGCCATTTACTTAGGAGATAATTTGTTTTTACACGACCATGGTCAATCAGATACCGGCGGCGTGGGGGTCTCAACTCTGAACGCCCCGGGCTGGCGCAACGAAGCTAATGGGATTGTCCGCCGAATTGAATAAACTCAAAAGAGTGGTCTGAACAAGAACGAGTCAATTTTTGTTCAGACCACTCTTTTATTCTCACTGTTATTTAGCTGAATCGTGGGGAAGTTAGCAGCTTATTTCTCCACACTCCTAAAATGCCTTATCCCCCTCCACAATATCGCGTCGCAACCCGTTGGCCTGGCGGTCCCGATCATCATAGAAGTACCAGACAGCACTCAGTAAAAAGACCAGGACCCCAGCCACAATTAATTCCAGCGAGAAGCTTAGAATCAAATAAAGGGTCACCAACAACGCAATAATTGGAATTAGATTACCGCCGCACAGTCTGAAACCCTGTGGGAGCTTGCTGTGGTTGCGCAATTTGATCGCTGCTAAAATTGTCGGCACATACTGAATAAAAGACGTAAACACGATTGCCGAGGCTAAGAATAAATAATTGCCGGAAAACAGCATCAGTGCGCAAAGACCGCAGGACAACAGCAACGACACAATTGGCACACCGCGCTTGTTTTGTCTGCCCAACATTCTTGGTAATAACTGATGCTCCGAAGCCAGTGAGCTGGCAATGGTCGGCGTGGAAAATGACACCGATAAAGCCACTCCAAGAATCGATATCAGCATCCCCGCCAACGCCAAATCATACCCAATTGAGCCGGCAATCCGGTAAAATGAAGCGGCAATCGGGACGTTATCATTGGCTAATCCACTGCCGGAAACCCCAATCGCCGTTAACTGAACAATCATGTAAAGTACGGCAGATGTTAACAGCACACTAATAAGCGCTTTGGGTAATGTTTTTTCAGGATGATTCATTTTGGAAGCCGCAATCGGCAAAAATGAAAAACCGGTAAACATATAGAAGACCATTCCAAAACCAGCATTAATCCGGCTGAATAAGGATGATCCAATCGAACCCCCGCTGCTGAAATTGGCCAAATTGGCCGGGTGAAGAAAGAATAGCCCGATCACAACAAAAGCGACCAAAACACCAATTTTAGCGACCGTCGAAATGTTATCTACCCAATCCATTAAATTGGGGCCAAGTAAATTGAGAATCGTCAGAGCTGTCAGAATCCCCAGTGCGACCACCAGATAGTGGCTGTGCTGATTTAAACTTGGAAAAACGCTTCGAAGACTGGTGACAAACGCCGAAATTTCCGTTGCCATCGTGATGATTCCCAACAGCCAGGTAAAAATGCCGATTTCAAATCCGGCAAAACGTCCAAATGCGGTGTAGGTATATAACCACGCACCACCGTCGCCGGGGATTTTGCTGGCGAGGTTAGCAAAACACAGCGCAATCATGAGTACCGATATGCCCGCCAGCAGCATCAACCCCGCACTTAGGTCGCCAACTTTGGCATAGACCCGGCTAAGCATCAAAAAGATCCCCGAGCCAACGATTCCATCAACTCCAAGCAAAAAGACGCTCAAAAAACTCAACTGTTTAATCTTTGAACGTGCCATTTGACGTCTCCTTCCCCTAAGCAGACTCCTTAGTGGCAGCCAGTTTCCTCCTTGAGCCAAGATAACGAACCAATACCAGCACTAACGCAACTGCAGAAATCGCGGTTGCTGTCCAAAAGACGTTGGCAAAGGCGTGAATGAATGGCAACCCAACACTTGCGGTAACCCGTTTGACCCCCGGCAGCTGGAAGAACAGTAAGGAGGAACCAAAGCTGATGCCAATCGTCATTCCAAGGGTTCGGGCAAACGAATTTAATGATCCGGCAATTTCCGATAGCCGTTTGTCAACTAATCCCATGGTTAAAGCGTTGTTTGGTGATAGGAAAATAGCCATCCCAATCCCGTTTAGCACAATTGGTGGAATAATTTTCCACATGTCCAAATTACTGGGGAAGAATGCATAACCAACCTGGGAAACCATCAAAATGACCAAGCCGACGACGGTCATCAATTCTCGATTAATTCGATCGGCCAGGTATCCGGCAAACGGTGTTGTGCAAAGCATCGTGACTGACTGCAGCATGATAATCAAGCCACTGTAAAAGGCACTCATACCGTTATAACTTTGAAAATAAAATGGCAGTAAAATGTTTGAAACTGAATTAACCAGCATTACCAGTGCCAAAGCGGCAATTGACGTCATGAAGCCACGGTTGTGAATAACTTCCGGGGCAATCCATGGTAGGTTGGCCTTATCATCTTGAACAAAAGCATATACGGCAATGATCCCCCCAATCACAAAGAAGATAACTCCCGTCAGTAGCTTTGAACGCCCTGCTTGAAAGAATGAACCACTTAAGAAGAAAATAATGATCCCAATGGTAAACAGGTTTTGACCGGTCCAATTAGCACCCCGGGTGACTTGGCGAACATGGGACCACGATTCTTTGGGGACTGGTAGGAATTTAAAGCCCAGCCAAAGAATGACAATTCCAAGTGGGATGTTAATCCAGTAAATCCACCGCCAACTGGACGCAGAAATGATCAGCCCACCGATTCCGGGGCCGGAAATTGATCCAACGGAAATAAACATCGAAATGACGGCCAAAGCTTCTGCCCGCCGTTTATCAGGAAAATACTGAGTTACAATTCCCATTGAGTTAGCCATAATCATGGCCGCCCCAATGGCTTGAATCACCCGGCCAAATAAAATGATTGAAAAATTCGGTGCAAATCCAGTAATCGCCGACCCAATCAAAAAGCCAATCCCGCCAGCTAAGAAAACCACGTTTTTCGATAAGATATCACCAATGTGGCCAAACATGACCAGCAGAATGGCGGTTGTAATCAAGCCAATTTGAACGATCCAAGTGGCCATACTGCTTGAAATATCCATGTCAATCGCAATTTTAGGAATTGCCAGGTTGGTGCTGGGGCCGGACAATGCCGTTAAAAATGAAAACATCCCCAACACTGCAATAATCGAATAATTTTTCCCCTGACTTGTTGTGTTATCAGCTATAATATCCCTCCTTTAGCTTTCAGTCTTATTTATAACACTATGCGGGAAAAAGGTTGGATCTGACGACCTTTTTATTAACTTTAAAGACCATGCCAACGCCACCGCAATCTGTGTCTCACCTCACTCGTAAAGCCTTCCCCATGACACCCGTGAATCGGTTATACTAACACTAACGACTGTCCTTCGGAGGTGATTCGATGCTCACAACAATTATCACCAGCATTTTCTTATTTGTTGGAACCAACATTGACGATACCTTCGTCCTGGCAGTCTGGTTCTCCCAGGCCGACAGCTCTTTAAAGCGCAGGGATATCGTTATCGGCCAGTTCTTGGGATTTGAATTGCTGGTGTTGGTTAGTGTGTTCGCAGCATATGGGCTCAGTTTTCTGCCAACGGATCAAGTTGGCTGGCTCGGCGTGGTGCCGATTATTTTAGGGATTCGCAAATGGCTAAAGTACCGACATCGATTAATTGAGCCGCATGAGACTGCCCATATTAAAAGCAAACTCAAACAAGAGCTAAAAGCCGAACGAGGAAAATTGCGGCGACAAACATGGTTCAAGCCAGAAATATTGGCAGTCTCATTGATAACAATTTCCAACGGTGCCGGCAATCTAACCGTCTACATTCCCCTTTTTACAGAATATGGCACGGCTGAGTTAGGAATCACCGTTCTGGTCTTCTCACTTATGACAGGTCTTTGGTGTTACATTGGTTACCAAATTGCCAATCTACCGATCATCAAAAATAAATTAGAGCGATCAAAACAAATCGTCATCCCGCTTGTTTTCATCGCAATTGGCGTTTATGTGCTTTTGGAAAGCGGCGTTTTGCGGTAAAAGAGTGTGGAACAAGCTGACTTGTAGAACACATTTCAATCAAGGTCCTACAGGTAACATGGCATTCATCACAAAAAAATGGGCTTTCACTTGAATTACGCAATTCAAGTGAAAGCCCATTTACTAATTCTATTCATCTACTTGGCGCTTCAAACTTTGGCTTCAGCCTTTGATTCTGATTGATAATTCATAATTATATCCATGAACTGTTCCCCGTATTTTTCAAGCTTGCTCTCTCCAACACCCTTTACGTCCAGCATTTGTGCGTCAGTCGTTGGCATTTCCGCACTCATCTCATGGAGGGTCTTATCGGAGAAAATGACAAATGGCGGAACACTCTGTTTCTCGGCCAATTCACGACGAAGCTGCCTCAGGGACTCAAACAAATCGTTATTCTCAGTAAGACTCTTAGTGGCCTTGGCGGAAATCTTTCTGCTAACCTTCATTGCGCCTTGGAGGACAGCTGCGCCCTTTTCAGTCACCTTTAACACAGGAAATTGGCCCCCGGATGCCGCCAAGAATCCGGTAGCTGTCAAGTAATCAATCAATGAAACAACTGATTTTTGTGAATCGCTTTTCATGATCCCATAAGTTGACAATCGGTCAAAGTGAAAAGTCGTCACCTTTCGAACTTTAGATCCGGTCAGCACTTGGGCCACCAAACTCTTGCCGAAACGTTCTTTCATCCGGAGAACACAGGATAGAACCTTTTGAGTATCAACGCTGATATCTTGGGATTCTCTGGTATCAAGGCAACTGCTGCAACGACCACAGGGGTGTCCGTCCTGCTCACCAAAATAGTTCAAAATAAACTGCTGCAGGCATTTCTGGGTATTCGCATACTGAGTCATTACCTGGAGCTTTTTGTACGCTTGATGCTTGCTTTGTTCATCACGCCCTGATTGATCAATAAAGAAATGCTGGGTTTGAACATCTTTTTGCTTAAACAGCAAAATGGCCTCACTTGGCAATCCATCTCGTCCAGCTCGACCAGCTTCTTGATAGTATTCTTCCAAACTGCCGGGAACCGAATCATGAATCACGAAACGAACGTTACTCTTGTCAATCCCCATTCCAAAGGCATTGGTAGCAACCATCACCAGCGCCCGATCATAGAGAAAATCGTCCTGATTTTTCCGACGTTCATCTTTACTCATACCACCGTGATACATAGTCGCCGAAAACTTATGTTTGTCCAGCAGCTTTACGACCCGCTCCACTTCTTTACGGGTACTGGCATAAATGATCCCTGATTCACCGGCATTCAATTTTAGATAATCCAGCATATATCGATCGCTATCTTGATTTTGAATTACCTTAAAGGCCAGGTTATCCCGGGCAAAGCCGGTCTTAACTTCTTCGTGAATATCAAGGCGTTGTTTAATGTCCTCGGCCACTTGCGGCGTTGCAGTCGCTGTCAGCGCAACAATTGTCGGCCTAGTTGGCAAGTCATGAAGCCGATCAGTCAATGCCAAATAACTCGGCCGAAAGTCGTGACCCCACTGGGATATACAGTGAGCCTCATCAACCGCCACCAAATCAATTGGCAGGCCGGCTAAACGGTTAAAGGCCCCAGAGTCCAAGCGTTCCGGCGAAACGTACAACAGCTTAACTTCGCCATTGCGCGCCAGTTCAAACCGCTGGTCGACTTCGTCAAAATCTAGACTACTGTTGATAAAAGTCGCCGGGATGCCATTTTCATTTAGTGCATCCACTTGATCCTTCATCAAGGCAATCAATGGCGAAACAACGAGGGTTAAGCCATCTTCAAGCATTGCCGGAATCTGATAGCACAGCGATTTTCCACCACCGGTCGGCATGATCGTCAAAACGTTTTTGTGGGCCAAAATATCATCAATAACGGTCTGTTGTCCAGGCCGGAAGCTGTCATAGCCAAATTTAGTTTTTAATAGTTTTTCGGGCGTCAACCTGTTCAGTCCTCTTTTCAAATTAGTCGCATAATATAGTATACGAAAAAAATGTGGCGTTGTCTTTAATCATCCCCAGATCAAAATCTGCCTTCACCAGCTGTCGACGACAAAATTCATCAGAAAAGCCTTTATTTATGCTATTCTAAAATTGAAATTTTATAGAAATGGGTGAGGACAATGCAACAGATTTCCACGAACACTTTAAATATAAACGTCAAAAAAGGGCTAAACTTTACTTGGTCCACCCAAGCAATTCTTTTCTGCGCCATCATCATTGCCTGCATTGGTCTCAACGTGGATTCAGCCCCCGTAGTTATTGGCGCAATGCTGATCTCACCATTAATGGCCCCGATTGTCGGGATTGGTTACGGCTTAGGAAATAGTGATCCCAAGCTGTTATCTAAGGCCACTCAACTATTCTTGATTCAGGTCATCATCGGGGTGACCGGGGCGACGATTTATTTTTTCATTTCGCCGCTAAATACTGCTGGATCCCAGTTGCTTGCCCGAACAGAACCGACGCTTTTTGACGTACTGGTAGCCTTTTTTGGTGGTTTTGCCGGCGTCATCAGCTCGGCGAAAAAAGATGGCGGCAATGTTGTTCCCGGGGTTGCCATTGCCACCGCATTAATGCCGCCGCTATGTACGGTTGGGTATGGCATTAGTCACCTTGATCTGTCGTTTATTCTGGGAGCAGGCTACCTGTTTTTGATTAACGCTTTTTTCATTGCTTTGGCCACCGCGGTTGGAACCATCTTTTTCCGTGTCCGCAGCGGGGAACGGCTGAATGTGTCTCTGCGTCAAGAGGTACTGATCGTGATCATTTCAATCATTGTCGTTATCCCAAGTTCAATCTCAGCCTACAACATTGTCCACCAATCCTTCGTCGACACACAACTCTCACAATTTATCAACGAAAAGCTGAGTAATCAATACATTGCCAAACAAACTGTCAACGATAAGACCATTTCGATCTCAGTCATCGGCCAACGTTTGAACACAAAGCAAATTAACGAGCTGCAGCAGTCGCTGAAGGATTATCATCTTGGCAATTACCAGCTATCACTCACCCAGCTGACCAAGGGAAATTACATCACGCCCAGGGAATTTCAAGATTATATGAAACAATCAAACACCAATGGCAATATGGATAACGTTAATTCGAACAATAATGAGTCGTTAGCCAATGTCCAAAACGACATCATTAAACAATATCCAAAACAGATCAATAACGTTTTCGTGGGTCAGGTTCAAGATAAAGCCAATCACACCACTTCACTAATTGCCATTGAAGTCTCCAATCAAGGCGGCCGAAAAGTTGATCAGATTGAGAAATCAGCGGCCAAAATTGCCAATGACAATAACATTAATGCGGTTGTTCGAATGATAAGGCCGACCGAAAATAGCAATTAGCACTACAACGAATACTCCTTCGATTATTCTTCTTATTTGTGTATAAAATAATAAGTTATCTTCCTTGAATGCTTATAAAATCCGTAGTATTCTTCAACCATGGAAGGGCTTACACGAATTGATTAGAGACAGCCAGGTTATTTTCGGAAGGAGTTTTTATTATGTCACGACAAATTACTGGTGCGGTGATTGAAGAATTAAACGCACCGTTTAAGTTGGAAACCCTTGAAGTCGATGATCAGCCAAAAGCACATGAAGTATTGGTTCATATTGTTGCAAGCGGCATTTGTCACTCTGATGAAGCCGTTCGGAATGGGTCTGCCGGTGAATACCCATATCCCGGAGTTGTAGGACATGAAGGTGCCGGTATTGTCGAGAAAATTGGCTCATCGGTCACAACTGTTAAACAAGGCGACACGTTATCCTGTCATATGATTACGATGGGACTTGTCGCCACTGCTTGACGGGGCATCCATCTTCTTGTGTTAATTGGGCGAAACTAAACATGGATGGTGTCCGTCCTGATGGCTCAGTCGCATTTACCCGTGAAGATGGCTCACCAATTCATAATTTCTTTAACCAATCCTCATTTACTACTGAGACGTTGGTTCAAGAACGTAATGTTACGGTGATCAACAAGAATATTGATCTACGGAAGGTCGGCCCTCTCGGCTGCGGTTTTGCAACCGGATCGGGAACCGTCTTTAACGGCTTAAACCCGAAAGAAGGCACCACTATTGCGATTGTCGGAACCGGTGCCGTGGGCTCAGCTGCTCTGATGGCTGCCAAAATTAAGGGCTGCTCAAAGATTATCTGTGTCGACATCCACGATTCACGTTTGGAAATGGCTAAAGAACTTGGCGCTACCGATACCATCAACAGTCTGAACGAGGACTGGGTTGATAAAGTCCATGAAATCACCAATGGTGAAGGTGTCGACTTCACAATCGATACCACTGGCATTTCGGCCATTATGCACCAGGCGATTACTGCCCTGGCATCAGGCGGCCACCTGGCTCCCATTGCTGTGACGGCCAAGACATTGGAATTCATGCCATGAAATGAAATTACTGCTCTCCAAAAACACATTGACGGTGTTTTAATGGGCGATGCAATTCCACAAATCGGGATTCAGACTTTAATTGATTTCTGGCAGGCAGGCGAATTCCCATTTGATAAGCTTGAAAAATTCTACACTTTTGATCAAGTCAACGAAGCTAACAAGGCTTCAAATGACGGGTCGGTTATCAAACCGGTCATGATTATTGACCAGGACTACGTACCAGGTGTATAATCTCGTTCTTGGGCCTGTATCAAAGCAAACATTTGGAAACAAAACTTTTTTAACAAAAAATAAAGGCGATTCTCAACAGCTAATCTGCTGCAGAATCGCCTTTGTTCTGTCACTGTTTAATTTTCGATTTTGATAAGGTTTAAATGAAACTATTATACGACCGGCACTAAAATTTTGTACTAATCCTCACTCAACAACAGTTTCCTTCGCAAATCCCTTAATCTCAGCTTGCTGATGCTGATTAATGTTGCCCATCTTCGGCATCAATCCATGTAGATACAGATGATCCTTGGCAACCTTAATGTCCCTTTGATCCAAAATCTTCGTCAACTGCTTACCAACCGTAAACAGACTGCCGGAAGTCCCAAACAAAAAGACTTCTTTGACCTGCTTTGGATCCAGATTTCGGGCAAATTGTTTCAGCCGTTCATCGACATTCAGGTTTGGATGTAAGCTGATTCCTGAGACAACTTTTAAGAGAGCGTATAATGAATAAATCGTCTCTCAAAAGGAAGGAATTTTTACATGCCAACTCGTTACGACAAAGAATTCAAACCAAACATTATCAACCTATATAAGCAAGGCGAATCAGCCGCCCAACTGGCCAGAGAATATGGCATTGGCTATTCAACCGTTCATAAGTGGATCCAGGGCCAGGCCAAAACTCAATCCGGTAAATCGCCAGACGAAATTAAAGCGATGGAAAAGCGACTGGCTTCGCTGTCTGAGGAGAACGAAA
>NZ_BDGB01000054.1:47481-62002 GCF_002157585.1 Lentilactobacillus parakefiri
CCTTGCGCAGAAGTAACCAATATCTTTGATTACATTCACCAAGAAAGCCATCACCACCAGGTAACCAAGATGTGCCGAATCCTCGGTGTTTCCAGAGCTCAGTATTATCGTTATCGATCCCCAAAGCCTTCAAAACGCCGGGCCGAAGATGCGGACTTGAAACAACGGATTCTGCGGATCTTTGCGGAATTTAAGCAGCGATACGGTGTTATGAAGATCCACCATGAATTGAATCTGGAACTTCAACCACTGCAGCTTCGGTGCAGTCCACGACGGATTTCCCGGCTCATGAAGGAACTGGATATCCACTCCGTTACCGTCAATAAGTGGAAAGCGGCTTCGGCTTCCAAAACCAAGGTTGAACAGCGTCCCAACTTGCTTAAGCAGGATTTCTCGACCACTGGTTTAAATCAAAAATGGACCGCTGATATGACCTATATTCAAACGAAGCGTAATGGCTGGTGTTACTTATCAACCATCATGGACCTGCACTCACGACGGATTATCGGCTATTCGTTCTCAAAAAAGATGGATACTGATTTAGTCTTAAAGACCCTTGAAAGCGCGGTTAAAAATCGAACCATTACTGGGGACCTGATTATCTATACGGATTTAGGATCACAGTATACCAGCGATGATTACAACCAACGGTTAACAGAACTACATATCCGCCACTCTCACAGCCGTAAGGGGTGTCCATACGATAATGCACCAATGGAATCTTTTCATGCTTCCCTCAAAAAGGAATGTGTTTATCCAGTGCCGGTCTTTGAAGATTATGAAACTGCCGCTGCCGTCCTTTTTGAATATGTGCATGCTTTCTACAATAGGAAGAGAATTCATAGTTCACTGGGCTACCAGACCCCCTTACAAGTTGAAATTGCAACACTTACGAGCCAAATGGCCGCCTGATTTAATGCTTTCCAGGGTTCAAATAAGTTATTAATCGCGATTAATGATTTATTTGAGCTGTGGAAGGTAAACGCGGTTCTGAATGTCTCTTAAAACCTGTCTCAAATATTGACTTCAATCCAATTGTCAGCATTCAAATTCCCAAGAACACTATCTTAACAGGCCATAAAGACCATGTTGAAGAGGCAAAGGGAAAATTTATCAACTCGTTCGGTATCAACTACGACACCCTCAGTTATCGATTTCTAAAGCCCGTCATTAGTTCCAGCATGAAC
This sequence comes from Lentilactobacillus parakefiri, assembly GCF_002157585.1. Lineage (GTDB taxonomy): Bacteria > Bacillota > Bacilli > Lactobacillales > Lactobacillaceae > Lentilactobacillus > Lentilactobacillus parakefiri. The sequence continues at coordinate 48,669 of NZ_BDGB01000054.1, forward strand.
TTACTGACATATGATGCGTTCGTCAACGCGAAGAAGATGTCATCACTCAATAAATATTTCTCAAGGATCAAACGCCCAGCTTATATGCCTGCTTATTCTTCAGGATCACTTTATATTTATCCAACCAACAAGAAAGAATTCAGCCCTTTCAGTCCAACGACGAACCGTTTGAAAATAACGGCTGATGGTTACCTGGAATTCACCGATAATAATAGTCCGGAAGCCGAAACTAATAAGTCGTTTAATCTGACTCCAGACTCCTATATCAAAATTAATAGGACGATCATCAAAAATAACTCAAGGTATTTGTACTACGCCCACCATTTAGAGGGTGTTAATGACAAGCAGGTCGCAAAATCCGGTAAAAATATGTATAGACTAATCATTACCAACATGCATCGCCCCTTCTCTATGTTCGACGGTGATCAGGGAGCCGTCTTAATGAGCAGATACAAAGTTGGTGGCACTGTATATTACACAAATAGTGGCGGGTATAGTGCTTAGGAGCTCCTGAATGGCGCTTCCATAAGTTCCAATTAAAATCCGATCATGATCGGTGACCTTGGCAATCATTTTTTGTCTGCCTCCTAAGAAACGTTCCAATAATTCACCATTTATCTCAGGAATCCGCTTACGTCTATACCCTGTACTTTACTTTTTTAAAGGCTAAATTTGACCATTTTGCAAGCTAATTTTTTACTTTTTTGAAGCGTAGATTTAACCATTTTTTTATTAATTCGAAAATATTTCTTGTTCAAGAATAGGTCTTAACCAATTATGGTTTTATGTCGAACTATGTGTCTAACAGCATAACAAAAAGTCGCCAATCTCTCAGCGACTTCCCTTATCAAACTCGATTTAATTCGCCTATGCGTCCCCCGAGAGTCGAACTCGGATCATGAGGACCGAAATCTCATCCAGCCCTTCAATAGACAATCTTAAGCACCGGAATCACTGTTACAAAGGCGATAAGGGGCAACGCAACTTTTTGTACTTTGAAGCAATTTTCAAGAAGTCGTCATAATTTTCGTCATGATTTTAAAAATCCAGGAGAATTAGCTAGGTCAGTCAGTTAGGTTGCTAACTGGCTTTTTTCGTGCCCAAAAGTTTTTAGGCAACAATCTCATCTCTCACAAACGGAGCCAAGACTTTTGAAATCTTACCTAAAGATAGCCAATTAATTTCTCGTCTAGAAATATCTTCTTCGGAGTACTTGTTAATGTATCCTTTCAAGGTTTTTCCTGTTTGAAATTTAACATCTTGACTATCAACAACCGAGTCGCGATATTCCTCAACTTGTCTAAGAAAATCAGTGACATCATCCTTATCCGCTTTCACATAAGCCAGAAACTTGGTAACCTCAATAAATTCATCTTTACGTGTTATTGAAGACTTTAACTTTATTCCCTTGTTCATGGCATTGTCCATCGTAAGCAAGAATAAATTAGCGTCCAGTGAATCATAAATAAAGTAACGCTTAAGAAGCTTGTTGGCATTTTCCTTGTAAGTATTTTGTTCCTGAAGCGTTTCAAAAGGAGCAGTAACGAAGTATCCTAATTTGCCATTTTTGACAAATCCCGTTGGCTTATTTGACCAATCGTAAGATAGTTTAGCTTCCGTTTCCATTACCATTTTTTCCTCACTCTGAAGCTTTTTTACTTTTGAATCTCGCTTACGCTCAGCAAAGGTTGGAAAACGTCTCTGGGTACTTATATAGGTCAACTGATGCTTATGTAAAGCTTCTAATATTTCACCGGGTGTTGTATTGCTTATGGATGACATTGCATGAATCGTTCCATCTTCTGTCCCATTTAATCTAGTTCTTAAATTAAATCCCTCAGTTTCAGAAGTTCCTTTAAATTCGAACCACGTATTGTTAAGAAACTCTTTAGTAACCATTTGATAAATTGGAGAAGCAAGTTCTGAAAAGTTTGATTCTAGGCGATTATCATCAATATAATTCTTAGAACTTACGAGAATGCCATCGGTAGTAATGTTTAAAAGATGAAACGGCTGAACTTTCTTTAAAGCTTGAATCAATAGAAAAACATGCCATCTTGTAATTGCGGTGTACTGAGATGCAACAAAGGGGTCACTAATTGAAGACAGAAAGCGTTGTTTGTTCGAACTAGACAGCCCATCACCATGAATTCCTTGAGCAGTTTTCCCGTAAATAGAATTACCTGCTTCCTTCCAAAGTAATTTTTCAACATCATTATCAGCTTTCATTCGCTTTTGCAAGAATATGTCTTGCACGATTCCACAATGATTAAGAGCATCAAAGTACATTTCTCGGTCTGTTGAAAGCTTGCGCTGAGAAATGATAGTTGCCTCAGTAATCTCCATTTTCGCACCCATATTGTAAGCAATCCAAAAATCGGTGAGCGTCATAATAATGTTGGGTTCTTTTTGAACAAAGTGTGGCCCATCATCGTCTGGAGAATATGATGCAAGCGGGATAAAATCACAATCACGAGACCAGATTACACTCAATTGGCAAGTTCCCACTGTATAAGCTCCATTTACCTTCTCCATAGCTTTTACTAATTCAGCGGGAGTGGGCATCACTAATTTTTGGCCAACTTCTGAATATGTTAACTTAGGAATTAAATGACCGCCAACATTATAAGCTGATTTCAAGTCAATATCAGTTAACACCCCCTCGCAAAAGGTGCCAGAACGATATGCAACATTAATACCTCCCCGAAAGCTCTGAATAGCTGTGTAAAAGCCAGGGTTAGTTCTCAATGGTTGTACATTGCTAATCATTCTCCGACTCGGAATATTGGAACTGATATAGCCCCTCAGTTCTTCAGTTGTTACTCTCGCGTCTTTTCGTTCTAAAGATTCAACAAACTTTGTGGCAAAATTGGCAATTGTAATCGGTAACTGGCGTTTCTTAGCACCCTTTAACTGCAGATTTGACATCACAATGCTAGTGTAACAAGCCAGCACCTTTGTTTCGTAGTAAGGAGCCGTAGTGGGGATATTAAACAAGTCACCTAGTTGTCTTAACGTTGTCTTAGCCGGGGCTAATTTAATTACATCCCTGAAAAGGACCTTTGCATAACAACAATTACGGGCCCTATCATTAAAATGAATCCAGATATTGTCAAAACTGGAAAATTGGTGTCCTAAACTAACCACCTTAGTATCAGCATAAGAGTGATTGAAATCCTTCAGAGCAGACAGAACTTGTTGCCCAGAAAAGGTAACCAGGGTAAGCCCCAGCCCCTTGGACTTCTGATGTCTTCGAAAAAGCACATTGGTCTCGTCTGCAAATTTAAAAATTTCGTCAAACACGTCAATCAAATGAGGGGACTTATGCTTAACGCATCGGTTGGCCACATGTTTCCCGTTTATTAATGTGAGGCTAAACGTGATTTCACTACTGGCATCCAGCGCACCCTTATGATTAAGAGAACCGTCCATACCCAGGAAAGCGAAGATTTGCCCGTCCGGAAAGCCACCTAGAAGTTTCGTCAGATTACTTGCTATCACCATTTCTGCCATCACCTTAATCTTAATTTACAATAATTTATGTCTTATTGTTAAGTGTAACGATACAACTTTCACAAGAATAAGTCAAGCCTTATGTGCAAGGAAAACGAATTAATATAATCTTCGTAATTGGCTTGAGGTGCTCCCGCTTACTCTACCAACGGTTGCAGGGCCTCCCAAAACTAATACTAATGGGAAGAATCCCCAGTACCTGCCGCTTTGTCTCCAATCTGTCCTGTCACGACTGGTTAATCATGCCTGTCCGGCTCAAGCCACATGCAGGCAGCTAAGAAGTACAGGAAGCAACTGGTTCCCGTACCAACAAGCAACTTGGCTATGGTATCCATGATTACCAGGGGAACGAACTTCCAGACATGTAGGGCTATCCAAATTACTAGTAACCATGCCCCAATGGTCTTCCAATTGGATTTAAAGAAATTGGATTTAATTTTGGGCTCAGGGATTGACCTGGAGTGGTACTTTTGCATTCGTGTCATACGCCTAGATTCCCTTCTTAATAGTTCTCGATTTGCTTTTTAACCCGCTGTATCGTGGATATCGACACATTAAATGCCTTGCTCGTGTCCTTGTAGGTGTGGTTGTTCAAATAGCCATAAACCGCCTTATATTGGTCTGTAATGACTCTTCTGGGGCGGCCCTCATGATAATTAGCCTTGTGCCTTCTTGCATACTCCTTACCTGCCTGAGTCCGTTCAACAATCATGTCCCTTTCCATTTCTGAAACTGATAACAACGTCCGGGTAATCATTCGGCCCATGGGAGTGTCTTCAATCGTCCCGAGGTTTAATACCTTAATAGTTACCTGATTTTTCAACAGGGGTTTTATGATGCCCAGAGCCTCACCGGTATTTCGAGCAAACCGGTCCAGCTTCGTGACCACAATAGTGTCGTTCTTTTTCACTAAACTTAGTAATTGATTAAACCGTGGTCTGTTTGTAGTCATGCCAGTAAATTTTTCAGAATAGATGTTGCTAGGGTTGACCCCTGCCTCTTTGAGCTCGTTAACCTGCTCATTCAAATCTTGCCCTCTCGTTGACACCCTAGCATAACCAAATGTCGTCATTTCTTATCGCCTACTTTCTGAACAAAGTTTATGAACATCTCATAAGCTTATGATAACGCTATCGTCGTAGGTATTCAAGAACTGTTAAGTTTATGAACAAATCAATTTTTCTTCACTAACGCTGCCAGTAATTCGGATTCCGACTTGTTATTGTACAGTTGTAAAAAACTTATAAGTTTCACACCCTACCCCGCTTCGAACACCGTGTTTCAAGACAGGTACTCCCAAGAAGAAATGTCACTCTAAGAAGTCACAAATTTTATGAAAAAACCACCCAGCCAATTTCATTAGGTTGAACAAATTAGAACTCAATGTCTAGTACATTTAGTGTGTTCAACTTTGGTCACGTTCAAGATAGTGACACGATGTCACTTTATACAACTACCTCAGCTCCTTAGGATTTTCTTTTCAAAACCGTTTTCTTCTATAATATAGATAGGAACCAAAAAACCATTAACGGAAGAAGTTGTGACTCAATGAAGATAAAAGCAATTAGGCAACTACACATAATTAATCGGATGGAAAAGACAGTTCAAAACAAGTTATTTCGGCAATTTTTCAATGGCGAAATTAGTGCAGTTGCCTTAACCAACCAGTTAGCAAGAGCCGAATACATTCTTAACGAAATGAGGAAACGACAATATTAATAGCTGATTGCTTGATGTCCAATTTGTACCATCTGAAGGAACTGAGCATTTGTCATCCACGTTTAAAGCTTTTACGCCAATAGCCCCACATTGCTGAGTCTGGGACTGTCAAACTAACTAATTGGTAATGACATGAGAGTTTTCCTTTTGAATTTAAAATCAGAGTAAGCTTGAATTATAAGGTCAATCAAGACCTTTAAAATACATAGAAAGCGGGTCCGCATATGACACTAACACCAATCCAGATTAAAGGTGGTGAAACCTCTTGACAGAAAACGAAATCAGAAAGCAAGCCAAGCAACACTTATTTAAGGCGTACATCAATGGCATGATAGACGTTGCTGACTTGGGCTATATGCTTGGCCAGGTCGATGCTTCAACAACCAAAGAAAAATAGCCAAATTAAAAGGAGTGTCCTCAACGGGTCGCTCCTTTGTCTTATCTGGCACCTCTATATAAGGTATACCAGGGGTCATAAATGTTGTAATTCAAATAAATTTTACTCTTGCTAACCCTTATCAAGGTGAACTCCAAATGTTTTCCTGTCTGAGGATCATAAGCCCTAACATTGGCCGAAGTTCTAACGCCGTCACTCCCCGGGTCCAACCAGTATCTCACTCGGTCATAACCGTGCCACGAAGCTCTCCACTTGTGCTTCCCATACCTATTCCAACCACTATACCGGAACCAAAAGTGGTTTTTAAAAATGTGATAAGTAACACTACCTCGCCCCCTCGTGTGCCAATAACCTTTAGCGAAGCTTGGTGTACCCGCATGACCAGAAGCACTAGCCTGCTGAGTTCCAAAGCCAAGGCCAACTACTAGTCCAAAAGTCACCATGATTATTACAGCTAATTTTTTCATGCCATTGCTCCTTCAAGACACCTGATTAAAAATCCAATTTTATCTAATAACAATACATCGTATATTTCAGATAGTAATTTGGTTTTTGACTTAGTTTTTCAGATTGACCAATTCTTGTGAATATTTTCTTGGAATTGATTCTCTTTACTTTTACAAAAAAGTATTCAGAAACTTCCTTATGACCGCTTGAGGTTATCCAATACGTTGTTGAGCGAATTGTATAAACGTGATGTGAATACTTCCAGGTTGGGTGAACAGCGTTAGGGCGGTCTTGTGTGTAATCAATATGGAAGTGCGTTTTGTTGCCCCACATCATTGGCTCTTTTGTTGAATTATTTGGTCGATACCTCTTATTGTAAAGGAATCCAGGCGTCCCACTATGCCAGCTTGATGCATTAGCAAGTGGTGTTCCAAAACTAAGGCCAATTGTTAAGCCAAGGGTCATCATAATTATTGCAACTAACTTTTTCATGTTATTGCTCCTTCAAAATTATTTCATGGAAACTAAGCTTTGTTTAATAACGGTAGTAACTGACAAAACTTTTCTTAAATGACCATGGCTTGATAATAATGTGATTATGGCTTTTCCATTTAATTAGACACGTACTTGGTACAGTTCCTAAGCTAATTCCTTTAAACTTATAAAGATGATGTCCCATGTACTTATAACTGCAGTGTTGAACTAAGGGGTTCCCTTGGTCACTCGTACCTCCGTTTAATCCGTGTATCTCGGAAATAATCGAATGTTTAGTAATGTACGTCCTATAATCTCCACCTGTCCCATCATAAAAATAGTGTGCCTTAGTCTTCCATTTACCTCTCAATGCGCTAGGAGTTCCTTTATGCCAACTTGATGCATTAGCAGTTGCGCTAGAAGCTCCCAATCCAAATCCGACGGTCAATAGAGCTGTTGCAATAATTGTTTTAGTTTTCATTTGATTACCTCTTTTAGTTAAATGGTACTCGCACTGCTACGTGCGGGCTTACTGAAGGAGCCTTATAAACCAGTTTGTATGCATTGATTCTCTTTACTTTTAGCCAGTTGGGTCCTGAAAGACCCTGAGCAAAATGGTGTGAATAAATTGTATAAATATTGCCATTCTTTTTCCACTGACACTTTAGAGGTAACCAGGAATCTTGACCTTCAATGAAATAGTACTTAGTTTTCCAGAACTTAATCTTTTGGTAACTATATGCTCCCCAACCCATAAAGACCCTTTTTCCACGCCATTTGGTATCTTGTAATACCTTCGGAATCCCGTAGTGCCATGTTGCTGCACTAGCAGTCTCATAGCTACTAAAGGTAAACAACAGACCCAATGATAGCGCTAAGGTTCCCAGTAAAACTTTCCATTTCTTCATGTATGTAACCCCCAACAGATTATTTATGATTCAATAATTTCATTTTAATCCTAGTCTTTCACCCTGACAATAGTCGCTTCTTGATTTCGATAAATTACTTTAGCCTCAACTCTTGAGGTGACTTTTAATGTCAAATGAAGTAAATATTGGCGAAATAATTAAAGCCAAAAGAGCCAAAGCTAAGATGACTCAAGAAACTTTAGCCGAATTAGCCGGAATATCCATTGATTACCTTTCCAAGCTGGAGACCGGGAAGCGTACAAATCTTAGTGCTACTACACTCTTAAAGATTGCCCACGCACTTAATACAACAACTGATAGTTTGTTAACCGGGAATAGTTCAAATAAAAATTCGGAATTAACGTTAGACGCTCAGGAACAGTTGCTACTAAAACGATTGCATACCCTCAATAAAGAGAGCCGTGCGGATTTAATACACGCATTTATGGAACTTATCCATGTTGTAAATAAGCAACAAAACAATCCTCGTATGAAGTGACCGCCAACTAATGTTTAATGTGGGTTATAATTAATCTGACTTAGCTAATTCGCCTTTCTAATGAGGTGAATAATGTGTCAATCAGTAAAACAAAATCAGGTTCATATCAAGTTAATGTTTACATTCCAAGTGATGTTCGTCAGGCATTGGGTGTGAATCACAGCAGGCTCGCCCAAGTCGTTAAAACTAAGCTGAAGGCCCATGAACTAGAAACCAACTACCTTAACCAAATTAATCAGGCAAGAATGGGTAAGGTCTCCAACTTAGCCGTTCATAACTCGGCCATCACTTTCGAAAGCTTCTATAAAAAGGAGTGGTTACCAGCTTATTTATCCGGTTCAACCGGTCATGCAGGACAAGTGCCCCGCTTATCAACATCAAACTTAACCCAGAGGCTGTTTCGGCTGCACATCCTTCCGTTATTTGGAAGCTACACGTTAATTGAGCTTAACAACAATCCTTCTCTAGTCATTGATAAATTGAGTCAACACGCAATCACTTTTGCCAATGTAAAGCAGTTGTCTAGCTACACTAGTCAAGTCTTTGCAGAAGCCAAGTATCGGAAGTATTTAAACTCGGACAATATCAGTCCTGAAATTCATCGGGTACCACCAACTAGAAAGATTCAGTTGAAGCGTCATCGTGAAGTTAACGGCGGGGATGCTTTGACAGTCAATGAACTGCTCGACTGGTTTAATGCGGTTGAATATGATTACCAGAGTCAGAAGCTCTGTCGGCAAGATTACGTGATGTTTTACCTAACCTTATTCATTGGTGACAGAAAATCTGAAACGTATGGCCTTCAATGGTCTGACATCAGCTTAAAACAGGGCTACATCGACATCATTCATAGCTTGGACGAAAATGGTAATCTTCAGCCGACTAAGGAAGGGAAACAGACGAGAGTTAAAATTACCCACAAATTAGTCCTACTTTTGCGTGTTTGGAAGGTTCAGCAATTTCAACAATTGGTGGCAGCTGGTATTAATCCAACGCCCCAGCAGTTTGTATTCACCTATACAAATGCTAGAGGCCAAGTTAACCAACCGGTAAACCCGTTCTACTTGAATAACCGGCTTAAGACCATAAGAAAACGGCACCCTGAGTTAGCTAAAACTCATCCCCATGCCTTAAGACATACCTTTGCAACCATTGCTCATCAAGGTGGCGCCTCGATGGAAGAGATTTCAAAGGCGCTTACTCACTCTGACACGAAGACCACTAGGGACTATGTTGATACCCCGGCCATTGTCACGTTATCAACTTTTAATAAATTTGAAAGCCAGTTGATGAAGGCAAAAGAAAAGCCAGCAAATCCAAACGGCTTTGCTGACCAATGAAAGGTATTCTTATAAACTCGTCATGAATTTAGACAAGAAACCATCAATCTGTATTTTTTAAATGCTTCGGATAGTCTCTGACTACCCGGCATGTCAACGTTCTACATCGATGCGTCCCCCGAGAGTCGAACTCGGATCATGAGGACCGAAATCTCATGTGCTATCCATTACACTAAGGACGCCTTACATCATTTAATTATAGCGTTTTCTGAATATTAATACAACCTGAATGTTCATGAAAATTTACGGGCGACTTTATCGGCCTGGTCTTCCAGATACCACATCAGTTTATCGCCGTCCTTTTCGAAGTCAGCTTCAAAGGACTCACCAATTGGCTGAATTGTTGTCAGCAATTTCTTCCCAATACCAATGACCTGAATCTCTTTCCCGACCAATTTACCGGTATCGTAGTGCCCTTCCTCGGCTTCATCCAAGTAACCTTGAAACGCATCTTCAATCACTTGTTTCATAAGTCCGTCCCTGGTGGTTTCCGGGTGACGGGCTTTTTCGATAGCAAATTTATCTTCAAATTCATGCATATTTTCTGGATAATCTAGGGACATGATTCTACCTCCACATTTTCTCTTATCCCCATTATAAAGCAGACGTTGTCCAAAGAACACGTATCTTGTTTATAGAAACACTCAAGGCGCACATTCTACTTGCAATTGGGGCGCCGATAGCCCAACATATAAGGTGTGAAGTGCTTACATCATTCGATTGGGAGGTAATATAATGACACAAGCGATCACAGTTGAAGAATCACGCGAATTAGACGATAAAACAATTAACAAAATCGGCATCCCTTCCCTTGTTTTAATGGAACGGGCTGGCCTCAAAATTTATGAAAATATGCTCGAGAACCACGATCTCTACTTAAGCAACATCTTAATCCTTGCCGGAACTGGCAATAACGGCGGCGATGGTCTCGTTGTTGCCCGACTCTTGGCAACGCATGGCTACAAAGTTTCCATCTTGATAGTTGGCAACCCGGATCATGCCAGCGAGGATCATCAAGCCCAGGCACGAATCTGCAACTATTATCAGATCCCAAAGGTCTTCATGGACGCTGATTTCAACAAATTCACCACGCTGGTCGATGCGTTATTTGGCAGCGGCCTATCGCGCAATGTTGGCGGCGACTTCGCAACGGTTATCGACAAGGCGAACGCTTCAACAGCCAAAATTCACGCCATCGATATTCCTTCAGGCCTGAATGGTGATACTGGCGAAGTAATGGGAACTGCCATCAAGGCGACCTCAACATCAACCGTTGCCTATCCAAAAGTCGGGATGCTCAAAGATCAGGCTAAGCCTTACACCGGCAAGTTTTATGTCGATGATATTGGGATTTATCGTGGCACCACATTTGAAAATGAATAAATAATCACTTATTATTAACTTAATTAGATTTTTCTCAGAATACGTGGAGGTGCCGAGATGGCTGATAAGAAAACGCAAGGCTACATGAACGTTCATAATGTCGATCCAGACATCATTGTTGACCTGAAGTACGCAACCAGCGATAATTTTACCCACCAAGTGGTTTATGACTTTGACCAGGCAATTTCTCGAATTGATACGGTGAAAAAGCTCGGTGAAGCCAGTAAAGCTTTAAAGGCACAGGGTTATCGAGTCAAAATTTGGGACGCTTACCGACCCACATATGCACAACGGCGCTTATTTGAAGTTTATCCGGATCCAATTTGGGTTGCTGAACCGGATCCAAACTTCAGCCATCAAAAAGGGGTGACTTTCGATCTGACCTTAACCGATCAAGATGGTAAGGACATTGAAATGCCTACTCCGTTCGATGATTTTACCGGCGCAGCCAAGCGCAGTGAAAAATCATCGTGGACACCGGCAGCTCAAAAGAACTACGATATTCTAAATGGGACAATGCAAAAAGCCGGCTTTGTGGGCTACGAGAACGAATGGTGGGACTTTCGCGACTCGGATGCTGATCAGTTTGGGCCACTAGAAGTTGACCCGAAGTATTATTAAATCAGAAATTAGGAGTATACGAAATGAAAGTTGGAATTATTGGGGCAGGTCCAAGGGGAGTCTTATTAACCTCTCAATTGTTTAATCAATATAAATATCATAGTGACCAGACGTCGCCACTATCAATCACATTGTTTGACCCGTATGGGATTGGCGGCCGGGTCTGGCGCACTGACCAATCCGATGAACTCATTATGAACAGCGCGGCGGACCAGATCACCTTGTTCACCGATGCATCTGTGAACATGTCCAGCAAGGTCTATGACGGCCCTTCTCTGTTTGAATGGGCCAAAAGCGTTGAGGCCAACCGTTATTTGGATAGTAATGGCTATTCTGCCGACGTCATTGCTTCAGCTGCTCAGCTACAAATTAATGGCTATGCACCACGGGTTTTGTTTGGTGCCTATATCAAATGGTTCTATCAAGATTTGATTAAACAGCAGCCAACCGAAGTTTCAACATCAGTCATGAAGTCTCAGGTCATGGGCCTCACTTATGATGCTGACCACAAGCCGGTTATCAAAACCAACGATGGCACCTATCCATTCGATAAAGTCATCATGAGCCTGGGTCAGCAAGATAACTACCTCAGTGATGAGGAACAAAAACTAGCCAGTTATGCCCAGCAAAACGCCCTGACCTACATTGCCCCAACCCATCCCGGCGACGCTGATCTCAGCGATATTCCCGCTGGTGAACCGGCCATCATTCGCGGTTTGGGGCTGAGCTTCATCGATTACATCTCCGAATTGACCTTGGGGCGTGGGGGCCACTACATGCAAAACGAAGACGGCAGCCTCTTTTACCAGCCGTCCGGTCGAGAACCGCGGATCATTGCCGGATCGGGTCGTGGAATTCCCTATTACCCTAAACCGATCAATGAAAAAGGCTATGGTGAGTGTGACGTTCCAAAGTTCTTGACCAAGGAAAATATTCAAAAAAATTCAACTGATGGCAAGATCTCCTTTGATAAATTCATGGAGCTGTTGCTGTTAGACTTGAAACTGGTTTTCTATAAACTGACAATTAACGACAAATATCCATACAAGAGCGCCTCGAAGTTTGAAACCGAATTTTTAGCAAACGACGATAAACAAGCCGTTCTCAAACAGTTTGGTTTCGCCGAAGAAGACGTCTTTAATTGGGATTACATCATTAATCCATTTAAGGATGTCCAATCAATTGGGACTGAAGATTACCAGTCTGTCCTGATTAACTGGATGAATGGCGAAATTAACGACTCGTTGAAGGGGTCAAAAACCGGCCCACTGGCCGCCTCCAGAGATCTGCTTCGAGACTTCCGGCCGGCTTTTCGCCAAATGCTGATTGATCACTGCTTCAGTAATCAAGATTTGGTTGAAAAATTCTGGGGTCAACTCGACTCAACCATTAACTTCTTAATCATGGGACCACCAGTGGTGCGCAGTAAGGAATTGTCGGCCCTCATCCGCAGTGGCGTGGTCACTGTGCTGGCTCCCGGCATGCAGGTAAAGGGCCAGGACGGCTGGTTTGTGACCGCCGCCCCTAAGCGCAATACCGATACCTTCCGCTCAGCCACATTGATCGAAGCCCGGGTACCAAAAGCCGACCTGGATATCACGGCGAACCCAGTGCTGGAAAGCTTGGTTGATGCTAAATTGGCAAGAACCCACCAGGTTGAGGTTAACGATCAGTCAGTTGGCTTAAATGCGGTTGATGTCGATTCAAATACCGACCAATTGCTGTATGCCAGCGGTGCCGGCCAGCCCGATATTTACGTCTGGGGCGTACCACTAGACGGCTTGCGTTATGTCACCAACGCTGCGCCACAACCGGGCGTGAATGATGCAAACCTGCAGACGGCTGACCGTTTGGCAGCTGAAGTGTTGGGGCTACCTGTGGCTGAGAATGTTGAGATGGCTTAATTGAAGATCATTAGATAACAAAACGGACGCCTCAGAGGTGAGGTGTACCCCCAAAGTTAAAGTAAATATTTGCTTGTCTTTCCTAGGCGGCCCGGAGTCGATATTTTATCGGCGATGTGCCGCCTAGTT
>NZ_BDGB01000055.1 GCF_002157585.1 Lentilactobacillus parakefiri
GACTCGTTTTGAGCACATTAGTGCTCAAGATTTAACGACGACGTTACTCCAAATTAACCAGCGACCGCTTAAAATACTCGACTGGCAAACACCGTATCAGGTTATGCTGACAAATTTGTCCAAAAATTCGGATTAAATTTGCAATCTACCATATAGTTATATGACCACTGCTCAAATTGGTTTGGAGTTCTTATTGATGATTCCAATGCCGTGGATTATTAACAAGATTGGTTCACGGAACGGACTAATTGCCTATGGTTGTATTTTAGCAATTCGGATTATCGGAAGTGCCTTGTCACCAAGCTTGATCTGGGTCATTGTTCTCCGTTTGTTGGCCGGATTCGAAATGCCATTGGTACTGGTTTCAATCATGAAGTACATTGCCGGAGCCTTCGATATTCGAGTCTACGCGACGGTCTATGCCCTAGCATCAAACTTTGCCAAACAGATTTCAGTCTTCGTCTTCTCCGCTCTTGCTGGTAACATGTATGACTCAATCGGCTTCCACCATACTTACTTAATTCTTGGTGCGATCGTTGCTGTCGTAACTGTCTTTGCCGCATTTACCTTGAAGAAGGAAGATCCTGTTCAAGCCGGTGAAGTAGATGAGAAAGGTCAGACAAAGGCCTAACTGAGATTCATTAAATTTGTGAGCACCCTATAAAACCAAATCCCCATAAAAAATGACACTCGTTGTGAGTGCCATTTTTGGATTTTAATAGACTTTTTTGCCGTCTATCCAAGTTGCTGCCACCCGAACGTCCTTAATCTCATTAGCGGGGATAGTGAAAATATCACGATCTAAGACAACAAAATCTCCAGCATAGCCCGGTGTCAGCTGGCCATTTCCACTAAAGCCGCCAATCTTAGCCGGCCAGGTGGTGTAGGCAAGCACGGCATCTGGAACGGTAATTGCTTCCTCTGGATTGACAATGTCGCCATTCACAGCTGTTCTGGTGACCGCGGCGTAAATATTAACGAACGGACTATCCGGTTCAGCCCACGGCGTGCATGGCGCATCGGAGCTCAGTGCAAACTCGGCTTTACTGTTGATCATTGATTTCACGCGGTAGGCTTCCTTAAACTGCTGGGGTGAAAGGTAGTCGCGGTACGATTCATCCTCGGCGAAAAAGAAAATTGGCTGAGTCACCAGCGCGTAATTCATCGTTGCTTGGTCGATTTGCCTGAGCATTTGATCACTCAAAATTGAAGCGTGCTCGATTCGAATTGATGGGCGGTCAGAAAGCCATGGCTGCAGGTGATCGGTTGCGTCTAAAATGATTTGAATCGCAGCGTCGCCCATGGCATGAATGGCTACTTGAAGATGCTGTTGTTGAGCATATGCAACTGCCTGCCTGAGTTTAGCTGCATCGGTTAAGCAGACACCATTTTGACCGCTGGGATAAGGCTGTTGATTATAGGCTGTTTCACCGGAAATGCTGCCATCCATAAAGACTTTGATGCCGGCAATCCGCAGCTGGTCATCATTTGTCGGTCTTAGGCTGGCATTTCCAGCAACTTCATCGTAGACATAGTAAATGGCTGATTTCGGCTTGAAACCGGCTTTAACGGCGTCCTGGTATAGCTTCAATGAATCATAGGGGCGCATTCTGCCCATCATTTCTCCAATGGCAACGATGCCGTTTTGAAGATAATGCTTGGAACTGTTGGCCATGTTGTCAACGTCGCCCTGATAGCTTTGGGCTGATTTGGCTTGGATCAGTAACTGGGTGGCGGCGACTTCTTTCATGTAACCATTTGGTCGACCATCACTGAAATGGCCGATGAATCCGCCGACTGGATCCGGCGTGTCTGCGGTGATTCCCGCCAGTTCCAATGCTTTGGAGTTGCCAATTGATGAGTGACAATCGGAGCGGTAAACAAAAATTGGCTGAGTGGTGGAAATTTCATCCAGATCGTCGATGGTTGGCGTCCGGTGCTCGGCTAACTTGGTTTCGTCAAATCCCCAGCCTTCAATCCAAGTGTCAGGTCCTTTGCCAAACGCTGGTGATTGCCGAAGGGCAGCCTGCATGTCTTTGATGCTATTGACATTTGGTGGGGTGCAGGCAACCCCGTGCAGGGCATCGGCAATATATTTGGGATGGGTGTGGACGTCGATCAAGCCCGGCAAGACGGTTTTTCCATGCAGGTCAATTGCATTGGCATCGTTGAGGTCGTTGGAGTCGCCAATCCATGTCACGTGACCGTTTTCAATGGCCATTGCTGAAGCAAAGCTTGTGCGGTCAAGTCCAGTGAATATTTTTCCATTAGTAAAAGTTGGCATGGTCATTCTCCTTGCTGATTCAGTTTGTTTCTATTATTCATGATTAATGGTAGCGATTGCAAGTCTGATCGTCCTGGAAATTCAAACGGTGAAAAGTTATCATAATATTATTGAGCTTTTAGAGAAGGAGTAAGCTAATGGAATCTTTGGAATCCCACACTTTAAATGCATTTTCGAAAAATATTGAACTCACTGACCACCAAAAGACCGTTCTAAAACAAATTGATGACTTTTCTCTTAAACATTTAAAAGAAGACGGTCACGCTGTGTTTGTTTTGATGGGGGATGCTGGGACTGGTAAAAGCTTGATCTTGAATCAGCTATTTACCCAATTAGCTCAGGTGGTTGACGATGCCTACTTTTTGGTTAACCATCCAGAACTCCTAAAAGTATATCGGGAGTTGGCGGGCCAAACACCGCATATGCTGAAAAAGTATTACCAACGGCCAACGAGTTTTATCAATCAGATGCACAAGCAGGATAAACGGGTGAATTTGACGGTCGTTGATGAAGCCCATTTGTTGTTGAGTAAGCCGGATCACTATAACAATTATTATGGGGACAATCAGCTGCAGGATATCATCAATTTGAGCCGAGTGACGATTGTTGTTTTTGATCCCCACCAAGTCCTGCGCACCAAGAGCTTTTGGAATAAAGCCAGATTGGAAAAGCTGATTGCGCCTTATCCCCACGAATTGGTTCATCTCAAGCAGCAGTTTAGAATGCAAGCGGGACCGCAATTGATGGATTGGTTGGATCACTTTATTGATGGGAATATTATCGGACCGATTCCCAGTGACATCGGCGATTATGATTTTCGCATTTTTGCGGATGCCCAAAAGATGTTTCGCACGATTATCAAGAAAAATGATCAATATGGCTTATCACGAATGACGTCGACCAGTGGTTACCCATCGACTTTAGATGGTGGTAAACATTTGGTGAATGAGGGCAATTTCCACCTGCCTTGGGATCAATATAATTTCACCAGTACACCCTGGGCTGAACAGCCCCAAACGATCGATGAGGTTGGTAGTATTTACACAGTGCAGGGATTTGATCTGAACTACATCGGGATTATCATTGGACCGCCGTTTTATCTCACCACGGATAATCGGCTGGGGGTTGACCCCAGCAAAGTCACCGATGTGGAGATTTTTAAACACCGGTCCGATATGTCAGAGAAAGATTATGAACAAAGTAAAGTCGAACTGCTGAGAAACTCCTTGAACGTTCTATTGCGACGTGGAATTAAGGGGATGTACCTGCATGCCCATGATCCTAAGTTAGAAGCCTATCTGGAAAAGATGATGGCTGATTTGCGGACTACCAATTGATTGACAGAATTTGCCAGATTCGCTATCATTTGCTTAAACGGTTAGTGGGGAGAGTATGATGAAGAGAACAAGCTGGATTATCTTAGGAATCATCGTGATTATTTTAGCAATTGGCGGTGGTTGGTATCACCACAACTATTCACCAATCTACTATTATGGCCAAGTTGGTAACTTGGAACGCAAAGAAAATTCACCAGGCGGCAATCCGGACGTTTACTATTACAAGATTAAAGCCTATAACGAACAAGGTGACAAAAAGACACTGGAAGTTGGTTCCGTTGATGGCCATAAGTTTACGAAAGGTCACTATATCCGCATTGGCTACTCAAGGGCCAAGAACGTGGTTGACTATAAAGGAATTTCGTATTCTCAGGTACCAAAAGAGCCGAAGCAAAAACTCAGTCAGCAGTTAGATTAAGCTTAGTTGTAGGCATGATTTAATAAAACAAGAGAAGGGGGCCGACACAAAACGAGATGTTTTGTGCCGGCCCCCTTTTAGATTCTACCTAAATAACCAAATGGTAGTCCCTTGAAATTAACCGTAAGCTACGGGATCAAATTATTCATCATATGAAGCGCGATACTGTAACGAATATCTCGAAAATGCATGTAGGCAAACGACAAACAGCAGCCGAGCGCGGAATACATGATCCAAGTCAGATCAAAGCTCATCTCGTGGGCAAAGCCAAAGAGTGAGCCACTAACAATAATTGCCAAAATATTGTTCAACCGATTATCCTGGTTGAAGAAGTAATTCATGAAGATCCCTCGGAAAATTAACTCTTCAAAAATCGGTGCGAGAATCCCACCAAAGAAGAGGTTCCACATTGGCATTTTGATTTCGGCAGCTTCTACAGCCTGCTGGTTACTGGGAGTTGACAAAATATGCTTGGCAATCAGCCACTGCCAAAGCACCTGGACAGCTGTCATCAAAATAAAAATCCATAACAGTTGGGCGATTCGTTTGGCCGTTGGATGCCGTCTGCCAAAGTGTCGGGGATTATTGACGGTTAATTGTTTGCCATAACGCCAACCGACCAGGGCCAGTGCACCAGCAATTAGAACCAGTGCCAGCCCCAGAAGGTGACGCGCACTCAAGGGATTTTTAATGTATTGACCGGCAATTTCAAAGACCGATTCGGCCACGATGTACACTGCCAGAAATCCCACGAATTTTAGAATTTGGGTTGATTTAGTTATGAGATACCTGGTTGGCTTCATCTATCTGAACTCGTTAACTTCGATTCGATTCTTGTCTGGATCTAAAATGGTAATCGAATTAACGTTTCTCCTTACTTCAGTTTTTTCAGTCGGCTCATTGACGATATCAACAAAATAGTTGATCAAATGGGCCTTGATATCGGCCATTTTATCTTTGGCAATCAAGCCAAATGAGATCGGGGTGTCGACCTTGTCTTCCTCGTGGAAATCAAGGAACATTTTGTGCATGTCCGCTCCCTTGTCACCGTTAGGTAAATCGACAATTTGAAGGTCAAAGACTTCGTGATAAAAACGAAGGCTGACTTCTAAGTTGGAAACGGGAATTGTGATGTATTCAATTTCTCTGATATTCATTGTATGATCATCCTTTAAAAGTAATGTTTTCATTATATACCAAAGGGAAATCTTCGCACGATTAGTTTGACTACTATGGGAAACAAGCGTAACGTTACAAATTGTATGTAGTATTTCGAATGAATTAAGGAGTGAACTTTTTTGCCATTACTATCCGTATCAAATCTTTCGATGAGTTTTGCTGAGAAGGATCTGTATAAAGATGCTGAATTTACGCTTGAAAAGGGCGAGCATATGGGCGTGGTTGGTCAAAATGGGGTTGGTAAATCAACCCTTATTAAGATCATCACTGGAAGTGAACTGCCTCTTTCTGGAGACATAAAGTGGCAGAAAAATATTAAAATTGGTTATTTGGACCAGTATGCTGATGTTGAGGAAGATTTGACCCTCATCGATTTTTTGCGGACTGCGTTTGCTGATTTGTACAAAACCAGCGACCAATTGAACGACCTTTATAATACCTATGCGAAGACTGCCGACGATAAATTGCTTGAGCGGGCTGGGAAACTACAGGATATCCTGGATTCCAGCGACTTCTATAACATTGATACCAGAATCGAGCAGACCATTACCGGCTTGGGATTAGATAACATTGGTCGCGATCACCTAGTTGGTCAAATGTCTGGTGGTCAGCGTTCCAAGATTATTCTTGCTAAGATGCTGTTGGCTGATCCGGATGTTATTTTACTAGATGAGCCGACCAATTACTTGGATACAGCTCAAATCGATTGGCTGATTGACTACTTGAATGGTTTCAATGGGTCTGCACTGGTGGTCTCCCATGATTATGATTTCCTGGAAAAGATTACTAACTGCATCATTAACGTTGCCTTTGGTAAGATCACTAAATATCGCGGGAGTTTCAAACAAGCGATGCGCCAGCGTGCCGAACGGGAAGAATTCCAGCAGCGTGAGTATGATAAGCAGCAGGTGGAAATCGAGAAGGCCGAGCGTTTTATTCGAAAGAACAAGGCCGGTTCCAAGTCAACGATGGCCAAATCCCGGGAGAAGAAACTTGCCCATATGGATAAAATTGATCCGCCTTCGACTAACATCAAGGCCAGCTTTAATTTTCCTTATGAAGAAACCGGTTCTCATGAAGCCTTGACTGTCGATCACTTATCGGTTGGTTATAATAAACCGTTGCTTAAGCCAGTCACTTTCACGATTTCAATGGGTGAAAAGTTTGGCTTCGCCGGCTTTAACGGGGTTGGTAAATCAACTCTGATCAAATCAATCCTGGGTCAGCTGCCTGCAAAGGGCGGGACGGCCAAATTCTCCCCATCTTCTCACATTAGTTACTTCAGCCAGGAACTGGAATGGGATAATAACCGAATGACACCCATGCAGATTATTTCGGATAAATTTCCGAAATTGAACCAGCGGGCGATTCGGACGAAGCTTGCCAAATGTGGTTTGGATGCTGCCAATGCCATCAAACCAATTGGGGAGCTTTCTGGTGGCGAACAGACCAAGGTCAAATTGGCGATGATGGAGTTCACCCCAACCAACTTTTTAATTATGGATGAGCCCACCAACCATTTGGATGAAGAAACCAAGGAAGCCTTGAAACGGGCATTAGACCGGTTCCCAGGCAACTTGATTATTGTCAGCCATGAGTCCAGTTTCTATGATGGATTGGTTGATAAGGTTCTGAATGTGGAACAATTGAGCCTAAAGGAAAAACCAGTGATTCGGGACGAATCGTAAATGAGATAAAACCATGATACCACACAAACAATCCTTTGTGTGGTATTTTTATCCCAAAAATTGTCCTTGATTTATGCGGTAAACCTGTTGTAAAATATTGACGTGTTAAAGTCCAAGGTTCCTGACCTGCTCCCCCTGGCAACGGGTACTTTGGACTTATTTTTGGGGAATTGTTGTAAGCGGTAACAGGATTATTTGAAGGGAATGGTGTTTAGAATATGAATCATTATTTAAGAAAATTGCTCCTTTTGGCGGCTGGTATTTTAAGTGTGGGGACACTTGCGGGCTGTTCGACCCAAACCAAGTCCAAAGATAACGGTAAGCTGGTTCGAACCGCCAATCTGTCGGCAAACTATTCCATTGTGACACTGGATGTTTCGAAAGCTCAGGGTTTTGATAACGCTGGTAACCTGTACGACAGTTTGCTCTATATGAACAAGAAGCACAAGCCGGTACCGGCACTGGCAAGTAACTATCACGTTTCAAATGATGGTAAGACTTATACGTTTACGATCCGAAAGAATGCCAAATTCAGTAATGGTGATCCAATTACCGCAGAAAGCTTTGTTTATTCATGGCAGCGCACTTTGAACCCCAAAACCAAGTCAACTCACGCTTATCTGTTTGATGGTGTGAAGAATGCTGAAAAGGTTAACTTTGGCAAGCTGCCATTGAGTGCGTTGGGCGTTGAAGCACCAAGTAAGCGAACTTTTGTCGTTCATTTAGACCGACCGATTGCTTACTTTACTAAATTGATGACCTATCAGGCTTTTTCACCCCAAGACAAAAAGATCGTCGATAAATATGGGGCCAGTTATGGCCAAGCTGCTAATAAAGCCGTCTTTTCCGGGCCGTATGTCATCAAAAAGTGGGCACCGCAGTCCAACACTTGGACCTTTAAAAAGAATCAAAATTATTGGGACAAGAAGCATGTCAAGATGAACACAATTCATATGAATCACGTGATCGACCCACAGACCAGCCTATCGTTGTATCAAACCCACAAACTTGATTTTACAATTTTGATTGGTGATCAAGTTACCCATTATAAGAATAGTACCGACTTATACCGCGGACCGTATTCATATATGAATTATTTGGTCTATAATCAAAAGATCAAGAATCCAGTCTTACGGAAGGCTTTTAACAATGTGAACATCCGTAAAGCCATTTCATTAACGATTGACAGGGGCCAAATTGCCAACACCTTATTAAAAGGTGAATCACTCAAACCAACGGGGTTTGTCACCAAGTATCTGGCCTATGATCCTACCCATAATAAAGACTTTGCTTCAAAGCAGTTTGGCGGCGTTGGGGTTGCCTATGATTCTAAGCTCGCCAAAGACTATTGGAATAAGGGATTGAAGCAAGTTGGACAAAAGAATTTAACCTTTAATCTTATGGTGGCCAATTCAGATAATGTGAAGAAAGTCAGTGAATTCATCAAGTCATCTGCTGAAAAGCAATTACCTGGATTAACAATCAATCTCCAAACGGTTCCTCAAGAAGTTCAATATGCTCGTGGTGTTGCAGGTGATTTTGAAGCCTATATCACCGGTCGTGGTGCCGATATCGCCGATCCAACTGCCTTTCTTCAGCCGATGATGAGTAAGAACTCAATGAACTATGGCTCTTGGCATAACGCAAAGTTTGACCAGTTAATCAGCCAGTCAATTTACACCAATAACGCCAATCCATCGATTCGCTGGAATAAGATGCTGGCGGCCGAGAAGATCCTCATGCAGGACCAAGGGGCGACACCATTATTCCAAAACTACAACTTATATTTGAAACGACCTTATTTGCATGGGATTACGCACAATACAACTGGCTCACAGTGGAACTATAAGTATATGTATATTAAGAAATAGCATTAAATCCGGATGAGTGTGGGGAAAGGAATAGTTGAATAATGGGAGATTAATGCTATTCTGGAATTAAATATTGGTATGTGCAGGCGTAACCAAACACAACAGTGCCGGTGATGTGAAGGGAGAAGTATGTTTTCGATTATTTATTTGGTACTTATGAGTCTCTTAGCAGGCGTATTAACCGGGATTGTGGGGATGGCCTCGCTAACCCTATATCCAGTTCTGTTGTCAGTTGGCGTGGCACCGATTACTGCCAACGCAACGATTACCGTTGCCCAAGTTGGTGGCGGATTGGGAACGGTGACCGCTTCGTTGAGGGAGCTGCATGGACATTGGAAACAGGCGTTCCAAATTGCCGTTCTAAACACCCTGGGTGGTGTCTTTGGGGCACTCATTTTAATTCACAGCACCAACAATGGTTTCAAAAAATTGGTCCCCGTTTTTATTATGCTAGCGGGAATCCTCATTTTAACGCCGAAACGTCGTGGGAAGCCGGTCATTAATAATCGAATTATCACTGCTGTAAGCTGGTTGAGTACGTTTCTAGTCGGAA
The DNA here is from genome assembly GCF_002157585.1 of Lentilactobacillus parakefiri. GTDB lineage: Bacteria > Bacillota > Bacilli > Lactobacillales > Lactobacillaceae > Lentilactobacillus > Lentilactobacillus parakefiri. The sequence goes on from NZ_BDGB01000055.1 coordinate 9,331, forward strand.
TTTATACCGGCTACTTCGGTGCAGCATCTGGATTATTGATGATTGCTGTCCTTTCCAAGATCGTTCATGAGAACTACGCGATTTATAATTCAATGCGTAATTTTGCCTCGTTTATGAATAATATTGTCGCGGCAACCATGTTTATCTTCACGATTCCAATCGATTGGGCAGTGATTATTCACTTGCTGATTGGATTATTCACCGGCGGTTATATCGGTCCGATCATCGTGAGGTACATTCCATCGACAGTGATTAAACACGCTGTTGGCATATTTGCAGTTATCCTGGCACTGGTCTTGGGTTATCAAGCTTATCTGTAACAATCAAAGAACCCCTGAAGTTCGTCATTGACTAACTTCAGGGGCCCTTTATTGAATTAATTATTAAATGATGGCTTAAGCAGCTTCGTGGCGTGCTTTGAGGTCTGCTTCAATTTGAGGTTGCATTTTATCGAACTTGTAGAAATACATCAAGATCAACCCGATGCCAAATCCAATGAATGGTACCCAAACGAAATTCATTTCAATTGCGTTTAAAGCTTGCGCGGTTTGGGCGTGGTTAGCAACATAGCCGTTCATGCTGAGTAAGAATCCAGTGACAACACCGCCCATTCCCATACCAAGGTTAGAAGCGATCCCCGAGAATGAAGTTACCAGGCCTTCAGCCCGAACGCCATTTTTCCATTCGCCATAATCAACGGTGTCAGCAAGCATCACTGGCAGTAGTCCGGCGAAGAAGCCATTACCGAAGTACCCTAAGATGGTAGCACCGGCCAGAATTGGCACGTTCATCATCTTGGCACCAATTCCAAGAACCAGTTGGCTGATGACACAGAGACCAAGGCCAATCACCATGGTGCCTTTTTTGCCGAAGTGACGGGTCAAGAATGGTGTAAAGACAATTACAACCAAAGAGAGTGCCTGCAGGCCGAGCATAAACGAAGCTAAGTCCGCATTGTGCATATTGTATTTAAAGAAATAAACCGTTACTTGAAGTTTGGTTTGCATCCCAATCCAGAAGAAGAAATACATCAATGAAATAATCATCCAAGGCCAGTTTCCTTTAAGCGCCCGAGCGGACTGCTTAAGAGAAAGCTTTTCTTGGTGACGGGGATGGACACGTTCACGTGTATTTTTGAACGTTAGCAACAGTAAGAACGCAGTTAGAACGGCAACCAGGACTGCGGTAATAAAGAAGCCTTTATTGTCGTTACCTTGACCAAGCAGTGAGACTGCCGGCAATACCATGATTGAAATCAAAGTGGCACCGGTGGTAGCTAGGACCTGACGAACGGTACTGAACCGAACCCGTTCTTGTGGGCTGGCAGTCAGACTTGGCAGCATCGAGGTAATTGGAATGTTGATTCCCAAATATAAAATATCGATTGCAATATAGGTCACGTACGCCCAAATTAGCTTACCCAGTGGTCCTAGTGGAATGGATGAGAAAGCAAGAATAAAGAAGATGGCGTATGGAATGGAGAACCATAGGAAGAAGGGGCGACTTTTGCCCCAACGGGTGTGGGTGCGATCAATCATAATTCCCCAAGTTGGACCTGAAATTGCATCTACAATTCGGGCGATAAAGAACAGGGTACCGATTGCCCCGGCAGCTAAACCAAAAACATCCGTGTAGTAATACATCAAGTAGGTGCCGACCATGCCGTTAGCGATATTGCAGGCAAAGTCAGATGCCCCATAACTTAAGCGTTCTTTGTTGGTAATATGTTCATCATTTGTGAGTGAATGGGAACCCGCAGGCAATGTTTGTGTCATTTTCATTTTTAATCCTCTTTTCAGTTTATGTCCTTATTTAACGGCTGCCAGATTACTGGTCAAAACTTCTTTAGTCTCACCAAGTGGATTGGTTTCCGTGATGGTAAAGGCCTGGGTCTTCAAATTAACGGATAACGTTGCGGCCGTCTGACCATCTTTTGATCGGCGTGTAACCACAATTTGATTGTCACCGATTTGTTGGACGTCAATCCCGCCTTCAAGATCAAATGCCGGACTGTGATTGCGGAAGCGGAGGAGGTCAAATAATGCCTTGACGACTGGCCGCTTAGTTTCTTGCGCTACATCTTCTAATGAGTAGTAGTGGCGGTTAATATTGCGACCTTCCTTGGTCTTTTCAAGTAAATCCAAATCGTTTTTACCAGCAAGTAGGCCGACATAGTAAATCTGTGGAATGCCAGGCGCAAACACTTGAATTGCGCGCGCCAGTAGATAAGCATGATCGTTATCTCCGAGGGCTGAGTAGTATGTGGTATTGATCTGGTAAACATCAAGGTTATGGTAAGCAGTGCTGGAATAGACTTTCTTGACGTTGGCACCGACTTTATACATTTCGGCTTTGGTATAGTCAAGTTCATCATCAGACAGAATGTCCTTGGCATCCACAACCCCAATGCCGTCATGAGTGTCCAAAGTTGTGAACTGCTTCATAGGACTGTTCTTGAGCCAGCCAGCCAAACGATCGGCTTTACCGGAGTACAAACTATACAAGGTAACAATCGGTAGGGCGAAATCGTAGCTAAAGTAATCGTGATCGGTAATTTTTCGAACAATGTGATAGTTCTCGTGAATTTCAGGCAGCAGAGTGGTATCACGTGGGTTGGTGATTTTGCTGATTTCCTTCAGGAGATCCCAGATTTCTGGTTCGACGAAGAAATCGTTTGTCCCTAATTTCTTGATGGCGTAAGCGAAAGCGTCCAATCGGATAATTGAAGCGCCGTGGTCCATCAGGAAGTTCAATGTTTCTTTGATGAACTGTTTAGTCACTTTGGAACTCACATTCAGATCAATCTGGTCTTCACCAAAGGTGTTCCAAACATCTTCAGTCTGACCGTCAGCAAATTTAACGGTTTGAACGGGGGCTTTTGGTTTGCGCTTATAGATTAAATCAATGTCCGCCTGAGTTGGGCGACCCTTGGGCCAAAATTCGTTCCAGTGAATGAACAGATCCCGATAAGCAGATTGATTATGGTTTGCCTGGAAATCTTTAAAGTATTTGGACTGTTTCGAGATATGGTTGACCATGAAGTCAAACATCAAATAGTAAGACTCAGCTAACTTTTTAACATCGTTCCAATCGCCAAATTGTTTATCGACTTTGGTGTAATCCATTGGTGCAAATCCGCGGTCACCGGATGATGGGAAGAATGGCAGCAGATGAACACCACCGACGACGCCGTCCAAGTAAGTGGTCAGCACCTTTTGCAGGTCCTTGATATTGTTGCCCAAGCTATCCGGATAGGTAATGAGCATTGCTTGATTATTTAATTTCATTAGTTATTTCCTTTCGTATTTGTAAAGGTAGGCTGACCATGGCTGAAGCTTCATGGCAGTGGGATTTTGTTCAGCTGAACGATTGGTGAGGACTAGCTCAAGGTTTTGAAAATCCGAGGTTACTTGGTAAGCAGCCGGGGTATCACTCAAATTGGTGATGATCAAGTAACCTTTGCGCGCTGATTCCCGAGTGTAAACGTAGAGCTGATGATCGTGAGTGTCGATTAACTGATATTTCCCAGCCAGCAAAACGGGATCGCTGAGTCTCAGAGTCGTTAACCGTTTGTAAAAGCTGAGAACTGAGTTTGAGTCGGCTTGTTCATTCTTGACATTGATCGTTTGGTGGTTGGGGTTCATTTCAATCCAAGGCTGATGGTTGCTGAAGCCTCCCGTTGAGGTCCATTGCATCGGCGTGCGGGCATTGTCGCGACTCTTTTTTTGAAGTTTAAACAATGTTTCTGCTTTGGTTGCACCTTTTGCCAATTCTTCTTGATAGAAGCGTTTGGAATCCAAGTCACGATACTGATCGATATTGTCAAAGGAGACGTTGGTCATCCCAAGTTCTTGTCCTTGATAGATGAACGGTGTCCCTTTCATTAAGAAGTACATCATTGCCAGTGCAGTTGCACTTTGCTGACGCATGTCGCCATCGTTGCCGAAGTAAGAAACCGCTCGGGGCAGGTCGTGATTCTCAAGGAAAAGGGCGTTCCAGCCGATTCCCTCAAGGCCATTCTGCCAATTGGTCAACGTCTTTCTCAGCATCGCCACGTCGATTTTGCCGACGGTGAACTTTTCCCAAAAACTAACGTGGTCAAATTGGAAGATCATATCGAAGTAACCGGTTTTGGTATTGACCCATTCTCTCGCCCGGGTGACTGGAACGCCACCCGCCTCACCCACTGTCATGAGGTGGTTGCGTTTAAAATCAGTACTGAGTTCGTCGAGAAATTTTTCGATGCCGAAAACGTTGTTCATTGCTGCTTCTTGGTCTTGCACGTCGGCAAACGACTGATTCTTCTTCAAGTGAGAAATGGCATCCAACCGGAAGCCGTCAACACCATGCTCAGCCCACCAATCAATAATCTGCTTGACCGCTTGGTGAACCTTGGGATTTTCCCAGTTAAGATCCGGTTGCTGTTTGGCAAATAGGTGATAGTAATATTCGTCGGTCGCGGCGTTATAAGTCCAGGCAGAACCGCCGAATAAGGAGACCCAGTTATTGGGAACCTTTCCAGCAACTGGTTTTCGCCAAATATAGAAATCATGGTAGGGATTATCCACCGATTTTTGAGCTTCTTGGAACCAGTGATGTTGATCAGAGGTATGGTTAATGACTAGGTCGAAGACGACTCGGATGTCATTTTGGTGGAATTGCTTGATCATCTTAAATGTGTCATCCAACGTGCCATATTGGGGGTCAATGTCTTCATAATCGGACACGTCATACCCATTATCAACGTTTGGTGACGCGAAGAACGGTGATAGCCAGACGAAGTTAACACCCAAAGATTTAATGTAGGGAATCTTTTCAATAATTCCTGGCAGGTCACCGATCCCATCGTTATTGCTGTCATAAAAGCTTTTTGGATAGATTTGGTAGCCAACTGCGTTCTGCCACCAGGTTGGATCTTGCTGATTACTAATCAATGTGCTCACCTCTCATAGTTTTGAAACCCCTTTCACAAAACACATGATACACGCTTACATAACCGTGTGTCAATCGTTTGACATAAATTAATATAAAAATATTTTCCAATATGCTATACTGGTACTATCAAAACGCGATTAGAAGGTGATTGCATGCAACCTAAATTAGCGGATGTGGCAAAGTTGGCCGGTGTTTCTGTGACTACCGTTTCTCGGGTGATCAATGAACGCGGTTATTTGTCAGCCGCAACCAAAGAAAAAGTCTTTTCTGCAATGCAGCAGCTTAATTACCAACCAAGTCTGGCTGCCAGAGTCCTTCAAGGAAAGCAATTTAAATTAGTTGGCTTGATTTTTGCCAGCGTAGAAAATCCACTGATTGCCCAAGTTGTTGAAGAAATTGAAAATCGGTTGTTTGCCCGCGGCTATAAAGCGATCATCTGTAACAGTATGGACAATCCTGAAAAGGAGCAGCAGTATCTCAAAATGCTGATGGCCAACCAGGTCGATGGGATTATTACCGGTTCGCATAATGAGGGAATTAAGGAATATAAAATGTCCGGACTGCCGATTGTCTCGTATGACCGTTATTTTCAGACCAAGATTCCGACCGTCAGCAGTGATAACCAGGCGGGTGGCGAATTGGCCGCCAGAGTTATGATTGAGAAAGGTTCCAAGAGGTTCATGTTGGTGTCCGGTAGTTTAGAAAAGCGGGCGCCCAATAACCGACGATTAACTGGTTTTGAACACGTTGCCGAGGAACATGGCTGTTCGGTTCAAATGGTGGCCTTTCCCTTCAATTCAACCCCCAATATCAGGCGGGCAACGTTACGTGAAAAATTGCTCGCGAGTCAGCCGGACGGTATTTTCTGTACCGATGATCAGACCGCATTACTATGTATTCAAGAGGCACGTAAGGCAGGAATGCGAGTTCCCGAAGACGTGCAAGTGATTGGCTACGACGGGTCTGATTACGTTCAAGAATATCATCCCGAATTAAGTACAATTGTGCAGCCGGTAGGAGACATTGCCGACTTGTTGGTTCGCTTGTTGTTTAACCGGCTTCAGAAAAACGATGATGAGCTGTTGGATAAGTACGTGTTACCGATTAAGCTTCTGCAGCGGGATTCGCTGAGAAAGTAGTAAGTGGTTAGTAACTGGGTGGTTTCCAGAATCAAACAAATCGCGCCATCATTCCTGTGTCTTTGGAATGATGGCGCGATTTGTTTAAATGCAGTGATCAGGCAAATATTAGTTGGATACTTATTTGTTGAATGTCTTATTTTCGACTTCCCGAATGAAGGTTGCCAAGTGATCATAATAGACGTCTGGATTGTCAATCATGTGATGATGGCCGCCTTCTGGCGTTGAGACGAATTTGGCGTTAGGGATCATTTCGGCCATTCGTTTGCCAGTCTCGATTGGCATGGTTTCATGTTCACCGAACGTTACCAGTGTTGGCACCTTGATGTTCTTCAATTGATCGGTGAAGTTCCACTCAGCCAATTTACCAGTGACGACAAATTCGTTATCACCTTGGAATGCCCCGTAGATGTCGGTGTTGGTCACGTCGATCAGGTGTGACAGCTTGGAAGGCTGCTTACGGTCGATGTAGCCCTTATTCAAAATATCAACGTATGATTGATACTTGTCATTGTCGTAATCGCCCTTGGCTTCGCAGTCCTTCATATAGGCTACTTGTTCTGGGGTTAAGGCCTTTTCACGGACTTCTTCCAGATGCTTGGTGTAGTCGTCAATTCGATCGACCATTGAAGAAATGATGGCGCCCTTCAAATGTTGACCAAATTTGGCAGCGTATTCCTGAACCAACAAGCCGCCCCATGATTGGCCGATCAGGTAAAAGTTGTCCAAGCCAAGTTTTTCTCTGACTTCGTCAACTTCATTTAAGAAGTAATCATAGTTTAAAATGTCCTTGCGGTTCTTAGGATCGCCGAAATCAGGACTGTCAGAATACCATGAACCCAGTTGGTCATACATGGTTACTTGAACGTCTAAGCCCTGCTTCTTGAGCTGTTTGGCTGCGTCTTCCCAGTATTCATGTTCGCCACCGGGGCCGCCGTGTAAAGCTAACAAATGAATGTCGCCAGTGCCTTGGGTATTGGTCCATAAGTGATAGCCGTTATCCAAAGTAATGATCTTTGTTCCTGTCTTCATAAAATCACCTATCCTTATTATTATTATTTATAAAAAGCATATCACATTTATCACTGTTTATCATCGGCAGAAAGTAATGGCAAGTCAATCTTTGAGGCCCCAAGGTCAACTGCGTAAGAGATATCCTGATTGCTGCGGATGGTGTAATCCATATCGGTAGCGTAAATGATCAACCCAAGTTGGTGTCCCTTCAGCAAATGCCAGAAGGTTGGCTGGAAGGCCATGGTGAAGTTGTAATATTGACCGGGTCTCAGATCATCTGATTGATAATTGTTGGTACGGTTCTGCATATTCATATGGGCATCGGTAAACTTCTTGTAAGCAGATGCTTTTTTCTCAGGTAGGAATTCTTTCAAATCATCCTTGCGCCACTGGTAGCCGGTAATGATTTGCTGAGCGGAAAGGACTTGCGGAACAGCCGTCAAACGTTTCTCAACCCCGTAGTCGACGAGTGCCGCACTTAACAAGCCCAGATCAGCACTGCTGGCAGCCCGTAAAGTGATCGTAGCTCTGCCGTCAACGGTGAGATCTTTGGCCAGTGGTTCTGACACAAGCTTAATGCTGTGCTTGTCGAGCTTGGAATGATTTTTGGTAAATAAAGCTTTTTGCCACTTCTTGGTGTTTTCGATGTAGTCCTTAAATAAATCATCGGGCAGTTGGTCACTAAACGTGTGGTTCTCGTTCATGTCAGTCCAGCGTTTATCATCCAAGGAAATCTCCTTAACAGCGCCACCCCAGTCTTTGTATGTTGTCCAGGTTTCCGGTTCGGCATTATCTTGAACCAAAACATCCGGCACAATCTGATTGGCCTGATTGTCGACTGCCAGCAATTTGTTGGTCAGCCAAAGATTGACAATATCGGTAAAATCAACTGAGCGGAAATTGTTGAGGTACTCGTGTTGTCCTTGGTGGAGGACTAATTTTTGGGTAACCTTTTCGTTCTTCAACGTCTCTCGGAGATTGTAAACGTGGGACAACTTAACGTTCCAATCGTTTAAACCGTGCACCAGTAGCATGTCGGCCTTGATATTGACATTCTTCAAGAGATTGCGATTGTCCCAGAAACTGTTGTAGCTGCCGGTTTGACGATCTTGACCATCAGTCAGCTTCTTAAGTTGGTCCAGCCAAGTATCCTTAATTTTGAGATAATCCGCAGCTGACTGTTCCCGGCTGAAGGTGAGCTCGCCCAAGACGTCAGTGTCTTCGCCTTGAAAGCCACCGGGGGCAACCACCAAGCCATTCTCTCGATAATAGTCGTAATAATTGGAAATGCCGGCTTCGACGACCGCCGTCTTGAGACCGGAAACACCCGTCATCGCAGCGGCTGTCGAGAGGGTTCCGAGATAGGAACGTCCGGTCATCCCAACGTTTCCATTGGACCACCAAGCCGGAATGCTGATTTGGTCAGACCGATTGGTAAAGGCGGTCCGATCACCATGCAACCACTCGATGATTGAAGTGGCACTGATGGTTTCATCAGGGGTTCCGGTTGTCCGAATGCCATCGGAATCCTTGGTGCCAACACCAGACGAGTAGACCACCGCAAACCCGCGCGCCAGGAAGTAATCATTCAGCGAGTAAGTCCAGGTTTTGACAAATGATTCTTCAGCCACCTTGCTGGTGTCTTTAACGGTTCGTGGTTCCGGAAGGTTGTGGTTGTCATAATCAAACTTTATGTCGTCATAACTCAAATGGGTGGGCGTTTTGCGAGTCAATTTTTCTTGATTGACGTCGTGAGTGATTTGATCAGCTTGTTGGTCGTTGGTTCCTTGATCGTATGGACTGGCAGTGAAGATAACCGGAACTTTTAGGCCATTTTCGGTTTCTTTTGGCCGAATGATTTCTGCTTTTAGGAGGTCACGTTTACCGTCATGGTCGTTGTCTAAGGGTGCTTCGACGTAGACAACGTCGCGGATTAATTCGCTGTTATCGAAGACGGCTTGCGACTTGCCGTTGAAAATCAGCGGCTGTTTTAGGTCGCCGGTTTCGAAAAACTGGTGATAATAACCCTGTCCGGCTAGATAATCAATGAGGGTCTGGCCGAATTTGGTGCGAGTGTTAAGCAATTTGTACCAGGCATCGATGAGCTGATTGCGATCGAGAACGTCGTCCACGTCAGCGGTTGGCAGGCGGTATTTTTTCATAGCTGAAAATGGATCGACTAAATCGAAGTCCAAACCAACCTCAAATCCCAGCAGCTGCAAACCAACGTTATAGAAGGCCAGCTTGCTGACCGCATCTTGTGTTGTCGTGAATTCATAGGCATTTAGAGATGGGTTTGCCATCAAATTCGAAACCTTTTGAATCCGGGTGGCCAAGCTCTGCTTTTCAATGAAAAACTTCAGCAGAAACTGTCGGTAAAGCATGACGGGATCCGCCATTTTTCTGGTTTGAGCCGTTAAGAAATGAACGTCCGCCAACTCTTGGACAATTGTCTGATGATCGGTTGGAACGTATGCAAACTGATTAATTTTCATGAAATACCTCCTGGAAAATGATTGTTAACGCCATTATACCTTACTTTTTGATGGCTGAACTGGTTGGCTTTTGTCGAAATTGCAAAGGGGTTTGACCGGTGAGCTTCTTGAAAACTCGGATGAAATAATTCAAATCGTTGAAACCGGTCATGAACGCGACGTCGGTAATCGGGAGCTGTTGACTGCTCAAATATTGTTTGGCCAAAACGATTCGCCGGTGGTTGATGTAGTCGGTAATTGTTAAGCCTGTTTCCTGCTTAAACTTTCTTGACAGATACGACCGATTAGTGCCGATTGACTTGCTGACTTGATTGAGTGTCATCGAATGTCCCAAGTTGAGCAGAATATAGTCGACCGCTCGTTTGATCATTGGTGAATAGCCGGCGGTAGAGACTGACTGGACTAGCTGGCAGTATTCTTCAGTCATAGAATGAACCAACACGTGCAGTCCCTGAAGCGTGTTTTGCCGCTCGATTAATAACGCGTACTTTTCAGAGATGTCATTTAGGTAAACGGGGTGGACACCGCCTTTATGAGCGGCAATCCGGCAAATAGTGTTAAAGACAAAGCAGATGTTCTTTGAGGACCGAAGCGGTTTTCCGGGGATGCGATTGACAAAGGAATAAAAAATCTTGGTCATGGTGATATTGAGATGCTGCACGGTGGCTTGATCACCCGATGCGATTGCATTGGTAATTTCGTCCTCGTTTGCATAGTTGGCCTCGATCTGTTGTCGATGGTCGCTGTTAACCGTCGCTAATGAGCTTGCAATCGGCTGGGGCCCGTTACTTAGTTTGACCTTCTCACTGGCACCGTTTAATGGATGGGCAAATAAATTGGTCATCAAAGTGGCCAAGTCGTTGATTTTAGCTTCTGCGAGGACGGGTAGACTTTGATAGAGCTGAGTGAGCTGCCGACGTTCACTAATGGTGTAGGAATTTTCTGCCATAATTGCGGCGATTTCATCGACAGTCAGCGTGGTCGTCAAAAACGGTCCTAAAATGACGGTTTCATCCTCGGGCTGGTTCGGCCGGGCGGCGAGATAACTCAGCCGAGCGGAATCCGTGTAAGTCAGATATTCATTGGTAGCCAAATGCTGAACTCGGTTCAAAATCGTGTCAAGCTCTTTCAAACGCTGAAAAACCGGCAATGTGTTTTCCTGAATCCGCGTGATAGGGATGCCGTTTTTTTGAATAATGACGATGTCAATTTGCGTCATTGAATGAATTAATGAGGCGGTTGATTGATGACTGGGTAATTCATAATGAAGTTCCTTTCTGATAGCGGTTACACAAAAGTCAACAGAATGCGATTTAAGTAAAAATCAGATAAGCATTTGACCCCAGTGTAGCTTATATTAAAGACATTGAGAAGCAGCAGAATAAATACTGACTTAACGAACGGAGGATTTTAATCATGTTATACCCACTTACAACACCCAGCAGAACGGTTCTAGACTTATCAGGACTTTGGAAATTTATGATCGATGAGGAAAACACCCCGATTGATCCCAAACGGCCACTGCCAACTGAAGACGTGATTTCAGTTCCAGCATCATTTAATGACCAAACCGCCTCCAAGAAGATTCGCGAACACAACGGCTTTGTGTGGTACGAAACGAATTTTGACATTGCCAAGCCATTACGAACCCAGCGCCTGGTGCTGCGATTCGGCTCCGCCACCCACGAAGCTTGGGTTTACCTCAACGGCCAAGAGATTACGCATCATAAGGGCGGTTTCACGCCATTTGAAGTAGAAATTAATGACTATTTGAACGATAGTGGCAACCGCTTAACTGTCAAATTAAGCAACATTCTTGATTACACGACCCTGCCGGTTGGCAACTATTCCGAAACCACTGACCAGGACGGCCACAAGCACCGCCACGTCGACGAAAACTTTGATTTCTTCAACTATGCGGGTCTTCAACGACCAGTTAAAATTTACTCAACGCCGGCTGACTACATTAGTGATATCACGGTTGTGCCAGATGTGCACCTTGCTGACTCGAGTGCCGATGTTTTGGTTAAAGTCACGACCCATGGTGAAATTGATACGGTTAAAGTGACCATTTTGGATCAAGACGGCCATCCGGTGGTCAGTGGTGATTCTGCTGATACTAACCTGCATATCGATCAGGTTCATCTCTGGCAGCCACTCAACGCCTATCTCTATACTGCAAAAGTGGCAATCATCCGAAATGGTGAGATTATCGATACGTACTCAGAACCTTTTGGTGTTCGCAAAATTGAGGTAAAAAACGCTCAGTTCCTGATTAACGGCGAACCGTTTTACTTTAAAGGCTTTGGTAAACACGAGGATTCATACGTTCACGGGCGGGGCATCAACCAACCGGTTAACGTCTTAGACATCAATTTGATGAAAGATATGGGTGCCAATTCGTTCCGAACTTCCCATTATCCATACTCGGAAGAAATGATGCGGCTATGTGATCGTGAAGGAATTGTGGTGATTGACGAAACCCCAGCTGTCGGTTTAATGGTGACCTTTGGCTTTGACGTGTCAATGCTTGAGAGCGACGACTATCAAGATGATACTTGGACTAAGTTAAAGACTGCTGACGTCCACAAGCAGGTCATCAAAGAAATCATTGATCGCGATAAGAATCATGCCTGTGTCGCAATGGGTCGATTGCCAACGAAGCCGCAACCTTTTCAAAAGGCGCTTATGAATACTTCAAACCGTTATTTGATGAAGCCCGACAATTAGACCCACAAAAGCGTCCTTGTACGTACACCAGCATCATGATGGCTAATCCAAAGACGGATAACTGCATTTCACTCGTCGATGTGATCGCCTTGAACCGGTACTATGGCTGGTACGTTGGCAATGGTGACTTGAAGACCGCAGAAAAAGCAACTCGTGATGAGTTGAAAGAATATTCTGATAAATTCCCTGACAAGCCGATTATGTATACTGAGTACGGCGCCGATACGATTCCGGGATTGCATAGTAATTATGACGAGCCGTTTTCTGAAGAATTTCAGGAAGACTACTATCGAATGACTAGTAAAGTCTTCGATGAATTCCCACACTTCGTCGGCGAACAGCTGTGGAATTTCGCGGACTTCCAGACTAAATTTGGCATTCAACGGGTCCAAGGCAACAAGAAGGGGATCTTTACCAGGTCACGGGAGCCGAAGATGGTGGTTCGTTACTTGAAAGATCGTTGGACCAAGATTCCAAATTTTGGTTATAAAAAATAATGATGTTGATTTTCGAACCGGAACACGTGATTCCGCGTGCGCCGGTTTTTTATTGCCTAAAATGAAAGCGCTTAATGGATTTTTGAACAGCAAACACTTGGGAGGCTTTATGATGAAAACAGAAAAGTTAAAAATGCGCGAAAAGGTTGCCTATGGACTTGGTGATTTGGGCAATGGCCTCATGTTTCAATTTGCCCAATTGTTCCTACTAAAATTCTACACAGATGTCTTGCAGATCCCCGCCTACTGGGGTGGCTTGATTTTTCTGATTGCCAAGTTTTTCGATGCTTTTGTCGATACGAGTGTCGGCGCCTTTGTGGATTCTCGCCAGCATATCTCCAAACGTGGTAAATTCCGACCGTACATCCTCTATGGGTCTTTATTCCTGGGGATCGCCACGGTGGCCTGTTTTGTCACCCCTAATTTTGGTGAGACCGGTCGGATCATCTACGCCTTTGTTTCCTATAACATCATGGGATTTTGCTACTCCGTCGTGAATATTCCCTATGGGTCGCTTGCTGCAGCGATGACCATGGATTCCGGTGATCGAACTTCCCTATCTGCTGCACGTGACCTGACTGGTCAGATGGCAGCATTGCTGACCGGAGCAGTGGTCATTCCGCTGGTCGCAATCTTTGCCACCCCTAAGATTGGCTATATTGCCACGGTCGCTGCTTTTGCTGCCGCCGGCGTCGTTTCTCAAATTCTCTGTTACGCCGGAACCAAAGAACGAATTATTGACCATAAACCGCGTCAAAAGGGGGATGGCCTCAAATCGATCAAGGGATTGTTAACCAATCGCCCGTTCATTATTCTGTCGGTCTTCACGATTATCAGTGTTGGCTCGATGTTTCTCAAAATGGGCATTCAATTGTATTACTTTCAGTATGTTTTGGGACAAGTCGGAATTGTCAGCGTTGTCAGCTTACTGAGTGCCTTATCGATCATTCCGGCGGTAATCTTTGCAACGCCGTTAGTTAAGAAAATTGGTAAGAAGAACGTTGCAATTTATGCTACATTGGGATTCATTGCCGCAGAACTGGTCAACTTTTTTATCACTGGTTCACACGTGATTCCCTATCTGATTGTCAACACCATTTCATACATGTTCCTGGGGTTCAGTGGTACCGTTGCCTTTGCTTTTGTGAATGATGTGATTGAGTACGGTCAGCTGCAAACAGGGATTCGCTCGGAAGGGATCATTTATTCCGGATACAGTTTCGTCCGCAAGATTGCGCAGGGAGTTGCCGGCTTTATCCCGGGCTTGGCCTTGACTATGACCGGGTATGTGGCTAACCAACCACAATCTGCCAGTACCATCTCTGGCATCAGTGCCGTGTACTTCCTAGTCCCGGCGATTGCGAGTGCGATTTCCTGCGTTGTCTTTTACTTCGGCTATGATTTGACCGATGAAAAGCATGCCGAAATTGTCAAAAAGTTGGAACAGCGTGAGGCCGACCGCAAGCGGAGTGAACATCTCGATATCATTGATGGGAATTCGATTGTCGATCCTTTTGATCCTGAGGTTTCTAATTCCAACATGGTTAATCACTAACTCATAGTCACAATTAATACTTTAAAAAAGACGAACCGAAAATAACTTTTTGGTTCGTTTTTCTATGCTTGTAAAGTTAATCACAAACCATTGCATTTGTCGATGGAGAAGACTAGCCTTGATTTGTATAAAGCGTTTGCAAAATGATTGTGAAGGGGGTCGCTTTAATGTCTACGATTATTGCTGCTTTGAAAGAATCTGGCGATGAAAACCGTGTGGCAATCACACCAGATGTCGCTTCCAAGCTCATCCACAGTAAGTTTGAAGTGATGGTCGAAAGGGGGGCCGGTCAGAATGCTTACTTTTCTGATCAAGCATACCAAGACGCCGGTGCACAAGTGGTTAGCAGAGACGATGCCGTTAGTCAGGCTAATGTGATTGCAACGGTTGATTTACCGGATTCAGAAACTTTGGGTAAGCTTCACGAGGGACAGATTCTCATCGGCTTATTGAAAGCCTTGACGGATCTGGATTCGATCCGACAGCTTGCCAAACAGAAGGTTACGGCACTGTCGTTTGAACTGCTGCCACGGACAATTTCTCGGGCACAAGGCATGGATGTTTTAAGTTCACAAGCTTCAATTGCCGGGTACAAGGCAGCTTTGGTTGCTGCCGACAAATTTGCCCGCTATTTTCCAATGATGATCACCGCTGCGGGGACTGCCAAGCCAGCCAAGGTATTGGTCTTAGGGACTGGGGTTGCCGGTCTGCAGGCCATTGGAACCGCTAAACGTCTGGGAGCGATTGTCTCAGGCTATGATGTTCGTCCCGCCTCGCGAGGGGAAGTCGAATCACTCGGCGCCGAATTCCTCACCAGCTCCGTTAGCGCGGTTGGTGAAGGGGGTTATGCTCGTCAATTGTCAGCCGATGAGCAAAAGCAGCAGCAAGACGAGTTGATCGGTTTTATCAAACAAAATGATATTGTGATTACCACGGCTCAGGTTCCTGGAAAGAAGCCGCCAATGCTGGTTCCCCAAGCGGCTGTTGATAATGCAAAGCCAGGCAGCGTCTTTGTCGATTTGGCTGCTAGTGATCTCGGTGGCAATGTCGCTGGATCTAGGCCTGACCAAACAGTGGTGACCGATTCCGGTGTGCAATTGATTGGTGCCGGTAATTTAGCCAGTGAGATGGCGACGTCAGCTTCTGAAATGTTCTCGAAGAACGTTCAGGCAGTGATTAATGATGTTGCTGATAAAGATGCTCAAATTACCATCGATTTGAAAGATGATGTCATGAGCCAATTGGTGGCAACTGATCACGGTGAAATTATTTCCGAAAGAGTCAGAAAAGCGCTGAACCTGCCAACCGCTCAACCGGCTAAAGATGACGATGCACCTGCCGATTCTGACGACAAGTCAGCCGAGAAGGGGGATTAGCCATTATGAGTCAAGAATTATATACAAATTTAGCCATTTTTGTTTTAAGCCTGCTGGTTGGGTTTGAAGTGATGAGTAAAATTCCTTCAACTTTGCAGACACCCATGATGTCCGGGGCCAACGCGATTCATGGGGTCGTTGTCGTTGGCGCCTTTGTGATCGCTGCGGAAGCCAGCAGCTGGTATTTCTATGTCTTAGCATTTCTGGCCGCGTTTTTTGCGGCTGTCAACGTCGCTGGTGGTTACACCGTGACCGACCGAATGCTGGGAATGTTTAACCGCCCGAAAAAGCAGCCGGATTCAGCTGACAAGGGAGGCGACAAGTAATGTCAATCCTTAAAACAATTGCTTCTTTAATTTACTTGCTGTCAGCCGTCTGCTATGTCATTGGTGTTCATATGATGCGGTCACCAAAGACGGCCCGAAACGGTAACTTGTTGTCTGGGCTCGGCATGGCGATGGCGGTTGTAATGATTTTAGTTGAAATTATCGCCAAGGGCCAGATTACGTTGATCGGCTGGACGGTTTTATTTGCCGGCCTGCTAATTGGAATCTTATATGGGGTCATTCGTGCACGCAAAGTATCGATGACCGACGTGCCTCAATTGGTTTCACTATTTAACGCCGTTGGTGGCGGTGCCGCTGCCACAATCGGGATTTTCGATTATACGCATGAAGCCGTTGGCACCTCTTTGAGCCTGGCTTTTTCCATTCCAGTGTTACTTGACATTATTATTGGTGGGATTACCTTTTCAGGTTCACTGATTGCGACTGGTAAGTTGTCCGGACACGTGCCTGGCAAACCGATTTCGTTTCCCGGCGACAAACTCATTAACGGCCTGGCAGTGTTAGCCATTATCGTTGCCGGTGTCTGGATGATTGGGTTTCCTTCCGCTTACTGGCCGATGGTCCTGGCATTGTTTGCCAGCTTGATTTTCGGCCTATTGATGACCTTACCAATTGGCGGGGCTGACATGCCAGTGGTTGTTTCACTTTTGAACGCCTTTACCGGTTTGGCAGTTGCCTTCGCCGGATTTGTCATTGATAATCAGGTTCTTATCATTGCCGGTGCGTTGGTTGGTGCTGCCGGAACTATTTTGACCCTGCAAATGGCTGAAGCGATGAACCGGTCAGTTGCCAATATCATCGCCGGCGGTTTCGGCAGTGGTGATTCCAATGGTAGTACCGGTGCCGGTGCTGAAGTACCGACCAACATTAAGAAGACCACTCCTGATGACGTCGGCATGCAGCTAGCCTATGCCCACAATGTGATGATCGTTCCTGGCTACGGGTTGGCTGCCGCTCAGGCCCAGCATGAAGTTGCTGAGTTGGCGAAATTGCTGACGGACGCCGGGATCAACGTGAACTACGCGATTCACCCAGTTGCCGGCCGGATGCCTGGCCACATGAACGTTTTGCTCGCTGATGTCAATGTGCCTTACGATCAAATGAAACAGTTGGACGAAGCGAACTCGATGTTTGAAAATACCGATGTTTCATTGGTCATTGGGGCGAACGATGTAACCAACCCATTGGCTCGTGAAAAGGGCAATGCCATTTCAGGGATGCCAATTTTGGATGTTGATAAATCAAAGTCTGTGGTCGTCATCAAACGTTCAATGAGTACCGGATATGCCGGTGTGCAAAACCCACTGTTCAGTGAAGACCAGACTAGTATGATGTTCTCGGATGCCAAGAAGGGCCTGCAGGAAATTATTGCGGCGACTAAAGGGTATCTGGATTAGATTAAGATAATTAATAGATGAAAAAAGATTCTCGGCAATTTTGTCGAGAATCTTTTCTGGTTAAATGAAAGAATCTTGATTGTGAAAATAACTTCTTCAAATTACCGGTCTCACCCGATGAACGCAGGCAATGGGTATGGTAAACTAATATCAATAGTAGAATCTAATTGTTAAGCAAAGAAAGGGTTTTTAGATGGCGTTTGTGGGTCAAATTGCACTCATTTTAATTGCAACGTTATTGGCTGCGGCGATCAGTCAGCGGTTGGGGATGCCAGCAGTGATTGGCCAATTAATCGCCGGGGTCATTTTAGGACCAGGTATTCTGGGAATTTTGCAAAATACCGAATTGATGCACGCTGGAGCCGAAATTGGGGTTATTATTCTGATGTTCATTGCCGGCATCGAGAGTGACCTGGATTTATTGAAGAAGTATTTCAAACCAGCTATGAGCGTCGCAGCGATCGGCGTGCTCTTTCCGATGGTTATCTTCTATATTTATGGTCAGATGATGGGTCAGGGCTTTGAACGGTCAATCTTTTGGGGCGTTATCTTCGCGGCAACGTCGGTGTCAATTAGCGTGGAAGTGCTGCGGGAATTCAAGAAGTTAAATACCAAAGAAGGTGCCACCATTCTCGGGGCCGCGGTAGTTGATGATATCATCGCTGTAATCTTATTGAGTATCTTCGTCAGTTCGTTTGGCGTTGGCGGCGGGTCTTCTAATTTAGTGGTTGCGACGCTTTACCAATTGATGTACTTTTTAGGTGTGATCGTTGTGGTCAAATGGGGAGCACCAATTATCCTGCGGCTGGCAGAACGGCTGCCGGTTCATGGCTCGGTTGCGATCACCTCACTGGTGATTTGCCTGACAATGGCCTGGTCGGCCGACGCGTTGGGGCTGAGCTCAGTTGTTGGCGCGTTTTTCGCCGGTGTGGCGGTTTCTCAGACCAAATTTCAATCAGAAGTGTCCAGCAGTGTCAGCTCGGTGGGGTACACCTTTTTTATCCCAATATTCTTTGTCAGTATCGGGTTAGACATGGAATTCAGCAATGTTATTAAGAACCTCGGCTTTATTGTGATCATGACAATTCTGGCGATCGCAACCAAGTTGTTTGGCGGCGCGCTGGGGGCCTGGATTACAAAAATGAACTGGCACAGTGCGTTGATTGTCGGGTCGGGGATGGTTTCACGAGGTGAAATGGCGCTGATCATTGCTCAAATTGGCTTGTCGGCCAATCTGATGGCGAAAAATTTGTACTCAGAGATTATCATCGTGATTGTCCTATCGACAATCGTTGCGCCAATGTTACTCAAGAAAACAATGAAGGTCTAAAAGGAGACGAACTATGGTTACTGAATATGCAAGCGGTGCAGTTGTTTATCAAATAAGAGACGGCAAAATTTGGTATTTGTTGCTGCAAAGTGCCACCTCTGATTTTTGGGGATTACCCAAAGGTCACGTTGAGCAGAATGAAAATTTGATTCAAACGGCTGTTCGTGAAATTCGCGAAGAAACCAGTTTGAAAACGCAGATTGACGCTCACTTCAAAGAAAAAGTTGAATATGATATGAATAACGGTCATCACAAAGACGTCACCTTCTTTGTCAGCCGAGTGGCGCCTGAAGTGAAGGTTCAAAAGCAAGATGAAGAAATTAACTCATTTGGCTGGTTTGATTATCCGGATGCATACGAAAAGCTGACTTATGATAATCTTCGCCAGCTGCTCCAAAAAGCGGAAACCTATATTCGAAATAAAGAAAATATCGAGGAATCGGAATGAATAATCGAGTGTTTGTAATTACCGGCGCTGCAGGCAGCGGCAAAACTACTGTTCGTGATTATTTGCATGACCAGTACAAAATGGCTCGGGTGATCACCCATACAACCCGGCCGTCACGAGAAAACGAGCGGGATGGTGTCGACTATTATTTTGAAGACGACCATTCGTTTTTTGATAACCATTTTCTTGAGTCGGTTCACTATGCCGGCCATTACTACGGTTCATCATATGAGGGTTTGGAAAATGCCTGGGAGAAGTCACCGCTTGCGACGATCGTCTTAGATACGGCCGGAGCGATTACATACAAGGAAAAGCTGGGCGACAAAGCGATTATTATTTTCCTCCAAGTAGGCGATACTGAAGAACTTCAACGCCGGATGCAGGGACGGGGCGACAATGCGGCAATGGTCGAAAAACGTATTCAAAGCAAGGAGTATCACCGCGATCTTGAGTTACCCTATGAATTGGCCGGAAAGGCCTATCAGGTGATTAATCATGACTGGCAGCAGACTGCCCAGCAAATTGATAAAATTGTTGAAAAGTATCGCACCGAAACGGCGGGATAGTTGTTGCTGTCTGGAGATTATGGTAGTATGCAATAAACAGTAATAGTTACTTATTAGAGGTGAATAGTATGCTTGCAGCAATTGAACAAGCTACCAAAGTGTTAAAAGAAAATAATTTTAAGATTACCAAGCAACGCCGGGCGATGATCGAATTTTTAGTTGGCGTCGCCACCCACAAATTTGTCGAAGTGACCAGCATTGATGATTTCATGCGCAAAACGTTTCCTAATATGAGTCACAACACCATTTACCGTAACATTTCCGAATTTGCCAATTTGGGAATTGTGGAACGGCAGGTTCAAGGTGATCGGGCGTCTGTCAAATTCCAGTGTGATTTTCAGCATGAGCACCACCACCATTTTATTTGTAGCAATTGTGGTAAAGTGATCGAGCTCAAAGATTGTCCGTTAAGCCCTGAGATTACTTCCCAGCTGGCTGGCTGTGAAGTGACCGGCCACCTCTTTCAGATTTACGGTCTGTGCCCACAATGTGCCAACTTAATGAATAATTAACGAATTGTTTAGGTTTCGTTCATATTCTTATGCGATAATGGAGGCTACAAAAATTTAGTAAGGAAGTTTTTTGAATGGATAATCAAATTCCACCATTAATTACGCCCTTTGCCATTCTCTCAATTTCTTTGGCACTCGGCGCTACCAACGTTGTGGTCAATAATGTGACCTCTACCAATGAGGGAACCCCTAGGACCACTCAAACGACCAATCAAAAGAAGATTTCGGATTCCATTTATGGCGACAAGAAAAAGACCGACGATTCTGATGCCAAAAAAAAAGCCGAAAAGGCAAAGGAAGAAGCCGATAAGAAAAAGGCTGCAGAAGAATCGTCTGCTGCCAAGGCTTCTTCTGAAAAGGCCGAAAGTGAAAAGAATGCCAGCTCCTCTGATGAGCAGACAAACGATAACTCGACAAATACTAATAAAGATACCACTAATGGAACAACAACCAACAAATCAACGACGACCAACAAGGGGACGACGACTAAAAAAGGCACCACGACCGGTGGCAACACCACTAACTCTAACAATAATAATTCAGATCAGAATACCCAAACCAATAGTGACAGCAGTAATCAAACGACGGGTACAACTGGCGGAACAACCACGCAAAACAACAATAATAATGCCAATGCAAACGCAGACGTCACGACTGGCAATACAGGGGAGGGAACTAACTAATGTTTAGCTTTTTGGACATGGTTAACCACTACCTGGGCTACTTTAATATCAACGTGACCCTTAAAAGCCGGATTTACACGATCCTGGGTTTCTTCGGCGATGTTTATCTGTTCTATATTAGTTTCCGTTTTCTACAGAACCAGATGTTTACCAAGGGCGTTCCCCTGTTGTTAGTCGCCGTCATTCTACTGTATTTTACGGCCTGTAATTTCTTCTACTACTTCACTAAGAAACAACCGTGGTTCGATATTTCGCCGAAGATTGCCAAGCTTTTACACATCCAAGAGCATCCGCGAGAAACACAGGTAGACTCTAAAATGGGGACAACGGTGATTGCTGACGAACGAAACGTCCCTGCAAACGGGTTGTTTGACGATCAGCACCTGTTACCGGCCAAAATTGACGTTTCTCCCGTGCAGCAGGCAAATATTGACCGGTTAGTCGGCCAAATGGAACGTCAGCAGTTGTTCAAAGCCGATTACAACGGTATGAGCGATCGGAAGATTTACGAATTATTGAAAGTGAATAGTAAGCCAGTTTATGCGATTGGGAAGGGTGTCTTAATGCCCTATTTTGAAATGCAAAAGCAGGGGGCTTCGCTAGTGGTCTATTGCGGCTTGAATCAAGCAGAGATTTATCCGGTTGGTGAAATTCGACGGATTGGCCTGCAGTCGATTAGATCGATTGATTTAAATGTGGTTAAGTTATATCTGGCTTCCGTGACCTTGGTTGGCGGCCCATATAAACAGATTGGTCGTGCTGGGGTGATCGAAGCGCCGCAGAACTTTAAGCTGCAGGCAATGGTTGCATACAAGAAACTGTAAGTGAAAGGATTCGTTATGAGAGTGAATGTTTTGCAGCACACGCCGGACGAAGGGCCAGGATCCATTCAGGACTGGGCGCATGCTAAAGGATACCAGATGTATATTTATCACCCGTATCAATTCGGCCAGCTGCCCACCGCAGATGATACGGATATCCTGGTTATTCTTGGCGGGCCAATGAGCCCTAATGACGATTTGCCGTGGATAAAACAGGAGCGTGAGTTGATTAAGCAGCTGTTGGTAGACGACAAGCCGATTTTTGGTGCCTGTTTCGGTGCGCAACAGATTGCTAAGACCTTGGGGTATGCAGTTTCCAAAGGTCCAGCAAAGGAAGTTGGCTGGGCGCCGGTCTACCGTAAGTCCGATGTGATTCCCGGCTTGCCTGAGCAAATGACCGTTCTGCACTGGCATGAAGACATGTTTGAACTTCCCGAAGGATCGGAGTTGCTGTTCTCAAGCGATCACTTGGTGAATCAGGGGTTTGTGCTGAATCACCATGTGGTAGGCTTGCAGTTTCACTTTGAACCTAAGGAAGATAATGTCTGGGAGATGGTCGTCAATGACTTTGCATACATTGATGGCTCGGTGCTGAACCAGTCAGCTGATGAGATATTAGCTCGTCAGGTACCGGCAGAAAATAAAAACGTCATGTTTAGGATTCTCGATTATATTTGTGAAAATTAGTCATTTTGTATTCTAATAGCGCGCAATTCCAAGCCGGTTTGGCTTTAGATTGCACGCTATTTTTTTTGATTTAGCTTCTCATTTTTCAGCCATAAAATGAGCATCCAATTAAACTTTATTCAAATGGGGGTTTCCTTTTTGACTGATTGTGAATTATAATTAGTTAATTACCCAAATTTATACATTGCTAATTCTGGAGGGGAATCACGAAGCGTCAACGGGGTGTTCAGCATTTGATAGAAAATGTAACATGGAAATAAATTTTTTGTTACATTTTTTTGACCAATCAAATTTTTTAACATATTATGGATGTAGTATCATTCTTAGGCAATTTTAATAAATAGCCTGAAAGCATTGGAGGAAAATGACATGGCAATGATCGAATTTCAAGACGTACAAAAGTATTACGGCGATTTCCATGCTTTAAAGGACATCAATTTGAAGATTGAAGCGGGTGAAACCGTTGTTTTAATCGGTCCTTCAGGTTCTGGTAAATCGACACTGATTCGAACGGTTAATGGGCTTGAACCCATTCAAGAAGGTAAGTTGATTGTTAACGGTCAGGATTTGGCTAATAAGAAGACTGATCCTAACCGAATCCGCAAGAATGTCGGTATGGTGTTCCAGCATTTTAATTTATATGCAAATAAGACGGTGCTCGAAAACATTATGTTGGCACCACGGATTGTGTTGAAACGTCCTGAAAAGGAAAATAAAGAACTGGCAATGCAGCTGCTTGATCAAGTTGGTCTTCAAAGTCAAGCTAACAAGTTACCGGCTCAATTATCAGGTGGTCAGCAACAACGAATTGCGATTGCCCGTTCACTGGCAATGAAGCCAAAGTGCCTCTTGTTTGATGAGCCAACCAGTGCATTGGACCCAGAAATGATTGATGATGTTTTGAACGTTATGAAAGATATTGCGCAAGATTCAGATATGACCATGCTGGTTGTGACCCATGAAATGGGATTTGCCCGTGAAGTGGCCAACCGGGTTATCTTTATGGATGACGGTCAGATTTTGGAAGATGACACGAGCGACAAATTCTTTGATGGTGAACCCTCCAATGAACGTGCACGACAATTTCTTGGGAAAATTATTACGCATTAAAAATTTCATTATTGGGAGGTCGCATCATGAAGAAGATCATATCAAGAATTGGGTTATTATTAACCCTGCTCTTAATGGTCGTTAGTTTGAGTGCCTGTTCGAGTTCAGCATCACAGAAGAATGTGCTGAAAGACGACAAGCAGACAAAGACGATCACATGGGGCGTTAAAGCCGACACCAAGCTATTTGGTTTGATGGATGTTCGGGACAATCAGATCAAGGGATTTGAAATTGACTTGGCAAAAGCCATGACCAAGCAGATCCTTGGTAAAGATGGTAAGGCCAGATTTATTCAAGTTACCAGTCAAACCCGGATGCCATTACTGAGAAATGGTAACATTGATGCCATTATGGCAACCATGACCATCACCCCGGAGCGGGCTAAGCAAGTTGACTTCTCACGCTCGTATTTTGATGCCGGACAAGCCATCCTCGTTAAGAATGGTAGTCCGATCAAAAATGTGAAGGGGCTCAATCATAAGGGCGCGATTGTCCTCGGGGTGGTTGGTTCCAACTCCGTTCAAAATATTAAGAAGTTTGCCCCTAAAGCTAAAGTCCTTCAGCTGTCCGACTATTCACAGGCACTGACGGCGTTGAAATCAGGTCAGGGGGATGCTTTAACGACTGATAACGGGATTCTTTACGGGATGTCAATTGAAAATCCCGGCTATTCCGTTGTTGGCGGCACATTCACCAATGAACCGTATGGGATTGCCGTTGATAAGGGTCAGGGCAAGATGAGAGATGCCATGAATCATGCGTTGACCAAGGTTGAAAATTCCGGCCAATACAACCAGCTCCTTTATAAGTGGTTCCACAAGGTTCACGGATTTGACTTGAAGGGGGCAGAACGATGATAAGCATTTTTCAAAATTATGGTGGCGAGCTTCTTTATGGATTAGGCCAAACGCTTCTCTGCTCGATTATCGCATTGGTATTTGCGTTAATTATCGGATCTGGTTTTGCTATCCTGGAAGTTTTCCCCAATAAGTTTCTTAGAATTATTTCAAGAGTTTACATTGAAGTTTTCCGGAACATTCCACTACTGGTTATCACAATGTTCTTTTACGTGGTTATTCCCATGTACATTGTTGAAATCAGTGGGTTTGCTTCTGGAACCGTTGGATTGATTCTTTATTCCTCCGCATTTATCGCTGAAACGGTTCGTTCAGGAATCCAATCTGTTGATCCTGGCCAAATGGAGGGGGCTCGTGCCAACGGGTTAACCTTCTGGCAGGCAATGCGCTACATTGTTTTGCCGCAAGCCTTCCGATATGTCATTCCGCCACTGGGCAACCAGTTTATCAACTTGGTGAAGAACTCTTCAGTCTTGGCCTTTGTTGCCGGATTTGACTTGATGTATCAAGGAAATGTCATTGCATCTGATTCATTGCAAAGTATGAGCACCTACCTGTGTGTGGGGATGTTATACCTGATTTTGACTTTGCCATTGAGTTACTACATGCGTTACCTTGAAAAGAAATTGGCATAAAGGAGGAATCGAGATATGTTAACAGTCTTAGGTGCTTACTCATGGATTAATATCAGGTTCCTTCTTGAAGGAGCTTGGGTCACAATCCTGGTTTCAGTTTGTTCGATTATCCTCAGTTACATATTTGGGGTAATTTTGGGAATCATTCGCTATGTTGAAATTAAGTATTTGTCAGCGATTGTCGGCTTTGTGATTGACATCATTCGTAACTTACCGTTAATCCTGATTATCTTCTTTACCTATTTTGGGTTACCAAATATCGGCTTCAAGCCAGATCCAATTTGGGCATCAGTCATTGCGATGGCGGTCTTTGAATCGGCGATGGTTGCAGAAATTGTTCGTGCCGGAATTGTTTCAATTCCAACCGGCCAAATGGAAGGGGCTAGATCGACTGGAATGTCTTACTGGCAGGCGTTACGATACATTATCCTGCCGCAAGCCATCAAGAACATGATTCCAGCGATTGTTAGTCAGTTTATCTCTTTGGTTAAGGATACGTCACTGGCAACGATCATTGTCCTGCCGGATTTGATGAACCATGCGCAAATCATTTACGGTCAAAATACCAATTACACGATTCCAATGTTCTTGGCGTTGGCGGTCATGTACTTCATCGTTTGCTACTCACTGTCACTATTGTCACAGTATCTCGACCACAGACTGGGAACAGCCAAGAAGTCGGGTGAAGTGGAGGAAGTTGTGCAGGGAGCAGAACGGTAGAGAGCGCGACGAGACCCGGTTAGGACCCAGAACATAAGCGAAAAGGATCAATGATGAACGGTCTTTGTTCATCGTTGATCCTTTTCGCTTATGTGGCCGGGTCCTGGGTCGTCGCCAAGTAGGCTAGGCAGGGTTTCACCCGGCCGTCGGAGCGTATTTTCAAGGCCGAAGGGAGTTCAAAAGAGCATAACAAACGCGCCGGTTGCTGCTCCAAGGAGCACATTTTGTCTTAGAAATTGACGTCAGGCCCGTCGGAGCACATTTATTCCAAATAACAATGAACCCCACTCAATTAAAACCGAATAATAGTCGTTCAAAAAGGAGCAACTCAATTCAAACTGGAGTTACTCCTTTTGTATGTTTCAACCACTTGGATCATATCAAAAATAATAGGATTCATTTTTGCCGTCAATCAGACCCGGAACTTTCGTATCCTAACGGAATACTGTAAAAATGATGGCTGCCAATTGTATACATGCTGCCATATGAGGTGCCACCACGAGTTGTATATCTATACGGCGTGTGCAAGTTGTGAATTGTCAAACGGTACTTGTATGCACCGGATGTTCGAGCCCTTTTGTCATTAATACCTTTGAGATTATACCCATAATAGAGATAAGTTTTGGATCCCTTAACTAATGTGTGATTAATTTTAGCATAGGAAGCTGGTTTTTGATTATACGTAAATACTTGGTAGTCGTTATCGATAAGCGACTTTGCTCGATACTTGTAAAATTCGACATAACCATCAGAACTGATTCTAAATGCATTGCTTGTTGACTTTGAACGAGTGGCCATATTTTTGAATGCTTTTGTGCCGCCACTAAAGAATACCCCTTCACCGAAAGTAGGCATAAAGGGAGGCCTCTTTACACGTGTATATCTCGACGGCATATATGTCTGCCAGTAGTTAAGAGATCTCCACGGATCTTTCATACCAACGCGTTTCTTCAGGGCATAACTCAGATTGCTTGGACCACGGAGGGCGTAGTGAGTTTGACTGGCGCTATCATTGCCAACACTTCCCTTCACAATTGTGCCTTTGGGGAGGATGACCTTTGCCTCTTTGAATGGACCGGATTTCGTATTTTGATTGAATCGGTAATATTGACTAAGTCCATTGTATTCTTTTACAGACTGATTGACCCAATGGGATGAGATTCTGTGAAGTCCCCTTGTTTGTGCGGATGCATTAGTAGTCATAATGCATCCCCCGCCTAACAATCCAAGTGTAATTAACAAAACGCTTTTATTCAAAACAATTCTCCTCCCAATGAATCAAGTTCTCCAATACTTGGCTATTAATACCTTCCTTTGTAGGATAACATAAAGTGTATTATCATCTCCCAAAAAGCTTACTGGTTGCTTTACGTTGAGGGTTATTTTCACATTCCCATTTTAATCCAGCACTTCAATCTTCCGCACGTCCACCAAATCACTCATCTGACGGATAAACTCATCCGGGTCCATCTTATGCTGCAGTTTCACCCGAACTTCCAGGGAAAATGAGTCTGGCTTATAAGCAACGATTCGCATCCGAATATCTGCACTGCCAATCGCTCTCAGCCTGTCCGGCAGCTCGTCCATCGATGCCAGTTCGCCATTAAAGGTGACTTGTAAGCGGAGTAGCGAACGATTGGGGTAGCGTTTGAGTGCCCGGATTTGGCGGACGATGGTCTGGGTAACCAAAATGCACAGGGTGCCAGCAATCCCGATAACGTACATGTCAGCCCCAATCGCCAGGCCAATTGCGGCAGTCGCCCACAAACCAGCTGCAGTGGTCAAACCGTCGATTTTGTGGTTTCTGGTAATGATCGCCCCAGCACCAATAAAACCAATCCCAGTTACAACCTGAGATGCGATCCGAGAGGGGTCCAAGCTGACATCCGCATGGTTAATGACGTCAAAGAAACCGTATTTGGAAATGATCATGAACAACGCCGATCCGACGGCCACCAACATATGCGTCCGAATGCCGGCAGTCTTTAGGCGGACTTTACGCTCGTAGCCGACCAGACCCCCGCAAATGGCGGCCACAAACAGTCGTAAGATCCATTCGAGTTGATACAATACATAGGCGGTCATAGCACACCTCCTTTACCAGATAATTTTCTTAATTATAACGCCAAGATTATTGGACACCAAAAAAGACAACCGAAAGTGGCTGCCTTTCAACGAGATTGGTTAGTCAAACACATAAACCTTACTTTCATAAGGACGAAGCACCGTACCCTCATCGTCAGGGTAGTTGCTAAGCAACAGCTTGGACGCGTGATCTTGATCATAGTCACGAACAACGTTTTGATCGGTGAAATTACTAATGACTAATAACGTCTTGCCCTGATAATGGCGGCGGTAAGCAAAGACTTGAGCGTATTTTGGATCAAGCTCCTCGTAAGTTCCAAATTTAATCAAATCAGAATCGTGCCTGAGCTGAATTAACTTTTGATAATGGTAGAAGACTGATCATTCACCGCTGCTGCCGCATTGATTTCTGGATAATCAGGGTTCAAAGCAAACCAGGGCTTAACATCAGAAAAGCCGGCGTTGGTACTTGTATCCCATGGCATTGGCGTCCGGGCATTATCTCGGGACCGAGCGGACAGATAGGACAACATCGTTGGGCCGTCCACTAGATGATTTTCGTCAACCAATTCGTGGTAAGCGTTGATCGATTCCAAGTCCTCGTACTGATCCAAGCGGGTGTAGTGAACATTGGGCATCCCCAACTCTTCGCCTTCATAAACGAAGGGGGTTCCTTGCATCATATGGAGGGTCGTCCCCAGCATTTTAGCAGCTAAAACACGGTACTTCGGATTGTCAGTAGCAAAGCGGGAAACGGCTCGTGGTTGATCATGGTTGTTCCAATAAAGACTATTCCAGCCTTTGCCGTCAAGTGCTGTTTGCCAAGGAGACAAGGCCTGCTTAAGTTCGGGGACTTTAACCGGCGTGTCATCCCACTTGCCGAGTTGGGGATCTGGATTGGCAGATAACTGAACGTGTTCAAATTGGAAAACCATGTTTAATTCGTGGCTGTCAAGTCCCGTGTATGCAATTGCATCCTCTGGTTTAGAACTCGGCATTTCGCCGACGGTCATCACGTCATAGTGGGAAAGCACTTCCTCATTCATTTCCTTGAGATAATCGTTAAGCTTCGGGCCATCAGCCACTAATGGTTCTACAATCGCATAGTTGCAGGCTCTGGGGCGTCAGGTAGTCCGACTGGCTTAGAAATCAAGTTGATGACATCCATGCGAAAGCCATCAACGCCCTTGTCTAACCAAAAGCGCATGATCTCCCAGACGGATTCGCGGACCGCCGGATTTTCCCAATTCAAGTCCGGTTGACCGGGGGCAAATAAGTGCAGGTAGTATTGACCACGCTCTTCGACATAAGTCCAGGCAGAGCCGCCAAAAGCAGCGCCCCAGTTGTTGGGTTCATGACCGTCAACCGGATCACGCCAGATATAGTAATCTGCGTATTGATTATCCTTCGACTGTTTACTTTCCTGGAACCAGCGATGCTGATCAGAAGTGTGGTTAACCACCAGATCCATCAGTAACTTCATCCCGTGAGCATGAATGGCTTTAAGCAGCTCATTGAAATCGGTCATGCTGCCATAGTCCGGTAAAATCTTTTCGTAATCAGCGATATCATAGCCGTTATCTTTTAAAGGGGAGTCGTAGATTGGATTGAGCCAAAGAACGTCCACTCCCAGCTTTTGTAAGTAGGGCAGCCGTTTGATAATACCGTGCAGATCACCGATACCATCGTGGTTGCTGTCTTGAAAACTTTGTGGATAAATTTGATAAATTACGGCGTTTTGCCACCATTTGTGTGTCATTTTTTCTACCTCCGTATTAGTGAGTTGTTTTTGCTGAAAGGGCTGGGTGAATAATGCCAACCATCAATGCCCCTAAGAACATCATGATGCCGGCAATGACCAGCATGCCTGGCATGGATTTACCGATTAATGGGAACAATCCAAAACTGGCAACGGATGCGATTATCTGTGGCAGACAAATTCCACAGTTAAATAATCCCAGGTAGGCACCCTCATTTTCACCATTGAGTGATTCAGTAAAAAGTGATAATGATTCTGTTTGCATCGTTAAGTAGCTCATACCAATTAGGGCGAACGGTAGGATGAGCATCATCTGTGAGTGAATGAAAAAGACCCAGATAAAGCCAATTCCACCCATGATCAGACCAACTCTGAACCAAAGCTTCCGTTGCGTTGGCTTGGTGTGCGAAAGAACTGCAAATCCCCAGATAACTGCAGCTAGAGATTCAACTGTCGTCATCATGCCAAACCAGTTCCCAGTTGCTTGATACCGAGCTGATGCGGGGTTGCTGGTGTTCCAAACGTTTTGAGCGATTGCACCGGTTCCGTAAGTCCAGAGGTATTGAAATGCAAACCAGTCAAATAGTTGAACGGCAGACACCTCCCAAAAAGAACGGGGAGCCTTTTTCAATAATGTCCATAAGCTTGCGTGCTTAGCGGGCTTTTTATTGCTGATCCCGTGATATTGAGCATAAGCAATTGGGTCATATTCGTGGACCGACCAGATTGTGTAAGCTGAGGTTGCCAGCAAAACTCCCGCGCCGATATAAAAGGCTAATTTGACCGACAGTGGAACTTCCCCTTTAGGTGCAACGTTGGAAACACCAATCCATGTTAGCAAAAAAGGAAAGAGGGTTGCAACCACTCCGCCGAGGTTGGAGAATGACTGCTGCCATGACCAGGCTTTGTCCTTTTGGTCTTCATTCACCATATCGCCAATGATCATCTTAAATGGCTGCATGCAGACATTTGAAGATAGGTCCATGAATAAAATGGTGATGGCACCGAACAGCAGTGCTGCAATGGATGCGTAGCCAAATCCGAATGAGCCGGCGTTGGGCAATAGGATCATCACCAAAGCGGCAATTGGGGCACCGACCATTAGGTATGGCATTCGGCGACCAAATCGATTCCAAGTCAGATCTGAATACTTACCCATTAATGGCTGAACAACCATTCCCGCTAACGGCGGAAGAATGAAGAAAAATCCGAGCTTGGTTGGATCCGCACCGATCGTTTGAAAAATTCGCCCCATTTGTGAAGACTGAAGTGAAAAGGCCATGTTAACCCCGAAAAAACCAAATGTCATCGCAAAGATGGTTGCTAACTTCAGCGTCGGCAGACCCTGATGTTTGGGGGCTGCCTCCTCAGTTGGTGTGGTGATGACTTTACCAATTTGTTCCTTTGCAATCATGAAAATTCCTCCCTTAAGAAATCAAATTTGGTTTCTGATTCAACTTGGCCAATTCATATATTGAAAAAGAAAACGTTTACATTGATGATAGTAACATCATTTACAAGCGCTTGCAATACTTTTAAAACAATATCACAAACGTTTGTGTAAATGGGTGTCAAATCCCTTGTGGTATAATGAATGACAGATTATGAGGGAACTATTTTGTCATGAAGAGGTGTGCCTATGGCAGCGACCATTAAAGATATTGCCAAAATGGCTGGAGTTTCTCCGGCCACAGTCTCACGGGTTTTGTCGAATCAACGTGAGTTTTATTCAGAGAAGACTGCTAAGAAAGTTAGGGATGCGGCGAAACAATTGGGGTATCAGCGCAACACGAGTGCCGTTGAACTGGTTACCAGGAAGAGTCGGGTGATTGCGGTGCTGGTCAGTTCGACTC
Source organism: Lentilactobacillus parakefiri (assembly GCF_002157585.1). GTDB lineage: Bacteria > Bacillota > Bacilli > Lactobacillales > Lactobacillaceae > Lentilactobacillus > Lentilactobacillus parakefiri. The sequence continues at coordinate 40,882 of NZ_BDGB01000055.1, forward strand.
AAACGAACTTTTCCAACCCAATCCTAAACGGGATTCAGCAGCAGGCCGAAGCCCACAATTTAAGCGTCATGATTATTTTTGCCGGTGAGAACAAACCTGAAATGCAGGAAAAGGCGCTGCAAACAGTTATCGAGCGCTCGGTAATGGGGATTTTGCTGGTGGCCGTTGACCTGGATCCCACAAATAACGCTTTACTTGAGAGTGCCAACATTCCGTTTATTTTTATTTCAATGACGATGAAAAACGCCAACTTTCCATTTATTTCATCAAATGATTTTGATATTGGCTATCAAGCGACCAAATATTTGATAAAAAAAGGCCATACCAAAATTGGTTTTGCAGGAACGGATCTGAATTCGTTTGTCGGCAATCTTCGGTTTGAAGGTTACCGGGATGCCATGCGTGATAATCAGTTGGCCCGAAAAGCCGAATGGGTCTGTGGTGGCCACTTTACCTATGAGGATGGCCTCAAGGCAATGAGGCAATATGGTCAAAAAACCGAGCTGACCGCTGTGATTGCATCCAGTGATTTGGTGGGGATTGGTATTTTAAACCAGGCGAACCAATATGGCATCCGGGTGCCCGGCAATCTTGCCATTTTGACAGTTGACGGGACTCAACTGTGTGATATTGTGCGGCCAAAGCTATCCAGTGTTACCCAATCGTTTTTTGAGATGGGTGTTAAAGGGATGGATATGCTGGTAAGCGAATCAATCAAGGAGTTTTATTCGATGTATACGCCAATTAACATCGTCGAACGTGAAAGTGTTTAGGAGGCAATCAGAATGAAGGCAATCGTATTACGTCACCCGGGTGGACCTTCCGCCTTATCATATGAAGATGTGCCGACTCCCAAAGTGAGGGATGGTTGGACATTGTTGAAAGTTAAAGGATTTGGCATTAACCGTTCGGAAATTTTCACTCGGAATGGCTGGTCGCCATCAGTTAAACTGCCCAGAATTCTCGGGATTGAGTGTGTGGGCGAAGTTGTCGAAACCACCGATTCCGATCACTTATTGAAAGGGCAAATTGTGGTCTCTGTGATGGGTGGAATGGGCAGAGTGTTTAACGGCAGTTATGCTGAATACGTACTGCTCTCCAACAAGCAGATTTACTCGGTTAACACGAAACTTACGATTTCAGATTTAACTGCGGTTCCCGAAACTTACGGAACGGCTTACGGATCACTCCTAAAGCTACAATTGGATGATGCCGACTCCTTACTCATCCGTGGGGCAACGAGTGGCGTTGGTGTAGCGGCTGCTAAGTTGGCCCGGGCCATGGTGCCTTCAATCAAGCTGGTTGGGTCAACCAGGCATTTGGAGAAGGCCGATGAATTGAAATCGGTTGGCTTTGATGAAGTCGTTTTGGATCAGGACAACCAACTACAGACTGGGGATCAGAAGTTTGACCGGATCCTGGAACTGGTTGGTGCACTTACATTACCCAACTCAATGAAATTTATTCAACCAAATGGGATCACTTGTGTCACCGGTGAGTTGGGCGGTGTCTGGGACTTAACCCACTTTGAACCAATTTCTCAACTGAATGGTGGTTACTTAACGAGTTTTGAATCTGGCGCTCTTGACCAGCGAATGTTTGACGATCTGTTTGATATCATTAACAGCAGTCACATAGATGTCGCACCAACCAAGGTGTTTGATTTGAAGCATACCGCTGACGCTCAAGCATACCTGGACAGCCATGACAGCTTTGGTAAGGTGGTTGTCTTATCGTGAAAGATTTCAAACATTAAAAATAAAGAGAAAAAATGAGCTGGAAACCAATTGTGATTTCCAGCTCATTTTTGATACCTGATTAATTTTCCTTGTCTAATGATTCTTCTTTTGCGGCTTCTGCTTGGCTTTCGCGATACTTCTTAGTTTCATAATAAAATACCGGAATACCGACGGCCACGAAGATAAAGGAAGTTAACACCCCTGGAAGGTCAGACATAATTTCGCTGACGATAACGAAGAGTGAACCACCAATTGCCAGGATTGGCGTAATTGGGAATAGTGGGGTGGAGAATACCCGATGCTGGTTTGGATTGCGTTTTCTTAAGAGAAAGACGCCAACAAAGGCCATCACATAGAAGCAGTAAACAGTGAAGATACATAATTCTGAAAGGCGATCAGCGTTGGAAAAGATGATCATAACTGTCACAATCAGTAACTCGGCAACCGTTGAGAAAATTGGCGTATGTGACTTTGGATGCAAGTACGACAAAGTCTTTGAGAATGGCAGCTGACCACGCTTAGCCATTGCATACATAATCCGCGGGAAGGTCATGATTTTCCCGTTCATACAGCCAACGATGGAGATGATAATCCCAATACTCAAAATTTTACCGCCAACTTGTCCAAATGCCTGATTGGCAATGTAAGGAATGGCACTCGTACCCAAGCGGTGAATCTGTTCAGCGGGCACTGAGCGATAAACGCCATAGGAAACCAGCAGGTAAATGGCTAACACTGCCAAGATCCCAAATGTAATGGCTTGCGGCAGTAATTTCCGAGGATTCTTGATTTCACCGCCCAAGTTGGCAACCAGGATCCAACCGTCGAAGGCAAATAACGTTGCTAAGATCGCAACTCCGAAGTTACCGGCTGACTGGTGAACGTGGACCAGGCTCTGGCCAAAGGCATTTTCCTTACCAAAGAAAAGGCCAAAGATAATTAATGCAGCAACCGGAACCAACTTACAGATCGTGGTAATAATAGCAAACGTTGCCCCGTAGCGGTTTGAGAATAAATTTAAAATACCAACTAATACGATTGTTCCAATTGCCAGAATGGCATTGTACTTACTTGGAAAGCCAAAGAAATCCGACAATAGAATGGCTAGGTAAGCACCCAGTGAGGCGATCATTGCCGGGCCGTAAATAATAATCTGCATCCAGCCGGACAAAAATCCCCAAAGTTTGCCGTAAATTCGTTCCATATAAACGTAAAGACCACCAGTTTCAGGCATTTGCGAAGCAATTTCGGCGATTGTCAACCCGGCAGTAATGGTTAAAATACCACCTGCCAGCCAGGCAAATAACGCCATTGACGTTGAGCCGGCATCGTCTAGGACGGCAGACTGACGAACAAAGACACCGGCACCAATAATCGTTCCAATCACAAGGGCTAACGCTGACCAGAGGCCGAGGTCACGATCCAGCGTTACTTCTTTCTGTTCTTTCATGGGCTTTTCCTCTCTTTTTATCAAAAAAATATGAAACAAGCAGTGACACAATCGTGCCGCTATTCTGTGGTTAACACGTACTTTTCAAAGCGTTTGGCATCAACATCATTTAATTCCGCGGTAATCACCGTGCCATCATCTTGATAATCGGTTTTTTCAATGTTGGTGTTTTCATTCAAATAAGAAACGACATCGCCGTCACTAAACGGAATTAGCAACGTCAATTGATGGTAATTTTTGAAGATCTTTTCTTTGATCATGGTCGTTAGCTCTTGGAGCGAGCTTTGATCCATTGCCGACATAATCAAGTTGTCACCTTCGCGAGATGGGAAGGAAACTTCCATCTTATCGGCTTTGTTGAGAGCAACGATCATTGGGATGCCGTTGACGCCGATTTCATCCAGGGTGTCTTCGGTGGTCTTCATCATCAATTCACGATGAGGATCGGAATAATCAACGACTTGAATGAGCAGGTCGGCATTGGCAGCTTCTGACAAGGTCGACTTGAAGGCTTGAACCAATTGGTGAGGCAATTGACTCACAAACCCGACGGTGTCACTTAATAAGAAACGTTTCTGATCCGGTAAGGTCAGTTTGCGAACCGAAGTGTCCAAGGTGGCAAACAACATATTTTTAACCATCACCTGTTTGTCTTCGTTCTCGCCAAATAGGTTAATCATGCCGTTCATGACAGTTGATTTGCCCGCATTGGTGTACCCAACCAAAGCAACCGTTGGCATCTCGCTGCGATCTCTTTGCTTACGCTTTGTTTGATCTGCCTTAGCGGTTTCTTTGAGTTCCTGATTGACGTGGGTAATCCGCTTCTCAAGGGTTCGACGGTTTAATTCGTATTGTGATTCACCGGCACCACGGTTGGTGGCACCACCGGCACCGCTGCTGGTACCAGTCTGCTGATCCAAACGTTGACTGGCACTGGTATGCAAACGCGGCAGCTGATATTTTAATTTAGCTAATTCAACTTGAAGTTTGGCTTCGCGGGATTGTGCCCGGTTAGCAAAAATTTCTAGAATCAGCCCAGTTCGATCAATGATTCGAGAATGGGTGTTTTTCTCAATGTTCCGGATTTGGCTAGGGGATAGTTCGTCGTTAACTACGATGGTATCAACACCATCATCAATTACGACTTGAGTCAATTCCTCAATCTTGCCCTTGCCAAAGTAGGTGGCAGGATCCGGCCGGTCTAATTTTTGAACCAAGGTTTCAACAACCCGCATATTATTGGCCTCAGCCAAATTATTCAATTCCGTCATTGAATACTCGAAGCTGCTGGTATTGCGGTTCAATCCAATCGTGACAACCGGAGTTAAAGTTTCTTGTAAATCCATGTAATGCCTCCTAATAAATTATGTGTTCAAGTATAACACACAAATGTAAATAAATAGTGGACAAAGTGCAGTTGGCTTTTTGTCTTGGAAACAAACGCTCAGCAAATATTAAACTGATCGGTAACTTCTATTATTTAAAACTCATCTTTTAAAGCAGCAATCTCATGCTGGGTGATGAAATCCTTGACCTGGCGGAAATGAAATAATATTAAAATGATATTGATTTTAATGAAATTTTAACCTAAAATGAATGAGTTCACAGATAATACATAAGACAAGAAGGGAAGTTTCATATTTATAAGGACTAAAGCGTTGTTAAAGATCGCCGGAGTTGGGTTACTCACGGCTGTTGTATTGGCTGGGTGTGGTAGTAAATCTTCTGATTCAGGTGCCAAGAAGCAATCGGCTAACTGGATGGTTGCCGCTAACATCAATACGATGGACGTGTCAAAAATGACTGACTTGATTTCCAGCCAAAATGTTAATGCGACTAATGAAGGCCTTTTGAAAATGACCACCGGCAATGCAGTTGTGCCTGGGGTTGCGAAGAACTACACGGTATCAAAGGACGGCAAGACGTGGACCTTTAATCTCCGTCATTCGAAGTGGAATGACGGCACGCCGGTTACCGCCAAAGACTTTGTCTATTCATGGCAGCGGACGGTTAATCCAAAGACGGCTTCACAATATGCCTACATTTTTACCAACATCGAAAATGCCGACAAGATTAATGCTGGTAAGCTGTCACCATCCAAGTTGGGAGCGAAAGCTGAGGGTGACTACAAACTGGTTGTTCATTTGATCAAGCCACAAAGTTACTTCAAATTCATGGTTTCTCAAAGCTACTACTTCCCTGAAGAAATTTCCAAGGTGAAAAAATATGGTTCATCGTATGGTACCGACGCCCAAAAGAACGGCTACAATGGCCCATTCGTGCTGAAGGGTTGGAACGGAACTAACGATACTTGGAAACTCGTAAAGAATCCGAAGTACTGGAATGCCAAGGCGATTAAGCTGGATACCTTGAACATGCAGGCAATTAAGGATCCTAACACCGCTTTGAATGGTTATCAAAGTGGCAAGCTTGATTTCACCACTTTAAGTGGGACTCAGGTTAAACAGTACAAGAACGATAAGAACTATCATTTGTACAAGCAAGCCTCAATCTACTACCTGGAAATGAACGAAAAGAAGTTCCCAATGTTTAAGAATAAAAACATCCGTAAAGCTTTCTCATTGGCAATCGATAAGAAACAACTCGCCAATAAAGTCCTCGCTGATGGCTCACAGGCACCCAAGGGATTTGTTGCCGACGATATGTCTCAACGTAATGGTAAGGACTTTGCCGATGAATCATACGTTAAGGGTGCAGTTGCATACAACTTGAATGAAGCCAAGAAATACTGGGCTAAGGGCCTTCAAGAAACTGGCAAAAAGTCAGTTAACCTGACGCTGCTTTCCGATGATACTGACGTTGCCAAACGCTCAACTGAATTTGTTCAAAGCCAGTTGACCAAGTTACCTGGTGTTAAGATCACCAACCAAAACGTTCCTTATAAGACGCGTCTTTCACGTTCTGCCAGCGGTCAGTTTGATTTAGTGATTACCGCTTGGAACGCTGATTACCCTGATCCAAGTAACTTTTTGGACATCTTAACTTCTAAGAACAGTTACAACAATGGTAAGTGGAGCAACGCCAAGTATGATGCTTTGGTTAAGAAGTCAGAAGGTGCCGACGCTGCTAATGAAGGTGCCCGTTGGAACGATATGGTTCAAGCCGAAAAAGTACTGATGAACGATCAAGGGATTGTGCCACTGTATCAACCGGCAATATCAACTTTGATGAAGCCAAAGATTCACGGTGTTCAATTCTTCCCAACTGCCCCACAGTGGGATTGGAGCAAAATTAGTGTTAAATAATCCTAAATGATTCGAGAAGAAGACTCACTGACAATTCGGTGGGTCTTCTTTATGCATCAAAATATGCATATCAAACTCTGAGAGCGGCTGCTAATATAGTGAGCAATACATTGATTCCTGATGTGAATCGGTTTACTTGTGGTTCGAATATTTGCAGGGAATGGTCCGGATATATTGTCAAAAAGCATTTGACCAATAAAATTCTTTGGACGATTTAAACGTGAATAATCGTTCGTAAGTACTGATGGTTAAACAATCCATCGTTCACAATTAACCAACCATACCAATTTGATTCTGACTAAATGAGTTAAATGATTCAATAGTGTTTGCTTTTAATCAAATTTTAATTTAAAACAGGGTCATTACAAGATATGTATTTCATATATGAGAAGGGAAGTATCGCAACATGAAAATTAATTCATTAGCGAAACTCGGTGGGGTAGCTCTGGTTACCGGTCTTATCCTTGCTGGGTGTGGAAGTAAATCTTCACAATCAAAGAAACAAGAAATTAGCTGGATGACACCATCACCAATTGCCACGATGGATACGTCAAAAATGACTGATTTGTATTCGGCACAGGTTGCCAATGGTACCAACGAAGGACTTCTTCGGATGGCCAAGAATAATAAAGTTGATCCAGGAGTTGCCAAGAGTTACACGACTTCAAAAGACGGCTTAACTTGGACCTTTAACCTCCGTCATTCAAAGTGGAATGATGGAACACCGGTTACTGCTAAAGATTTTGTCTATTCCTGGCAGCGGACAGTTAGTCCAAAGACGGCTTCGCAATATGCCTACATATTTGCCAACATTAAGAATGCAGACAAGATCAATAATGGAAAAATGTCACCTTCAAAGTTAGGTGTTAAGGCAGAAGGTAACTATAAGTTTGTTGTTTCACTTGTTAAACCACAAAGTTACTTTAAGTTCATGGTTACGCAGCCAGAATTCTTCCCTCAGAATTCTAAGACAGTGGCTAAGTACGGCAGCAGTTATGCAACCAGTGCAGCAAAGGATACTTATAATGGCCCATTTGTATTGAAGGGTTGGAATGGGACTAATGATACCTGGACGTTGACCAAGAACAAGAACTATTGGAATGCCAAGAGTGTCAAGATTAAAGATGTTAAGTTCCAAGCTGTTAAGACACCTTCAACTGCTTTGAATAGTTATAACAGCGGTAAGCTTGATTTCACAACGTTAAGTGGTACTTTAGCTGCTAATAACAAGAAGAACAAAGACTATGTTGTCTTCCCAGAAGCTTCAACTTCATATATGGAATTTAACACTAAGAAGATCCCGGCTTTGAGAAATGCTAATATCCGTAAGGCAATGTCATTAGCCATTGATAAGAAACAAATGGTTAATAAAGTTATGCAGGGCGGTGACATTACGCCTAAGGGCTTTGTCCCAGCTGACATGGCTAAGCATAATGGTCAAGACTTTGCTAAGCAGTCATACGTCAAAGCAGGAACTGATTACAATTTGGCTGAAGCCAAGACCTTATTCGCAAAAGGTATGAAACAGGTTGGTAAGAAGTCATTGAGTTTGACACTGCTGGGTGCTGACGATGATGATACCAAACGTGCATCAGAGTTTGTTCAAAGTCAATTGACCAAGTTGCCTGGTTTGAAGATTACCACTCAAAACATTCCACTTAAGTCAAAATTAACTCGTGCCCAAAATCAACAATTTGACCTGGTTCTTTCTGCATGGATTGCCGATTATCCAGATCCAAGCAACTTTTTGGACTTGATGACTTCTGACAACCCTCAAAATGATGGTAAATGGTCAAACAAGCAGTATGATGCTTTGATCAAGAAATCTGAATCAACCGATGCCAACAATGAAACTGCTCGTTGGAATGACATGGTTCAAGCAGAAAAGATTCTTATGAATCAACAAGGAATCGCGCCATTGTATCAACAAGGCCAAGCCGCATTACTGAAATCTTCTGTTAAGGGTGTTCAACCTTTCCCAACTTCACCACAATATGATTGGGCTAAGGCTTACGTTAAGTAATTATTAAATGAACAGTTCGATGTATTTGAGGCTGGTTATTGAAATCCGGCCTCTTTTACATTAATATGGAGTTTATGAAAAAATAGTGACAACATAATTAGAAATGAGAGGAACACTTATGGCAAAATACTTGGGAAAACGAATATTTTACATTATTCTGACCTTGTTTATCGTCAGTACGATCACCTTTTTCTTGATGAAATTAATGCCTGGTACTCCATTGACTAACCAAGCCAAATTGACACCGACACAGATTCATCAAATTTATAAACAGTATGGGCTGGACAAACCTGTTTGGCAGCAGTACCTGGTTTATCTGGGTGGCATCATTCATGGTAATTTCGGGACTTCCTTCCAATTCAGTAACCAGCCGGTTTCATACTTGATTTCCAGTCGACTGGGACCATCTCTGATTATTGGTGGCCAAGGAATGGTACTGGGTGTTCTTGCAGGACTGGTTGTTGGTGCCGTTGGTGCTATCAAAGCCAACACTTGGGTTGATACTTCAGCCACCATCATTTCAATTCTGTTCATCTCAATTCCTTCATTCGTTTTGGCAGTTCTTTTGCAGTACTACCTAGGATTGAAATTGAGACTGTTCCCAATTGCTGACTGGGGTGGATTTATGTATACCGTCCTGCCAACCTTGGCACTGGCCGCGTCGCCATTAGCTGAAACCGCCCGATTTATGCGGACGGAAATGGTGGACGTGTTGAGTTCAGACTATATTGAACTGGCAAAAGCCAAGGGCCTCAACAAAGTCGGCATTATTTATCACCATGCACTACGGAATAGTTTGATTCCCGTTGTCACAATCATTGGGCCTTTAGCTGTTAATATCATGACCGGTTCAATGGTTGTTGAAAACATCTTCTCAATTCCCGGAATTGGTGAACAATTCGTTAAGTCGATTTTGACTAACGATTATCCAACCATCATGGGGCTGACAATTGTCTATAGTGCGATGCTTTGTGTTGTGCTGTTGATTACTGATATCGTTTATGGATTGATTGATCCACGAATCAGAATTAATAAGTAGGAGGGAGAATAATAATGGCAGACAATGCAAAACAAACTTCAGCTGACGATTTCACACCGATTGCCGGTGCCGATCGTGCCAAACTGGACGACGAAAAAATCGCAACGCCATCTTTAACTTTCTTACAAGACTCGTGGCGTCGATTACGTAAAAATAAAGCAGCAATGATTGCACTGGGACTTCTTATCATTTTATTTATCCTTGCCTTTGGATCTCACTTTTTTGAAACGCACAATCCAAACGCAACCAATCCAAACTTTGCCAATTTACCGCCAAAGATCCCTGGAATTGATATTAATGGCCTCAATGGGACTCTTGACCAATCGGGTGAACGGGTGAATGCCTATGCCCAGGCGCATGCCGGCAATAACTGGTACCTGTTAGGAACTGATTACCTTGGCCGTGACTTGTTCTCCAGAATCTTATACGGAACCCGAATTTCGCTTGAAATTGCCTTGATTGCCAGTTTCTTTGACTTGGCATTCGGTGTTGTTTACGGCATCACCTCAGGTTGGATTGGCGGCCGAGTTGATACCTTGATGCAACGAATTATTGAAATCATGTTGTCAATTCCTAACCTGGTTGTCATGGTTCTGTTGATCCTGGTATTGAAACCAGGAATGACGGCGATCATTCTGTCAATTGCGATTACCAGTTGGATTAACATGGCTCGGCTGGTCCGAGCCCAGACGCTGGAGTTGAAGAACCAGGAATTTATCCTGGCGGCTCGAACGCTGGGTGAAAGTTCTTGGAAGATTGCCTTTAAGCATTTATTACCCAACTTGAGTAGTGTCATCATCATTAACTTGATGTTCACCATCCCAACAGCAATCTTCTTTGAGGCCTTCCTGTCCTACATCGGAATTGGTATTAGTGCGCCACAAGCTTCACTTGGTACTTTGATTAACGATGGGCAGAAGAACTTCCAATTCTTGCCTTATCAGATGTGGTATCCAGCAATCGTTCTTTCAGTCTTAATGATTGCATTTAATATCTTGGGTGATGGGCTTCGTGATGCCCTTGATCCAAAGAGTAGAGAGTAGGTGTTTTGAGATGGAAAACGAAAAAGATGTTCTTGAGGTCAGAAATCTCAAAATCAACTTCAATACTTATGCCGGTACTGTTCAAGCGATTCGAGATGTCAGCTTTGACCTGAGAAAAGGGGAGACTTTGGCAATTGTTGGGGAATCCGGTTCAGGCAAGACGGTTACAACAAGAAGCATTATGGGATTAAATTCGCCTAACGCTGTGATTGATAGCGGAACAATTATGTTTAAAGGTCAAGATTTGCTGAAAAAGTCACGTAAACAAATGGACCAAATTCGTGGACGAGACATTGCTGAAATCTTCCAGGATCCAATGACTTCCCTTGACCCAACGATGAAGATTGGTAAGCAGATTGCCGAACCCCTGATTATCCACAAGGGGATGAAGCGTGAAAAAGCTTATGCCCAAGCATTGGAAATGATGAAGTTAGTCGGAATTGAAAATGCTGAACAGCGGATTAACAACTATCCTCACCAATTTTCAGGCGGGATGAGGCAGCGGATCGTGATCGCGATTGCGTTGGTTAACTACCCTGAAATTCTCATTGCTGATGAGCCAACGACTGCACTGGATGTAACGATTCAAGCTCAGATTCTGGACTTGATGAAGGAACTCCAGGCGAAGACCAACACTTCCATTATTTTCATTACCCATGATTTGGGCGTGGTTGCCGGGATGGCCGATCGAGTTGCCGTTATGTACGCCGGTAAGATTGTTGAATATGGGACGGTTGATGAAATCTTCTATAATCCAAAACATCCATATACTTGGGGACTTTTAAACTCCATGCCAACGATGGATACCGGTGGGACCGAATTGCCATCAATTCCAGGAACCCCACCAGATTTGTTGGATCCACCAGTCGGGGATGCCTTCGCTGCCCGAAACAAATATGCCCTAAAAATTGACACAGAAAAGCAGCCGCCGTTCTTCAAGGTGTCGGATACCCATTACGCTGCCACTTGGCTGCTGGATAAACGGGCGCCTAAAGTGACCCCGCCTGAACCGATCATCGAACGTCAAAAGCATTACGCTGAACTTGTTCATCAAGAAATTGATAAGAGCAAGGGAAATCATGTTGAAGAACAGGAGGAACAACTGTGATTGATTACTCAGAAGAAAACAAAATATTGCAAGTTGAACACCTGAAACAATACTTCAACATTGGCAAACCTAACGAAGTCCGCGCCGTCGATGACATTACTTTTGACGTGTATCGTGGTGAAACCTTTGGCTTGGTTGGTGAATCCGGTTCCGGGAAGACCACCACTGGCCGTGCCATTATTCATTTGTACGAACCAACCTCTGGTAAAATTATTTTTGATGGTCAAGATGTTTCCAAACTTGATTCTAAGAGCCAGAAGCAGAAGTTCCGCCGAGATATGCAGATGATCTTCCAAGATCCGTATGCGTCGCTGAACCCTCGGATGAAAGTGAAGGATATCGTTGCCGAAGGGATTGACATTAATCATTTAGCGAAAGATGATGCTGACCGCTCCAAGCAAGTTGAAGATTTGTTAGAGACCGCTGGTTTGAATAAAGATCACTCCAGCCGTTATCCTCATGAATTTTCCGGCGGGCAGCGGCAACGAATTGGGATTGCCAGAGCGCTGGCCGTTCAGCCGCAATTCATCATTGCCGATGAACCAATCTCCGCATTGGACGTTTCCATTCAAGCTCAAGTGGTTAATTTGCTGAAGAAATTGCAGCGTGAACGGAACCTGACTTATCTGTTTATTGCCCATGACCTTTCGATGGTTAAATACATTTCGGATCGAATCGGCGTGATGCACTATGGCCGAATGCTGGAAATTGCCAGTTCTGATGAGATTTATGCTCATCCACTGCATGACTATACCGCCAGCCTTTTGTCAGCCGTACCAGTTCCGGATCCTGAATACGAACGGGCGCGGGTCCAAATTCCCTATGATGCTAGCCAGGAATTTGACGGTAAGGAACGTTCATTAGTTGAAATTGTGCCCCATCACTGGGTTCGTGCCAGTGAGGATGAAATTCCAATGTATCAAAAACGAGCACGGGAAGATTCACGATTGAAACAATAATTTAATTCAGTATTAAAAGACAACGGTCTCAAAGAGGGTGAAATTCACGCTTCTGTTTGGGGCCGTTTTTGAATTTGCTGATATTTTTGTTACAGTTATAATAGTTGAAGGGCAATCTTTGATCAAAGGAGTGGACTAAAAGTGACAGAATTAGAAAAATTAGATGCTGGTGAACCCTCCTATTTCCTAGATGATGGGGTTGCCGCCAGAAAAGCCAGAGCCGCCAAGTTATGCCAAGAATTTAATTCGATTCCAGCGACTGAGCCGGATAAGCAGACCGCTAAAATTAAGCAGATTTTTGGCAAAACCGGTGAGCGGGTGTCCGTTCAGGCAACTTTTAATTGTGATAACGGCAAAAATATTTCGGTTGGTGAGGATTTTTTGAGTAACTACAATCTCACTATTCTGGATATCGCCCCCGTCACAATCGGCCATAACGTCATGATTGGACCAAACGTTGATATCTATACGGTCAATCACCCAGTTGATGCCGTACAAAGGCGAAAGTATATGGCTCAGGGGTTCCCAGTCAAGATTGGTAACGATGTTTGGATTGGTGGCAAGGCATCGATTATGCCTGGTGTCACGATTGGCAGTAACGTTGTGATTGCCGGCGGCGCTGTGGTTACCAGTGATGTTCCGGATAACGCAATGGTTGGTGGGGTTCCGGCAAAATTAATTAAAAAGCTGCCACCAATTAACGAGGATTAAGTAGTTAACAATTAAGTCATTACTAAGATGCAAAAGACGCTTGCCTTAAAGTTCACTTCAAGGTTTATGATTGAAAACTGTAATGAGGTGAGCAGATGAAAATTAATGAAGTTTCTAAAAAGTTTAACGTGACATCCGATACGCTGCGTTATTGGGAGCGGGTTGGTGCCATTCCCCGTGTTTCCAGAGACCAAGCCGGTTATCGAAACTATGATGAAGAGGATCTGAACTGGGTCTCGTTTGCGATTTGTATGAGGGATGCGGGCGTCAGTGTGGAATATTTGATCGATTATATTTCCCTGTTTAAGCAGGGGAAGCAAACTGTTCAAGCGAGGAAAGACCTTTTGAACGAGCAGCTGGAGTCGGTGAGTGAACGCCTGGCTAAAATGCAGGCCTCTTATGATAAGCTGAAATACAAAGTTGATCATTATGAACATATTGATAAGGATTATCAAGGTAAAATGGCGAGTATTAATTAGCAGTGCTGCTGTCTACAGCCAAAAAAGTACCCATTCCCGATTGAGGAGTGGGTACTTTTTGGGCTCTTTAAAACTAATTTAAGATGGTACCGTTATCCGCCGTAACTATTGGAAACAACCGCCCAGTCACCTGTCGTTGCGTCCATCTGTTCTAGAGCACCGTTAGCAGTGACCCGGAAGCTGGCGACTTGCGGATTAGTGCCGGTGTCAACGCCACTCTTCTTGAATGCTTGAGAGTTGTGATTTTCCATCACATTAACGTACAGCTGACCATTTCTCATTTGCGGCATGTAGGTAAAGTCGGTTGAATTGACGGCCATATTTGGATATTTAGACTTCACGTAAGGCCAAATCCAATTAACCACCTGTTGATCGGTGAGGTGGTTGGTGGTTGGGGCCGCTGGAGTGGCAGTGGAGCCGCTGGTTGTCGAAGCTGACTGTGAGCTGGCAGTCGTCGAGCTGGTAGCGGGTTGGGTGGTGGCTGATTTGGTCAACGTTAGACTGCCTGACGTCAGCCCAGTCACTTCAATTTGATTATTGCCTTGGGCATTGATGCTGTACACGATTGGTGTTTGATCAGTACCGTAAGCTTTTAAAACATAAGTGTCATCGCCGGTCTGCTTATAGGAAACGTTGCTGGTTTTAGCAATTGTGTCTGAGTTATACAACCGGTGGTTAGTGTCATATTCATTGGTGAAGCTGCTCATGGCGGTACTGGTAATGTTCAAAAATTGCTTGGTATAGGGCAGCTTTTGCGCGTCACTAACTGAATTACTAGCGAAGTCGGTTGCCCAAGTTCCTTGGACGACCTGTGGGGCACCTGCCTGCCAATTGTTTGCAGTATTGGCGTCAGCTAAGATGAAATTGCTGTTGACGTGGTGGTAACTGGCATTAACGGTATAGGCTTGGCGGCCGCCGTTAATCCAATTAAATTTGAGCGTGTAAGGTTTGCGCTGATTGCTGACCATGGAAAAGTTATAAACACCGTTTTGGTCCGTTTCGTTAAGTGATTTAATTTTACTGTCATCAATCGTTCCGTCGTCTTTAGAAGACAGCTTCCAGTACCACTGACCCTTTTGTTTATAAAATTGCGAATAGAGCTGGTTATTCGTGGTGGTCTGTGAATCTTCCGGGACTTTTGCGGTTGCTGGTGACAACAAATGATTTAATTTGGTTGTATTGGGATTGGCCGTCGTTTTATCCTGCATGTCGGCTTTTTTGTTCCCACAGCCGGTGAGAAACAAAATGCCTGCAAGCCCGATTCCGATAGCTGGCAAAATTTTTTTCATGATGTGAACCCCCTGACGCCCTTATTATAACAGACTACGGGTGGGGGTAATGGTCATATTTTCTTCAAATTTGTGTGGTTTACTAATCTTAATCACTATTTGGAGATGATTGGATGAGTCATAAGCGATTCACTGAACACCCGTACATAGCAGCTTGGCTGGTGCTTGAACTAATTTTTATCTGTTCACTTCTGGGGTGGGCGCTGGTTAGTTCGACCCAGATTGCTGACTTGGTGGTACCGACCTTTGTGATTCCGAGTGTCGTTTGTACTGCCATCAGCTTGTTGACCTGGAAAACAAAACAGTGAGGTGTATGATTTTAAGGAGACATATTCTTAGACAATGGAGTGGTAAACGATGACGTTAAAGCAGCATGAAGATTGGCTGGTCGATTTTTACAAGCGGCGGGATTGGTACAAATATTCTTCGTTCATTCGACTGAACTTTTTGACTGAGGAAGTCGGCGAACTGTCCCGGGCAATTCGAGCAATTGAAATCGGCCGCGATCATCCATGTGAACATGAAACCAAGGATGAACGCAAGGATAATCTGCATGAAGAGTTGGCAGATGTGATGGACCAGGTCCTGATTCTTTGTGACAAGTATCAGGTTGATCCGGATAGTTTGATGGCTTTTAGTGAGGCTAAATTGAAGAAGCGGTTCAACGAAAACTAGGGTCTCTCATCCAAGCTATTTATGAACCAGATCAAAAACAGCCGTGAGCAGACTTTTGCTCACGGCTGTTTGGCACTTCCTTATAAATCCTCACTGACATTATTAAAGTAGGCAACAGAGTATCCCTTGCCGTCCCAGTTAACCTTGGTGACACTGCCGTTCTTTGTCGACACGTCAACGTGAATATCACTGAACTTGGCAACCACATTTCGGATCAGGGTTCCATGGGTGGCCAACAAAATCTTGTCGCCATCCTGGGCATCAGCAACCACCTGATCAATGGCCGGTTTAAGCCGCTTCCAGAAAGCTTCACCGCTTTCGGCATCTTTATACGGATCGGCGGCCGCAATCATGTCTTCGGCCTTTTCAATCCCAAATTCGGCAATTAAGCCATGAAATGAGTTAATCCCGATGGGGCCGCCAATTGTGTGCCAGGTTTTGACGGCATCTTCGCCTTCGTAGTAACCGAAGTTCAGTTCACGAAAGGCGCCGGTGGGGACTGGCTCCTCGAGGGTACTTGGATTTTCTTTTAGGATCAGTTCACCGGTCTTAATTGCTCGTGACGTATCACTGCTATAAGCCGCATCAAATTTGATTTGAGAAAGCCGCTTTCCGGCAGCCACCGCGTCAGCAATTCCCTTATCTGTTAATGGGGAATCGATGATGCCCTGAATACGGTGATATTTGTTTAAGTATGTTTGACCATGTCTAACAAAATATAGTGAGATTGTCATGTATGTCCTCCTAAGTATACAATTATTTAAAACATCTAAATTATACCATAGTACATCGGTGAGTTGGCAAGTATACCAATTAACAAAGTTAGGCCGTTTAAGTTAAGGTTAAGCCTGAAACGATAATGTCTTTTGAATTGGTACCGTTTTTATGCTAAACTATTAAGTCAAGTTATAGGGGGTAAATAATGGCAGATAATATCAAAACACAAGAACAACACCATTTGGACCACGTCATTGATGAAATCCATATTTCCCAAAAGGACCTTGAGCAAAAGATTAAGGCTACCAAGCGGGATGTTAAAGATATTAATCGTAATTTCAACAATGATGTCCGGCTCAAAACTGAAACGTACAGCGGGATGATGGAAACTGCCATGTCGATTCGGCAGCAACAGCAAATGCTTTCTGAACGTGAAAATCGCCAGGAACATGCCGCCCGAGAACTTGGGACGCTGAACAAGCTTGAGAGAAACCCCTATTTCGCACGGATCGATTTTCGTGAAGGGGACGAAAAACGCGATGAAACCATCTATATTGGGATGGCCTCGTTTACGGATCGGCCGGATCATTACCTGATCAACGACTGGCGGGCACCAATTTCCAGTATCTACTATAATGGTGGAATTGGCGATGTCAGCTACATGACCCCTGACGGTGAACAGACGGTTGATGTCAAATTAAAGCGCCAGTTCCAAATTGAAAATTCAAAGATTAAAACCGTGTTCGATACCGAAGAAGTCGTCGGTGACCAGATGCTTTTAGATGCCCTGAGCAATCGTTCAGACACCAAGATGAAGAGTATTGTCACCACCATCCAAAAAGAACAGAACCAGATTATTCGTGACACTGATTCAGATTTACTGTTCGTCCAGGGCTCTGCGGGTTCCGGAAAGACGGCCGCAGTTTTGCAGCGAGTTGCCTTTCTGCTTTACCAGTACCGTGGCAATCTGCACTCTGGCCAAATCATCTTGTTTTCGCCGAACCAACTTTTTAATGACTATATCAACCAGGTGCTTCCTGAACTAGGTGAGCAGAACATGGTCCAGATGACTTTCTACCAATACAGTTCCCACCGTTTGCCAAGTATCCAGGTTGAAACGTTGTCAGAGCGGTTTACTGAACAGTTGGACAAGACTGCCCAAAAGCTCACTGATGTCAAAGGCAGTTTGGACTATTTCCGAGCGGTCAGTGCTTATGCCAACCATCTGAATAAGGCCGGCATGCGCTTTAGAAACCTGATGTTTAATGGTGAAGTCCTGATTCCAAAAGAAAAAATTGCCGACATCTATTATGGCTTTAACGAGAACTACAACCTCCGGAATCGCCTGGAATCGACCAAGGAAGAATTAATGAAGATTCTCAACCGTAAGATTCACGTTGAGATGCGTAAGAAGTGGGTTGAAGATGCTGTTCAAAACCTGTCTAAAGAAGAAATCCAACAGTTCCATGCCGATGAGGAAGAAGAAATTCTTAACGCCGACAAGGAATTTAAGTTTCTAGCCAGACGGATCGTGATCAAATCCTTTAGAAAAGTGCAGCGGCAAATTTCTCGCAATCACTGGTTAAGTATCAATAACCAGTTTGTCCACATGCTCAAAGAGATGCCTAAGATTCTCAACTTGGCTGATTTTGATATTTCAAATGAGCTGTGGGGTGAAGCCATTAAGGCAACTGTTGGCCGCTTAAAGAAGGGCCGATTATCATTGGCAGATGCCTCTTCTTACATTTACCTGTATGATTTGATGACCGGCAAACGGGGCGATAAGGATATCCGCTACCTCTTTATTGACGAAGTTCAGGATTATTCAGCCTTCCAGTTGGCCTTTCTGAAATTCAGCTTCCCAAGAGCCCGATTTACGCTGCTCGGTGATTTGAACCAAGCAATTTTCACTCACGAAAACAGCCGCAAGCTGCTGGGAGAACTTGGCAGCATGTTCCCAGAGGACAAGACGAGAGTGGTTCAGTTAACCAAGTCGTATCGGTCAACCGAACAGATTACCAACTTTACTAAGCATTTGTTGACGAATGGTGAAAATATCATTCCGTTCAACCGTCAAGGTGATCTACCGCATATTTATGTCAAGGACGGGATGGATGCAGCCGTTGAGCAGGTGAAGCAGCAATCCGAGTTGAACCTGGCCGACCACGAAACGACGGCTATCATCGGCAAAACATTGAAGGAATGTAAAGCGTTGAGTGGCAAGTTAGCAGAACTAGGCGTTAAATCAACTCTGATTCGAACTGAAAATCAACGTTTGGTCAAGGGCATTATCATCGTGCCATCGTACCTTGCCAAGGGGTTGGAATTCGACAGTGTTATTATGTGGGATGCCTCGAAAGCCTGCTACCCGGACGAAAGTGACCGTCAGCTTGTCTACACGATTTGTACCCGGGCAATGCACCGATTGACGGTGGTGGCCGTCAAGGCATTATCACCAATTTTTGAGACGGTGCCCAAAGATGAATACGACCTTAATTAGTCACTAATCGGATCGAAATGGTCCGATTTTTTATTATCCAATTTGCAGCTAGTGGTTGACTTAAAGCTAAAACACATCTCTGGTTCTCGGGGCAGTCTGAAAATGTTATACTTATTTGGTTGAGTAAAGAATAAGCGGAGAAAGAGCATGGATGATTTAATTAATTATTATTCATTCACCAAAGATGAGTGGAAACATTTCAATAATGAAAATGAAGTTGACCTGCCGTTGACGTCCAATGAATTGCGCCACATTAAGGCTTTCAATGACCAAATCTCGCTGCAGGACGTCGCTGACATTTATAAACCCTTGGTGCATATGATCAGACTGCAGAAGAATAATTTTGATCAGTGGCAGACCACTAAGGCGCGCTTCTTACGCAAGAAGGTGCGAACGGTACCATTTATCATTGGGATTTCCGGGAGTGTGGCGGTTGGCAAATCAACCACGGCCCGGGTGCTCGAAGAACTGCTTTCCAATTATTTTACCGGTGAGACCATCAAGTTGATTACGACGGATGGCTTCCTGTATTCGAACGCTGAGCTTAAGCAACGTGGCATCTATGACAAGAAGGGCTTTCCTGAAAGTTATGACATGCGTAAACTGATTGCATTTCTAAATGAGGTTAAATCGGGGGTTCCAGTCACTAAATCGCCGGTGTATTCACATCAAAGTTATGACATCATCCCGAATCGGTTTGAGCTGGTGGATCGCCCAGACGTTCTAATCATTGAAGGCATTAACACCCTACAGCTGCCGAGTAATGAGCAGATTTATGTGAGTGATTTTACCGATTTTTCAATCTATATGGATGCAGACGTCCATTTGATTGAGAAGTGGTACTTGGAACGCTTCGGCCGTCTGATGGATACCGCCTTCCAAGATCCTGACAACTATTACTATGATTACGCGCAGGGTGATCGCGAGGAAGCCTTTGATATGGCGCGGAAGGTCTGGGACACAATCGATCTGCCCAACCTCCGAGCAAATATCCTGCCAACTCGCTCGCGAGCTGATATGATAATGCACAAGACGGACAATCATTTAATCGATCGATTGTACCTGAGAAAATATTAATGTTTGGATTTTCAGAATCATGTTGACCAAACCTAGTTGAATCGTTTATTATTTATGTAAGAACTTTGAAAGGGTGTATGATTTGGCAAACGTTGACTTATCAAGCTTCGATAAGATTTTAGTGCTGGATTTCGGTAGTCAGTATAACCAACTGATTACAAGACGGATCCGTGATTTAGGCGTATATTCTGAGCTTAAGTCCCACGCATTGTCCGCAAAACAGATCAAAGACATGAACCCCAAGGGGATTATTTTCTCCGGAGGTCCAAATAGTGTGTACGAAGATGGCGCTTTGAAGGTTGATCCTGACATCTTTAAGCTGGGAATTCCCATTCTTGGGATTTGCTATGGCATGCAGATTATGGCATATACCCTTAATGGTGAGGTCGAGAAGGCTTCTAATTCAGAGTATGGGCATGCTGACATTCAGATTACGACTGATGACGCAGTTCTCTTCAAGGGAACCCCACGTGAACAGCCGGTTTGGATGAGTCACGGGGATTTGGTTAATGAAGTCCCTGAAGGCTTTGAGACGGTTGCGACTAGTCGTGACTGCCCAATTTCTGCCATGCAGGATGTTGATCGCAATTTGTACGGTATTCAGTTCCATGCGGAAGTTAGAAATACCAAGTATGGCAATGACATTTTGAAGAACTTTGCTTTTGATGTCTGTCATGCCGAGGCTAACTGGTCAATGGATGATTTCATTGATCTGCAGATTCAACATATCAGAGAAGAAGTTGGCGACAAAAAAGTGTTGCTGGGCCTCTCTGGTGGGGTTGATTCAAGTGTTGTCGGTGTCCTTTTGCACAAAGCAATTGGTAAGCAATTGACAAGTATTTTCGTAGACCACGGCTTGTTGCGAAAGAATGAAGCTGACCAAGTCATGGATAGTTTGGTTGGCAAATTCGGCTTGAACATTATCAAGGTGGACGCTCAGGACCGCTTCCTTTCTAAATTGAAAGGTGTCACGGATCCTGAAAAGAAGCGGAAGATCATTGGTAATGAATTCATCCAAGTGTTTAATGATGAAGCCAGCAAGCTTCACGGAATTGATTTCTTAGCACAAGGCACGTTGTATACTGACGTGGTTGAGAGTGGAACTGATACTGCTCAGACCATCAAGTCTCACCACAACGTTGGTGGACTGCCTGAAGACATGACCTTCAAGCTGATTGAACCACTGAACACCTTGTTCAAGGATGAAGCCCGGGCGATTGGTGAAAAGTTGGGAATGCCTGAAGCCCTCGTTTGGCGGCAGCCGTTCCCAGGCCCAGGTCTCGGTATTCGAGTACTTGGTGAAGTAACGCCTGAAAAGCTGCGAATTGTTCGTGACAGTGATTGGGTGTTGCGCGATGAAATTGCCAAAGCTGGTTTAGACCGCGATATTTGGCAGTACTTCACGGTTCTACCAGGCTTTAAGAGTGTCGGGGTCATGGGCGATGGTCGGACTTACGACTATACCATTGCAATTCGTGGTGTGAACTCGGTTGACGGGATGACCGCTGACTTTGCACGAATTCCATGGGACGTTTTGCAGAATATTTCCACTCGGATTGTAAACGAAGTTGATGGCATTAACCGCGTAGTGTATGACATTACGAGCAAGCCGCCGGCAACGATTGAATGGGAATAATTAATTAATAGATATTATTGAAGTCCAAAATCGAATTTCGATTTTGGACTTTTTTGGACATAGCTTGATCATTATAAGTTTTAAAAGATTTAATTATAATATCAGTGTGACGGAATTAATATCGATGCCAGAATAAATAAAAAGACCCGAATAAGGGGTCCTAATGGGATTTGTGATGATATAATTTAGCCCTTTGTTCTAATAGCAAAAAGTCCAGACACATTTGATCAAAAAAGTGACGGGTGCTTTTCGGTAAACGTGAGCGTTGCTCTTCATTAGTCCGTTTAGCATAAACACTGTTTGCACGCTTGATAATTCGATCTTCATTTTTTCGAATAAACTGTTGCTCCTTCAAAAGAAGCCCGTATTTTTGTGGCCTCAATTGTCAAATCAAGTGCAACACTAAGAATCTATTCTTAGAAGTGGTCTAGTTGCTAAGCTAGTTCAGGCATTAGATCAGCTGGACAG
>NZ_BDGB01000056.1 GCF_002157585.1 Lentilactobacillus parakefiri
GATTTCCCATTCCTATATGGAAGTAAGACCCCTGAGAGATGATCAGGTAGATAGGTTGGAAGTGGCAGTGCAGTGATGTACGGAGCGGACCAATACTAATCGGTCGAGGACTTAACCAAGTAGAAATGGTGTTCAAAGGCAGAAAATTAATGTTAGCTAGTTTTGAGAGAACGAAGTTCTTTCAAGGAAAAATAGTGTGGTGGCGATAGCCAGAAGGATACACCTGTTCCCATGCCGAACACAGCAGTTAAGCTTCTGCACGCCAAGAGTAGTTGGGGGATCGCCCCCTGCGAGGGTAGGACGTTGCCACGCAATTTCGAAAGTCTTCAATGGTATTTACTATTGAAGGCTTTTGTTTTATACCTCGATTTAAAATTGAAGTGCAACACCTGCTCTACTAGACCAGTTCTTTATTCAGACTAGTCAAAAAGGCCATGAAGACCTATTCTTAATTCACCACAAACAAGAAAGAGGTATCTTCATGACCCGAATTAAGAATATCATATCTAATCA